>JAFDZM010000070.1 GCA_018266915.1 Bacteroidota bacterium | reverse complement strand
CCCCGCTTGTTGCCGGTGAGCCGTTCACCGTCACGCTTGCATTCACATCCGTCGTTGTCGGAGTGACCGTAATGCTCGTCGTCACATTACTTACACTGGCTGCATACGTCAGGTTGCCGCTTGTAAAGCCGGGTGTCAATCCTCCTGCGCTGGTCGTCAGGTTGGATAAAGAAGCATCTGTAGATGGGGCTGCCCGTGTTACGGTAATGGTGTACGTATCAGTAGCCGACAGGTCCTGGGATGTTCCAATTACAGTGATCGTATTCGTACCAACACTTAAACTTATATTACCTGATGGGTTCCCGCTTGGCACGGTGGTCCCGTTTACTGTTACTGACGCATTGGGATCAGTAGTAGTTGGTGTAACTGTAATGTTAAGGGTCGAATAAGTTACATTAGCCGTGTAGCTGGTTGTAGTACTGACAAAAGTTTCATTCAGTGATCCAGGACTAATTGTAAGATTGGACAAGGTAGGGTCTGACTGCGCAAAAACATGTGTGGCAGATACCATTAACGATGCAAAGATCAATATCACTTCAAAAATCTTTGCCCACGTACGTTTACCCCCACTCTTATAAGCAGTTGCCGTTCGGTTTTCTTTCCGGACGACTTTGCTTTTTGGTGATATTTTGTATGATCCAAGTATAAGTTTATCCATTTGCTTCGACTAAAATTCCATCCGGAAAGCCTTTGCTATCCGAAACAAGTGTTATTCTGCTACTGCCGGTTAAAAAAATGCCCGGGAATACCTATCCCCTCAATTGGCCTACATAGGAAGTAATGATGGTTTAAAGATAATTATAATCTTTAAAAGAAAGGTTATTGAAACAGAAGGAGATAGAAAATTTCATTAAAGATAATCTTTCAATATCGATTGAAGACGAAAAATGAGACTATAAGCAGGGAGAAGAATAAGATCGTTATAAAAACCTCTATGAATTGTTCATTCGTAGCATCCCCTCCAAAAACCGCTCTGAACGACTCCTTGAGTTTCTGGACAATTAATTTCGGATGCAAATCTTTCACAATCCCTTATACGTGAGGGAGTTACAAGAAAGTTACATTTTCGCAAATTCAAGTATTTGAAAATGAAATAATTAACAGGTTAACAGCTAAAAACAACGGTAATATAAACCTTGATTTTTTCAGGAATAGCGTTCCTTTAGTAATTGCATCATAAATACATTTATATCCCATTGATTGGCAATAGGCGTATTCGTTCCGGGTAAGTGAACCATGTAGGGATGCGGCCCGAATTCGGGTGATATCGTCACCAAATTATCACCTGTCTGGTTGCTAATCCTATGAACAACTTTATCCCACCATTGCAAATGATGGTTCAGCGCTTCCTGCCATTCCGGTGCGCGGGGGTCTGCTACCTGGGGGCCTTCTGTGTATCCTACACGGGCATGCAAATGTCCGGCTCTTTCCAAAGCCAGCTCAACTGCTTCGGGTTGATTTTCAAGAAAAGATTCAGCCACATTTACCCAATGCGATATATCCAGGGTCAATTTTAAATTGGGTATCCTTTGCAGGTATTCTTTAGTGATGTGAGCAGCAAAAGTAAACTTTGCCCTGTGCGTTTCATGGTATACCGGTATACCGGTCCTATCGGCATAAGCCGCCGCCACATCGATCAGTTTTTTATTTTGTTCGAAGGTAAAAAAGTCCTTCCCCGTTTGTGAATTGACCTTTATCCAGTTAAATGGTTCTATTTTCCGAAACCATGCAGCGAAATTATCAGTATGAGCATCAATATCGAGATCACTCGTCTCATAGTGCTGAGCAATGACCAGCAAGCCCGCTTGTTCTGCTTTTCTGCACACCATTTCGAGCTCACTTGCGGGCGTGCTGTTGGCAATGCCATATTCGATGCCGTCATAACCGGCATCTTTAACTTTAGACAAAAAGTCGTCCCATGATAATCCAGTGCTACCCCAGCGCGGACAAAAGAATTTTATGTTCATTCAGTTTTTATAGCTTGATGAAGCACAAGTTCACGATAAAAAACGAAATAAGCTAAACCGCATTCATATTAAATGGCAGCTTCCGGATGCGCTTACCTGTCAGGTCAAAAATGGCCTCAGTAAGTGCCGGGGTAAACGGTGGTAAGCCCGGCTCACCAACACCGCCTGCATCTTCATTATTGTCCATTACATATACATCTACTACAGGCGCATCGTTCATTCGCGGCATCTGGTAAGCGTAGAAATTTCTCTGTTCGGTCAAACCATCTTTAAAGGTGATCTCATGCGTAGTGGCTGCACCTAAGGCCATCACCACTGAGCCTTCTACTTGTGCTTTAATAATATCAGGGTTAACATACCAGCCGCAATCCATCACCGCCCACACATGATCAATCTTAATCCCCCCGTTGCTTTTTCTGGAAACTTTTACCACCTGGCCTACAGTACTGCTAAAGCATTCCGTGATTGCTACACCATATCCTTCGTTTTTGCCACGATTTTTCCAACCCGATACTTCTTCCATCTTATCGATCAGTCGCTGACAACGTTCATCCTTTAAATATTCTCTGCGAAAATCCAATTGATCCTTTCCTGCTAATCCAGCCATTTCGTTCATAAAGCTTTCATAGGCAAACCCGTTGGTTGAAGCATAGACCGAACGCCACCACATATTGGGCAAAGGCATTTCGTAGGGCACATCAGCGAAACTGATATTCTTGATGCTATCAAAATATGGTTTCAAAAACCCTTCGGAAGCGCTATCATTCGCTTGCCCCCGTTTATCAGTTTGCCAATGGTCGATATTTTGTCCGGCCATTTTAAACTTTAAAGCCGTAACCTGGCCATTATCAATGGCGCCTTGTCCACGATAAGAAACTCCGGCACGATAAGGCCCCTGGGTCATGTCATCCTCGCGTGTCCAAACCACTTGCACAGGGCTGCCGATCTCCTTTGAAATCATAACGGCTTCATGCGGGTAATCCATAAAAGCCTTTCTGCCAAAACCACCACCGAGGAAAGTCATATTGACTATTACATTTTCCTGTGGTATTTTTAACCTTCCGCTAATATCTGCCTGTATCCAGTCGGGTGCCTGTATAGGTCCCCATATCTCCACCTTATCTCCCTGGTAATGTGCCACGCAGTTCAAAGGTTCCATTGCAGCGTGTGATTGATAAGGTGTCTGATAGATCGCATCGAGTGTCTTAGTGCTCTGTTTCAAAACTGCATCTACATCTCCTTGTTTTTTAACAGACAACCCCTCGCTTGTTTTCAGTAATTCTTCGTGTTTTTTATAAATATCAGGCGTGTTGATATGCTCAAAACCACTGTCATCCCACTCCACACGTAATGCCTTCTTTCCTTCTATTGCGGCCCAGGTAGAATTTGCTATCACGGCAACACCTTCGCGGTTGGTATTAAAAACCGCCATCTGCACTTTAAACACCTTTTGCACACCGGGAATCTTCTTTGCAGCAGTATCATCAAAGCTTTTTATCTTGCCGCGCTGCCTCGGGCTCCTTTCAACTGCAGCATAAAGCATTCCCGGCAGTTTTTTATCTAAACCAAAAGTTGCTTCACCGTTAGTTTTTAATGGTGTATCCCTCCGATTTAATGGTTTACGAATCAGCTTATATTCAGAAGCCTTTTTTAGCTGAACCTCCTTAGGCGCTTCCAATTTAGAAGCGTCGGTAACCAGTTCACCATAATGAAATTTCTTACCAGATGGCTTATGAAGTACATTACCAGACTCTGCATAACATTCTGATACAGGAACGCCCCATTTGGCAGCAGCAGCAGCAATAAGCATTTCTCGTGCTGTTGCACTTAACTTTAATAAGTTTTTATAAGAACCACGTATAGTAGAGCTTCCGCCGGTTATTTGGCTTCCATATTTCTTATTATCACCCTGGGCGAAGATGATATTGATGTCTTTCATATCTACTTCCAGTTCCTCTGCAATAATCTGGGGGACAGACTGATAGGACCCTTGCCCCATTTCTGCGCGGTGATCTGTAAGGGTCACTTTGCCATCGGTACCGATATTGATCCAGGCGTTCATCTGGATACCTGACTTTTCTGCATCCGCAGCATGTATAAGTTGATCTTCTTTTGCGTTTGCAGAAGAATAAAACCCTAAACAAAGTGCTGTCCCGGCAAGGCCGGAAACCCTGATGAAATTTCTTCTTGATATTGCGTTAGTTTCCATTTTCAATATGTTTTGGTAAACTATACTATTCTTTAACTTATTTTCAGATCAAATGGCATTTTGCGTATCCGCTTTCCTGTAGCGGCAAAGATTGCATTTGCCAAAGCAGGTGCAAAAGGCGGTAATCCGGGTTCGCCAACACCTTTTATTTTTCCGCCTTCAGCCAGTACATGCACATTAACTACAGGCATCTCATTCATTCGCAGCACCGGGTTATCGTAAAAATTACTTTCCACTACTTTGCCATCCTTGAATGTTATTCCCGGCTTTATAGCGGCAGTAAGTGCCATTACTACAGCACCTTCGGTTTGATTCTTCACATTATCAGGATTAACCACTTCACCCAGGTCGATGACAGCAGTCACTTTGTCTATCTTCACCGTCTTTAGCGCAGGGTCATAACTTACTTCGACTGCCTGCGCGCACTGACCAGCAAAGAACTTCCACTGTGCTACCCCTCGTCCTTTATTTTTGGGTAACGGTTCATCCCAGCCGGATAATTCACGAAGCTTCTGGAATATTCTTTTGGTATCTGAGGGCTGGGAAAGCAACTCCATACGGAAATCCAATGGGTCTTTACCTGCCTTAACCGCGAGTTCATCAATAAAACATTCGTGTGCAAAAGCCAAAGTTGAGCTGGTTACTGATCTCCAAGCAGCTACAGGAACATGATAATCGGCCCTTACATATGAGGTTTTGATATTGGGTATCTCATAATCCTGTTCGCCAATGCCTTCCACCATTGTACCATCAACTTTGGTCTTGTCAAAATCCTTCCGTACAGATTCCTGATAAGACGGGCTGATTACTTTATGTTTAAAAGCCACTAATTTTCCGTCATCAGAGAAAGTGCCGCTTAGTTGCGAGAAAGTCATTGGTCTGAAAGGTCCTTGTGTAGTGGTATCTTCTCTTGACCAAATCACTTTCACCGGCTTACTGACCTGTTTGGCAACATTTAAAGCCTCTATGACATAGTCAGGATATAGTCTCCGCCCAAAACCGCCGCCAATAAACATGGAATGTAATTTTACATTCTCTGGGGCAAAACCAGCAAGCTTTGGTACATCATTTGACCCGCCCCCTACAATAGAGCTTGGCACCTGGGTCGATGTCCAAACCTCTGCTTTATCGCCTTGTACGTGTGCAATACAATTCATCGGCTCCATGGTATGATGAGCGATCATCGGTGTTTCATAGAATGCTTCAACTGTATTTTGTGGTGATGTCTTTACTGTATCGATAGCGCCGGTATTCTTATCTATTACCCCTTCCTGGCTGGCAAGTTTGCGCAGGTTGTTTTCGTATTCGTTCGAGTTGAATGTTTCGTGCCCGGCGGTGTCCCATTGTATTTTCAGCTTTTTGCGTCCCTCTAATGCATTCCAGTAAGAATTAGCAACAACTGCGACACCGGTAAAATGATACTTACCCACAATCCTTTCTGTCTCTACCACCATTTCAACCCCGGGCATTTTTAGCGCTTCGCTTGCGTCAAAGCTTTTCAAAGTTCCACCGAGAACAGGACAACGTTCCACACTTGCATAAAGCATATCCGGCAATATCACATCGATACCGAATACAGCCTTACCACTAGTTTTCAGAGGAATATCTGGTCTTTTAGATACCTTTCCTAATATCTTAAAATCCTTAGGATCTTTAAGTTTTGGTTCTTTGGGAAGTTCAATCTTCGACGCTTCTTCTACCAGCTCACCGTAAGTGAGGCTTTTGTTTGATGGCTTGTGAATTACTTTACTATTTTCGGCATAGCAAGTGCTTTCGTCTACTTGCCAGTGTTTGGCTGCGGCAGAAATGAATACAGCTTTTGCAGCTGCTCCAATTTTGCGCATATCATTATAGGTCGTCCTGATGGATGAACTTCCACCTGCACGCTGCCTGTCGCCAAACTCTTTTTCGCCGTTGGTATTCTTGATCGTAATTTGATCTAATGATACCTCGAACTCTTCAGCAATCATAGCAGGCATCGACTGAAAAGTCCCCTGCCCCATTTCGGGTTTGGTATTATATATGGTAATATTTCCGTTGGACTCAACAAGTATCAGCGGATTAAAATTCTTTGCTGTCGCAACATCCGTAACTTTGCGCGTACTTCCCTTAGCCGAAATACCCAGCCAAAGTGCAACTCCAGCTGTACCCGTAGTTTTTATAAAATGTCTTCTCGATATATCGCTCATCATCTTATTCTCTCCTATTTAGCCTTCGCACCTGGCGCATAGGCCCCTTTTGCAATCCATAAGCGCACTTGTGCAGCAAATGCAGCTCTTGTCATTGGTGGCAAAGTACGTCCTATGCCCGGGTGCCATGCCCAGCCAACCAGGCCGTCATTAGCCATGTGATCGATCAGTTGTGCTTTGGTGCGTCCTCCATTCTGTTTAGGGTCGAGCAGTTGTAATGCTAACTCACGCGGGGTTCGCCCCTGGAACACCATCCGCATATTTGCAGGTGGTAATCCCCATTTCGGGTTTCCGGGAGGTAAATGTACCCCGGGATCGTTTTCGGCCTGGTGGCAATTGCTGCAACGCATGGAATAAACGCCATGTCCATCCACCCCTCTTTTTACACTCATGGTATGGATATGATTATCATCGCCTTGCAAAGGTTGGTCGCCCGCAGGGTGGCAATTCATACACCGCGGGCTCATCAGTACTTTATATACCGACATAAACGCCTTAACAGACCCTATGCTGTCTTTCACTACCGTAACTCTGTTCTTTTTCTTCGCGGGTTCTGCCTTGAAAGATAATGCCACGATACTTGTGATCGCCAGCATTATGCTCAAAAAGATCAGTTTCTTCATGACTTGGCGCCCTCCCTTGCCAAATCCGCAGCCCTGTGAATAGCTGCCCTTATGCGCTGATAGGTACCGCAGCGACAGATGTTGCCAGACATGGCATCGTCGATATCCTGATCTGTTGGATTGGGGTTTTCCCGTAAAAGCACCGCTGCCGACATTAATTGCCCTGATTGACAATAACCGCATTGCGGCACATTCATCTCGTTCCATGCTAATTGCAAAGGATGGTTGTTATTTGCAGAAAGCCCTTCGATGGTTATGATCTGCTGACCTGCTGCACGGCTTAATTTAGTACAACATGAACGTATGGATTCTCCGTTGAGGTGTACGGTGCAGGCACCACACTGTGCTGCCCCGCAACCATATTTTGTGCCTGTGAGGCCCAGTATATCCCTGATGGCCCATAATAAGGGCATATTGGGGTCTGCGTCTATATCGTGCCGCTGCCCGTTGACTGTTACAGTAATCATAAGTTATGTATTGGTTTGAACTGTATCTATACTAATATAAAGTTGAGAAAAATTATGCCTTATGCCTAATAATAATCAAACAAAAAATTAAGCTTTTCAAACAAAGTGAATAAAAACTATCATAAATAAGCCATTAAAGGGTACTGACCTATTTTCCATAACCTCTTAACTGAAAGTTTACATAAACTTTGTTAGTTTTAGCTGCTTCTCTTTCAAAGGAACTTATACCTGATGATCACATTAAAGGAAATAGCTGATACTTATTCAAATGAGCAATTATTTCTGTTACTGATAAGCAGGGTATATTTTGCAACTTCATCAGCTAATGACGCCAATGACTTTATTGCGTCGAATGAAATTGACTGGAATTTAGTTAAAAAGATAGTCAAAACTCATAGCATCAGGCCTTTTGTGTATCATGTTATCGATCAACATAAATTGAATGTCCCCGCCGCTTTTAAATCAAATCTTAAAGATGATTACCAGATAGCGCTAAAAAAAAACATGATGGAAGCGGTGGTTGCAGCAAAGATCACCAATGATTTAAAGGAACTTGGAGTTACTGTTATCGGCTATAAAGGCCCGTTGCTGACATCTCAATATTATGAGAACATGGCCCTGCGCGAAAGCGTGGATATTGATTTTATTGCTGATAAAAACGATATCGCAAAAATTGAAGATTATCTTATTCTATGCGGATATCAGGCAAAAGAAACCGTTCCAAGAAGCTATTTAAAGTTATATCTGCCATTCTTCAGAGATATAGCTTACCGTATACCAGCTCATAATTTCTGTATTGAAATTCACTGGGCGCTTTTAAACAGGTTCGCCGGCAGGTATCCGTCATATACCTTTTTCAAACAGCATACTATATCATATCATACCAAATATGGAGAATTTACGACCCTGTCTCCTGTTCATGATTTTTTGGCGACAGTATCCAATCACTTCGTTAAAGACATGGGCACGAAGTTTAAATACCACATTGATATTGCCTGTATGCTGTCCAAACACCCTGATCTATTGAATGACCCAGTAATATTAGAAACAGCAAAAAAGTATGGTTTTGAAAGGAAATTAAAAAAGGGATTGTGTATAACTAAAGATCTGCTTAATATAGATATTCCGGATAACTATCGAACACCACTTAATGCTGAAGACCTTGCCGTAGCATTGGCATATCCAATTGGCATACTCAAATTTCAATTTGATAATCCGGAGTATATGAAACGGTCGCTGGCGTTACAGGATAATTTTAGAAACAAGATCAGGTTACTTACCATTTCCTTGCTTTACTTCTTTTTTCCCTCGTATATCGATATCAATACCTTTCGTTTGCCGGTGATTCTTTATCCAATCTTATTTATTTTAAGGCCATTCAGGTTAATATTTGAGCAGCTTAAATCAGCAGTTAAAAAATAGTATACTATTTGGGGTCGAATTTCTTTTGATTGAACTCTACCTTGGAATCGAATAAAAATTGCTTTTGCATCTGGTTCAACTGGCTTTCATTTGCTTTTACATTAAAATGATGCAATATTATCGGTAACAGATCAGAATTAAGGTTTTTATATTCAACAGGCATAAGTATTTCGGGCGAATATTTGCTGGCTTCTTCAAAAAAGCATTGGATCATGGTTCGCGGATCATCAGTGATGATTGTCGCGATTGTTTTTAAAAATGATGCATTTTCTGACTGAAGCCAGCCTGGCAATTTTTTGCCAAAAGATTTTAGTATTTCATCAATGTCTCTACGCATGAATATGGCGGCCACATCAGGAAACGCATGATGAATAAATTGAAAAAACAGGATATTAAAAGAGGTGAATTTGATGAAATAATTCTTATGCCTGTTATCTGATCTGCCTAATGTCAGAACCAGATTTGTGAATATCTTCCGTTTATCACTATCTGTAAGTTTGTTTGCCGCAAAGTATTGCCAGATGCTGTTTAATGGTTCGGCTTCACTAATAATATGATTTTTCCCAGAGCGCGATAATACCTTGACCAGCAACGTGGAACCCGAACGGCCCGCATGAAAAATAAAACCTGTGGGGTAAAGACAACCTTCGCTAACCCGGTCGTCAAGCAGGATATCCAGCTCAGTAACAACATAATCAACCTGCTCTTTTTTCAATGCAAAAAACAGGTTGATGGATTTATGAAAAAAACCTTCGTAAAAATGGTACTGCTCAAAATCGAGCCATTTTATTTTATTCTCCTGCACATCAATTAATAGCGGAATATATCTTTTGCCCGGCTTTAGCTTACGGAAAAACATCTCGTTTGTAATCACCTCAGTCATAATCCAATAACTGTTTTTAATCTGAAAGCCAGATCGGTGAAAAATACCAGGTAAACGGGTCCCAAATACTTCAGATAATTTATCCTCATGGTTATCAGCGTCCCCAGATGGAAAAGCAACGCAAAGCCAACGTAAATAAAAGTAAGCTGCGGCAGAAATAAAACGAGCCCGAATGTCAGTTCAAATATTAGCACTAACGTGCTTAATATGGCACAGAATATGGTATTGGAGGCTATTGCCAAAGCAGCATTTCTATCTGTCCAAATATAATTTTCTATCAAATAGGCCTGCAAATATTGGCCATTAAGCCACCCCAAACCTGAGTGCCGTATCTTCTGAATTGCTGCGGAAAAGTAAACCTGTATGAGCACTATTTTAATTAACACAAGCTCCCAGGTGGAAGATGGAAAATGCAATGGTTTGTCTAATGATGGTGAAAATAACAGGATCAATAAAACTATAGGAATAAGGTTAGCCTTACGCTGAATAAACGCCAAAGAAATGATCTGGCTGAAATATAGAAAATAACAGATAAGGGCGATTGCAATTGCTATATACGGGTACATGTTTAACACTACAAGCAGTAAGCACAAAATAAAACCGGCCCCACAGGTCAGAAATTGATATCTGTTTAAAGCAGGCAGTAAAAGCAGACCGAGCAGCCTAGGGCCTTTTCCGTATAACTTTAATGGTTGCGTCAGAAAATAGCGATACTGCTTAACAAAATTAAATGATACCAATACAGCCAATAATGCACAAAACAGCCTGGCGAACATACCGGTGCTATTATCAGGTGCATTTGTATTAAATAACTCAGGTAGTATCATCTTTTTAGACGATTTAATGGGATAATCTCAACAGTCTTATTCACAGGTTTCAGGTCGCTGTTTATGGTTCGTTCTATAATATGAAAGGCATTATATTCATCCGCATTGATATTTTCCTTTTTCATTATTTGTAAAATCGAAATCAACAGGCGATGACGTTCCAATTGAAGAAATACTTCCTGTTGCTGGTTGTTGTTTCTTGCCTCCCAAAGTTGTTGCAATTTTCTGCCTGAATATTCAGGATACCTGTAAAACTCAGATTGCCACCATACTATATTTCCGTCCTTTTTTTCAATTGCTATCCGGAAAACGCCTATGTTTTTCAGATCGTGCGGGCCTGAATACATGGGATAGTGCGAAAAAGGATAAAGCTCTTTCCCTGCAATGGTTACCCATAAAAGTAAAATACAAATTGTGAAAAAGAAGATGATGCAGATGTTCATTGAGGTTCATAACTTTTAAATTGCAGCTTCAGTTTTCTCCAAACAAACAAGGTATATTTTCGTATTTTTTTGCCCCATGCCTTTATTGCGTAAACAGCATCGTACAAGTAATTTTTCAGAACTATAAAAAGCTTTTTGTTTTTAAATTCAATTAGTTCATACCCGAATAATTTAAGTTCATTCGAGGCCAGCCAATTAAAACGTTCGTGCTGCCAGCGCGACCATCCTGCGCTTCTGCTCATCGGATTGAACTCTTCTGTTTTTGTAACTGGTTGCCAATTTACCTCACCATTACGCTGGAACACAGAAGAGCCAATGACCGGCGCGTTCAGCGCTTTATCAAAATCATACTTTGACCCTTCAAGCCCAAGAAAAGATAATATCTTTTTCATTTCAAGCTCTGTATCCTGATAAAGATCTTCATATTTTACAACCAGGAATTTACGTCCCTCTTTACTCCATTTTTCCTGCATCCTGAAAATACTTCGTGCCGCATTTGCCCATTCTCTTATTGTTTCTTCTCTGGGATGTTTAAATGTAAGGTAATTCGACTCTGCCAGGTCCCTTCCATCCCTGACAAGAATGAGCAGCCTTTCGTTTGGAAACAGTTTAAAAAAATTTTTAAGATTATTTACATTAGGCGTTTTAGTTACAAGGTATTTTGCCCCGCTACCAGGTTCTGCGTTCAACGCTTCACTGGTTTTGCTTCCCACCTGTCGCAAAAAATTCAACAATCCTTTACCAAGCTCTTCTGTCAATAGCTTATCAGCATCAATTTCCGGAAAATCGCCTATGTGTTCCCATTGCCAGAGATTACGGGCGACATACTGCATTAATACGTTCGATTTCATGATCAGCGCATCTTCCGGTATTGCGCTTTGTAAACAATCCGGGTGCAGACACAGCAAGCTCATCAGGTAGTGGGTTCCGGTCCTGGGCGTTATTCCAAGGATAAAGATAAAATTGATCTGATCCTTGTTTGAGTTCATCGCTGTGTAATATAAATCAATGCCGGATAAGTCGCCACCCATATCCAAAAGAATTTTCCTAATCTAAGTCCTATGGCAATGGCAAGATGTAAAATTATTCCAGCGAACAAAAACCACCAAAGCACTCCCCGCCCGGCAAAAAGCACTATCGGAAACGCACATTCAAAAACAATGACCAGCCAATTGATCAACCGTGTGAGCGTTTTATGCTCTTCAAAAAACATATTTACCTTTTTAATTGAAGTAAATTCATAAGCTGTCGCAATACGCTTAAATCCGTTCCCATTACGCCAATTAATATTCATTAGTTTGGAAACCCCGGCTGTAAGATATGAAAGGCAGGCCTGCAAGGCAATAAACCATAACGAGGCCAAAGTTACCATATCTGTTGGCGCCAGGCTCCGGAGTAAAAGCGCCCCTGTAATTATTAAACAAAATCGGTTCTCGGTTTCTGCTCCATAAGCTAAGTTTCTCAAATTCATAAGTGAGCCGATAATGAATAAGCCTGCATATGAACATACTAAAAATGGCGATGCGATTGGTAAAACAAGTAAACTTAGGCAACAAACAATTCTTAAAGCAATCAGAAAAAACCAGGGGCGGGCAGGGAAAATAACATCAATAAAGTTTCTAAAAGACTCCGGCCTGGAAGTGAAAAATGAATTTTTACGCAACAGGTTCCAGCTAAATAAGCCCCCTGCTAAATATTCTTTGTAAATAGATATCTTCTCAAAAGAATCAATCAGCACATATATAACCAGGAAGAGGTTTGTGAACCCCAACGTTTGGGCAAGTGACAGTTGTAAACTCATTCGTTGCAGAAATCAGAAATAAAAACCTCATTATTCTCTTTATCCTGAATTCTAAACTGCCTTCCCAAACAATTTTCATTTTGTGGGTAGCGCTTCAAAAAATAAAACAGTGCATGGTAAATAAACCGTTCCTTTATTTTTTTCCGGCCAAAACCTGAATGATCTTTTCTGATGATATATGCAAGGTCAGTCATCATCGATTTAATACAATCATCTATAGCGCGGGCCGGGAACCAAATAGCATGGTATGACCGCCATTGCGGATTAAGAACCACCAACTCCCAGGGTGTAATCGATTGATCTGCTAAAATGTCCCGATAAGATAACTGGAAAGGTTCGTTATTCCTTGAGAAAAGCTGAAAAGCGGACAACCATCTGAACAAGTCGGTCCGAAAAGTATAATGTGCCATTCTTTTGTTCACTAATGAATAGCAGATGTTTGCCGCTAACCATAGGATTAAAATCAGAACAATAACAATTTCCCAAATGGACATAAATTATAAATAAGTTAGTTAATCTTTGTTGCTTGTAAATAATTAAAACTTCCTAAATTTACTAATCTTTAAATAAATTGTTAACTGTATCGCAAACCTTATTGTTTTATCTATGATAACGCTCACAAAACATCGCCTGTGCGCGACGGTTCACCTCTACAACATATACAAAACCGACCTTAATAATATAATGTTACAATGATTGCAACTAAAACATTTATTGATAACACTTCAATCGAAAAATACAGGGACGAGTTTGAGTCAACCCATTGTGTTTTTATACCTGGCTTTTTGTCGGGGAATACTTTAGAAAATATTTTGAGGAAACTGCAGACGGCGACGTTTCAAACTAAATTTGAAACGGATAACACCAATAAATTAGGAAAGGTGTTATTTATTCCATTAAGTGACCCGGTAGTATTTACGTTTTGGTTACTGCTTAATAACCCCGAGCTTTTTTCGATGTTACAGGAAATTACACAATGTGGCCATATCGGGAATTTTGTCGGAAGAATTCATCGTAGTGAAGGCGGCGAAGATCATTCTATAGAGTGGCATTCGGACAATACTGATAACCGTTTGCTGGCGATAACGCTTTGCCTGGGAACAGATGATTATACAGGTGGAAAACTTCAGATCAAAAGCAAAGATGACGAAAATATTATAAGAGAATTTGGTCAGTTAACAGCTGGTGATGCCATAATATTTAAGATATCACCGCACTTGAAACACCGGCTTACAAACCTTGAAACCGGTAGGCGCACGGTTGGAATAGGCTGGTTTCGTTCAGAGCCGGATTTTGACACTTTTGCTGCAATGCATTTGAAGCCCTTTTAAAAGATGGAAACAGGAAAACTTGAAGCCGGCAGGGTTTTGTTTAAAGCATTACTTGAAAAAGAGCAGTTCTCTGACGAAGAGGCTGCTATACGCTTTGAAAATGCATGCTCCCCTGCTTATTGGCGTAAGCTGAATCCCCAGTTAAATGTGTGTCAAAGCTTAAGTTTTGATGATTTTGAACTCAATCCCTCGTCAACGCAGGATATTAAAGAAATGCTTGGGCAATTAAACCGGGAAGGCTATTTTTCAACCTCGTCACCACTGATAAAAGGTGAAATTGCTGCAAAAATGCTTCTTGGTGTGGATAATTTGAGAAAGGCGGGCTGGCATGAAGTATGGGCTTTTGTTTACGACGAGTTCTGGCAGGTAACACGTACTCTGTCTATGCAAAAATTGTTGTCCGGTCATCTTGGCAATAAATATATGGCCTTGCCCCATGTAGTGGTTCATTATGTTCATCCGGAAACCGGTGCAGGATGGACCCCACATGTAGATTTTTCAGACAGGGAAGATCGTTTTACTGTCTGGTTTTCGTTGAGCGATGCTACACTCGATAATGGCTGTATATATATTGTTGCAAAGAACCGGGTTTCATCTGCTTTGCTTCAAAAATGGCTGAACATGGAAGATTTAAAGCACCGTGAAGTTAAAGTTCTTTTACAAAGTACCAAAGCACTGCCTGTTGCAGCCGGCAGCTTATTGGGCTGGCGAGGAGATGTGGTGCATTGGGGGGCTATTTCGACAAAAAAAACACATCCGAGGGTTAGTTTATCAGTAGTTTATATTAAAGAAAATACCACTCCGTTACCGGATGAGCTTCCATTATTACAGCCTGAATGTATACCAGATTTTCCAATGCGCATGATAAGTATAGCGAAAGCTGTAAAATATTATAACATCCATGTTTTATCACTTAATAAATTCGACGGCATTGCAAAGCAACTGATGGATACTTTCAAAGAGCAGAACATGAATCAAATGCAATAAATATGAAAAAGTATTCTGGAAAGATACTATCAGAGGAACAAGCAAATTAAATTACAAAAAAACTAAACACTACCTAATATGGAAAATCTAATCTTACCTAAAACCGTAAAAATTTCAGATAATGTGCTGTTCCAGCAAATCAACAATGAGTGTGTATTGCTGGATATGGACAGTGAA
Organism: Bacteroidota bacterium; assembly: GCA_018266915.1. Lineage (GTDB taxonomy): Bacteria > Bacteroidota > Bacteroidia > Sphingobacteriales > Sphingobacteriaceae > Mucilaginibacter. The sequence continues at coordinate 100,330 of JAFDZM010000070.1, read as the reverse complement.
CAATATTTTGGCCTTGACGATGTAGGTGCCCGCATGTGGCAGGTTCTTTCAGAAAACGGAGATACGGAACAGGCGGTTACGCTGCTCCTTTTAGAGTACGATATTGATGAAATAACTCTGCGGAAAGACCTTTTTAACCTGATATCAGAACTTGGAAATGTAAAACTGGTGTCAGTTGAAAACTAAATGGTTCAATATCCCGCCGCGGAGTTTAGAATCTCCTGACAAATGGCGGTTCTGGCGCACTATTGCACTCGCTATTGCACTACGCTTAGTTTTAAAACTGACCAGTTTTAAAACTGTAGGAAGATATTTAAAAAGATTTGAGAAATCTCACGATGACATCCCTAATTTGATAATCACAGCAAATGAATTAAAAATGTACCGGATTATGATCCGGTTATCATACAAGTTCTGGCCGGCTATCAATTGTTTATCTGGCTCTCTGGCTTTTAAGCTGATGTTGCAAAGAAGGGGGATACATACTATTCTGCGATTCGGGGTAATGAAAGATGGCAATAAACTACGTTCACATGCCTGGTTAGAAAAAGATGGTTATCCTCTTGACCCAGATGAGCATGTGATTAAAAAATATAGAACTTTTGCAGAGGCTATTTTGTGATTATATTATAATTATTAATTAACTTTATCCAATAAGTATTAGTTATGAACGACAACAACAACCCTATGAGTACATTGCCTGACGTTAATAAGGCAAGCAACACCAAAAAGCCATATCATAGCCCTGAATTGCGTCATTTCGGTAGTTTGGCAGAATTAGTTCAAAACAGGTCTGCCCGCGGATTTGACGGCAATCCAACCTTTATAGATTGCACTTCGGGATAAATCATATAAGATAAATCAAATAATCTGTTCGAATTACAATACGTCATTGGTCGTTCTTATTACAACCGAATCTTATCCAATTATTCAATCAGACATAGTTGATGACAATTTTTTGTGGTGTATTCGGCTTAGGCGGAGGTGACCTCCGTGTTGATCTCAGCATGATGCTCACGTCAGGCGATGGTCCGGAAAACATCTGTTCAAGCTGGTATTCTGACGGCATTGCATTAGGTCAACTTACTGTTCAAAACACCCCGGAATCTTTAAACGAAACCTTACCTCTAGCTGATACACATAATACTGTTATTGTTTCAGGTGATATCAGGCTGGACAACCGCTCTGAATTATGCAAGCAGTTAAGTATTCCATCCATTATTGGTTTCGATTGCGGCAACGCATTCCTGGTAGCTTCAGCATATAAAAAATGGGGTGAATCATTGACCGGGTATCTTAAAGGCGATTTTGCTTTTGCGATATGGGACAGTACCCGAAAGAAACTGGTTTGCTGTACTGATCATTTGGGATCACGAAGCATATTCTACTTCTTTAATGGCAGAAAATTCATATTTGCTTCTACTCCTAATCCCATTTTATTATTAAATGAAGTACCCAAGGCGGTTAATCTGAATAAGCTTTCCACAATTGTTTTTCCCGCAACGAAGCATTTGTTTTGGACAGAAAGCTGGTTTAAGGAAATTTCCCCGGTATCCGCAGCCACTGTTATGACAATTAGCAGTGATGGGATACGCAAGCAAAAATATTGGGAACCGGATATAAACAAGGAACTGCATTTTAAGGATGAAGCAGCGTTTGAAGAAGCATTTAAGGATGTATTATTCAGGGCCGTCGGCAACCGCATACGCAGCAATTTTCCTGTTACCGCACTGCTGAGCGGTGGCCTTGACTCATCGGCAGTAGTAAGCGTGGCGGCAAAGATACTCGAACGCCAGAATCGGGAATTAAAAGTATTTTCATCGGTATTACCTGCCGGATCTGATTCAACACTGGTTGATGAACGATATTACATAGATAAATTCAAAAGTTTTCCAAACGTTGAGCTGAATTATATAACAGCGCCTGGTAAGGGCTTTTTTAGTGATCTGGAAAAACTTCAAACTACCATTTATTTTCCAGGCCTAATTCCAAGCCATTATTTGTATACCGCATTTACTGATGCTGCGCGGCAGATGGGCTCAAGGGTGATATTAGATGGTGGCGGCGGCGAATTAGGCATATCTTTTCACGGCGAAGGCAGCTACGCCGAATTATTTAAAAAATTGCGGTGGCAAAACCTTCTGCATGAATTGAAATGCCAAAAAAAACTAACCGGTGAGCCTCTTTGGCTAAATACTTACAATAATGTTGTAAAGCCTTTGGTTCCTTTAAAGCTACTCAAAAAAGCAATTAGTACATCATACATTACCCCCAAAAAACAGCATTATTTACAACCAGGTATTCAGGAAACGTTACGATTGCAATTGCAGCCAAGAAAAAAAGAACTAAGTAACTTGATGCAGGGTACCTCATCCTCGCACCGTATAAACCTTGCCAGGCAAATCAGGATAGCGCAAGCTAAGGCCCATGGTAAGGCAGATCTCGGTACTGTAGAACCACGTTATCCTCTTCTTGATAAAGAAGTATTGGAATTTTGCCTTGCCGCTCCACTCGAGTTTAAAGTTAAAAACGGATATAAGCGTTATATGGTGAGGACCGGTCTAAACGGAATTCTTCCACCTGAAATACAGTGGCGAAACAGTAAAGGCGCTTTTTCGCCTGATTACCAGCACCGATATCAGGTGCAGCTGCCCGAGGTAAGGGCGTTTCTCAATGAAATTTCTCCGGGTGATCCGGTAAGGCAAATTGTAGATATTGATAAATTAAAAGCCTGGACAAATCCGGTCATCCAGCCTGGAGCTTTATCAGAAAAAATAACACTGGATGTGGTACCACAAGGCATTTACCTCATCCATTTTCTCAGACGTTTTCCCGAATACCGGTAATGATTATGAGCTATTGCTACAAAATTTATGGGTTAAAAATCAAGAGTTCGCGTACAATAGAGTTGTTACCGGAACATCCTGACTGTATTACCGATCTGAATATCATATGGACAACAGATGAAGATGCACTGGACAACGAATTGGAATGGCAGCCTGTAGTTACCCGGCAGCTCAAGGAAAAAGAACGAATAGCATTTTTCAGGGCCGAAACACCCGATGGCCCCTATTTTAAAGTGTGCTTTTTTACTGACTTCGGAAAGGTTGCCCTGATAGTTGATCCGGCAAAAATAAATTTGCTGATACTTCATGACATGGAGGTATCTTATTCACATCTGGATTCCTTTTTTGTTGGTTCTATCCTGGGTTGCATACTCAGGCTTAAGGGTATCCTTTGCTTACATGCTTCGGTTATTAATATTGAAGGGCACGCTATATTGCTTACCGGCAAAAAGAGGAGCGGCAAATCGAGTACAGCAAAGGCTTTTGCTGAATTAGGTTTTAAGATATTAAGTGACGATATCGCTGTTATTACTATTACCGATAACAATTTTCTTGTGCAATCAGGGTATCCGAAGATTAGGCTGAGGCCAAAACCACTTGAGCTTTTTTACCCGGATAGTAATTACGAATTTGTAACCGTGTATTCGCATCGCGACAGCAAGTATACTGATTTGAACAGCAGCTTTTGGAATACGCCGCTGCCACTGGGTGCCATATATATACTTGGTGAAACAGAAGGGCCAAATGACCCGCCTTTTATAACAACGATTTCGGCTGAGCGGATGATTCATTTACACAGCAACACTTTTGCCAGCTATATTATTACACCTGATCTTCAGAAAAAAGAGTTTGAAATGCTTGGCCGGATTGCAAGAGCAATCCCTGTTCAGTACCTTCATTTCGGCCGCAATATAAACCTGGTTTACCAGCAATGCGAAACAATACTGGAAGATTTAAAACTGTTAAAAGATCACAAAGCAGAATTATAGATCATTATGGACGTTTTTAGTTTTGAACAACTGATCGCGCCAATTATCATTGAAGATTTTTTTCAATGTTATTGGGAAAAAAACTTTGTCCATAACCGGCACGATAACCCGGCTTATTTTGACGGAGTATTAACTATAGCTGATATTGACGAATTTTTGAGCCAGCAAAACCTGATTCCGGAGGGTATTAAACTGACAAACAGAGGGGAAATCGTTCCTTCAGAAAAATGGACCAGGTCAGATACTTTATTAAATGGTACCATACGTATGGTGACTGACCCACAAAAATTATTCGATCTTTTTAATAAAGGGAATACCATCATTATCAATTCTGCAGAAAGATCGATACCACGCCTGGCTTTTGCATGTAGAAATATTGAACAGGAATTAAAATTCAAAGTACAAGCTAATATTTATATCACCCCGCCCGGCTCACAAGGTTTTGCTTTACATTATGATCCGCATGATATTTTTTTAATGCAAATAAAAGGGCCAAAAACCTGGCTGATCTATGATTCGGGTGAAGAATTGCCTGTAAGCTACCATGCCCTCAGGGAAGATCCAAAACTGATCTCAAAGTTCGATATACATTCAGGTGATTTCCTTTATATCCCACGAGGCACACCTCATGAGGCTTATTCGTCAAATTCATCAACTATTCATGTTAATTTTTCATTAAAACCTGTATATGGGTTTCACCTGATCGAGAAGCTTGCCCATATGGCTGCCGATAACGCGAAGTTTTTCAGGCAGACTATCCCTCATGGTTTTCAAAGCGACGAAGATAAAAAGACCTATCTAAACCGGTTTAAAGAAAAGCTAAACGAACTGATTGACAGCATCAAACCTGAAGAATTACTAAAAAAGCAGAAAGATAAATTTGCAAAAGATCAGCTGCTAAATTTTCAGGGCAGATTAATCAATTCCCTTCAGTTAGAAAACCTTACCTCTGAAACGATAGTTTCACGACTTAATGGGTTTACCACCATTCATGAAAATGTGCAAAACGTATGGGTGATCCAGTTTGGCGAACAAAAAATAGAAATCCCGGTATTTGTGGAGAAGGACATATTTATGCAGGATCAACCATTCCGTATAGGTCAAATCAAAGGCCTGGTTACTGATCAGGGTAAGCTTGAAATAGTACGCCGCCTGATCGAAGCGGGTTTTTTGAAAATAGATCAACTTAAATAACAACGGAATATGATATTCAAGAAACTTAGTATTCAGATTTTAAAAATCTATCCGCGCACTAACGGTCCCTGTTGAGAAGGATCTTGATATTTTGAATGAGCATCTTGAAAGTAGGTGGTGGGTGGTGCACCCATATCGAAAGAAAGATGCAGATTGAACCAGCCTATACTAATATTTCTTCCATTAAGCATTTGTCTTATCTCAGCCTCATTATTTTTTATAGCTTTTGTCGAAATCAGGATCATATCCGGCTGGAGTTTTTCGCAAATAGCCCCTAAATCTTTTTTACCACCATAAATCTTGTAGCCATACAGATACATATTATGTTTGGTTTCATCATCATCAACCCAGCCCACCGGCTTCAGTTCATACTTATGATTTTGCAATAACTCTTGTATCAACAGATAACCGCTATCCCCTGCACCATATATCATTACCTTTTTCCTTGCACCCCGGTTCCTGCTGACCTGGTCATTGAGCCACCGGTAAAATAATCTTGAAAATACTATCCCCGTAGATGTCACCAAAAAATCGACCAGGAAAAAATAAGAAGAATACAATTCAAACTTTCCTTTAAGCATCAATATACCGGCAAGAATAACAGTAGCTAGGAAGATGGATATAAAATAGGCTCCTATTTCTAAAACCTGTACATATCGCCATATGCGGTAATATAACCGGCTGATATAAAGCAATAGTATTTTAACACAAATAAATGCACCCACTATAACATCTTCATGTACATTTCTAAGATGTAATGCCTTTCTTGCAAATCGAAAAGAGATATAAATAATCAATATATCTATAAACACCCCTATAATAAGTTTTCTTTGGACAATCAAAAACTGTAGTGCCGTGTTGGGCCGGGCAGATTGCCCTCTTAACCGTTGATGCGTCAGTTTTTCTTCGGAATCTGAATAAACTTTCACCCTGGATAATAGCACAGAAAAGATCACTGAACTTACGCTCACAATGATGACGCATAAGAGCAGCTTATTGATATGGCTTTTGTACATAAACAAGCATAATACAGCCCATGCGGCGCAGATACCATATAAAATAAGCACAGCTTGCTTTTCGCTTAGCCCCAGTGCAACCAGTCGGTGTGAGGTGTGATCCCTTCCACCCTGATCAATCCTTCTGCCTGCCAAAAGACGTTTAATAGTAACCAGGGTTGTATCCATAATGGGTATAGCCATTAAACTTATAGGAACAAAGAGCACCCACACAGCAGAAGATGAGCCCATTTTATATTGCACCGCAATACTCTGGTAAGCTAATGTGCAACCGAGAAAAAGGCTGCCTGAGTCACCCATAAATATTTTAGCGGGTTTGAAGTTGAATACTAAAAACCCTATGGTTGCACCTCCCAATGCAAAACCGCTGATAGCAAGGTAGGCGTCGCCATTTAACGATGCCAGTGTACCGGTTGTTAGTGCTACAATGGCCGAAATACCTGCAGCCAATCCATCCATATTGTCCAGCAAATTGATGGCATTTGTGATCCCTATAACCCATATAAAAGTTAAAGGAATGCCCGCCCACTCCAGTAATCCGCCACCGAAATTGAAGCCATAATAGATCAGGACAAAAGAGCAGGCAATTTGTGTGAGCAATTTGACAACCGGCTTTAGCTCCCACAGATCGTCAATAAGCCCTGTTGCAAACATGATGAACGATATACCATAAAACATCAGGTTAGCATGAGCACCCGAAGTAAAAATGGCAATATTATACGCAGCAAAAATAGCTATACCCCCCATAAGGGCCGTGGTTTTCTGATGCCAGCGGTCGGCCCTTGGCTTTACCACCCAACCTTGTTTATGGGCTAGTTTAATGGTAAGTGGGGTAAACACAAGGCAGGAAATAAATGCCACTACCCCGGCAATTGCCGATCCTGACAACGAATGCATCATAAAGCTACTTTATTGCTCATATTATATTTAATCGCCAATATCTTTTCAATCCCTTCGTCAATACTTAATAGTTTACGGTTTAGCACATTCAGCATTTTTGTATTATCGGGTTGTCGGCGCGTCATATCCCCTTCCTTTAAAGGCATCAGGTGTATAATAGAAGATCTTGAACCTGTGATTTCGATCACCATTTTGGCCAGGTCGATGATATTAACCTCTACCGCACTGCCAATATTAATAACCTCATTCAAAAACAGTTCTTCTTCGAATATTTTTACAGTAGCCTCTATATTATCATCGATATAACAAAATGTGCGACTTTGGTGGCCGTCGCCATAAATAGTTATATCCTGGTTTCCCAGCGACGCATCTATAAACTTGGTTACCACGAAATCCGGGCTTTGATGAGGCCCATAAGTATTGAAAAAACGAAAAATTGTAAAATCAAGACCATATTCTTTGTGATAAGACTTGAAAAATGCTTCACCCACATTTTTTACGATAGCGTATGGAAGACGCGAATTTAGCGGAGTAGTATTTTCATTTTGAGGGAACTCAACCGGTTCCCCATAAACCTCGGAAGACGAAGAATAAAATATTCTTTTTACACAGGTATTTTTTGACAGGTTAAGTATATTTTTTATTCCTTCAATATCCTGCAAAACTGCCATAGGGTTGTTTAAAGTACGCTTTACGCCGACCATAGCCGCATAATGAAACACATAGTCGAACTTAAAGCCAAGCATTACTGCAGAAATATCATTGTAATTATTCACGTCGCACTTGATGAACGAAAAATTATCAGCATTTTTTGGCAGATTAGCAATCGATCCGGTCAGCAGGTTATCCGCCACCACCACATAATAATCCTTATTCTTAACCAAGTGATTCACAAGTGAGCCACCTATATTACCTGCCCCACCTGTAATTAAAATTTTTTCCATATAATAGCCACCTTAGAAGTTAATCTGTTTAGTAAATCGTGAAATAAATAGCCGGGTTGCTTAACTAATTGGGCAATGGAGCAATTATTGGCAAGATTGATAATAATATGGTTAGCAATGTACTGGACCCGGGACATTATTAAAGTTTAAGTAGTAGTTACGCAGTACCATAAAATCCGAAAATTCAAGTAAATGCCTTAAAATAAGACAAATAGAAAAATGCCGGATTTTTATGTGTCAATAACTAAAATTAGATATTTGTTTTAATAATTTTAGTTTTAGTTATTAAAAAAATTTCCCCATAAGCACATCCAGGAAAACTAAAACGAATCGTTAGATTTTACAATATTCGTTGGTGAATAATTCAAAGCGATAAGAAAGACAAAAATGGGCCATATCACAATAATTGACTACCTGCTGCTACCGTTATACCTTTGGCTCATTTTCAAGATCGCCTATTATTTCAGAGATAAATATTATCCTAAGGACCACCCCTATCGTCCTTATTTTATACCTGCTTTGGCAGCTAAGGTTGGGGGCGCTTTATTTGTCGGAATATTCTATTATTATTATTATGGCGGCGGCGATACCTTCAATTTTTTTTACCACGCCGAGATTATTAACTCAACCCTTTGGGAATCTCCATCCACCTGGTATATGTTAATTACCCACCAGGTGGATAGGAGCAATATGATCGAGGCGAAAGCTTTATTTGATATCTATTGGTTTGACGATATTCCATCTTATTTTACTTCATGCCTGGGAGCATTGATCGGCTTGTTTTGTTTTACCAAATACCTGGAAATAAATGCCATAATCGCTTTCTTATCTTTTATAAGTTCATGGCTGATGTTTACTGTTTTTGCTGAACAGTATCCTAAATTGCTTAAGTATCTTATCATCTCCATATTTTTTCTGCCCGGATTGATAGCCTGGGGTTCGGGCCTGCTAAAAGACAGTTTTTGCCTTATTGCGATAGACGGGCTGATCTATTGCTCGTACACTATGTTTGAGAAAGGCAAATTCAAGCTATGGATGATCGTTTTTTTTGCGGGTTCAATCGTGGTGCTTTGGGTAATAAAAGCATATATATTGATCCTTTTACTACCTATAATTCTTTTTAAAACCTTTCTCGTATATAGGAAAAGGCTATCAGCACGATATGGTAAGAGTGCATTTTATTACGCGACATTAACTATTGTATCCATCGGCACGCTTTATTTAATAAAGATCATTGTTCAATACATGGTTTCAGCAGTTGTTGTTCAAGCTACCCTTGAAACCATAAAGCATCAAAAAGATTACCTTCTGGAGCTATCGATCCTGGAAGATGGGCAACCGTATGACCTTGGAGACTTTAACCCGACAATTTCGGGCATTCTTTCCAAATTCTGGCCTGCGGTCAATGTTGCTTTGTTCAGGCCTTATCTATGGGAATCGCACAGCATTATTCAAATAATAAACTCGATCGAATCGCAGGTCACCCTGCTGGCCACAGCTTATCTTGTTTTCAGCAGAAATATCCTGAAAACCATAAAAAATATATTATCAGATCCTAACTTGATCATGTTCTTATTGTTCACTTTACTTTTTGCATTTATTGTAGGAGTATCCACCTATAACTTTGGTTCGCTATCACGTTATAAAATTCCTTGTACCCCATTCTACGCATTATCGATCCTAATTCTTTTATTTAAAGATAAACCCGAACCGGATACAAAACCCGTTGATGATAACACAGAGAATCTACCAGCTTTACCTGACGCTATAGCCGGTTAAATACCTCAAGGTACTTTGGCGCATACACTTCAACTGATAAGTTTTCTTCTGCAAATTTGCGGGAGTTATACCCCATTTGTTTTCTTAGCTGGGCATCTTTGATCAATATCTCCAATTTTTCAACCCATTCCTGCTCGTCTTTCACCAAAAAACCATTGTAACCGTCCTTAATAACTTTGTAGTTTGGCCCGATGGCTGTTGCAATGATCGGTAAACCCGCAGCCATGTATTGCACCAGTTTTCCCCCGCTTTTACCATGCACCCATTGTTCATCGGGTAAAGGATGCAGGCCGATATCAAATTTTTGTATGTTGGAAATCTCTGTTTCGGCTGTCCAATGTAAAAGTTCCATATCCACGCCATCTAACACAAAGTCGTCATCGCCCATTACCATAATTTTCACCGGGTATTTTTGAGAAATATATCGCAGCACTCCATCAATCAGGTGCAAATATTTACTTGTAGTGTGGCTGCCGCTCCATCCTATTACCACCTTATCCGATTCGTGTTCTACGGGATATTTATATCTTTTAATATCAATTGTTGCGGGTACGATGGTCAGATTTTCATTGAGCTTTTTCGAATAAGCTACCAATTCATCGGTGCTGACCAAAACATGGTCGCTATTTTTTATCAGGTAATTTATCTTGGATGCGGATTTGAATGGCTTGATAAATTTATTATGCTGACTGGTGCTAACCATATAAACCAGGTCATCGATGTCATACACCTGTTTTTTTGCCAAACGTCGGATCATTCTTTCCATAAGCGGTGGACCAAACGGCGTGGTCCATAAAAATATATAGACCACATCATATTGATGTAACCGAAATAGGTCTCTGAATCGACGCAGATATCCGCTTAAGGTACCTAATGCCTTTCCGAACAGGTGCCCTTTTTTATAAAGTATTTTTTGAGTTCGCTCCGAAATAAAGGGTGATATTTCCAGTTCGAAGCCGTTTTCCTGCCAGTTGCTGTAGTACTGCTCAAACTTAAGGCGCTGAGCAGGTACATAATCATGGGGGTATGGACATAATACCAGGATCCTTTTATTTCGTTTTTCTGACAGCATATATCGTTTACTCTAATATAGAGTTGTATACTTTTAAATATTCATGTGCGCCTTTATCAAGCGAAAAATAATCGATTGCACCATTTCTTATTAGTTGTTTATCAAAACCTCCAGCAGATATTTCGTTTATTACATAATCATGATCATCAATTGGAACAACAAATCCAGAATTATACATTCCGACAATATGATCGCTATCCCCCACTCCCGAATTACAAACAACAGGTACACCCATAGACATTATTTCGCCCTGCTTCGTCGGGCTGCTTGCAATTTTGCTGTAGGCGGGTTTTATAAAAAATATCCCGTAATTAAACAAGCTGATCATTATTGGCACCTCTTTGCGTTCGGCTTTGGTGATGATGATATCATCAGCATTAATACCAAATTGATGAGCTTTTTCAATAATACTTTCGGGATTATCTTCAGTCACAAATAGAAACTTTGCCCCGGCGATTTGCTTTTTTAATAGGCTAAAAAATTGTAGCATCTCATCCAGCATATACCAGGTACCGATACTGCCAAGATAACCCAGTATAAATGTTTCTTTACTTATATTAAGTTTTTGCCTTACTACTTGCTGCTGATCTGCTGTTACTTTACCCGGATCAAAAAGCATAGTATCCACGCAACAAGGTATAACCGTTATTTTATCGGGTTCAATTTGCAAATTCTTCCATTTAAGTATTTCGTCCTTTGCAGCTTTGGTAAGAGAAATAATGGCTGCTGATTTATTGATAAACTCTATTTCCTTTTTCTTAAAAAACTGGTAAACAGATTTAAAAACGGGGTTTTTAAGGTTCCATAATTGCCCATCTACCCGCTCATTAGCCCAAAAGCCACGCATATCAAAAATGAAGGGCAAATTATATTTTCGCTTCAATAATAAACCAGCCAACGCAGAAATATAACTCCGGCAATGAATCAAATTATAATTAATCGACTTGTGTAAACCGGATGCTCTGCGGTTCATTCGGAAATAATCATACATTGTAGACAACACCGGCGGGGATTTGGTATAAATCAATGGTTCCCATCGTATCCCGGCTGAATCCAGAATAGCTTTAATCTGATCTTTTCGTTCTGTATATCTGGCTTTCTTCTCAAAACTCAGTATAGTAAAAGCAAATCCTTTTTCACTTAATGCAATAAGATATGGGATGACCTGCGATTGCCCGAGCGGGTCAGTCATTCCGTCATAAGATATGTAGAGTACACTTTTTTTCGCTATCATTTCCCTGTTATTTCATCCATTTCTCATACCACATTTGGAACATCAGCAAGTACCATATCTGCAAATGCCGCTCAGTATTACCGGCATTAAGGCTTTTTAAGATACTCATCACTGCATCCGTGTTAAAAAGGCCATGTTCACTGAGCTTCTTTTCATTGATATGGTAATCCACCAACGGCTTCAACTCATTAGGCAGCCACCACTCAATTGGGACAGCAAAACCCATCTTGGGCCTGTCCATCAATTCCTTCGGGATATATTTGTGGACAATCTGCTTAATTATATATTTCTTTTGTTTGTTGTGATACTTATAATTTGACGGAAGCCGTGCCGCCCACTCAATTATACGCTGATCCAGAAAGGGTTCACGTCCTTCCAGGCCTGTACTCATAGTTGCACGGTCAACTTTTTGAAGAATATCATCAACAAGATAGGTTTGGTAATCTATCACCATCATGCTCGACAGTTTGTCAAAACCGGCATCCTGTCCATTGGTGTTATGAGGAGTATTTAGTTGGGTAACTGGTGCAGCGAATAACTTATCAATCTCATCGCGGGTAAAAACCTGGGTTAGATTTCTCAGTAGCTCAGCAGTAGAAGGATCCCTGATTATGTTTTTAAGTTTATCGTATCTGCCATGAAAGTTGTACGATTTACGGAGGTAAGGAATGTTTTCTGAAGAAAGGGAATTCATCGCATAGAAAATCATTTTACGTACAACTTTGGGCACTTTTTCTATTTTTTCAGCATACCTGGATATGTATTCATAACGATTGTAGCCCGCAAACACCTCATCGCCTGCGTCGGCTGACAACACCACGGTCACATCCTTTCGGGCAAGCCTGCTTACCAATATGGTAGGTATAGCACTGCTGTCGGCAAAAGGTTCGTCATAATACTGGGGCAGATCGCCGATTATATCCATTACTTCTTTTGCAGAACAATAGTATTCCGTGTGATCGGTTCCTAAAAGTTTGGCAACTTCCCTGGCATAAGGGGCTTCATCCAATTTATTGTCAACGCTCCCAATCGTAAAGGTCTTGAGTTTGGCAGTGTTCTGCTTTTGCAAAAGTGCAGTTACGCATGCACTGTCATAACCTCCGCTCAGAAAAACGCCAACGGGTACATCGGCTACCATACGATATTGAAAAGCCTCTGACAAGATGCGCTCCGTTTCCTCGATAGCATCGGGTATGGATATCACATGTTTGGGCTGACTATAATAATCGTAAACATTCCAGTAAGTTTTTAGCGAAATGTTTTTCGAGTCAAGGTTAAAACGTAAAATATGCCCGGGTGATAGTTTTTTTGTATAACGATAGATGCAATAGGGCCATGAAACATAACCATAAGTAAGGAATGAAGCCACAACATCAGGATCAACTTCCTTTTCAAACTTAGGGTGCTTTACCATCGATTTCAACTCCGAACCGAAGAGGAAAAGATCGTTGTGAAAATAGTAGAAGAAGGGTTTCACCCCGGCCCTGTCGCGTATACAGATAATTTCGTTTGATTTTTTATCCAAAAGCGCAATGGCAAACATGCCCCTCCATTTGGCAATGCAATCTTCTCCCCATTCCCTCCAGGCATGCAAAATCACTTCAGTGTCAGAATGAGTTTTGAAGGTATGCCCTATTGAAATGAGTTCCTTCCGTATTTCATGGTAGTTATATATCTCGCCGTTGAAAACAATGTGCAAGTCATCGTAATCCATAGGCTGATTGGCCGCCGCACTAAGATCTATCACCGAAAGCCGGCGATGCCCCAACCCTATCTGGCAATTATTTAGCTTCTGAAAATGCATACCCTTTCCATCCGGCCCTCTCGAGGCCAGCGTAAGCGTCATCTCATTCAGTGTAGTAGCGTCGCTGTTATTTTTAAAATCAATAAAACCTGTTATACCGCACACTTTTTTAATTGTAATGTTTTAGTGTATTATTCTTACCCATTCATATTTTAATCCGTATAGCAACGCACGCAAATAGTAGCCTGATTTGACTGCTGCACCGCATAGCATATAATAATTCCGTTTTAAGAACTCATTCATGAGCCGCTTAGGCACAATTCGTTCCTTTAACAAGAGGTGGACAAACAATTCATTATCTTTAAATATCTGTTTCTTTTTGTCAAGAGCGTTGTACATACTTTCAGGATGGATGCGGTAAAAAACATTGACACACTGCAATGGTATACATGCCGATACTAAGCCTACCTTACATAGGAGCATCCTGTCGGCCGAGCTGCTTAATCTCCGGTCAAACTGAATATTATTGTTTGTCAGCACATCCTTCCTGAACATCAGGTTCGACGGAATTGTAGTGACATTATCTTTATAGAACAGTATTTCCTCCACCATATCATTCTGCGGAGCCTGCATTGTAATATGTTCTTCCAGTACTTTACCGTATTCGTCGATACATGCAACCATCGATCCACAAACTGCTGTGTTCTCATTTTGCGTCAGCGCGTCTAATCTTGATTTCAAAAAATCTTTGCCAACAATGTCGTCTGCATCTAAGAATACAATAAACTCGCCACCAGCAAGTTGCATACCATAATTCCGGGTATCTGAAACACCGCTTTTTTCTTTCAAATAAACAGTTATCCGGCTTTCTTTATTTTGAAGATCGAATGCAATTTCCTTTGTATTGTCTGTGCTGCCATCGTCTATTATCAGCATTTCCCAATCTTCAAACTCCTGATCCAACACCGAATGCACCGTTCCAGCAAGGTACTTACTTCCGTTATAAACCGGTATCACGATGCTTACTTTAGGCATGTTATTCATTTTTTGCAGATGGCGAACAAGCCATGACAATTTTTCTTTATAAAATCCTTATCCAACTGTTCCATTAAGAATATTCTCATAAGTTTTGGTTTCAGGAGCCAGTTCAAACTTTTTCCTGACGGCCTTGCCCAGTTCCATCCCCATATCCTTAAGTTTCGAGCGGTCAGCATATACCTGTTTTAGTATCAGATATAATTCCTTCTGAATGCTATCCCGAGATAAAAGAAACCCGTTTTGCCCGTGAACTACATACTTATCAACATCACCTACTCCTTTCACAGCCACAACTGATTTGCTGCATAGCCCGGCTTCCTTTGTTACTTGCGGACCGCTTTCGGAAACCGAGGTATGGACCAGCAAATCGGCTGCGCAAATGTGCTTAATCACATCAGTTTGCCAGCCTAAAAAGGAAACCCGGTCATTAAGCCGCGAATCACTTACAAACCTTTTCAGATCATCTTCCAGCGGACCGGTATCTAATAAAACCAGTTTTACATTTACCCCCTCATCAATCAGTTTTTTGACTACTTGCAACAGTTCGATATGATTTTTATTGACTACCATACGCCCTATGCTGATCAGATTTAATGTATCATCAACGTTTGGATGTATGTGATAGCTTTCACAACTGGCATAAAATTTAAAGTTGTAATATAAAGGCATTACAATTATCTTTTTTGCGGATACCCTTTCCTGCGAGATCATGTGTCTTTTACTGTTATCAGAAACAACCAGAATTCTTTTTGCAAGAATGTTGATCATCTTGTCCACCCTCAATGCATTTTTATTTGTCGACAGATAAACATCATCCGCATGATGCCGCATGGGCCAAACCGAAGCCTTAATAAAATATTGGCTCAAAACTGCAACCAGGCTAGGGTACTGTAAATGCGAAAACACAAAATCAATTCTGTTTCTGCGGCAAAATCTAATCAATGCTTTACAATGACCATATATGCCGTTTGAAATCACGGAAAACACTTTAACGCCAAGTTTTTCGGCATGAGCATGAAGATCGCCCTGCGGGCTTGTAGTCTGCAAGTAAACAGTATGACCTTTTTTGATAAGATCATCCATCGCCGTTAGCAGGAACACCGATGTGTAAGAGCTATTATAGTAAAACACAACCCGCATCCTGTTTATATATTAATTTTTTCTACTGCCGATGTCAATTTCAAACCATGCCTCAGGTATAGTTTCAAAGCTTCCCTGATATATTTATTATAGATAATCACCACAACCATCAAACAAAAAAAATAGGACAATGCTGATGTTATGGCATATTGAGTAACCTTTACAATGTGCAATAAGGTGTAGTTGACAACAATGGTAAACAGGATAACCAACGGGGCAATAAAGTAGAATATACGATTTTGTCTTTTATAATAAATTAATCCCGCCAGTATAAGATAAAGGCTGTAAAAATATTGCCCGGCCAGCAGGAACAACAGGTAATAAAGCGCCGGGTAAAATTTTTTGGCAATGAATAAGTGAAATACAAAAGGTGTAAGCAAAACGATACCGGCCAGCAAAGTTGTTAAAAAAAGAATATACCGCATAACCAGCGAAACAACCTTTAGTTTATTCCGGTTGATCAGATTTTCATATAAAAATGGATAAAACGGCGTGATAAAAGCAGTGGTAATAACGGTAAGAATAAATGCGAACTGTCCGGACAGCCCATATAAACCGGCCTTTGCCGGGCCATAGAAGTAATTCACCATAAAAGTATCGCAGTTATACATGGTGAAAGACATAAAGAATAACGGGATAGTCGGGAGACCTCTTTTTAGAATCAGTACCAGCCACTTTTTTGAAAACTGAAAAACAACCAGGCGGCTCTTAACAAGAAATAATATTCCAAACAAAGCAATGATCACAACATTCAGGGCAATGCTTTTTACACGTCCCATGTATCCATCATGGCAAAAGCTAATAAAATAAATAGCCAGTGACAGTTCCAAAGTTGTTTTTACAATAGCCATGATACCGAAAAACACCGGCCTTTTCTGATTGCGCAGGATAGTAAAGAGATAATCACAAAAGAAGTTAAAGAAATTTAACAGGCATATCAGGTACAAAATACTTTCTGACAGCCCGGTTAAGGTAGTAAGCCCCCCATGAAATAGCCATACTATTAAGAGCATAATGGGTAATCCAACCAGCGGAACAGTTATGGATGTACTTACAAAGCTGTTAATATCCTTATTCTGAAAGCCGGTATACTCCACAGTAAATGTTTCGCCGATACCCATGCTCATTAAAGGTGCAAGCAGGAAAAAAGCATTAGAAAATATGGTGATCAAACCATAATCGGCTTGTGAAAGGTAATGGGTAAAAAAAGGAAGTAAGAAAAACGAAATGGCTTTGGTTGCAAAACCGGTTATTGTATAAATACCAAATGCCTTAAAAAAATTCAAATCAAAAAGTATTTTACAATTAACTATTAACGGGATTATTCCTGTGCTGTGTTTTTAGTTGTAGTGCGGAAAGCAATACAGCTATTAAAAACAGCCCAACGCAGGATGATATAAATAAGTACTTGATTAAGTTTTGCCGTATAGGTAGCAAGGGCAATTCCGGGTCGTCAATCACTCTGTATAATGGCGTTTCTTTTTGCAGGTTGATCTTTGCAATTTCAAGATTACGCATTACCTCGGCGTATGCGGCAGCAAATGCGGCTGCTTTTGCCTGGTTAAACATCATTCCGGAACGCTGAACGCTAAACGCTGGGTTAAGATTAAACGTCTGGTCGCTCATGGATGCGGTTGACGAATAAACACGGCTCAACACCCCCGCAAGGCTATCAGCTTCATGCTGCAACAGCCTGACACTTGTGGCAGATATTTTAGTTTTGGTCTCGATAAAATATCTTGAGGTTTGATCAAGCACAAGCTTGGAGGTATGATAAGCAATATCAGGGTCAGTAGACGTGGCCGTAATAATATAAATGATAAGCTTTTTATCTTTTTTGAATACGGTAAATGAGCTACCGGTCCGGGTAATAATCTGCCTGTACAAATCTCTTTGTGCTGTCGAAAACTTATCCGGATTTTTCCCAAAAGACCCGGCTGAGGCATATTTTTGAGGGAACTGCTTTTGGGCAATCAGGTTAAGTAAAGTTACATGTTTTGCAGTGTCTGCTTCGGATAGCAACGCAGCACTGATCAACTTTCTCGATTTGAAAAGCTCTATAATGTTTTCTCCCGAAAAAATATTGTCCGGGTTACTGGTTATGCCATCAAAACCCAACTGCGAGGCAATATTAAC
This sequence comes from Bacteroidota bacterium, assembly GCA_018266915.1. Lineage (GTDB taxonomy): Bacteria > Bacteroidota > Bacteroidia > Sphingobacteriales > Sphingobacteriaceae > Mucilaginibacter. The sequence goes on along the minus strand of JAFDZM010000070.1, from coordinate 82,298 downwards.
TATACCGGTATTTGGCCGCGAATCAGTAGAGAGCACAAAGCTGATACTTGATGAGTAAACAGGCGGTTTGCGTAAAAAAATAACCAATCCAATTAATACCCCAATAATTAAACCGGCAAGCAACAAATACCATTTTTTTAATAAATAATCTGCTATAAGTTTTATCTGCTCCTGGTTGGACATGTTATAATCGATTATTTCTTAATGGCAGCTATGGTAACAATGATTACGGATATTAATGATATGACTGTGGACGATAAGCCTATAACTTCACCCGTGCTTAAATCCCTTCTCTCTTTTTTACCAGGCACAATTATTTCGGCGCCGGCATCTACTCTCGGATAAGATCTGAATATTCCAAAAAAACCATTTTTTGTCCGGCTTACACTTCCATTGGAATGTACCACGTAGATTTTTGACCGGCGCGCATCATCAGTTGTACCTCCCGCCTGTGTCAGGTAATAATCCAATGGCTCCCCTTTTACATACCCTGTTTTGTTTGATGATAGCACCTCTCCGGTTACCTTCACCAAAGGGTCAATTTTTGATACCTGAATTACGTCGCCATCCTGCAATACATAGTCGTCAATTGATCCCGGGTCTTTTAAAACTTCATCCAAGTTTATGGCAATCCGGTCGTTCACTTTATTCACATCCAGTATTATCTTCTCACTTTTTTTATCCTTTGTACTGGCTTCGATGTTTTTTACATCCTGGTTTTTGGAAGTATCTGCACCTGCGCTGATTCTGATTAGAAATACACCTTCTTTATTTGCTAATGGAGACAACCCTCCTGACCGTTTTATCAGGCTGCTAATCCTTTCATTTTTGGACTCAATGGTGTAACTGCCCGGAAAATTTACTTCTCCCTTTATCAGCACTTTTTGCTGTTCAGAATATCCCGGATTACGTCTTACCGTTATAATATCAAAAGGCTCCAGAACAAACTTATTATCATCTATTTCTAATCCATTCCGGATATTGATATTATATACTTTGGCAATTGAGTCGACGTTTACCTGAAGGTTTTGATTCACAATCCTCCGGCCTACTTCGATATTAAATGAACTGGCAGCATCAGTAAGGCCACCTGCCATAAGTAATGCATCCTTTAACGTGAGGTTCTGTCTGAAACCAAACTCGCCTGGTTTTCTTACTTCTCCTTCTACTGTAACCGAATCAGAAGTTCTTAAATCATTTGAAAAAGCAATATTAACCGTATCGCCTTTTACCAATTTGATATCACTGTTGCCATCCATTATGCTGGTAACATTAAAGGTGATGTTTTCTTTGGTACCGTCATCATGCCGTCTGGTTAAATTAGCACGCTGGGTAAAAACATTTTCATCCAGGCCGCCTGCGCGTTTTATTAATCCGCTTACCGTTAAGCCGGGAACCAATTCAAATTCCCCCGGTCTGTGGACAGCCCCTTTGACAGCAACGCCATTAACAACCCTGTTTAATACAGAATCCACCTCGAATACATCGCCATTGGACGGCTGATAAGTTGCCATATCAGCTTTTGATAAATCACGGATCCTTCTTTCCACATCTGTGATCTGCAAAACTTTAATGGTTGTTTTGTAAGCTCTATCGGTGTAACCGCCCGCAAAGAATAATAAGTCCTGCAGTGTTTCATTGTCTTTCAACTCAAAAATTCCGGGCCTTTTCACCTGGCCCAAAATAGTTACCCGTTTATTGTAAACCGGGAAATTAATAACGTCACTTTCTTTCAATGGAACATTCCCACGCTGGTCGCCTTTAGTAAGGAACTGGTATAAGTCTATCTTTTGAAGAATTTTATTATTCCGTATAAGTTCGATATAGCGGTAAGTATTGATGTCGCCGGGCCCACCACATGCATATAGAGAATTAAAGACCGTGGAAACCGAGGATACAGTATAATTACCCGGTTTAGCAGCGCCAACCACCGTGATATGAATACTTTTTATCTTATCAAGGGCGATAATAACTGTAGACAATCCGCTTTTTATTGATCTGTAAGCCGTTTGGCCCATTTTAGTCCGAAGCAAGGCTGTAGCCTGTTCAATAGTTAAGCCGGCAACCGGGATTGTACCAACCTGTGGCAAAAATATTGTGCCCTCCGGCTGCACTATTGCCCGTAGAACAGCCTCCTGGTAACCATACACTGTGATCAATAATTCATCATCCGGGCCAAGCACATAATTCACCGGAGTAGCAATACGTAAATTAGGCTCAAAGGATAAAGAAGGGTTATTAAAAAAGGATGAACCAAATACGGCCAAAGCAGACTTTGGTTTTCGATAACTTAAGTAGCTATTTCCCTGCCCTGTCCTTGTGCTCGAAACAGAGGTATCCGGACTTACATTTGTATTGGAAGCAGCTCCTTTGGAAGATAGTCCCATTAACCTCGCTTTCAACCTTTGCGCCTCAGCGGGAGCCATACCCTTCTTAACAGCCATCTGCTCAGCCTGATCATAAGAAATATTACGCGACTGTAGCTTCGACTTTATGTTATTAAGATCGTCATCAGACAGCTGATCCGTATTGAAATTAGACAGGTCGTATCCGCTGAATATATAGGAGGCTTGTGTGTCTTCGGTACCAACAATAGTTCTACTGTGTTTGCCCTGAGCCAGCACAACAGATAGATTACAAAAAATACAAAAGAATAAAAGCAGTAGGTTTTTTTTATTGCTGTGCATTTAAAAAGACTTAGGTATGTTCTTAAGGCCGATGTCGCATTTTACCCTTGTTAAATAGTTGATTTTTAATGTGTACTCCATAAGTCTTTTTATTATGGATTCGCAAAACATGTTTTAACCAATAAACAACATCAGGTATAATCGTCTAAAATTAGATATTTTCGGCAAATTTCATTTTATTTATTAAGTAATTTTTAACTAAGTGCACACACTCATCAACAGAATTAAAATCAGTATGCAGATGTAAATCAGGAGCCTGTGGTGGCTCGTATGGACTATTGATACCTGTAAAGTTATTGATCTGGCCTTCCAAGGCTAATTTGTACAGTCCTTTTGGGTCGCGGTTAATGCATTCATGCAGACTGCAATCGATAAATAATTCTATAAAATCATCATTCCCGATAATGTTACGGGCCATCAGCCTGTCCTTTGCAAAGGGAGAGATCAATGCTGCTATTGCAATAACACCGGCATCATTGAATAACTTACATATTTCAGCCACCCGTCTTATATTTTCGGCTCTGTCTACATCAGAAAATGAAAGGTCTTTATTGATGCCAGAGCGCGTATTGTCACCATCCAAAACATATGTATGAATCTGTCCACTGAACATCCATGCTTCAACTTCGTTAGCAATTGTCGATTTACCTGATGCGGAAAGACCGGTCAGCCAAATGGTAAAAGCTTTATTATTGTTTAACTGTTCGCGGTCTGCCCTGCTTACTTTGCTGATATGTTTAAAAAGATGTTGAGGGTTTGATGAATGCCCGGTTCTATTCTGGTGAATGAGATTGCTCTTACCATCCATAGGTTTATTACAGGTTTATAGTTAACTAATATAGAAATATTACTCAGACAATAGTTAAAATTGCACTAAATTACAAAACTGGAAAACGGATCACTTTGCGCTTTTCCCATTCATGAAAATTGTAAAGAACTTGAACCTGAAAAAAAAACTACCATCTACCTTATCTGTTATTATTCCCACAAAAAACCGTCCGGATTTACTCAGAAGGGCTTTACGTTCTGTTGCTGTCCAGGAATACCAATCATTCGAGATATGTGTGGTTGATAATAATAATGACCATAAAAAGCAGACAGAAATAGAGAAAATAGTAAAGGAGCTTGCTTATGAATACCCGTCGTTGAAATGGCTGTATGTTCACAGCACTAAACCATTTGCATCCGGCGTGCGAAATGACGGCATTGCAGCAACTTCCGGAGATATTATCATTTTCCTGGATGACGATGATGAGATGCTGGAAAACAGCATTAGCATACGTATGAAAGTCATGTTGGCCCAGCCTGAACTGGTGTTATTGTATTGCGGGGGGTATTCAAAAATATATCCCTACCCTTTCAAAATGTACCGGTATTATCATTATAACAAGCGCATGCACCACGACCGGCTGCTAATGATGTCCTGCTCTTCGATGATGATCAACCGGAAAATTTTTGAGAGCAACAATCTTCATTTTGATGAAGGACAAAGCCGGATGGATGATTATGATCTTTGTAAAATGATCATCAAACTAAACCTTAACGTAAAATCCATACCCGATCCGTTGGTAATGATCTACCTTCATCCCGATACGAGAATATCCTCACAGGAACTGATCGATTATAGTTTTAAGGAAAAGCTTATTGAAAGATGGGGATCTCAGGAAAAAGATGTCGTGTTTGCCTATGCGCAAGGCGTATATCAATGGCGAAAATGCTTTGGCAACAACAATCAAAGTCTGAAGGAAATATCACGCGATTTATATAAAGGCTTTGAGCGATACCCAACGTTATCATTCCGGCTTAAGTTTATGCTGATCAGTATTAGCCCATACCTTTTCCTGGCGCTTTATCATGTCTCAGTTTTTCTTACACAGTCTTACAAAAACATGCTGGCGCGTATCAAAACGTATTAAGTATTCATGTACATATTTTTTTCACAGGTCCAGCTGATCATGCTTGGAAAAGGTTCAGCATTCAATTTTTTAGCTGCTTTCGGACTGTAGCACATGCCACACCACTCAAGCAACGGTACACCAAAATAATTTCCTTCGTTAAAATTATCTACAATGCTGCCGCCACTTCCTTTATAACCATTTTCATGAAATACAACCTCAGGCCTGATTCCAAGATGCAGACAAACTGCATACGACCAGGCTATAGCCATCATTTCTCCGCCCTGGTTCAGATTGTTATTCTCCAGGTCACCGGTCATTGTTTTCCTGACATCAGGCGGCATACAGGCAAGGTGGCCTGCTTCGTGTAATATATCTCCCGGATAAAGCAATTTATCACGATCAATGATCAATGCTCCTTTTCTAAAATCAAGACCGGGAAGAAATGTTTTAGGCTCAATGGTCTCAAAGTGATACTCCAGGCCGATCCCCTTTATAAAGCTGAGCATCTGCTCCATAATTGTATTACTCATTCAATTCCCTTTCCATTTTATCTGCCAACATATTAGAAGCCTCGGTACCATGCATTCTGAGGCTTTGGATAATATTCATTTGTAAACCCCTATCCTGAACTTCATCCATGCATTTTTTTTCTGCATCCTCTAAGACTTTTTTCAGCCAGTTGTTTACTTTACAATCTATTACCAGGTGAATGCGGTCGGCGGTGCCTTTATTTGCCACCCGGTGAGGAAGATTAGCATTGATATACCAGCACTCGCCTTCCTTCATAGAGACAATATCTCCATCTACATAAAATTCAACCTTGTTATTAGTAAATACAGGAATGTGTAATCTGGCTTCACCATGTTCAAAAGCCAGCTCATAATCTCGGTGTTCTTTAATTACTGCTCCGGTTTTAAGATTAAGCAGCCTTACCGATAATTTTTCACAGTGGAACTCGTTAAGCATCTTTTCTACAGATGAAAGCAATCTCATAACCTCTGTGTCCATGAACAAGTTATCATTCATCAGTTCAGCAAAAGGTTTATCTATGTCACCACCTGGCGTCCGCAGGGGCAGTACGTTCCAATCACCATCATAATGCTTCTGATTATAATGCGGCCGCCATTCATCAGCACTCAGCAACTGCCCGATTTCCTGTTGTAATTGTTTTACAGAAATTTCAATGTCAAGTTTAGCATAACATATCATGGCTATTTCTTTATCATAAAATTATCGATAACCAGCACATCCATTGCTCCGGAAAAAAAGAGATCAATTGCTTGTAAGGGCGTCTCAACTATTGGCATGCCTCTTTTATTAAGCGAGGTATTTAGCAGGACACCAAGACCCGTCTTTTCCCGGAATTTAGATATCAGATCATAAAAATCCTGGTTCCATTCCGGTGTAACCGTTTGTGCCCTGCAGGTTTCATCCTGGTGAACAACGCCTGCTAGCTGCTGCTTCCACTCCGGTTTAACCTTATCCACCAGGATCATATAAGGGCTCTCCCACCCGTAAATAAAATATTCGTCAACATCTTCCAATCTTACTGCCGGTGCAAACGGCCTGAAATCTTCCCTGAATTTGATCTTGCTGTTGATATGCTCCTTTATACCAGCAACCCTCGGATCGGCCAGTATACTGCGATGCCCCAATGCACGCGGACCAAATTCTGCTCCGCCAGTAAACCAGCCCACCACTTTGCCATCTGCCAGTAAGCATGCGGCCTCTTCTGTGACATTATCAATTTGTCTGGCGTCATGAAGCCTGACATTATTATCTGTCTCGTATAATCGTATTGCTGTTTCTATTTCTGATGCAGCATACGATCGCCCTGAAAATGGAGATAATGAGCCATTCACTTTTTTAGTAGTCTTTAATATTTCGCACCAGCCATAATAAGCGCAGCCAATAGCCAATCCATTATCGCCCGCAGAAGGCTGTACAAACAGATTTTCTATCATTCCGGACTTTAACAGCAGGTGATTGGTCACCGCATTTAAGGCTACGCCACCCGTATAAACCATATTAGGATGAGGGTTCAATCCAAGTCGTTCTTTAAACAGGTAAAGGACTGCCTTTTCCGTCTCATGCTGAACCCAGCAGGCCATATCAGCATAATGGGAAAAGTCCTCTTTGAATTGATTGTAACTGCAGGAAGGATTTGTAAAATGAGCATTCACAGAGTTATAGTTTACCTCAATCTTCCCGTTTTCCAGGTTAAATAGAGAAGGCTTCCCATTTAATTTACCATAAGGTGCAAGCCCCATCAATTTACCTGCATCATCCATATTGCCGAACATATAAAAACTGGCGGCGCTGTATAAGCCGCCTATCGAATGATAATTGGTTGGCAATTTTAGCCTGTGCTTATCTTCAAAAAGCCTCACTTCTGAGAAATCCTTGCATACAGGCTTTAATGTCTTTCCGTCGAAATAATAAAAGCTATCTTTTTCACAAAACATGCCGATACCCTGCGGCTCCGATTGATTAACCTCTAGGCATTGCTTATATGGGCTCCCGGCGGCATCTATCACCATCACATTACACTCTGAAAAAGGTGATGTTGCTGCAGCGCCCCAGGCATGGGCCAGATGATGCGATATTGTTATAACCGGAGTAGTTATATCAGCATCAAAATAGCGTTTACCCTGGTATTGTTCGGGCTTTATCTTGTTTTCAAAATTCGAGGCCTGTACTATGAGTGACACATCTTTCAATTCAATGCCGGCATGATCGAGGCAATATTTTACAGTAAGGTAATCGTTACCTCCGTCATGTTTTACCCGGGTTAAACGCTCCTTTTCAATGGCTATAATAATTTCTCCATCTTTTAGCAGACAGCTTGAACCATCATGTGATAATCCGGTTCCTATGATATAAGTACTCATTCGACAAAGTCAGGCATTTTTTGTTAAATATTGGTTTATACATCAATTAATCATTAAATAAATAAGAACTAATTATAAAGATATTTAACCATAGTGTTTCCCATTACTAAAGTAATATATTTATTAGGAAACTATTGATTAATTAATAAGACACAGGATTTGTTTTTTTCAAAAATTAAGTTGTAGCTTTACAAAGCACATTAAAAGATGCCGGTTAGGCTCTTACACCGCTTACTTAACTTTATCTCTTATGAAATTTTCCCAGGCACAGGGTATATGAAAACGCACACTACCTATTTGCATATACCTGGCTTACTTAACATCAATGAACTTGATGATATCGCCAATCTGAGCGAGCGGGCAGTTTACGAAAAGGGTAAACTGACCGCTTCTGATGCTGCACAGAACGTTAAGAATAATCTTCAGCTTAGTAACGGGGATCAGGTCTATATTTCTATACAACACATTATCCTGCAAAGCCTAAATCGTAATACCTTATTCAGAAACGCCATATTGCCTAAACAAATCTATCCATTTCTGATAAGCAAATACACCCAGGGCATGAATTATGGATATCATGTTGACAGCCCCGTAATGGGTGATATGCTGAGAACAGATATCGCCATGACCATTTTTCTGAATAGGCCGAATGAATATGAGGGTGGTGAGCTTGAGTTACAAACAGCTTTAGGGCCAGCCAAATTCAAACTAAATGCAGGCGATGCAATTTGCTACCCCTGCTCCTATGTACACAGAGTGAATGAGGTTACAGAAGGGTGCCGTCATGTGGCTGTAACCTGGATACAATCTCTTGTAAAAACATTGGAACAACGCGATATACTTTTTGGGTTATCCCAGGTAACTGAAAGTTTATATGCTACGAAAACAGCTAACGAAGAACTAAGCCTCTTGCAACAGCAGTACAGCAATTTGCTGCGCATGTGGGCTAATTAATATTCAAATAAAAATGTCTAAAAAAATAACTATAGGCGTGTTATTAACTAACTCGACCATTTTGCCCATGGCTGCGAATTTCAATTCGGGGCTTAAGCATGGGCTGAACGGGCTGAGCTCGGAAAATGATATAGAAGTAGAAATTGTTCCTGAGTTTATCGGGCAGGGTTCATCTGCACAGGTTGAAAGCGCTGTCAATAAACTGATCGGTTTTAACGATTCAAACATTATTACCGGCATTATTTCCAACTCGGTTAGCCAGGAATTGGCCGATAAGTTTGCGAAATACAAGCGTCCTGTTATTGTTAACAATATAGGTGAGCACCTGCCAAATCCTGGTGCATCAAATGATTACGTATTTCTGAACTCCATGCACAGCTGGCAGCAAATATGGTCGATGGGCAAATGGGCGGTACAGACTTTTGGTAAAAAAGGTATGCTGGTATCCGGGCTTTACGATGCCGGCTACTCCTTTCCTATTATGCTGCAGAAAGGAATGGAAGCAGCATCAGAAGACGCTTCCTTACCTTTTGCAATTGCACCGGTAAGGCAATATAAAGGTCTGGCGGACGTAGCCTCGGTTATTCCGCAATTGATTGAACAAAATCCTGATTTCGTTTTTGCCACATTTTGCGGAGAAGAAGCAAGTATGTTTCTTGCAGAATATGTAAAACATTGTTTGCATAAAAAAATACCGCTTTTGGGGCTACCTTTTCTGTTGGAGCCCTTTGACAGCAATGGGGAGTCGATAGATATATACACATCCGTATCTGCATACAAAACCATTTCGGATACAGACGCGGGGCAATTAAGCCGTATTTCTTTAGATCCGTTCCGGCAATTTGGTATTGAAACCGGTCTATTGATCAAAAATGCAGTAAAGAGTTCAGCCAATGGCTCATTGCAAAAAGTTTTGGCCGGTATAGAAGTGGATGATGTGCGTGGGAAGCTTGATATTTCGCCGCGCACAACAGGTAATAACAGCAAAGTGTTTGTAATTAAGAACACCTATGCAGGCGACAAAGAAGAGGTAATCACGCAACTAATTAGCGAAGTAGAAACCATAGGTATTGATGATAAAGTAGTGGAAGAAATCAACAGTCAGCCCTCATCAGGTTGGTCTAACCCTTATATGAGTATTTGATTATGAAAATAGCGATCATCTGCAATTCCGATTCACTCGCCTTTCCAACAATTGGCGCGTTGCTTAATAATGGATGGATTGCAGGGGTAGCTATCCTGGCCCGTAATGCTAATACACTATATCAGCCGCTGGTTAACACAGGGATTAATCAGCAGGACATTTTACTGTTAGAAAAGGAGAACTGGCAGAGAGTATTGGGTGATTATCTGAACAGCCTGAATCCGGACATGGTGTGGGTATTTGGGTTCCCATGGCGTATACCTGAAAATATATTAAGTATTCCTCCGGGTGGATTTCTAAACTTTCATTTTGGGAACATGCCGCAATATAAAGGCGCTGACCCCATATTCTGGCAATTGAAAAACGGCGACGACCAAGCCAACCTTATAGTTCACAAAATGACTGCCTCTATTGATGCAGGGCCCATCATATCAAAACAGGAATTACCGATCATGAAAGGTGAGAATTACGGACTATTTTGTCGTCGCCTGGGTTATCTGGCTGCAGAATTGGCCGAACCATTAGTAAATGATTATCTCAACAATAAACTGAACGAATGGGAGCAGCAACCGGGCGATGCTCCCTTTTTTAAAAAGCCGGGAAGCAAAGCGCTTACTATTCATTGGGGAGAACAGTCGGCCGAAGAGATAGAGTGCCTGGTAAATGCTGCCAATCCAAAATATGGTGGTGCCTCTACTTTTTTAGGGGATGTGGAATTAAGGATACTGGAAACCTCACCGGCCGAAATAAAAACAGAAAATGGTTTTAGGGCCGATCCGGGCACTATTGTATATGCGGATGCCCTTTACGGGTTGATAGTAGCGTGCCGCGAGGGGCAATTTCTAAAGATCAATGTAGTCCATACTGCAGACGGGTATTTTTCGGGTAGCAAGTTGTTCGGTATGGGTATTAAAACTGGAGTAAAATTCACTAATTTAAATTAAATACTATGGAAGGAACAATATCCGAAATCCGGCTCTTTGCGGGCAACTTTGCGCCCCGCACCTGGGCTTTCTGCTGGGGTCAAACCCTGGCTATTCAGAGTAACCAGGCTCTGTTTTCATTAATAGGCACCTATTACGGTGGTAATGGTACAACCAACTTTATGCTTCCCGACCTGCGAGGGCGAACTATCATCAGCACAGGTCAGGGGCCAGGATTGTCTCTTTATACTATAGGCGAGGTATTAGGTGTAAATACCGTTACGTTAAATATACCGACGATGGCATCGCACCCACATACTACTGTTATAACGCAAAGCAGTACCAAAGGTACAGGCAGTGCAAAATTGAATGGCATTAATGATACTGGGGGCCAAACACAACCCGGGGGCAATTACCTGGGCACAGATACAACAGGCGGAGCAAGGCCTTATTCACACCCCACGGGCACCCCGGTTGCAATGGTAGGTAATGCTATAACCTATAACAGCCTTACTGTGCCGTCACCAACGGTTTCAGGAATAAGCAATACAGGCAATACTCAGCCGCATAATAACATTATGCCATCTATTGCCATGAACTATATTATTTGTTTACAAGGAATTTTCCCATCACGAAACTAAAAACTAAAGAAAATGGAAGGAACAATAGGCGAAATACGCGCATTTGCGGGCACTTTTGCGCCCTTGAACTGGCAGTTTTGTCAGGGACAAACATTGTCAATTTCTCAATATACAACACTTTTTGCTATTATCGGCACAACCTATGGTGGTAACGGGGTAAATACTTTTCAACTACCGAACCTGCAAAGCCGGATAGTAATCGGTGTAGGCCAGGGCATCGGGTTACCTAACTATAATGCAGGAGAAGTACTAGGCGAAGAAGGGCATACGTTAAACATAAACGAAATGCCTTCACATAACCATACGGTGACTTCTCAAACAGACAACACACCGTCCAGCGCAACATTTACGTTAAACGGGTACAATGCAACAGGAGGGAAACCCGACCCACAAAACAACGTTCTTGCCCAGGATAGCGGAGGTAAAACGATATATGCCCCTGGTGGCTTAGCTATCACCCCCATGAACGCAGGATCTGTGACACTAAACAGCTTCACAAGCTCTGTGCCTACTGTAACAGTAAACATGGCAGGCAGTTCCCTACCGCACTCTAATATTCAACCGGTATGTGCCATAAATTACATCATTTGCCTTGTGGGAATTTTCCCAACACGCGATTAAAGATTATAGTCACCTAAAAATAACATTAAAAAAACTTACAGACATGGAAGGAACTATAGGAGAAATAAGAGGATTTGCCGCCAACTTTGCACCCATGAACTGGGCATTGTGCCAGGGGCAAATACTATCAATAGCATCAAACACTGCATTATTTTCAATACTGGGTACGCAATATGGCGGCAATGGTCAAACAACGTTCGGCTTGCCAGATCTGCGTGGCAGGGCCATAGTGGGTACTGGTCAGGGAAATGGCCTTTCGCCTTATACAAATGGCGAGCTTACAGGTACCGAAAGTGTAACATTAATATCAAGCAACCTGCCTCAGCACAATCACATCGCTACGGTTACTGCAGGTACAGGCGGCAGCGGGCAAATTGTACTGAATGGGTCAAACGGACAGGCAGGGCAGTTAGCGCCAGGTAGCAATATACTTGGTAATGATGCTGTGCAAAATGTTAGTTTATATGCCGCTTCCGGAACGTCGGTGGCATTGGATGCAAGTACCATTACAGTAACCAATGTAGATGGCCCGCATCTATCAACAGTGACATTAAATCCAATAGGTGGCAGCTCACCACATGAAAACAGGCAGCCGTCTTTGGTAGTAAACTACATCATTTGCCTTAGCGGAACTTACCCGTCAAGAAACTAATATCCGGCAAGTATATTAACTGATTCATTAGCAAATTCCAGGCGTAAGACCCTGGAATTTTTGTTTTTATTCCTCTTACTAATAAAGGTTGCCATGCCACAAAATTTCTCCTCACCCTTAATGGGGGATTTTAATATCAGATAATGCTAAATTCGCAGTAAATACTTACCTTAATTACATCTTTTCTAAAAAGTCAAAATCTACATAATATCAGCTTTATAACGGTTTTAACCTTCTAAAATCTAAGCATATGATCAGGATTTCAGACATCGAAAAGTTCTACCATACGGAAGATCTGGAAATTACCGCCTTAAACAAAGTGTCCATTGAAGTAGAAGAAGGCGAATTTGTGGCCATCATGGGCCCGTCGGGTTGCGGAAAATCAACGTTGCTTAATATTTTAGGATTTCTTGACGATGCCGATAAGGGCAGCTATGTTTTCAACGGTGTTGAAGTAAGCCAATTCAATGAACGCAAACGCGCTGATCTGCGCAAAAACAATGTTGGGTTTTTATTCCAAAACTTCAACCTGATCGATGATCTGACTGTATTTGAAAATGTGGAGCTTCCCATGATCTATACTGGTTTACCAATGTCGGTACGTGCAAAACGCACAGACGACATACTTGACAGAATGCATGTCACTGAGCGGCGAAAATCTTATCCTCAGCAATTGTCTGGCGGTCAGCAACAGCGCGTTGCCCTGGCAAGGGCAGTGGTGAACAGACCAAAATTGATACTCGCAGATGAGCCTACAGCCAACCTGGATCATGACAATGGCAAAGAGGTAATGGACCTGTTAAACGAATTGAATAAAGAAGGAACAACCATCATTATGGTCACACACTCCGAAGATGATGCTAAATATAGCAATCGGATTATCCGGATGCCTGGTATTCCGATTGGGCCGATGAAATGATATTTTATAAATACTATGGTTCCTTTATGTCCCAAAAAAGCGTTCTGGATTTTCAACAGAACGCTAATTGGTAGTTTAATATCCCATCATTTATTTTTTAAGTGATGCCATATCAATCACAAAGCGGTATTTGACATCGCCATTCACCAAACGGTCGTATGCCTCGTTAATGGTTTGTATGTCGATCATCTCGATATCGGCGGTGATATTGTGTTCGGCACAAAAGTCCAGCATCTCCTGGGTTTCTTTGATGCCGCCAATCAGCGAACCCGCCAGAGACCTGCTCCCGCCTATCAGACTAAATGCCGCAACTGGCAGCGGTTCGGGAGGAACGCCCACCAAAACAAGTGAACCATCTACCCGAAGCAGGTTTAGATAAGCATTGATGTCATGCTTAGCAGAAACTGCGTCGAGGATAAAGTGCAGCTTGCCTGCGTATTTCGCCATTTGTTCCGGGTCTTTGGATAATACCGTTTCATCAGCGCCAAGGCGTCTCGCTTCTTCAAATTTAGATTCCGAGGTAGTAAATGCAGTCACATGTGCGCCCATGGCCTTAGCAATCTTGATGGCCACATGACCAAGACCGCCAATGCCTACAACACCTACGTTTTGACCAGGACTTACTCTAAAATGGCGCATCGGCGAATAAGTGGTAATACCCGCACAAAGCAAAGGCGCAGTTGCAGCAAGATCCACTTTGCCCGAAATACTCAGCACGTAGTTCTCATCGACTACAATACGTTCCGAGTAACCACCAAAGGTGTATCCGCCGAGATGTTTATCAGGTGCGCCATAGGTAAAGATAGTACCGCGTTCGCAATACTGCTCCTTATGTTCTTTGCAATACTGGCACTCACGACATGAGTCGACCATACAACCCACGCCAACCGTATCGCCAACTTTAAATTTGTCCACATGATTGCCTACCGCGGTAACTTTTCCAACAATCTCGTGCCCCGGAACGCAGGGGTACTGCGTAGGCCCCCACTCGCTTCTGGCTGTATGCAGATCGGAGTGGCAAATACCACAGAATAAAATATCAATCTCTACATCGTGTGGCGTCGGTTTCCTGCGATTGATATTCAGGCCTTTTAGTGGTGCATCGGCAGCCTCGTTGCCGTAAGCTTTCACATTGGTTACTTCTGTCATTTTAAATCTTTTTTAATGATTTTTTTGATTTTATTCGTTATTCTTTAAAGTGAATAGGTTAAGCTAAAATTCCAAAGGAAATCCTTACTCGGGATAGTCGAACTTAGCTTTTTATTTATAACTGATGAAATAGAAAAAGGAAAATCTTTCTTAGCAAAAGTAAACGTTGAAGTGGCGTAAAATCCATCTTTTTCATCATTTTTTAGATAATATATTTCAGGAATTGCTTTCATATAAAATTTATCACCGAGGCTAATGCCAGAGAAATTAGAGTTCAGTCCCACGAAATGCGATTGCCTCAAAATATTATTGAATCCCTGTGAATGCTGATAATAAACACCAATGCTCACCTTTTCAGAAATTGCATAACTAGGTGTCAGTTCTTCCACGAAAAATCTCGAAGTAGTAAGGTATTGGTTATTAATTCCATTAACTAAAGTATTTGTTGCGCTAAATAAAAACCCTGGGTGAAACCCTACGCCCATATTAAACCTTGAACTCTCAACGAGTTTGTATCGAAACCAAAAGACAAAGTACCAGGGCTTTGAATTGAAATCGAAAGCCCATTCTGGCTCAAAGCTGAATTTATTTTTCCTGACAGCTAAATCAAAAATCGCCGCAGGTTTATCAAGGGTAAATGCCGGCACTAATGAAATGCCGTTATCGGTAATCGTAACAGCACCTGACACAGACTTTTTAATCGTGTCTGTACTCTGCGAAAAAACAACCGAACAGGAATGCAGTATGGCGAACAAAAAGATAATTTTCTTCATTTAACTTAATTGTTAAGACAAGCATAAACGTACACCGATACTGGAGTCAGTAACCGAAGTGTAATAGCCATATCGAAATTTTATGTGGAAATAATGCTCCGGGGCATAGTACCAGCTGCCACCACGCTTGATGACCCGGCCTGTATTGTGTGCAGGACCGGTTGGGTTTGTTTGATCGCCTGTTTTATAGGAATCATAATAGTCCTGGCACCACTCCCATACGTTGCCTGACATATCGTAGAGGCCAAGTTCGTTAGGAAGTTTGGAAGCTACCGGGTGCGTACGTTCGCCTGAATTGTCACGAGTCCAGGCTACGGCATTAATGTTGTTGCTTCCGGCGTATGTGAAGTTTTTACTCTTGTTGCCGCCTCGCGCCGCATATTCCCATTGAGCTTCAGTTGGCAAATGGAAGTTTTTATCGGCAGGTAGCTGGCCTGTTTCATGAAGCAACTGGTTAAGTACGGCTACAAACCTTTGGCACTCTTCCCATGTAACATTGTCAACCGGCAGGTTTTTACCACTGAATTCACTTGGATTGCCAGCCATAACAGCCCGCCAAAGCTCTTGTGTTACTTCAGTCTGCCCGATAGAAAAATCGGAAACTGTAACCTTGTGAGTCGGTTTTTGATCGCTTTTGGCATCGTCAGCATCCGAGCCCATTATGAATGAGCCTCCTTCAATAGCCACCATTTTAAATTGGACATTGTTTACTTCAAACGTGGTTGTTTCAATATTGGTTGGTGTGGCTGGGTTATTTCTTTTACCACTAGTTTGCTCTTTTAATTCCATTTGTTCGGTTTTATTTTTATGATTACAGGAAGCCAATGCAGTCAGTGAAAAGGTCGTTGCGATCAACATTAACATTGTACAGATTGAAGAATTAATAATTTGCTTTTTCATACCAGGATAATTACCGAAACAAATGTCGGCAAGGCTGATTTAAAGGAATTTATACAGGACACGGTTCTTTTTACCAGTTTTACTGATTTGTGAAATAAGTCGGTCGAAGTAGATAAATTTGTTACAGTAAAATGGATTGGCTATGGACAAAGTAGAAAGGTTTGATACCGTAAAACAGTACAATGAGAGTCAGGATGTAGAAACATTACATCCGTTAGTAAGTGTGGTTAAATTCAACGAAACACCAAAGCTGCTTAAATTTAAAGCTTACTTTGATATCTATGCGGTGTTCCTAAAACTTGAAAAATGCGGCGAGTTGAGTTATGGCTGCCAATCATACGATTATGATGATGGCACACTGATCTTCATCGGTCCAGGCCAGGTCTATGCCGTTGACGGTGGCGATGAACTTATCAGTTCGAAAGGATACGGTTTGGTTTTTCACCCCGACTTAATTAAAGGCACCCACTTAGGAAAGACGATCCGGGATTATTCTTTTTTCTCGTATGAAGCAAACGAAGCGCTTCACCTTTCAAAAAAAGAGCGCAGTTCTGTTCTGGACATTTTCAAAAAAATTATCGAAGAAATTAAACAGAATATTGATAACCATAGCAGAACGTTGATTGTCTCTAATATCGAATTACTACTGAACTATTGTACGCGCTATTACGATAGGCAGTTTATTACACGCACCAGTGCAAATAAGGATATACTCGTGCGTTTTGAAAATCTACTGAATGACTATTTCAGGTCTGGTAAAGCACAGAACTTAGGCCTTCCAAGTGTAGCCTGGTGCGCTGATCAACTGCATTTATCCTCCAACTACTTTGGTGACCTCATAAAGAAGGAGACCGGCACTACAGCTTTGGATTATATACAAAGCAAGTTGATCGACGAAGCGAAAGCAAGAATTTTTGATGATCGTAAGACAATCAACGACGTGGCGAATGATCTGGGCTTCAAATATCAGCAGCATTTCACACGATTGTTTAAACAAAAGACGGGTATGACACCAAATGAATTTAGAAATTTAAACTGACGCAAAAATCTGTTGGCTTCACGAAACCATTCCCTGTTGTTCAGCAAACTGCCGGATATCTTCCTTATTGAATGTTACCAGTTCAATGATATTTGCACTACGCCTTAAAAATGGGGGAACAACTTGCAGTGCTTCTTCCCTATTTTCAAACTCACTGATGAAATAAGATTTGTGAACGCCGGACTTACAGCCCCAGAAGGCATGTGAAAGTAAATGCGAACCAGACTCTACAAACAATTTGATTACATGCTGACACTCTACAGTGTTTTCTGAATGCGGTATTTCGATTAAATAGGTTGTCATTTTTCTTTAGATTTAAATTAGATGATCGGTAAATTCTTATAATCCAAACCAACGGGCCTTTCTGCTTAAGCCAAAATGTTCTTTATCAACTACCAGTGCTTCGGATGCATCATGATGAATTCCAAACGGTTTTGGGCCCGAAAAGAAATCTACATCAACACGAGCAACTTCGCCTTTGCCGAACTCGATATAACAGGAGCCAGCGCCGGTATAAGCAGCCTCATTTTCTTTCCCTTTATAGTTTGCAATGATAGACGCCGCTGCAATTTTTGCTGCGCCTTCAGCAAACACACCAGCCTTAGGCGTTCCTACACTGGTTACATCGCCTATGGCATAAACATCATCAAACCTGGTCATCAGGTTTTGACGGCTAACCGATATCCATCCTTCAGCAGTCAAACCACTTTGCAGTACTACATCGGGAGCAACATGCTTTGGAATACCCAGGAATAGATCGAAAGGCAATTCGGCGCCATCATCCAGAACAGCTGTATTGGGACGCAATGAGGCAATTTTATGCTGTGGTATAAACCGGATGCCTCTTTCTTCAAAGGCCTTAATTAATGCTTTGGAAGAGTCAGGCGATGGAGGAATTGGAGAACCAAATGGAATGACAAGACTGATGGTACAAGCATCACGAACACCTGCACTAACCAAATAATCATGCAGCATTAGCGCGCCTTCACTTGGTGCAGGCGGACATTTAAATGGTGCCCCGCATACACCTATAATAGCATGTCCCTTCTTAAAGTTAGGTATCACATCTCTCAACTTGACAGCACCTTCAAAAGAATAGTATTCGTTGCCGTATTCAACAAGACCAGGGGTCGCTGCCATGTCATAATTAGCACCGAGTGCCACCACCAATACATCGGCTCCATAAGTTCCATTTTGAGTAGTGACAACTTTTGACTCCGGATCAATAGCAACAATGGCTTCTTTGCGAAATTTCACACCTGGTTTTACAATGCTGTTATAAGGTATTTTAACCGTATCAGCATTTTTATGACCAAACATGACGTCCAGCTTCGAGAACCCGAAAAAGAAAGTATCATTTTGATCGATCAGTGTGAGATCAAGATTATCACCTATGGATTCAGAGAGGATTGAAGTTAGCTCCAATCCTCCGAAACCTGCGCCTAACACCACGACACGTAGTTTCATGCTTAATTTTTTAATGGCTGTTTAGAAAACATTTTTGAGATCACCGTCTGAGACGGGCACAAACCTGTAATGGCTGCAATGATAAAAGCCACGGAAGGAACATAAAGTACCCAACTTGTTTGGGAAAACCCAGTAAGATAAATGCCCGTCCATAAAATGCACCCCATGAACGCAAGCCATATACGCATTGACTTTGTAGCTTTCATATTATACTCAAAAAGTGAATGGGTGAATCAGATTAATTTTGACCTGGCTGAGGAACGTAACGCAGGTAAGGCTTAACGATTTTCAAGCCAACCGGGTATTTCTCCCTGGCTTCTGCCTCAGGTAATGCAGCCGGAATAATCACATCATCACCGGGGTTCCAGTTTACCGGGGTTGAAACTTTATGTGCGGCAGTAAGTTGCATAGAGTCAAGCACACGCATAATTTCGTGGAAGTTGCGGCCGGTTGACATTGGATAAGTCAGATGCAGCATTACTTTTTTATCAGGGTTAATGATAAATACTGTACGTACGGTTTGATTGGTTAAAGGAGTTCTGCCTTCTGAGGTACCAGGTTCATCTGCCGGAAGCATATCATATAATTTAGCAATAGCAAGCGTTGGGTCGCCTATCATTGGGTAATTTACGGCTGTACCCTGGGTTTCTTCAATATCTTTCTCCCACCTTAAGTGGCTCTCTACAGGGTCTACACTAAGGCCGATAACTTTGCAATTCTTTTTGGCAAACTCAGGGGCCATTTTTGCCATATAACCCAGTTCGGTGGTACAAACGGGGGTAAAATCTTTTGGGTGCGAAAACAGGATAGCCCAGCCGTTACCGATCCAATCGTGAAAGTTGATGATGCCTTTTGTTGTTTCGGCTTGAAAATCTGGTGCGATGTCGCCTAATCTAATGCTCATGACGTTTAGTTTTTAATTGTTGACGATAATGGTGAAATAGAATATTTGGTTACAATAAGACGTGTTTCTTTTTGCAGTTCTCGCATTCGTAAACCTTCAGCTTTATGGTTCCGAATGAGATCAGCTTTATAAAGCTTCTCAAAAAACTTTTTTTTTATAATCTACCAGGTTCCCTCCGCACGCCGTACAGCGTATCCCTATTACAGTTCGTTTAATAATGATCTTATCTAAATCGAGCAATGCCATAACGAGCGTAAAGTTGTACCCGATTTAAAAAAATTTGAAATAAAAGGGATGAATAACTCCTGTTAGGGATGAATGAAAGGAGCTTTGTGAAGAAGGAAGAAACTGTTTCTAAACTTCTTTTATTCCTAAAGCTTTAAAGAGATCATCGCGGTATGATTTACCGATAGGAATCTTAGTCCCGCTAACAGTAACTTCGGTAGGGAAAACGTCATCAATAAGATTGATATTTACTGAATAACTGCGGTGGATGCGAATGAATTTTCGTGTGTCTAACTGTTCAATAAAGTCATTGAGTGTCGACCGCACCATCACTTTCTTTTGAGATTTAAGATGAAGAGTGATATAATTGGCATCGCTCACGAGGTATAGCAAGTCATTAAAAAATATTTTTCTAAAGACGTAGCCATCCCTTACAAACATATAATCTTTTACCGGAAAAGAGTCGGCAGCTATCTGTTCTGTTTTAATACGATGGCCGGTAAAATTGCTAAACGCAATCTCAACAGCTGCAAACAATTCTTCCTTTGTAAAGGGCTTAACGATATATGCATGAGGCCGTACCTTTTTTGCGCGGTCAATTGTTTCACCATCGCTATTGGCAGTTAAAAAAATAAAAGGAATCGGGTATGATTCGTTGAGTTTCCCGGCTACGTCTATTCCATCCTTCTTACCTGACAGCTGGATATCCAGCAACAACAAATCAGGTTTATCCTGCTCCAGCATTTCTAATGCTTCAGTATAGTTTATTGCCGGGCCGCAATGCGCATAGCCTAACTCATCAAGCGTATTCAAAATGGTTCTGGCTATTACCAGTTCATCTTCTACAATACCTATTTTTAAAACGCTCATGGGTGTTAGTCTTCTTGTTTGCGTAGGTTACGGTTGGTAAAATTAATGATAAAAGAGGCGCCGTTTTTATAATCATATTTTACCTTGCCTCCAATTTGCCTGCTCAAATCATGGATTAACTGCATACCCAGGGTAGTAGTACGGGTTAAATCGAAGTCCTGAGGTAAACCAGGACCATTATCAGAATAGATCAATTCGTATTTACCTTCTTCAACCACCCGGATTTTAATATCTATTTCTCCTGCGACAGCAGCATCAAATGCATATTTGAATGAGTTGGATAACAACTCATTCATTATTAAGCCAAGCGGCACAGCCGAATCAATATCAAGGTACAACACAGGTACTTCGATATTCATCGTTGTTTTGTTTTGCTTTTTATACACGCTTTCCACCTGCCGGCACAAATCATTCACAAAGCGTTTCAACTCAATGCTGCTCAGATTTTCAAACTGGTAAAGGTTCTGATGTATCAGCGCTATACTCCTCACCCGGTTACGCCCTTCCATTAACGCATCTTTTGCAGCGTCATCATTTACAGTTTTACTTTGCAGTTCCAGCAAGCCCGAAATAACCTGCAAATTGTTCTTTACGCGGTGATGAATTTCCTTCATCAATACGTCTTTCTCCGAAAGCAATTCGGCCTGTTCTGATAAAGATTGTTTTAACTGTGTAGTTCTTTCGTTCACTGTTTGTTCCAGTTTGTTTTTGTCCGCAGCTAATTGTTTTGTGCGCCATTTTATTATCCAATAAATAGTAGCCATCATTACCAGGACAAGTAATATGATAAACCACCATTTCAAGTAGAATGGCTTTAAAACCAGCAATGGGATAGTTAGCTCGCTTCTGCTCCATGCTCCTTCGCGGTTTTGCGCTTTGATATGCAACGTGAATTTCCCATACGGTAAACCACTTATGCGGATGGAGTTTTCATTGATATAGTTCCAGTCTTTATCTACGCCGTCTATTTTGTAGGCATAATGGTAAGCTTCATCTTTTGCATAATCCAGTAACTGAAACTCAAGAGTAAAAAAGCGGTCGTTTGGCCCAAGAGTAATTTGTGAATTGCTTAACAGTTCAATGGTTTTATTAACCAGTTTATTTTGTGAACCGATAAATTGATTAAATGCAATGATACGTAACGGTACCTTAAATGAACGCGTATCTGCTACAAAATCCTTAGGGTTAAATTCTATAATGCCATCTATTCCACCGAAGAAAAGCCGGCCATCGGTTGCTTTAAAAGACGAGGTTCTGTTAAACTCATTGTTCGTGATACCATCAGCAGTAGTATAGGTATTTACAACGAATGTTTTTTTATTAAAGCGGATCAAGCCATAATCAGAACTGATCCAAAGGTTATTATATTCATCCGGCTCGATCCGGTACAGCACATCTGAAGGTAAACCGCTGGCGATATTGAATTGCTGAAACGTATTTGCTTTTTTATCCCACCGGTATAAACCCTCCCCATTTGTCGCCAGCCAAAGAATACCATCACTATCTACGTAAGCATCCTGCAAACTTAGCTGAGCAATCAACGGCGACTGATCATTCGTAACGGACCAGTGCCCGCTCTTATCATTCCTAATCTTGAACAAGCCATTTTCTGCAACTGCCCATATCGCTCCTTCCCTATCCTTAAAAAACCTGTATACAAACTTAGCTTCCGGTTGCTTTTTGGATTCATATCGAAGCGAATCAAACTTTTTACCGTTGGAATTGAACGATGTAAACCCGTTCGTTCGTCCCAGCAAAAGCAAACTGTCGTTCACAGAAAGCATTGACCATATTTCATCGCTTCGCTTATCGGGGTAATTGGTCAGCGTATTTTTATCAATATCATAGCTAAACAAACTATAACCTCCACCATATAATGTACCATGATGTTTAGTTAAAGCATACTTATACTGCTCATCCCTTACATTTTGAACTTTGTCGCCCCGCTGTTGAAAGACATGATACCATAAGTTTGCCACAACCCGTCCATTTTCATCGGCATAAATTCCCCTGGCCTGGTTATTGGTTTCAACAGATTGTTGTTTAGTGGTGAAATATGGGTTAAAGCGGTTCTTTTCTATTTTCAACTGCAACACGCCCCATGAAGTGCAAAGCCACATGTTCCCGAAATTGTCCGGAAAAAGTTTGTAAAGAAATAGGTTTTCAAAAGCCTTTATTTCTGATTTTGCGACGATTTTAATGAATGTACTTTCATTCCAGAGATAGAGCCCGTCGGTTCCAATATACAACACACTTGATAAGCCATCTGTAGAACAAGCTCCCTGGAACCAGTATTTCACTTTGATACTGTCTATATTAAATTGTGTTGCATCGACTGGAAATGAATTGGCGCCCTTATTTCTAACTATTCCGACATCAAACGTATTGAGGCGGGTTGCAGTATTATAAGTAATCAAAAGGTCGTTCTGCCTGGTGAATCCGATAGGAAACCATCTTAAAGCATTGCCCGGCTTAAATGCGATAACGGTATCATCAGAAATTAAATATTGAGTAGATTGATTAGTTGACCTGATCAATGCCCGTCCTCTTGCAAATAAACAGAGCGTCCCGGTTCTTTTATAGTCATCAACGGAATTAGCATCCAATTTTTCGTTCCAGTCGTTTATCTGGTACCGCAACTTAAACCCGCTTTTGGTTGAGTATTTCCAAAGTCTGAAAGGATGTGCTGTAAGAAAACTGACTTGATCAGTACCATCATTTGATACCCAATAAACGTCCTGCTCCTTAAACGGCAGATTAGGGAAAGCAGAGGAGAGGGTTTTAACTTCCTGTGTTTCGGCGTTCATTACATCTACTTTGCCATTTGTAGTGAGCTGAAAACCGGTGCTGCCGTATTCAATAAACAGATTATTGGCATCGTCTTTGGCCAATTGAACCACCTTATTTTCCTGCAAATGATTGCGCTGGCGAGTAAAAAGCAAACAGTTTTTTCCATCATAACGGTTCAGTCCGTTTCGTGTGCCAAACCACATGAAGCCCGCATTATCCTGCAAACCGCAAAAAACTTCGTGCGAAGCCAGCCCATCTTCAATGGAAATTAATCTTTTGGAGATGGTATAAGTGTTATTATCTGATTTACTTTGCCCAAAAACAACGTGACTGGTTATTAGTATAACCAGTATGGACATATTGCGAAAAAGGCGTGGGCAGTGCATTGTAGCCTTGAAGGTACATTATTTTACTGATTGGCGTTAAAGAATATTGTGACAACGAAACTACTGTGATCAGAACTTGATAAAACAGTATAAGATCAGCAAGTGCAGGTAATTACCCATCGACGTTCTGAGTATTCGCAGCGCTTTTCGCATATGCTGTTCAACAGTATTTACGGATATATTAAGGTGATTTGCAATTTCCTTGTGAGGTAAACCTTCTTCACGGCTCAGTAAAAATACGGTCCGGCACTGTTGGGGAAGCTTCCGGATTTCTTCTTTCAGATGTGTCTCCAGCTCTTTACTATGTAAATGTGCAGCTGCGTTGTCAGTTAGTTGGATTTCTTGCTGTGCAACATACTGCTCATACCGTTTGTGAACGCTTTGATGCCGGTAATGATTCAGAATACGGTTCTTTAAAGCAACGTGTAAATAAGCCAGTACTGAAATTTCGGAGTTTAAAGAATCCCTGAGTTTGAATAAGCTAATGAACACATCCTGCACAAACTCACGCGCTGTTTCATAATCGTCAACCTTTTTAGAAGCAATAGATAACAGCTTTACCACGTACCTTTTATAAAGGGCCTCAAAGGCATACTCGTTCCCCTCTTGCCAGAGTTCGATTAATTCCGAATCGCTATGTTGACTTAGGGGGTTAATAGCTGTTTAAAATAAAATGCTTAACAATTAATTGGTATATCCATGCTATCAATGTTTCACATAGTAAGGATGTTGTGACGACGATATTAGTAAAAAATAATCAATACTTAGTATAATTCGACTCAAAAAAATTAACAAACTACCCTTAATTCCACTTATTTTTTAAAAAAGATGAAAAACTTATTAAAAAATAAAAAAATAATAAGTTAAAGTAACGGTAACATTCCGGTTAAGTGTTATATGATATGTAAACACTTAAAATGGAACCTCAACGCCTCCGCTATTTACTTGACCAATATCATAAAGGACTCTGTACGCCCAATGAAGAGCAGGAACTTAATGATTGGTATCACCATATTCAACTTGACGACCAAGAGTTTCAAAACCTGGTACATTCAGCTGGTCATCAGCAACTGGCAGATGATATGTATGATGAATTTAAATCCCAAGCCGGGGCTAAAGTTCGCCTGTTAAATTCCAGGAAATGGATGATGCGTGCTGCGGCTGTATTAACAGGATTCTGTTTATTAGCCGGGGGGTATTATTTGATCAACAAGGATAAATCTGCATCTAACCAGGTGGCGCTGGCGGCACCAGCAAATGCCAATACAAACCAATTTATTACCCTGGCGGATGGAAGTAAAGTAGTGCTGCGCCACGGAAGTAAACTTAACTATCCAACTTCATTTGCAGGAAATACACGCGAAGTTGAACTCATCGGGGAGGCTTATTTTGATATTCACCATGATAACAAAAAACCCTTTATCATTCATACTGGTGCTGTAAAGACAACGGTTTTAGGTACTGCATTTGATATCTCAGCATATCCGTCCCAAAAAAAGGTGGTTGTTACTGTTACCCGAGGACGTGTAAGAGTTGATAATGACCATAAGGCTTCTGTTATTCTAACTCCAAACGAGCAGGTAGTTTATAACAATCCAACCGATGAGGGCCAGAAAAATACGGTTGAAGCTGCAAAAACGCTTACCTGGGCCAGCAGCGATATGGTTTTTGACGGTATGCCATTTAAATTGATTGCAACTTCCCTGGGCAAACGTTACAACGTAGACATTCAGTTTAAAAATCCTGCGCTTGAAAACTGCCCGATTACCGCTTCATTCAACGGTACTGAATCATTAAAAGATATACTGGAAATACTATGTACTGCACGCGGTACGACTTACAAATTTGAAAATCAGCAAAAAGTTACCATTGATGGTAATGGATGCAACTAACTAAACAAACAACCCTAAAACAACTAAACTAAGACGAGTATGAAGAAATTTAACCTGATCAAATAGCGCTTATCGCAATGTGCGCCTCTTGCCATGCAAGGGGTGCTAAAAAACAAACTCCCCGCCGGGAAGCAATGGGAGTTTGTAGTTAAAAAATTTAGTGAAAACTTTTAAACATACAAAGAATGCAAAAAATTACCGCTTTTGCAAAGTGGCGGCTTTGTGCCACGCAATTATGCACTCATACCGGATTCCGATTTCTAATGAGATTAAGTATTTGCTGTTGTACCATACTTCTTATTACCGTCCAACTGTTGCTGGCAAAGACAAGCAATTCACAAAGCATTAAGGACGAAACAATTACTATTGGTGCAAAAAATGAGACACTGAAGAAAACCCTTAAGAAGATAGAAAAGCTCTCCGGGTTCCAGATGGCTTATCCCTCCGAAAAAATAATACAGTATAAGAACATCACCCTGCAAACTGAAACGAGGACAGTCGAAAAAACGCTGAAGCTGATCCTCGATAACACCGATCTGGATTTTAAGCAGTTCGACAAAAAGATCATCATTTTTGAAAAGAACTCTATTAAAAGTAAACCTGCTGAGGTTAGTACTATTCAGGACAGACCTTCAGGATACATCGCAGGTGAATTAACCGGCAAGGTGTTCGATGAAAACTCCGCCCCAGTTCCCGGTGCATCCGTAACATTGAAGGATGATCCGGGTGTTGGAACTATTACCGATGCCAATGGCGCATTTAAGTTGCCTGTTCCGGACAAATACAAAGGCAAGGCATTCACTATTGTTGTAGCTTTTATAGGTTATAACAAAGAAGAGGTGCTGGTAACTAACACTGATGCAGTGATAACTGTAAGATTAAAATCAGCTTCCAGCTCTCTTAATGAGGTTGTGGTAACTGCTCTTGGTATCAGTAAGCAGAAAAAATCACTTGGTTACGCTGTAACTGAGTTAAAAGGGAGCGAATTTACCGAAGCCCGTGAAAACAACGTAGCTAACGGCTTATCAGGTAAAGTTGCGGGTGTAAATGCTGCGGGTTTGTCAACCGGACCAGGTGGTTCAAGCCGTATAGTTATCAGAGGCAACGGCGGTCTTGCCGGCGATAACCAGCCATTATACGTAGTAAACGGTATGCCAATTGACAATAGTGTACCGGGAGGCCCGCCAACTACAAACGGATCAACCAATAACGTTGACCGAGGCGACGGTATTGCTGCTATAAATCCAGATGATATTGAATCGATCAGCGTACTGAAAGGCGGTACAGCAGCTGCCTTGTATGGTTCGCGTGCTGCAAACGGCGTAATATTGATCACTACCAAAAAAGGCCGCGCCCAAAAAGGTATAGGAATTGAACTCAACTCTACAGCAACCTATGATAACATTGCCGTTTTCCCTGATTACCAGTATGAATATGGCCAGGGAGACGGCGGTGTGAAACCTACTACCTTAGCCCAGGCGCAAGCTACAGGTAGACGGTCGTGGGGCTCGAAAATAGATGGCTCTACAGATTATGTAGCTGTTGATGGTAAGACACACCCTTACGTGGCTCAGAAAAATAATTTAGAAAACTACTATCAAACAGGGAGCACTTATACCAATAGCCTGGCATTTGTAGGTGGCAGCGAGGGTATTAATTACCGTTTCTCGTTAGCCGATCTTTCCAGTAAAGGTATTTTACCGGGAACTACTTATGACCGTAAAACATTTAATCTTGCTTTAAATGCCAAATTGAACAGTAAAATCTCGGTAGAGGCACTTGCACAATACAATATCGAAACCGGGCACAATCGTACCGGCGCAGGCGATGCATTAGGCAATCCTAACTGGACACCTTTGGAAGTTGCAAATACGGTAGATATACGTTGGCTGGAACCAGGGTACGATGCCAGTGGTAAGGAAATAGTTTGGAACGATGCTTCTATCGCTTCCAATGGCTACTTCGTAATCAATAAATTTAAGGAAGATGATGTTAAAGATCGTTTTATCGGACAGGGCTCTGTTTTATATACTCCAATAAAAGACTTGGTTTTCAAAGCCACATTAAGCCGCGACTTTTATAATTATACTTATTCAAACATATTGCCAACCGGTACACTATACATCTTGAACGGCCAATACCAGGCAATAAAAGCTGATGTTTCCGAAACCAATGAACTGGTTACTGCCAGCTATAAAAACACAATCGTAAAAAATATAAATTTTAGTGTTTTAGCCGGTGTTAATGGCCGCCAGCATATAACCGACCAGGTAACTACTGATGGTTCACAGTTTGTTATACCTTATTTTTATAGTACAACAAACCTGGCAACTATATCAAATACGCCATATTATGCTAAAATAGTTACTAATTCAGTTTTTGGATCTGCTGATTTTGATTACAAAAGCCTGGTCTTCTTATCGTTTACAGGCCGTAAAGACTGGTTCTCAACACTTAGCCCGGAAAATAACAGCATTTTCTATCCGGGAGTAGGCGGTAGCTTTATACTTTCTGACGCGGTTAAGCTACCCGAGTTTTTCAGCTTCGCCAAACTAAGGGCCTCATGGGCACAGGTAGGTGGTGGTGCGCCGGATCCGTATGTAATTAACCTTGCATACAAAAGCGTCCCAAGCGCCGGGCAACCACTCCAAAACGTAGCCAGCAATGATATTACCAACAGCCATCTTAAGCCATACACTTCCACAACAACGGAAGCAGGTATTGAATTACAAATGCTGAAGAACAGGTTAGGTTTGGATTTTGCCGTATATGACCGTAAAACTACTAACGACATTGTAAACACAGCTATATCCCCAACATCAGGCTATAACAATGTGATACTGAATGTTGGCGAGGTGGACAATAAAGGTATAGAGGTTCAACTGAACGGTGTACCTATCAAATCCAATAAATTCAGCTGGAATGTTAACTATAACATAGCCTATAATGATAATAAAGTGGTAAGACTTGCACCGGGCTTATCATCCATACAACTTGCCGCTACGGTAAACAACTATGGCTTGTTGAATAACACCGAAGGCATGTCATTTGGTACCATATATACCACAGGGATGCTGAAAAACGCCAGCGGGCAAACAGTATTTAACTCTACCACAAATTTGCCTGTTGCCACGCCTTATGTTCCTGTAGGAAAAAGCGTTGCCCCGGTTACCATGGGTTTAACAAACGAATTCAGGTACAAACGGTTCTCGCTTAGCTTCTTACTTGACGGAAAATTTGGCAACAAGGTATTTTCTGAAATGGAGGTATATGCCACTCGTCTTGGTTTAACAAAGATGACACTCCCTGGCCGTGAAAACGGGCTGGTGTTAAACGGTGTCGACCAAAACGGCAACCCATATACCCATACCGTACCTGTAAGTGGTTTGCGTACATATTATGATAACTATAAGATCTATTCAGATTTGTTTTTACACGATGGAAGCTTTGTTAAGCTACGCCAGGTTATTCTATCCTACAACCTGCCTCCGCTTGATTTGAAAGCAGTGCACATTCAGTCGGCTACCCTTTCATTGGTATCACGTAACCTGTGGACGCTGTACAAAAAGACGGATAATTTCGACCCGGAGCAAAGCTTTACCAATAGCAATGATCAGGGATTTGAATCAATCGGTCTGCCACGTACACGTTCAATCGGCGTAAACCTATCTGTTAAATTCTAATTAAAAATGAGCACGATGAAAAAATATACTTATTGTATGCTGATGATACTCGGCATCATTACAATACAATCATGCACTAAAGACTTTGTGAAGGATAACACAGATCCGAATAGCTCGCCTAAACCTGTTCCGGGGTATATATTCACCAAGGCAGAATATGATGGCGTTTCGAGCATGCCCGACCTTTTGCTTGGCACCATGCAGTATACAACCAGCTTTAACGATGTGGCCGGCTTTGGATCAAAATACATATTGGCCCAGGCCCAGCAGTCGGCAGCAACATTTACAAGTTCCTACCCCAACCAGATCAACGAGTTGGTGGAAGTACTTAAAGCAACAACCGGTGACCCATCACAAATCAACCTTGTTGCTGAGGCACGTATCTGGCGGGCATATTGCTTTGGCAGGCTTACCGACCTTTATGGCGATATTCCTTACTCACAAGCAGGCCAGGGATATAACAGCGGAATTTATAAACCAGCTTATGATGCCCAAAAGGACATTTATGCCGATATGCTTAAAGAGCTTGACGAGGCAGCGACCAGTCTTGATGCTTCAAAAGCTACATTTGGTGATGCGGACCTGATCTACGGCGGAAAAACCGACCAGTGGCGAAAATTTGCCTATTCGCTGATGTTGCGATATGCTATGCGCATGACCAAGGTCGATATTAATGCGGCACAAACATGGGCAACAAAAGCCATTGCAGGCGGCGTTATTTTGGAAGACGCCGATATAGCCAAAGTGCCTTATGTAGGCTCAGGCCAGGATATCAATAAAAACCCGCTGGCAAATGACCTTTGGAACAGTGACTACATAGCGCAGGACGGTGTTACCAATACAGAAGGCGGTAAATACCAGGATGTATTTATTAACTATCTTAAAACCAATAAAGATCCGCGCCTTGGTGTAATATCTATCGTGTATAATAATGGAGTTGCCGATACTTCATTTGCACTGCAACAAGGCATGTCGGCTATGTTGAATACAAAACCAGTTAATTTTGGATCGTTATCTGAGCCTAATCCAAAAACTGTACTGTTATTAAGCTCCCCACGCCTTGTATTTACTGCTGCCGAAAGCTATTTCTTGCTGGCCGAAGCTGCTGCACGGGGCTGGTATAGCGGTTCAACTGCTTCAGTATCCTATACGAATGGTATTGCTGCTGCTATGCGCCAATGGGCCATTATCGGTGGTGCACCCGGCACGATAACCGATAACCAGATCAATGTTTATATCGCGAATCATCCATATAATGCGGCCGGTACGCTCGACCAGCAAATGGACCAGATATACACAGAGTTTTGGGTGGGTATATTCCCTGATGCTGAAGAAGCTTTTTCCAGCTATCGGCGCACAGGCTATCCGGCCCTGGTTCCTAACAATTACACCGGCAATGCTACAGGCGGTAAAATTTTCCGCAGACTGTTGTACCCTATAAGCGAACAAAATCTTAACGCCGCGTCCTATAATGCCGCAATAAGCCGGCAAGGCCCTGACGATTTCCTGACCAGGATTTGGTGGGATAAACAATAATTGGTTGATTGAGTATTTGTTGATCAGGAAGGGGGAGTCCTTCCTGATTTTTTTTGTTTTTATCCCAGCTTCACAGAGGTGTCAATCTTTCGCCCGTTCAAGTGTCACTTGAACAGGCGGGAAGAGACTGTGGTAAAAAGCACAACCTAGTTTATTTTTGTGCTCTTTTAAAGCCAACTAATGGGAAATCCTCATCCTTTATTTTTAAATCTTTCCTGATAGCTTTGATCAGATCAGTTAAATATGTATCGTGTATGTCAGCAGCTATGTTATTTCCTACCCCATTTTTTTCGTAAGCCAATATTTTATTTACCACATTTTCACTGGCAATAATAAAAAGTTTATCTCTTGCAAATACATAGCTTTTAAGAGTCTCTGTGTTTTAATTGTCAGCAGCTAAACCATGTAATGCCTCGATGTAAGACACATAGTGATCTTCTTTCAATTTTCTAGTTTGTAACACCATGTTATTACGATTGGCGTACCAAGACCCAATAATAGATACTGTAATAGCAGAAAAGGCGCCAAGCAATGAGATTAATAGGGTTGTGGAAATCATAAACAAATACAGTTACTTATCATAATTACGTCTAAACATCATATTAGTATCAAAAAACTTGTTTTTTTTAAATTATAGATTATTATTATAAAAAAGATTACCAAGGGAATCACTACTCTAATCTTTTAATTGTTTCAATAGTGATATAACCTTATTATATATTTTATACAATATAGGAGTACTAAGTTGGTTGGATGCCAAATAAAATATCCTCAATTCCGGTTTAAAAATGAACCATATTATTTTTCAAGAGATTATTGGCATATGTCAAGTTCTCATTGGGTTAGTCGAGATAATTGCGTTATTCAAAAAAAAGCAATAGACTGCAGATGACCTTAAAGAGGCTTCTTATTCTTGGAAGCCTCTTTATAAATTTTGTGAAAAAGGAAATTCACCCCTTTGCCAATCTAAACATCGTAAACAAATGATGCGCCTCATGCAAAAGGAAAAACTCTGTCCATTCAGTAATGGTCAGCGTGCCGTATTTCGGGTGAGTACCTTTTAGTTCAAGCTGATCATCAGGCAAGTTGGTTATCAACTCCAGTATTTGGCGACGGTTACCGTTCAATTTACTGAGCAGATCGGTTAATGACCACCCTTGTGCCTCAATAAAATCAGGTTCGTTGTCAGCACGGTAAGCATTGAAAATAGGTGTATCACCTTTAAGCATCTGGTGTACACGACCGATAAACACCGGCTGATAGCTTGTCAAGTGGGCTATGTTGTCCTTAATGCTCCATTTACCGGGTTCCGGATGTTGATTAAGGCGTTGTTCATCTATATGTTTTACGATCTCGGCTACGGCGAGGTGCTGAGTTTTGAGGCGGCAGACTAATGCAGAATAAAGCATGATAATTGGATGGATTGATCACCCAAAGATTATAAAATTTTCCGGCTTTGCATGGCAGACCAGTATTCTCTTTGCATCACCCTTGCCGTTAGCGTGCTGCCATCATGACTCCATCCCGGCGGATTGAACAAGTATTGCAACTTGACTTTTAAAGTTGGGGCTTTTCTGATATCACGGAATAAGGCTTTCCATTCGTGGAATAGGATATTTACCGGCCCGGTGTCTTCTGGCTGTTTAGTTAAACCATATTTAATAGGCTCAGGGATATTTTCTTCCTGGAATGTACCGAACAGACGATCCCAGATGATGAACATCATACCCATATTCTTATCCAAATAAGGAATATTAGACGCATGATGTACGCGATGATGCGACGGCGTTACAAATATCCACCCATACCATTTGGGAAGGTTCACCTTGTATCGCGTATGCACAATATTGCCGTATAGCTGGGTTAGGAGATAAGCGTAAAGGATATCGATTGCGTTAAAACCCATTAGCGCCAACGGCAGATAAAAGAATACACGGTATAAGGGTTCAAACACCGTTGACCGGAAACCGGTAGTCAAATTAAAATGCTCAGACGAATGGTGCGTAACATGCATAGCCCAGAACAACCTGCAATAATGCCCGACATAATGCAGCACCCAGTATAGAAAGTCTTGCACTACAACCAATATCACCCAATAGGCAATTGCATTTTTTATCTCGAACAGATGGAAATGCCATGCATAATCCAGTACGAAGAATGTAGAAGTTTTTACAACCAGATTTAAAACGAAGGCCAGCAGCGTGAGGTAGATATTTGTAAAAGTGTCGCGCTTCTCGTAGTACTTACGGTTTTCCCAATAGCTAAGTCCCATCTCGACAAGCGTAAGAACTACCAGGGCGATTACCAGAACCGCAGCTGCTTCGCCTCGTTTATCAAGAGAAAACATTGTTCAATTTAGAATAATAGTTCAACCCAGCATAAAGTTCGTCTTCTGTACAGATATTGTCAATACGGCATTGTCCGATGCTTGTCAATAATGTGCAGTTGATCTTGCCCGATTGGTTCTTCTTATCCTTCTGCATAATACTGTACAGCTCTTTGTAGCAGGATTCAGAAATGGTATAACGGGGATATAAGCAGCTTATTACTTCAACAACCTCTGCCAGGTCAGCATCGCTCATGCCGACTTTCATGTTTGACAACTTCGCTTCACAGATCATGCCGATTGCAATAGCTTCGCCGTGAGTAAGCGGATCTTCATCATGCATAAGCGAATAAGTTTCAACAGCGTGGCCGATGGTATGACCGAAATTGAGGCTCTTGCGGATACCTTTTTCGTGCGGGTCTTCAATTACTACCTTGTTTTTTATCTCAACTGACTTGTAAACCAATTCTGCAGATGGATTATGTAAGTCGCTTATTTTTAATTCATTCCAATATCCAGCATCGAATATCAAGCCATGTTTCAGCATTTCTGCCAAACCAGAAAGAATTTGTCGTGCAGGAAGTGTGTTCAAAAACGAGTGTTCAATAAAAACTGCTTTAGGCTGAGTGAATGTACCAATGATATTTTTGATATTGTCCAGATCGATGCCTGTTTTGCCGCCTACAGAAGCATCTACCTGTGAAAGCAACGTAGTAGGCACGTGTACAAAATCGATACCTCTTTTGTAGGTCGATGCAGCAAATCCGCCAAGGTCGCTTATTACACCGCCGCCTAGATTGATTAATAAGCTTTGACGGTCGGCGCTGAAATCGATCAGCATTTTCC
The DNA here is from genome assembly GCA_018266915.1 of Bacteroidota bacterium. Classification (GTDB taxonomy): domain Bacteria; phylum Bacteroidota; class Bacteroidia; order Sphingobacteriales; family Sphingobacteriaceae; genus Mucilaginibacter. The sequence continues at coordinate 48,182 of JAFDZM010000070.1, read as the reverse complement.
AAACGCCTACACAGAAATCGATATTCTTATTTTCTTCACCGGCATTGATCTCAATGATATCGAAATTATCCAGGTTGTCAATATATTTCCTGATTAACGGCAGGCAGTGTTTGCCGGTATTCTCGTCGGTCAGTACAAAAAAGCGTGAGTAATTACCTTTATTGATAAAGTTGACCAGTTCGGTCAGTGTATTTTCAAAAAAAATCTGATAGCTGATGCTATTAAGTGTCTTCATAAACTATATAACCTTGATCTTTGTCCCACGAAATTCAACCAGATCACCCTTTTTTACCTTCAATCTCTTGCGATAATCTACCTCACCATTATACAACACTTCACCCTCAGCAACAACAATTTGCGCCTCTCCGCCTGTTTCAACCAGGTTGGTGGCCTTCAACAATTGTATCATCTGGATGTAGTCGCCCTCTACTTTAAACGTTATCATGGGGCAGCAAAAATAAACTATTCAAAGGATAATGAGTTATTTGCTTTGCATTTTCTAATTTTGCGACATGCTCAATAATGAAACTGTTGCTGATCCCGGCAAGGGCCGGCTGTCTTTTGAAAATACTGAAATAGCTTTTCGCAATTCTACAAACGCCGACCTAAAGCGTGCCTATTGGCTTTTCAGGATGATCAATATCAATTTCTTTGTTAAGATGGGGCCACCGATAACCAACTTCGCCATGAAGATTGGTTTACCTATCAAATCCTTAATCAAAGCTACCATATTTAAACATTTTTGCGGTGGCGAAACCATTGAAGAATGTGATACTACCATCAAGAAACTTTATAAAGGTGGCGTAGGAACCATCCTGGACTATTCTGTCGAAGGAGAAGATGAAGAACATATTTTCGATGCCACCCGCGACGAGATCATAAAAACCATCAAACGCGCGGCGGGTGATAAAGCTGTGCCGATTACCGTATTTAAAGTAACCGGCGTAGGCCGATTTGGCCTGTTGGAAAAACTGGATGCAAAAGATCAGTTATCGGCACAGGAAGTTGCTGAGTGGGAAAAAGTTCAGGCACGAGTATTAGCTATCTGCAGCAAAGCTTATGAAGGCAGTGTACCGGTAATGATCGACGCCGAAGAAACCTGGATACAGAATACCATTGATATGCTGGCGCTGAATATGATGCGCAAATTCAATAAAGAGAAGATCATTGTTTATAATACTTACCAGATCTATCGTCACGATAAACTGGCCTCGTTAAAGCACGACCACAGTGTTGCAGTTAAGGAAGATTTTATTTTAGGAGCTAAACTGGTTCGCGGTGCTTATATGGAAAAGGAACGCAGACGCGCTACCGAAATGGGCTATGAATGCCTGATACAACCTGATAAAACATCGACAGACCGGGATTACGATGCGGCTTTACATTTCTGCATGGATAATTTGGAAAGCTTAGCTTTTGTAGCCGGAACGCATAACGAGAACAGTTGCCGCCTACTGGCCGACTTGCTGAACGAAAAACAGGTATCGCATAATCACCCACATATATATTTCTCGCAATTGCTTGGCATGAGTGATAACCTAAGCTTCAATTTGGCTGATGCTGGTTATAACGTAGCCAAATATGTGCCTTATGGACCAGTAAAAGCTGTTCTGCCATATCTGTTCCGCCGTGCTCAGGAAAATACGGCTATCGCCGGACAAATGAGCCGTGAGTTAAGCCTGATCATCAAAGAAAGAAAGCGCAGGAAACTTTAGCCCCTTTAAATCTTCCGCCAACTGGCGGAGAGACTTAAAATCTGATGATGTCGGTATCAACAGGTGTATAGCCTAAAAGCCGGCTCATGGTTAGTATTTGTCCTTTGTGGTGAAATTCGTGTGTGATTACATGGGTGAATAGCTGCAATGGCGAAAGTGTTAAAGTGATGCCTTTGCGTGTGATGTGCTTGGTCATTGGCAATTGGTAATCGTACTGAGATTTCTCAAGAAAATCATTTACAATAAGGTCAACCTCATCAAATATCATTTTGATCTGATAAAGGGTTTGCACTTCCTCATTGCCATAAAAAGTGCGACCGCCATCTAATCCAAAATTATCGAGCCAACTGATGTAGGTGTTTGCAATATGGACCAATAAATCTCTAATCGAATTATCGTTAAAGGTTGATACCGGTTTAATGAAGTCCTCGCCTGTAGTTGCACAATAAATAAACAAAGCGCCTCTTGCACTTTTAACCAATTCATATTGGGTTAATAATAACTCTTTCATCAGAGTAGCCCTTCGCGTTTTATAAAATCCTGTATCGTATCAGGTGCAGCCATCATAAAGGTTTGAATGCCCAACTCTTTTGCAGGTTCCAGATTGGCGGCAATATCATCAATAAACAATGTTTCTTCAGGGATCAAACCATTCTCGCTCAATACTTTTTCAAAAATGGCTTTATCCGGTTTTCGGATACCTATCAAATGAGAATAGTACGTTTTTTCAAATAAATGATCATTACTTTCAAACCCGAACTCATCCTTAAGGTAGTTCATGATATAGTTGTAATGTATCGGGTTGATATTGCTAAGTAAGAAAGTACGATACTTTTGGTTTAATTCGGCCAAAAGCTCATGTGTGCCTTCATCTACGCCCAAAAGCAAACTGTTCCATGCAGCATCAATATCTTCGTCCGTCAAGTCTATATTGCCGATCTTATTCCTTAGAAAATCCCTGAATTCGGTTTCGGTAACCAGGCCACGGTCAAACCTGTCAAAAATCGGTTCTTGTACACCGTGACTAAAAAATTTGTCGGGGTCTTCAATAGACAAGCTTTTCCAACCCTCTTTTAATTTTTGAAAATCTAACAGGAAGATCACATTGCCGTAATCAAAGATGATATTTTTGATGTTTTTCATTGGATATTTGTTTGCCGTAAAAGTGTCAAATTAGTCTGTTAAATTAAAACTGAATAGTTCAAAATTTCAATAATATTTCTCCAATATTATTACAAAATCGCTGTGTAAATAGCATAAAAAATCACAACATGAACGCTTTTAAAAAAATCACTCCTATACTGTTTTTCGCTGTTGCAATAGCAGTCCCTTTTAAATCCTGGTCGCAAAAAACGACTGGTTTTAAAGTATTAAATGATTATAAAATATCCAGTCCGGGTGGATGGGACTATATTTTAGTTGATGGCGCTAACAAACGTGTGTATGTATCGCACGGCACACAAGTAAATGTCATAAGCACTACCGGCGATTCATTGGGCTATATACCAAAAACAAATGGTGTACATGGCATTGCGTTGGTTCATTCCCTTAATAAAGGTTTTACCAGCAATGGCAGGGGCAACTCGGTTACAGTGTTTGATTTAAAAACACTTAAAGCGACCGGTGAAATAGCTTTGCCGGTAAAAAATCCGGATGCTATTTTTTACGATGATTTTTCAAAGAAGATCATTACCTGTGATGGCGGAAGCCATGATTTGTGCTTTATTGATCCGGCAACTGAAAAGGTTGTAGGAACGGTGCAATTAGGTGAGAAATTAGAGACCGCTGTATCTGATGGCAAAGGCAAAATATTTGTTAACGGCGAAGACAAGAGCACTGTACATGTGGTTGACGCAACAACTCTTAAAGAAATTACAAGCTATAAAATCGATGGTGGCGATTCACCTTCAGGCCTGGATATCGACCGTAAAACCAACCGTTTATTTATTGCCTGTGGCGACAACAAAACCATGGTAGTAATGGATGCATCGAATGGAAAAACAGTTGCTAAGTTTCCAATAGGCAGAAGTGATGGATTAGTATTCGATCAGACTTTAAAAATAGCCTATGCCTCCAACGGAGAAGGCACCATAACAGCAGTAAAGGAAATTAACGCCAATAAATTTGAGTTAATTGAAAATATCACTACTGAACCTGGGGCACGAACAATTGGTATCGATCAGGTAACGCATCACCTGTACCTGCCAACAGCAAAAATGAAACCGGTAGCCCCAACTGCAGAAAACGCGCACCCGCGACCCAAAATGGTGCCAGGAACCTTTCATGTAATTGAAGTTGGGAAATAAGGTTAAAAAAGTTGTAAGAGTTGCAGAGGTTAAAAAGGTTTATTTTCACTGTCTTTAACTTCTGCAACATCTACAGCCACTACAACCTTTATAATTTTTACAACCTAACAATTAACCCCTTATAAGTATAACTAAAAAACGTTTTTGAAATTCGGCTGTGATTCCGTAATATTGCAGCCGAAATTTTTAGAAACAATTTCAGCGCCTATAGCTCAGTCGGTTAGAGTAGAAGACTCATAATCTTTTGGTCCCTGGTTCGAGCCCAGGTGGGCGCACAAAAGGCCTTAGCAATATGCTAAAGCCTTTTTTATTTTCAATTAAGTTTACGGGTGAACTTCCGAAACCTCCCTCCCCTTGCACTTCCGCCCAATTAACCTTTATTTTATTAAACCATTATAGACCTCGCCAATGAACCAACTTTTTGAGCGGCTGTCGGTGCCGTACCGTTACCGCGTGCTGGTATTGCTGTGCTCGCTTACCACATTAACGTATATGGACCGCATCTGCATCTCCGTTGTTGGTGTACGCATTAAGGCCGACTTGCACCTCAGTAATGAAAAGTTTGGATGGGCGCTGGCTGCTTTCGCCTTAGCTTATGCTATTTTCGAAATCCCTTCGGGTATGCTGGGTGATCGCATCGGGCCTAAAAAAGTCTTTATCCGGATCGTGATAGCATGGTCAATATTTACCGCACTTACGGGCATAGCGAACGGGCTGATAAGTTTGCTTGTAATCCGTTTTTTATTTGGTGTGGGCGAATCGGGCACTTACCCAAATGCCATATTGACTGTATCCCGATGGTTCCCGGTAAGCGAAACCGGCAAGGCATTATCGTGGGTAGGCATTGGTTCACAAATAGGCGCTGCTTTGGCACCGCTCATTATTGTCCCCCTCGCAGTGGTTTATGGATGGAGAGTGCCTTTCTTCGTCGTTGGCGCGATTGGTTTGCTATGGGTAAGTATATGCTACTCGTGGTTCCGCGATTTCCCTTCGGAAATGAAAAGCATGGCTGATGAGGAAAAGAATCTCATTAAATCACAATGCCGCCATAAACAGGGGCAACACTTAGTTCCGTGGAAGCTTATCTTTCGCAACAGCACTTTATGGCCGTTAATGCTGATGTATTTTTGCTGCCAATGGGCTAATTATTTTTTCATTGCCTGGATGCCTGTTTACCTGCAGGAGGGCCGCGGTTTCTCAGAAAAAGGCATGAAAAGGATTACCTCCCTCCTTTTTGTGGTGGGAATAGTTGGCTTTTTAGCAGGCGGAGCAGCGGGCGATTGGTTCCTAAAATATAAAGGACTCAAAATAGGCAGACGTCTTACCGGCATGTTCGGCCTCGGCTGCTGCGGAATACTATTGTTTATAGCCGGATTTTCTGCTAATAACACCCTAACTGCATGTTGCCTCATCGGTGCAAACTTTGCCTTCTCGTTTGGGGTGATGGTATCCTATGCGGTATGCGCCGACATTGGCCGCAATAATGCCGGTACAGTCACTGGTGCCATGAACTTTTTCGGGCAGATGGGCGCTTTCTTCCTCGCCCTGATTTTTGGGCAGATCGTACAAGCCACGCATCGTTTCGATTATCCGGTGTATGTGGTAGGTGCAGTTTTGATAGCTGGTTGTTTGCTGTGGCTGGCTATTGACGCTGAAAAACAGTTACCGGAGATTAGTGATATGGGTTAGCACGTATCTTAATTAAGTTTATCCAGGTGTCGCAAAACACCCCCTCGATTGGCATTTCCGCCCCTCACTTGTAGAGGTATTTCTACTATAACTTTATAGGGTTATAACACCATTTCCCTTTAATCATGATTCATTCAACCAATTTAACAAAAGCGTTTGCCAAAGGTCTGTGTATCCTTTTTGTGCCCATATTATCTGTTTTGAGTTTATTACTTCCCGCTAAAGCTTTTTGCCAGGAAACAGCGGCTACAAAACTGGAGAAATGGCCGCCCGATCTCGAGCGCGATTTCGCGCTAAGCGCATTACCTCCGCATTTGCGAAAGGAAGCAACGGTTTATTTGTTAGACCCGACCAAAGGCTATTACATTGCCAAGAAGGGCACAAATGGCTTCATTTGTTATATTGAAAGAACATCGTGGGAATGGGGAGTGTTCAGGAAAGACGTCGCCGCACCGATTAGTTATGATGCAGAGGGGGCAAGGACGATTTTTACTGTGGTGATGGATGTGGCGGCCATGCGTGCGTCCGGAAAATACACCGCGAAACAGATCCAGGGTATCGTAATAGATAAAATCAAAAAAGGCATATACAAAGCGCCGTCAAGGTCCGGGATTTCTTATATGCTGGCACCGCTTATGCGTGTTTACCCTGGCTTGCCTCCCAATAATCAAGTAATGAGCATGAGCATGCCGCATTATATGTTTTATGCCCCGTACATAAATAATGCCGACATCGGCGGCGACACAACAAATGGCCCTTTTGTAAACAACCCAAGCAATGCAGTTTTGGGCGACGGGAAAGGACCGTACGGCTTTATTATTATGCCAGCCGGGAAAGCAGAACAGGCAGAGATAGTGAAGGCCGGCAGCGATCTGCTAAAAAGGCTTGCTGCTTATAAACCATATCTTAAGGCCAGTATGTAGGGATGTACTAATCTAATTTTTGCAGGTCTTCTTCGACAACAATCTTCGGCTCCGTGGTTGAGACTGCAGTTCTGTTTGTCAGGTATTTGGTAAATGCCAGTGCAATAATAATAGCAAGAACGCCCTCTGCCAACACGGTAGCAGGCGCACCAATACGCTCGGAAACAGTACCTACTATTACGCTGCCCAACGGCATCATTCCAAAAATGGCCATTAATAATATACCGATTGCGCGTCCCCGCATTTCCGGCGCTGACTCTGACTGAACCACGATATTGCAAACCGTAAACTGCGCTATAGAACCAAACCCGGTAAGCGCAGCAAAAAACATAGCAACCGGGAAGTTTTTAAGCTCAGAAAAAAAGATCATCCCGATGCCCATGGCAATTGTGCTGTAAAACAATATTCGTCGCATATGTGTACCCGGCTTGCGCGACGCCAGGAAAATAGTACCCACCACAGCCCCTACACTGATACAACTGTTAATATAACCAAAAGTCTTCGCGTCGCCCTTGAAAATAACTTTGGCAAATACAGGCAGCACGGTGTTATAAGGCAAAACCAGCAAACTAATGATAGCCAGCATCAGAATGATCAGACCCACGGAAGGCGTTTTCCAGATATAAGAGAAGCCATCAACAAAATCCCTGGTAACTTTCTTCCTGGTCTCTTTAGGATGATAAGCAGGACGATCCATTAACATCAGGGAGATCATTACTCCCACAAAACTGGCTGCGTTAATAAAAAAACAGGTGGCTGCTCCCCAGGCCGCCAGGATAATACCTGACAACGCCGGCCCAAGCAATTGAGCAAGACTGGCGGTTGCGGTGGAAAGCGATAGAGCATTAGCCAAGTCGGCAGGATCAGCTATGATCTCGTTAAACAACGATTGCCGGGCAGGTATATCAAAAGCATTGATAATACCCAGAACGACGCTTAATGCCAATATGGCCCATATAGCGGTATGTCCTGTTAATACCAGCACAGCCAATAAAACAGCCTGTACAATGGAAGTAGCCTGCGTAATCTGGATCACTTTAAAGCGGTCGTACCTGTCGGCGGCGACACCGCCCCAGAATGAGAATAAAAACGATGGGAATTGCTCGGCGAAAATGGTTACCCCGATCCAGAAGGGGGAATGCGTAATGGTATACATTACCCAGATCACAGCAGTACGCTGCATCCAGGTACCGAACTGCGAAACTGCTCTTCCCGTAAGATAATATATAAAATTGCGGCTGCGGAAAGCCCGGAATAGATTTATTTCACCCAGTTTTTTCATAGAAGATTGCCCGGCAAAAATCGGCTAAAATCCACAGATTAATTGTAAAATATTATACGCAGAGCGTCACAAAAGCCTATGTAAGCTATAAATCAATTGGTTACAACAGCAGACTCGTGATCCTCTATCCGCATTTTATCCAGTTGTTCAAACGGGATCAAACTGCTTTCCAGGATCAGTGCGCTTTTGCAGAACCCTAGCAATGAAGGCCCTTCCAGCAAACTGTACAGTTCGGCAAGGTCTTTATCCTGTCCCGTTTTGCTGATAACCAGGCTATCCTTATCGATACTGCTGAGCGTTGCGCCATACTTATGAAGCAGCTGCCATAGCGATTCGCCAAGTGCATCGATCGACAAGCGGTAAAACCCGGTTTTCTTCAGCCCCACCTCTCCCGGCGTAACTGCCACCGAATGCACCTCGATGATCTTTTTGAGTTTTTCCTGCAGTGTAAATACTTCCGGAGCGGGTACGGTCGCTTCGATGGTGATCATTACCAGGTCGCTGATATCGGTGCGGGCAACGTTCAGGCTGTGTACGTCATAATAGCGGCGGTTAAAGAATACCATTAGCTGCCCGATAAGGCCGCGTTTGTCTTCGGCATAAACGGTAAAGATGAACTGGCTGGTTGTTTTGGATTGCTTTTTCATATTGTTATTAAATAAAAAAAGCCCCCCGGGGATGATCCGGGGGGCCGCTATGTGGTTTGATAATTTACAAAACGTTGCCTTACCCCGGTGATTGAGTAATAATGCTAATAATAATGACAACAACAACCAGCAGTCCGCCAATGCGATCTGTAGTGAGTTTAAATGTATGTGGTGTTGTTTTCATTATTGGGACAATATAAGGTTTTGTTTGGGAAATAACGCAAAAAGCTGCCGTAGAGAATCCACTGGATCATATATTAGTTATAACTAAATAGGATTAAACTGTAGATTAGAAGAATTTATGACGCCGATATTTACATTTCCTGATTGTAGTGAACAACTAGCCTTATTTCAAAGCTTCTACGACAATCCTGTGGCAATGATCGCCGAGGAAGGGATTGTAAATCAGCTGAAGGCTCAGGCTGAAAGGACTTGTAGATACTGCAACAAATCTGAGCCAGAAACCACTTTTAAAAAGGAAGCGCATATTATTTCGCAGATGTTAGGCAAAAATGATCTGCTTTGTGACTTCGAATGCGATGCCTGCAATCAGATTTTTTCCAAGTACGAAAGTAGTTTTGTGAACTGGTTGGGCATTACTCGCACACTTATCGGCACTAGAGGGCGGCGAAATAAAGTGCCAGAATACCTTTCAGGAACAGGCAACATACAGGCGAAGCTTAATACAATCATGGAAGCTGATGGAGTAATCGTTAGTCGAACACCTGACGCACATGAAGCGATTAACATCGATGTTGACAGTGGTAAAACGACCATTCAATATGCCAAGCGAGCTTACATTCCCCTAGAAGTGTACAAAGTATTGCTAAAAATCGCTTTTGCGGTTTTACCAACCGAAGATGTCGCGGATTACGCGCCGGTGCTCCGCATGTTAACGGCAGAAGCACATCCTGACCTTTGCAGATTCGCTCATATTATGCGTTTTCAGTTACCGCTCGACCAATCGGTGACCTCGCCATATGGCATACTTTTTACGAAACGTGATCCATTGGCACATTGTCCTAGACATTCCTTTATTTTTTATTATGCCAATCAAGTATACAGTTTTCCCTTACCGTTCAGTATACAGGATATTCGCAATGGCTGCTATACAAATATTAAATGCTATTTTCCACCGCCTATATTTTTTGATCAACCACTTTCTTTCAACCATGTAAATGTAGATCGTCTTCCTATGGGCTCTTTAGAAAAGGTGAAAGGAGAGCGCGAAATAATCACCTTTGAGTTTAAGCCAAAAGACCTTGAAAACTTAATGTCCTTTGACCCAGTAACTGGTGAAAGTAAACCGCATACTTTTGATCCCAAAGATATTCTCAGCATCTTCATGGTCAGAAGCGGAAGGAAGCTTAAATTATCCAAAAAATAAGATGCCCAGCCTGTTCAAGTGTCTTCACTTGAACACAAAAGATTGTAAGCGTCCACGCTTACGTTATATTTAATCGCATTCGGGAGCGGAGACGCTCCAACCCCATATCATTCAAGTGTGGACACTTGAACGGGCAGTTTTCAGCAAATAAAATTCTGTTCAACCCCCATTTTTTCAAAAAAATAAAATTTTCTATTGACGGAACGTTTTTTTAGCGTACATTTACGCCACAAACAAAAAGCAATGAAGTTTAACAATGCATATTTTTATGGTTACTACTTTTACTTTACCAGTAAGAGCCGGGACTAATATGCACTAAAACATATAAGAAAAAACTGAAAAGTCCCGGCCAAACAAGCCGGGACTTTTTGCTTTAAGCAGGTTTATGAAGGATAAAAGAACAAGAGTAGCTATCCAGGGGATCAGGGCCTCATTTCACGAAGAAGCCGCATTTCTGCATTTTGGCGAGGACATTCAAACCATTGAGTGCAACTCATTCAAACAAACATTTGAGGCTTTGCAGAACAAAGAGGCGGATTATATTGTAATGGCCATCGAAAACAGTATTGCCGGCAGCATCCTGCCCAACTACACGCTGATGATGAGCTATGGCTTCCCTATTGTGGGCGAAGTGTACCTGCCCATCCAGCTGCACCTGATGGCGTTGCCGGGCGTTAAGTTCGAGGACATTAAATATGTAACCTCCCACCCTATTGCCATCCGTCAGTGTATTGACTTTTTTGATGAGTACCCTCAGCTGAAAATTGTTGAAAGCAGCGACACCGCAGCCTGCGCCAAACGCATCCGCGACGAAAACCTGCGCGATACCGTTGCCATCGCCAATACTTTAGCCGCCAAGCTTTACCAGCTGGATGTATTGGAGCGCCGTATCGAATCGAACAAAAAGAACTTCACCCGTTTCCTGATCCTTACCCACCACGACAATGTGGAGAGAAAGGATAACAACAAAGCTTCACTGTGCTTCCAGGTGAGCAACCAGGTAGGCGCTTTGGCAAGGGTGCTGCAAATATTTGCCGAGCAGAACATCAACATGAGTAAGATACAGTCGATGCCGGTGCTTGGTAAGCGCAACGAGTATAACTTTTATGTGGATGTGGAGTGGGAAAACAACAAGCAATACGATACCGCCATCCGCCAGGTATTAAAATATACCCACAACTTCAATATCCTGGGCGAATACCAACGCCATGAAGATGAAAACGCACAAAATGAGCGTGAGCAAAAGCTGAGGGCGCAGGAAACGATCAGCCGGAAATATATTAGTGTTAAAAAAATAGTAAAGTAAAATATTAAACCATCCGGGTAGCCGGGAAAACAAACAAAATCGTATGAAATTAGATCTTAACATACAGCCGCTCGAGTCGTGGATCAAAGCCAAATCCGAGCCACTTTTAATTGCCGGTCCTTGCAGCGCCGAGACCGAAGAGCAATTAGTAGCCACAGCCCATTTATTGGCTAAAACAGGTAAGGTAACCGCCTTACGCGCCGGAATCTGGAAACCACGTACCCGTCCGGGTGAGTTTGAAGGCATCGGCAGCATCGGTCTGAAATGGCTGAGCCGCGCCAAAGAAGAAACCGGATTACCAACTGCTATCGAAGTTGCCACCGCAAAACACGTTGAAGAAGCTCTTAAATCAGGTGTGGATATCCTTTGGGTAGGCGCCCGTTCAACTGTGAACCCATTCACCGTGCAGGAAATTGCTGACGCATTGAGAGGTGTTGATGTTCCTGTAATGGTTAAGAACCCGGTAAACCCTGATTTGTCATTGTGGATTGGCGCTTTGGAGCGCATCAATGGCGCTGGTATTACCAAACTGGCCGCTATTCACCGTGGTTTCTCTTACCACGAAAAAACTGCTTTCCGTAACGAGCCGATGTGGGATATGGCAATCGCTCTTAAAACGCATGTGCCTCACCTGCCTATTATCAATGATCCAAGCCACATCTGCGGTAACCGTGAGCTATTAGGTTATGTTGCCCAAAAAGCGCTCGACCTGGATATGCAGGGCCTGATGATGGAATCGCACATCGACCCAAGCGTAGCATGGACCGACGCTAAACAACAAGTTACTCCTGCTGCTTTGGCCGACATCATCGACCGTTTAACACTACGCCAACCTGAAGTTAAAGGCGCCGACTTGAAAGATAAATTAGCTGAGCTGCGTAGCCAGATCGATAAGATCGACGACATCGTTTTCCAGAAAATGGGCGAAAGAATGCAGATCGTTGAGAAGATCGGTAACTACAAAAAAGAAAACGGCATCACCATTTTGCAGGTTAACCGTTGGGAAGAGATTCTGAACAGACGTATTCCTTACGCAAAAGCATTAAAATTAAGCCCTGAGTTTGCTGAAAAATTACTGGAACTGATGCACAGCGAATCGATCCGCAAACAAACTGAGATCATGAACGAAGGACAATCAGGCCAGGCACAGGAAAAACTGACACACGCTTAGTCTGGAGATATGAGATTTGAGATGTGAGATTTGAGACAAAAATCACATCTCATTTCAATAGCAAAATAAATATGAAGGAAAATATAATCCTGACTAAAAAAGGCAAGTCGGTTAACGGCACCATCCATCTTACCGGCTCAAAAAGCGAATGTAACCGAGCACTGATTATCGAGGCATTGAGCAAGGGTAAAGTGAAGGTGGAGAATATTTCGGATGCGGCGGATACAGTAACGCTTGCTGGTATTTTGAAGTCGGAAGTCAGAAATCAGAAGTTGGAAGTCTTGCATAATTCCGAAATCGAAAATCCGAAATCCGAAATCAATATCGGTCCTGCGGGTACAGCTATGCGTTTCCTAACTGCTTATTTTACTTTACAAGATGAGGAAGTTATCCTAACCGGCAGTGAGCGGATGAAGCAACGGCCAATAGGAATATTGGTAAATGCTTTGCGCGATTTGGGAGCTCATATTGAGTATGCGGAGAATGAAGGCTTCCCTCCTCTTAAAATCAAAGGCGGTTTTGAGCAGTTAAGTGAAAAGATCAGCATAAAAGGCGATATCAGCAGTCAGTATATTACTGCGCTGCTGCTGATAGCTTCACAATTACCTCAGGGATTAATCCTTCATATCGAAGGTGAATTGACTTCAAGACCTTATGTTGAGATGACCTTGTCGATGCTTCGCCAGGCAGGTATTCAACATCAATGGGTTGGGAACAACATTCATATTCCTCACCAGGAGTTTAAGGAAACCTCGCTGCCAGTTGAACCGGATTGGAGCGCTGCATCGTATTGGTATTCCATTGCAGCATTAGCTGATGAAGCTGAGTTATTCCTACCGGGATTAACTGCTTATAGCCTGCAGGGAGATAGCGTTATTACCGAGATCATGGCGAATTTTGGTATCACCTCACAGTTTATAAACGGCGGTGTGCACCTGAAAAAGGAACCCAAACCATTGGGACGAAAGATATTCGACCTGAAATCCTGCCCTGACCTGGCACAAACGGTTACTGTGGTATGCGCAGCTTTAGGACACGATGCTACATTTACAGGCTTAGAAACCTTAAAGATCAAGGAAACCGACCGTGTTAAGGCATTGCAGAATGAACTGGCGAAGATCGGTGTAAAACTGATTGAAAAAGGCCAGGTTTATAAGCTTGATTGCAGCGAGAGGTTCATCCCTGAAAAAATCTTCATTAACACCTATGACGATCACCGTATGGCTATGGCGCTTGCGCCGCTGGCACTTCTGATACCTGAAATTGAGGTTGAAGATTATATGGTGGTGGAGAAATCATACCCGGCTTTTTGGGAGGATTTGAAGAAGGTGGGATTTGAGGTTGAGGTGAAAGCTTAAAGGTGAAAGGTGAAAGGTTATTATTGCGAAGTGCAGGGCGGTTGGCGTTAGTAGATTCGTCGCAGCAATTGTAAACTTTGTAAGTCGTCTCTGTATAGCATGCGATTGCTTCGTTGCTCGGCTCACACCACCCGCCTCGCGCCTCGCAATGACATAAACAATAATTAATAAACTAAAATAATCCGCACATTTGCACATCAGCAAATCTGCACATCTAAAAAATATGGCTGGCAATTCATTCGGACAATTATTCAGAATAACAACTTTTGGCGAATCGCATGGTGAGGCGATCGGCGTGATCATCGATGGCTGCCCTGCTCAACTGGATGTAGATTTGGAATATATTCAGTCCGAATTAGACAAACGCCGCCCCGGTCAGTCGAAGATCACCACGCAACGCAAGGAAAGCGATACAGTAAAAATCCTTTCTGGGGTATTTGAAGGTAAAACCACGGGAACACCTATTGCGATGTTGATCCCTAATGAAGACCAACGCTCTAAGGATTATTCGCATAATGTGGATGTGTTCCGCCCTTCACATGCCGATTACACCTATCAAACCAAATACGGTATCCGCGACCATCGTGGCGGTGGCCGTTCATCAGCTCGTGAAACAGCCGCCCGTGTGGCTGCAGGCGCTTTGGCTAAGTTATTACTCAAATCACAAGGCATTGAGATAGTAGCACATGTTAGCAGTGTAGGTAAGATCAATGCTCCGAATGTAGAGATTATCAATGCACAGGAATTTATTGATGCACGCGAGCAAAACATTGTTCGCTGTGCAGACCCTGCAACTGCAGAGGAAATGATTGAGTTTATCGATTCTATCCGCAAGCAAGGCGATACTGTTGGCGGTAAAATTAGCTGCTACGTACAAAACTGCCCCGTTGGTTTAGGTGAACCTGTTTTTGATAAGCTGCACGCAGAACTAGGCAAAGCGATGCTGAGCATCAACGCCGTGCACGGTTTTGAATATGGTTCAGGCTTTGCTGGCAGCGAAATGCGCGGCTCAGAGCATAATGATATTTTCGTTAGCCTCACCCCGCCCCTCTCCAAGGGAGAGGGAGAAAAAGAAATTAGGACAATTACTAACTTCTCAGGCGGTATACAGGGCGGTATCAGCAATGGTATGCCTATCGAATTTAAAGTGGCTTTTAAACCGGTGGCCACCATCATGCAAAGTCAACCTACAATTGATAGTCATGGCAATGCCGCCGAAATATCAGGCAAAGGCCGCCATGATCCTTGTGTAGTGCCGCGCGCGGTTGTCATTGTAGAGGCAATGGCAGCGTTAGTTATTGCCGATCATTGGCTGAGGAACAGGAACTCGGTTCTTAGTTAAACGAATTAGGCGAGTTTTTTCATCATTCAAATGCTATTTTATTTAGTAAGTTAGCTTATAATTTATATAAGCCTTACCTACATGTCCAATATAAAAAGCATTGAAAAGAAGTGGCTCGATAATTTTAAAAAATGTCCTTTAATAGACCAATCCACCGGACTTTTTAAAAGTGATTATGCATCTCAATTATATTATGGGAAAGAAAATGATCTTTATCCCATAAATTTTCCTCAAAACTTTAAGGATCATTACGCTTCTTATCTAAATACTGAGAAAAGCACATCATTAAGCATATTCAATTCATTTCTAAGTTTTATCGGGATTAATATTAAACAGGAGCTTATTTTAAATCACCTGAAAGAAAGTCTTGATGAGTATGAAAAGTTTGCTAACAATTGCAACGGCATTTTAAAAATGCTGGCTCATTACGGCAAAAAAGTTTCCACTACGAATCCATACAAAGATAACCTTCGCGAACTTATGTACTTCTTGAGAATTGAATGTAATGATGTTACTCAATTAACAATATTTGATGAACCATTAGAACTGCCGAATTTATATAGTCAATTCACTAATTTCCCTGAAGAATATGATAAAGACAAAACTGTAAATCAATTATTTAATAAAATTGAAGATAGCAATTCAAGCTTTTTTATCACTGGGAAAGCAGGAACAGGAAAGTCAACTTTCATTCAATATTTTGCTTCAAAAACTAAGAAAAAATTGTTGATGTGTGCATTTACGGGTATTGCTGCCATAAACATAAAAGGGCAAACCATTCACTCATTTTTTAGATTTCCAAACCAGGTTCTGGCTCCAGAAGATGATGAGATAAAAGTCTTTCACAAAAGTTCTGAGAAATATAAAATCATAATGGAAATCCAGGCTATTGTTATTGATGAAGTGTCAATGCTAAGGTGCGATATTCTTGAAGCTATTGACTATTCGTTGCGAAAAAATGGCGGTGATCCGAATAAAGTGTTTGGAGGAAAACAGATAATATTTGTTGGAGACATTTTCCAACTACCTCCTATTACTGATGACACAGACGAAGTTGATAATTACGTATTTTCAGAAATATATAAAAGCAAATACTTTTTTGATTCTCCCGCATATAAAAAGTTAAATCCTGCATATTTTGAATTCACGAAATCACATAGGCAAGGCAAAGACGCTGAATTTGTTGAAATTTTAGATAGTATAAGAATATGTGAGAAGAACCAAAAAACGCTTGATAAACTAAATAAAAGATATTATCCCAAATACGTCCCTAAGAACGATGAATTTGTGATGACACTTGCAGCAAGTAACGCTATTGCATTTACTGAGAATATAAGAAGATTAAATGAGCTTACCTATACTTCTTTTAGATTCGAAGCAGAGATTTCAGGTGAATTTAAAGTAAATCGGTATCCAACCAACAAAGTATTAGAGCTCAAAAAGTATGCGCAGGTAATATTAATAAAAAATGATCCCGCTAAAAAATGGGTTAACGGGACTATAGCCAAGATTGAGTTTATATCGGATGATATTCTGGAAATCAGACTACAAGACGGGAGCATTCACAAATTGGAAAAAGAAGTATGGGAAAATCGCGCTTATAAATACAATAACGGAAAAATAGTTTCTGAATTAAAGGGAACATTTACACAATTTCCAATTAAGCTTGCCTGGGCAATAACTGTACACAAAAGCCAGGGATTAACTTTTGAAAAAGTTGCAATTGATTTAGGAAACGGAGCATTTATTAACGGACAGCTCTACACAGCATTAAGTAGGTGTAAAACATTAAACGGCATAGCTTTAAAGAAATTAATTACACCAAAAGATATTATAACCGATCTCAAAATCATATCATTTCATGAAACACAACAGTTAATTAATTCCATTAATTTTGATTGTTCTGATTAAAGCTAGCTTGCATATATGCTGCCTATCAAAATGATCATCTTTTAATTATATTTGTATAAAAGGAAACAAAATGACTGTTTTACAAATAACTGTGCCCGAAAAAAAGGAAAAAGCAGTGCGTATCTTGTTAAAAGAATTAGGTGTCACTGTAAAAAAAATTGATAACAGTAAACCCTTATTGAAGAAAATAAAAAATGCTGTCGGCGAATTAAATGCTATTAAAGCAGGGAAAATAGAGGCAAAGGATTTCGATGATTTGCTGAATGAACTATAAAATAAAAACAGTCCCAAGTTTTGATAGGGATGCTAAAGTATTAAGTAAAAAATATAAATCCTTTAAATCCGATTTAAACAAGCTTCGCCAAATACTTTCTGATAATCCTAAATCAGGCATTCCTATAGGTAATTCTTGTTATAAAATCAGGATAATTATTGCCAGTAAAAACAAGGGGAAAAGTGGTGGCGCTCGGGTAATCACCCATGTATTGTCGTTAAATGAACATGATGGCGTCATATACTTGTTGGCAGTTTATGACAAATCGGAACAAGAAAATATTACTGATAATGAAATTAAGGATTTACTAAAAGAAATTGCTTTAATATAAGACAATTTAAAACCCAATCTAGCTCACCTATCCACATTTAAATATATTTGTGGAATGTTCTCCCGAACTATCCAATTATACAAAAAAGCTTATAGTGGGTTATCGATCAATAGCTGGTACCTGTGCCTGGTGATGTTCATCAATCGCAGCGGTACCATGGTTATTCCATTCATGACCATTTACTGCACACAAAAGCTGCACTTTACAGTTGAGCAGGCAGGTATAATCATGGGCTTGTTTGGGATCGGTTCGCTTTGCGGCGCCTATATTGGTGGCAGAATGACTGACAAATATGGATTCTATTATGTCCAGGTGTTTGGCCTTTTACTTGGCGGGTTACTATTTCTGTTGCTTGGTTTCCAAAAGACCTTCGTATCAGTTGGCATCTGTTCATTTGTATTGAATATGTGTAATGATGCGTTTCGCCCAGCCAATTCTACGGCTGTTGCGCATTATAGCACAGAACAGAACCTTACGCGCTCCAACTCTTTAAACCGCCTTGCAGTAAACCTGGGATGGGCTTTTGGCGGGTTGTTGGGTGGTACATTGGCTCATATCAATTATCACTTATTATTCTGGGTTGATGGCAGCACTAATATTTTAGCTTCACTGCTGCTATTAAGGCTCCTGCCTTTTTCTAAGGTGACCAAATCCATAAAAAAGGTAGCTGAGCGTGTTAAAGGGCCGTCGGCCTATAGGGATAAGGTTTATCTGACGTTTATAGGCATGCTTACACTATATGCGCTTTGCTTTTTCCAGATATTTACTATGCAGCCGTTATTTTATAAAAGTCAATGGCATATCAGCGAGCAATTGATCGGTATTTTAATGGGTATCAACGGTCTATTGATCGTGTGCTTTGAAATGCTGATCGTACATAACCTGGAAGGGAAAAGGCATCCGCTCAGGTATATTCATATCGGCATATTGACTGTTGGGTTTGGCTTTATATTGCTGAATTTTCTTCCTGCAAGTTATTATTCTGCATTATTCATCCTATTGTTTATAACTGTAGGTGAAATGCTTTCAATGCCTTTTATGAATTCGTTTTGGATAATGCGCACCACGCCGCAAAATCGGGGCGAATATGCAGCTTTGTATGCCATGGGCTGGTCGGCAGCGTCGATTATGTCTCCTATTATCGGTGGGCAGGTGATCACTTTTGTAAATTATAATCTGTTGTGGTGGTTAACAGGAGCAATTTGCCTGGTGGCATCTATGGGGATGTTGTCGCTGTACCATTTTAATATTAAGAAAACGAAACCGGTTCCTCTTGAAGAAACCGTATTTTAACTGAATGAAAAAGGCACTCATACTTGATCTCGATAATACTATTTACCCGGTAAGTTCCATTTCAGAGAATCTGTTTGCTGATTTGTTTGTTATATTGGATCAACATGCAGAAATTATAAATGTAGATGATGGGGGTAAAGTAGAAAAGATTAAGGATGAAATGACACGCCGGCCTTTTCAGCATATTGCTGATGAATTTAACCTGGACAAAGGTGTCAGGGACAAAATGATTGATATACTCCGCAACATGGCCTATACACAACCGATGAAGACTTATGACGATTACCTGCATGTACGCGCCGTTCCTTTAGACAAATTCCTGGTAACAACGGGTTTTTCAAAACTGCAATGGAGCAAGGTGAAGATGCTGGGGATTGAAGACGATTTCAAGCATATTCATATTGTCGATCCTGATGTGAACCAGCAAACTAAGAAGGACGTTTTTGCGGAGATAATGCGGACGCACAATTACACTCCCGGCGATCTGCTTGTTATTGGCGATGATCCTGAATCAGAGATAAAAGCTGGGAGGGCTTTGGGCATTGATACTTTTCTATATGATCCGGCAAATAAGCATAGCCACGTGCAAGTGACTTATCGCTCTCATAATTTACAGGATGTATTAAAACTGATCTGATTTATTTAGACTTTGCTTCTATCTTCTTTTGTCTTATTACTAATTTTTGACGCTTGTAACCAATATATCCATTCGCATCCGTCCCTTCCATAATAATGGTATAGGTTGATGGCTTATCGGCAGCATAAAATGATACCGTTGCTTTACCATTCTCATCAGTAACAATATTAGGTTCCCAATCTATAGTTGACCGATAATCCGGCATATGGAGGGTGTCCTTCACGTTATACTTTGGTTTGTAAAATTGGGCGGGCCATGTTATCGCCAGTGGCTTGTATAAATACATGCCGGGTGTATTGGCAATAATTGGCCCATGCCCCGCACGTGTAGTTATCTCTACAAAAGCAACGGAATATGGACGTATATAAGGCACCCAATAACTCGATACGTATTTCATCGCATATTTAGTAGTATAATTAACTTCTATGCCTTTTAAATCTTCAGCAAAATGTGAGGTTAAATAATCAGTTATTGTATTAAATTCTCCAGCATAACTAAAAAGTTCGAAAGGACTAGGTCGATATATCTTAGTTACCGATAATCCATCAACATAAATTTTCATTGGCTTATTATCCACTAAATACCACTTATGATACGGGCTTGGAGCCGATCCCGGTGTGACTTCAACCGAGTCTTCAATATCATTTATAAAAAACCAGGTTGCACCTCCGATATCGCCCTTGTTAAAAGTCCTAACGTTTTCACGCAGTAGGTCGAGCCATGTTTTTTTCTTGGCTGTTTCCATATCCTTCTCATCCAATACAATATCCGCATTGCCTGCACCATTTAAATTTTGCGAGTCTTTAACAGTTTTCTTCGCCTTTATAACTACTTCTCGCAAGTGATGCTTGCCATCCGGCGTATATCCCCGCAAGTTTTGATAGGCAATGTTATTATCGGCAAGATGCATAAAACTTGAATCGCTATTTACATACCAGGGCGTAGGCTGAGGAAACGAAGGCAGTTTGAATTGAGGAAGAGGCGTTTCTTCCGGGGCAATTCCTACATTAAAACTTTTTCCGCTCTTATTTACGGCCTTAAGCACAAACATTGCTGTATCTACTCTCGGAAAATGATCAAAAGTAAATTTGCCTTCAATGTTTGTAACCGTATCCATTAAAATAGCCGGCGATTTGGATAAAAGCAACACATGAGTCCCTTTTACAGGTTTATTAAAAACATTTTTAACATTCCCGTTTACAGTATATTCTTTCTCTACAGGAATTGACGTTTTCCCTTCAACCGGTTCATAAGAAACCCAACCCTGCGTAAGCAACAAATTATCCAGAGCATTAAAGGATACTGTGTTGTCCTGAAAATAATATCCGGGACTTTCGATATAACCCTTCAGGTCAGAGGTCAGCAGCATGCGGGTTAATATATTATCTGCATTGATCGAATCCGGTTTGATCTGTGCATCGTCTGTAACAGCCATTGAAAAACTTCCCTCGACAGGATCGCCATTGGGTTTGTTGACATTAACATGAAATGCAATACTGTCTCGCGTTGTATAAGTTAATTCATCCGGATCAACTTTTATGTTGAGGTCATCATCCCGGTTTATAAACACCAGGCGCTCATTGAGCGGCTTGCCGTCTGTCGAGGATAAGATAAAATGCGTAATACCCGATGGGAATAAGCTTTTGGAGATCAAACGATGGATAGTATTCTTACTAAAAGTCATAGTAGCTGCATAACAGATCACTCCTCTCGCCTTGCCTATAAGGAAATAGTTTTTATTGAATTGTATAATATCAGGTGTCACAGAAATATTTACTTCTACCGAATCGCTTTTGAATGAGTTCTTTACCTGCAAAACCGTCCCGGATCTCTTAACTACAGGCAACGGATAATCTTTAACCAGTCCACCCGGAAGCTCGACTTTTGCAGTGTACGTTGCATTATCGTCAGGCATCAAATCAAAGCTGCCCATGCCTTTATAAGTCGAACTAAAATTGGTGACCTGCTTCCCTGTTGCATCAACGATCTGTCCTTTAATATCTGCACCTTTACCATCTTCACCTACAGCTTTGAAACCGATATGGGCTTTAATCCCAGCTATCAAGTCCCCGCCTTCGGCCAAAAATTGCACATCTGTGTTTTCCGGACGATTGATAGAAATGGGAATAACAGCGCTTTTTGTATTGTCTTTATTGACGAGCCTGATATTTAAATTATTTGTCTTTGTCGGCGGACTAAATTTAAAATCAAGCAATCCACCGTGATCCGTCTTTATTGGTTGATTATATACTTTCTTTCGGCCTTCAGTTATTTCCAAACGCAATACAGAATCAGCATAAGGAGTTTTGTCGACTCCGGCAATTTGTAGTTTAGCATTGATAAGGTCTTTCCCCTGATCAATTTTGCTGTTGATCAGCCAGGCATTTTCATTTATAGAAGCTATTCTTATCTTTTTGCGAAAGAAAACATCCTGGCCAAAATTCATCATCCAATTGGTATAGGCAGTCAATGTGTAATCACCGGTGTTGAATTCTTTAGCCGATAAACCAATATTACCCCAACTGATGCCGTTTTTCAGCTGCAAAAGTGCTTGCTTTACAATCTTATTACTATCATTCACTAAGGCGATATGCAACAGACCGCTATGCGACGACAGCGAGTGAGAGGCAGCATTAAATAGATAAGCCTTTAGCCAAATGGTATCGCCAACAGCATAATCTGATTTATCAAGTTGCAGATACAATTTCTCGGCAGCATAATTGCTGGTGAGGCTGTCTGAGTATCGAGCATATTTAAGTAATCTTCCTTCCAGAGTATCTGGCTTGTAAAAAACTTTGGATGGCGGTTTTAAAGTATCCTCCTGAACCAGAGCAGGTGAAATAGCTTCAGATTCATAGTCATACGGCAATAGTTCGGCTACCCGGTTCCTGGCCCAAACGCCACTCAGGGATATGCTGTTTATATTCAATACTATACCGTTATTATCAAAGAAGGCAAAGGGGTTACTAAAGCTTATAACCGAGGTCTCCCTATTACTGGGTTCGTCCAAATGATATATAAATCCTTTTTTCGAAAAATGCATATCCTTGTTATAAGTAATATGCAGGTTGTCCATATCGCAACCAAGGGCATACATATCCTTCTGGTCGGTTAACTTGACTATCTCTTCCTCGTTAAGCGGAAAATCCATTAAGGTCTCAATAACCTTTTTCAGGTCCTTTTTCTTTTCCCAAAATCGCAATGAATCACTGTATTTTTTGCTGTCGGCACTTTTAAGTTTTGTAAACGATTTTATTTTTGATTCGATAACGCTATCCGCAGGCCGTTCAGGGTTATTATAGATTGCCCATTGCAATACCCTGAAACCTTCTTCATTCAGCCTGTTACTAACTAAAGAGCGAAAAAAATGCATCTCGGATCCTTGATATGCATCTTGCCTGTTTCTTTTCCATCGTTTTTCCTGCCCGGCAGAGCCTTTCATCTCTTCAAAAAGGACAAAGCCCTGGTAATGAAGCGGATGTTTCAGTGTCGGATTGTTACAATAACTAAAATCTTTAACCAGGTATTTTAACCGGTAGCCTAAGTCTTTATTTTCAATTTTAAGGAAATCGTATGAGGAAGCGGTAAGCGTGTATTTACTTTTATCATATTCAAAATCAAGCACCTCAGGATTTATCAAAACACAATCGGATGCTAGTTCGGATGTGCCAATAAATTGCTCCCTAAACCATTTTAGATATAATTCCCTGTCTGGATCAGCTTTGTAGCGGATACTTACTTCCTTTAATGTCTTTACTTCGGGCACTAACTCAATGTCATGCAGGTTGATCAAATTATCATTAGCGACTATGTTCTCATTGTAAGTTTTGAAGCCCACAACTGATACTATGATCTGATATTTTCCTGATTTGACATTTTTAAGGATAAACCTTCCATCCTTCGCCGACTCATTACCTATAGTAGTATTGCTTAAAAATATACTTGCATTGGCAATAGGTTTCTTATCATTATGATTGACAACACGACCTGTAATTGTCGTTTGTGCAAATAATGATGCATGACAAAAAAGAAGAAAAATGCAAATAAACGATAGTCGCATACAGAATATTCTGATGCATTCAGGTACTGTTGGCATAGTAAGGTTTATAGGTATTAGGGGTATAACTAAGGTAAAAAATTAAATTTAATTTTTTAATATCCTGGTAGTCACCAATAATTGGCCCGTATGGCGCATCATATGCTCAGCAGCATGAAATAATAGCCCTTGTACTGTTGATGGAATTTGTGCTCTACCCACTCCTCTCACTTCGGTCAAAGTCGCCTCGTCTGTATTGCTTAGTTGCTGAATGGCCTTGTCAACCTGACTGTTTAACATATCCAGCAAATCATTAACACTAGCATTACGTTCAGGCTCATTACCTTCGTTTGAAAGGAATGTAAATTGTTGTTCGTTTAATGATTCACCCCGGGCGTAAGTAAAAAGACGGTCAAGAATACCCGTAATATGCTGCAAATGGAATCCGGGAGAGGCCATTCCGCCGGGTTTTACCCACAGAAATATTTCGGGAAAATCAATCATGTAGCGGTTTACCTCATCCCTCGCCTGTAATATGGTATGTGCTACAGGTTGCAGTAAAGGGGGTATACCGGGCATTGGACCACGCAGCCAAAACTCTCTTTTATTGTTATCGCTTTCAGCCATAGGCATTTACTTACAAACAAAACTTGGTTCTTTAATACATTATAAGTGATTTATAATGTTCAACTTTGCGACCGGAAAAAACAGGCTACAACGTTTGCTCAAATTTATAGTAAAATAAGTATATTAGTTTGGTATAGTGATTGCTTTAATCATGCTGTGTAACTAAAATTTTTATATGATAATATCTGCAGGTACTAAAAGAAACACCTGTTTTGCTTTAGTATTAATACTTTTCTCCCTTACCACAATCCTTCAGAGTTGCAAGAAAAAACGCTCTGAAATGGCTACTATCCTCTATAAAAGAACACATAACAGTGTTTTTAAGGACATCGATCCTGATGAATTTGCAGCCTATTTTAAAAGAGAGCTCAGACGGGAACGCGATGGTATGACCAACCCCGATTGGGTAGTGACTCATTATGAGCAAAATGACTATGAACCTGATTTTGTTTTATATCATCTTTGGGATGGCGGATTGGATGCAATGGTTGCCAAATTCAGGAAAGCGAATGAACATGGCCTCGATCCGAAATTATTTAAGCCGGATCAGATGACTGCGTTGATGGATAAGTTTTACAGCAAAACTGCCATTAAAACCCCGCATGATGCTTACAGGTACATTTCTCAACTGGAAATATTAGCTGCCAATTCGCTGATCGATTACTCCAATGATCTGCAATTTGGGGTGATCAGTCCCAAAAAACTATATTCCCGTTATTTTATTAAAACACCTCGTCCGGACAGCACCTCGATCAATAAGGTATTTTCTGTTGAAAACATGCAGGCTTTCCTGGATAGCATTCAGCCAAAAGACCCACAATACCTGGCACTCCAAAAAGCTTATTTAGATGGATACCAGGCCCCCAAATTATCAAAAGAAGAAACCAAACGCCTTTTATTGGTAAATATGGAACGGCTACGCTGGAAAAATAAGCCGACTGACAATGAATACGTCTATGTGAATATTCCGGATTTTCATTTGGATGTGATCGACAGCGGCAAATCTATTTTAGGGATGAAGGTTTGCGTAGGCGAAGGTCGAAATAAGAAATATCTGAACAGCCTGGAGAATTATAATGATACCTGCAAAGTTGACAACCCTAACTCGCACGAAACACCTCTTTTAAGCAGTGTGATACACAGCGTACAGGTAAACCCGATATGGAATATTCCAAGAAGCATTGCAACAAAGGAGATTATCAAAGAAGCAGCCGACGACCCTTATTATCTCTCGAATAAAAACATCAATGTTTACCTGAATGATAAACTGATTAAGGATCCGGAAACGATTGACTGGTCAAAAGTTACCAAAGAAAATAACGAATATGAATTTAAACAACAGCCGGGCGCAGATAACTCGTTAGGAAAGATCAAGTTCTTATTCGAGAACAGAAGCAGTGTTTATTTGCATGATACACCTGCAAAAGAAGCGTTTCATTATTCCATGCGTGCAGTAAGTCATGGCTGTGTGCGGCTGGAAAAACCACTTGATCTTGCCCATACCCTTTTTCGTGATACGGTTAAATATAACCGGATAGTAAAAGATATGGACGAAGACGACAGCACATCGCAGGATATAGCACTCCGTCCCCGCGTTCCGGTTTATATTACTTACGTTACCTGCTGGTCTGATCCTGAAGGGCAATTACAGTTCAGGGGCGATGTGTATGGACTAGATATCGTCCTATACGAACACCTGAAAAAGTATCTTCCGACAGAATAACTGAATTAAAGACTTGCTGTTCCAGGATAAACATAGTTAGTAGCTACGTTAGCATCAAGATATCTTGAGCTATAGCTGCTGTCGTTTCCGTTGATGAATAGCACCGAACCGCCTTTAATGGTATTGATCACTCTTTTGGCAACCTTTGGCGATACAGCCGGACAACCTTCGCTGCGTCCAAGTCGACCTAATTGATTGATCGAACTCTGTGAAACATATGGCGCTGCATGTACAACTATTGAACGTGCGCGGGCATTATCATTAAAACCAGCGTCCATGCCGTTCAACTTAAGTGAGCGGCCATGCTTACCGTTATATATACCTTCAGTAACATAGAATCCCAAACTGCTTGCGTGCGAATCGCTGGCATTTGAAAAATATTCAGCCACATCGCCGCCGCTGCCATTACCATGAGCGACCCATGTGTTTAATAAAAGATCTTTGTTGATCAGGTCGACAATCCACATACGTTTGGTACAGCTTGACTTGGACAGATCGACAATAGTAATGATAGAACTATATTGAGGCACTTTGTTAGCTGCCTTCAAATTAAAATACCCGGTTACTGCTTTTTGAAAAACAGCCATATCCAGGCCGGTTTCATTTAACTGGGCCGTATTATAAATATCCTCCATGTAATGAGCGAAGTGCTCCTTTGCCGAGAAGGCTTTTGTAGTTTTGGTAGCAGCCTTTTTTGATTTCTCTTTGGTATCAGGCTTCCAGCTGATACTGACAATAGCAATAGCGAAGATCAATAATGCACACGATATTCCCCAGAAGCGTCTCTTCATACTCCGTTGATTTGTTTTTAAGTTTAATCAATAAAAAATTCAACTGGCTAAGGCTAAATCAATTAGGTTTATTGCTGTGATTTATAAATATATAAACTAAATCATCTAAAGTCACTAACGAAATTAGATTCGAATTATTTTATACTAAAAATTAAATAAATTACAGTAAGATTAAAACCAGAACCAATCGATTGACTATTTGTACGTTAAAAACTAGTCTCAGGTTAGGGTACAATTATCGTACCCAAGTTATTTTTTCTTCAAGCGGGACAGAACGGTTGCCTTCAGGATTGTTATCAGCATAACCCAGGTATAAAACACCAATTACATGATCGTCCTCACCCAATTTCAAAAACTCTCTCATTGGCGGACGAAGAGCCATTCCACCGGTACTCCAGAATGAGGCTATGCCTAATGCTGTAGCTCCAAGCAGAATATTTTGTACAGCACATGAAACTGCTTCCACTTCCTCTATAACAGGTATTTTAGGCAGATTGCCACGTTTCATAACAGCCAGGATTACATGTGAGGCTTTGTCGCCTTGCTGGTATAGCCTATTGTACTCTGCTTCCTGAAAGTTTTCAGGTGCAATGCTGCATTTATATAATTCGGCGTGTTGATGAGAAAAGTCGGAGGCGGTGCCATAGACTACAAAACGCCATGGCTCCGTAAAGCCGTGCGTAGGAGCCCAATCTGCCAGCTCTAGCAATGATTCAACTTGATAATCGGGGATTTTTTTCCCATTCATAGCCACGGGTTTAATGCTGCGGCGGGTTTTGATGATAGTTGATATAGTAGAAAATGCGATATCCATAATAAAACAATAATGCCCGCAAAAATACGGGCACTATTATTATAATATTCAACTAAATGTAATAATTAATATAAATCAGGATATTTTGTCGGATTTGCCTCGTTCATCATATTATAAACGACCTCTATCATATCATCCGTTGATGGCTTGCTGAAGTAATCGCCATCAGTTCCATACGGTGGACGGTGTTCGCGGGCAGGCAGCGTCTTAGGCTGTGAATCCAGGTGATAATAGCCGTTTTGAGCTTCCAGAATCTTTTGCAGTATATAAGCTGTTCCACCTCCTGGCATATCTTCATCTACTACCAGCAGCTTGTTTGTTTTCTTTAACGAATCACCACAAACGTTCTCTGTATCAAAAGGATATAATGTTTGAGGATCGATCACTTCGATATAGATACCCATCTTTTCCAGTTCTTCAGCAGCTTCCATTACAATGCGCAAAGTTGAGCCGTAGGAAACAACTGTCATATCGGTACCTTCACGTAAAACTTCCGCCTTACCCAATGGAACCGTGAACTCCCCAACATTCGACGGCAAACGTTCTTTCAAACGGTAACCATTCAGGCATTCGATCACTAAAGCAGGCTCATCGCCACGCAATAGGGTATTATACATTCCGGCTGCTTGTGTCATATCACGGGGAACACAGATATGAAGGCCACGCATTGCATTCAATATCAAACCCAGTGGAGAACCTGAATGCCAGATGCCTTCCAAACGGTGTCCACGTGTACGAACGATTACCGGCGCTTTTTGTCCGCCGCGTGTGCGGTAGCTTAAAGAAGCCAGATCATCGCTCAAAACGGTAGTGGCATAAATCAGGTAATCCAGGTATTGAATCTCGGCAATCGGTCTGATACCACGCATAGACAAACCCATACCCTGCCCTATAATTGTCGCTTCGCGAATGCCTGTATCCGAAATACGCAGATCGGAATATTTATTCTGCAAGCCGGCAAATCCCTGGTTTACGTCGCCAATCGCGCCTACATCTTCCCCAAATGCCACAATAGATTTATCACGTTCAAAATTGGCGTCGAAGCAGGCATTCAATATCTCGCGACCATCCAGCATTTTGGTATCGTCATCATAAGTAGCCTTAATAACCGGCACATTTAATGGCGACGCAGCAGTGTCTGTAAACAGTTTAGAGCTGAAACGCTCATTATTTTTTACTCCTTCAGCATTCAGCCAGTTAACAAGATCCTGCCTGCTGCTGAGTTTTTCTTTTACGGTGATGCGTAGAGCTTTCCGTCCTGCAGAAACAGCATCCTTGCGTCCTGGGTCGACAGTCGCTTTTAATTCAGCAACAACATCTTTAAGCTTTGCACTATTCTGGCTTTGTGCAGCAACTTGCTCAATCAAAGCCGAAACCTGTCTGATCTCTTCATTGATCTCGCCTGCAAAATCATTCCAGGCCTCGCGCTGAATTTCACGTACATATTTTTTAGCCGTTGCTTCCAGTTCAGTCATCTCTTCTTCCGTCGCGATAGCCGATGCGATCATCCATTTGCGCATCTGCAACAGGCAATCATGCTCATTCTCCCAGGCAAGGCGTTCTTTTGATTTATAACGCTCGTGCGAACCAGAGGTAGAATGTCCCTGCGGTTGGGTCATTTCAGTTACGTGGATAAGCACCGGCACATGCTCACGGCGACAAACTTCAATGGCTTTCTCATAAGTTTCGCAAAGGGCAACATAGTCCCATCCGCGAACTTTAAATATTTCGTAGCCATTGGTACCTTCTTCACGTTGGAAGCCTTTTAATATTTCAGAAATATCTTCCTTTGTGGTTTGCAGATTGGCCGGTACTGAAATAGCATAAGCATCATCCCAAATGGAAATAGCCATAGGCACCTGCAAAACACCTGCTGCATTAAAGGTTTCAAAAAACAAGCCCTCTGAAGTAGAACCATTGCCTATCGTACCAAAAGCCACTTCATTCCCATTTACAGAAAACTGCTTCAGGTATTCTAGTTCTTTATTTTGCCGGTATAATTTAGATGCATAAGCCAAACCCAATAAACGCGGCATATGGCCACCAGTTGTTGATATATCGGAAGCACAATTCAAGCTCTCAGCCTGGTTGGCCCAGGTACCATCAGCATTTACATAACGTGTTGCAAAGTGGCAATTCATTTGCCTGCCTGCCGATGCCGGGTCTTTTTCTATATCAGGATTTGCATATAATTGCGCAAAAAACTCCTTTAGGTTACTAATACCGGTAGCGAACATAAAAGTCTGATCGCGGTAGTAGCCCGCACGCCAGTCGCCCGCTTTGAATGCCTTCGCCATAGCCAACTGTGCCACTTCCTTACCATCGCCAAAAATCCCAAACTTGGCCTTTCCCGTCAGTACCTCACGCCTGCCAATCAAGCTGGCCTGGCGACTCTCGTAGCCAATCCGGTAGTCGTTTATCACTATCTTTTGGAAATCATCAAAACTGAGTTCAGCAGCACTGAATTTATTTGTAGCACTTATTACAGTTTCGGGCATAATAATATTCTGTTTAGTGAGCAAAAGTATAAAATTCTATTTTGTATTTGTCATATGTAACACACAAAACACATTGTACGTTTAATAGTTTTTTATTGATGTTAAACCTTTTATATTTGTATTAATCAAAACGAAAATATGAAACGATTACTGTTAGTTTGTGCGGTTATTTTAGGCTTCGCCTTTACCGCTTCGGCGCAAGATAGCGAAAAAGCCGAATTTAAGTTTAACGAGGAAAAACACGACTTCGGCAAAATCCCGCAGGGCATTCCGGTTACTACTGTTTTTGAATTTACCAATATCGGTAAAGAACCTCTGATCCTAACAGAAGTTAAACCTACATGTGGCTGTACCATTGCCGATTACACTAAGACTCCTGTAAAAAGCGGCGAAAAAGGCGTTATCAAGATCACTTATAATGCCCAGGCGGTAATGCCATTTAATAAAACCATTGTGGTTACATCCAATGCAAAAACCCCTACCAAGTATTTAAATATCGTGGGCGAGGTTGTAGCTAAGGCACCACCAAGCAGTAGTAAGTAAGAGATTTACAGAAAATAGTCGAAAGCCTTCTGATATTTCTCAGGAGGCTTTCCTGTTTTTAACCAATTTTACTATAACGAAAATTTTACAGAAAATTTTATTTCGATTCGTTACACTATCTTTTGTTAATTTTGCACCATGCCAAAAATATCAGAAAAGGGACAGCTGATGCCGGCTTCTCCCATACGTAAACTTACCCCGTTTGCCGACAAAGCAAAGCTGGACGGTAAGAAAGTTTATCACCTTAATATCGGTCAGCCGGATATAGCGACACCTGAGGGGATGCTGAACGCCATTAAAAACATCGGCTTTAAGGTGTGGGCGTATACCGCATCTGAGGGTACTTTATCGTACCGCAAGAAACTGACAGAATACTACAACAAACTGGGATACAATATCACCCCGGATAACATCCTGGTTACCACCGGCGGATCAGAAGCCATCACCATTGCAATGATGACTTGTCTTAACCCAGGTGACGAAGTGATTATTCCTGAACCATTTTATGCCAATTACAATGGTTTTGCCTGCCAGAGCGATATTGTGGTGAAACCTATTTTGTCTTACATCGATAATGGCTTTGCCCTGCCTCCCATCAGCGAATTTGAAAAGCTAATCACCGAAAAAACCAAAGCGATCATCATTTGCAATCCCAATAACCCGACGGGTTACCTCTATTCAAGAGAAGAAATGGAAGCTTTGAAGGAACTAGCATTGAAATATGATTTATACTTGTTCTCTGATGAAGCTTATCGTGAGTTCTGCTACGACGGCCGCACTTTCCTTTCCCCAATGCATTTAAGCGGACTGGAAGACAACGTGATCGTAATGGATACAGTAAGTAAACGTTACAGCGCATGCGGTGCACGTTTAGGCTGTTTAATTACCAAGAATAAGGAAGTATGGTCTACAGGATTGAAATTTGCACAAGCGCGTTTGAGTCCCGGCATGGTGGAGCAAATTGCAGGAGAAGCAGCTGTGGATACACCTGATAGCTATTTTGAAGCCGTTAATAAAGAATACACCCACCGCCGCGATACATTGGTAAATGCATTGAACAACATGGAAGGCGTTTACTGCCCTAATCCGGGTGGTGCGTTTTATGTGGTGGCTCGTTTACCAATTGATAATGCCGACAAATTCTGCCAATGGATACTGGAGAAATTCAGCCACGAAAATCAAACTGTGATGATGGCTCCTGCAACCGGCTTTTATAGTACGCCTGGAGCAGGTGCTAATGAAGTTCGTTTAGCTTATGTACTAAATAATCAAGACATTGAAAAAGCGATGATCTGCCTGGAAGAAGCCCTGAAAGTTTACCCGGGTCGTACAGTTGACAGTTCTCAGTTAGCAGTTAGCAATAAATAATATTGAGTTCTCTGTGAACCTCATAATAGCCTCAGTGCTCTCTGTGGTAAATTTAACCACTAAGTGCACTGAGGTTCCACAAAGAGACACAGAGAATTCCTCATCCTTTTTGCAGCACACCCTGCCCCTCTTCCATAAATTTAAACAGGCTCTTTTGGATATAATGGTTC
This sequence comes from Bacteroidota bacterium, assembly GCA_018266915.1. GTDB lineage: Bacteria > Bacteroidota > Bacteroidia > Sphingobacteriales > Sphingobacteriaceae > Mucilaginibacter. The sequence continues at coordinate 16,040 of JAFDZM010000070.1, read as the reverse complement.
CAGCCTGCCTGGCAGTTTTCGAAACACTCTACCTCAGGCGTTAAACCCACGTGCGTCATATCAATTTTGGTGGCATTGTTTTCTTCCGAAATTTCAAATACTACTTCGGTATCCGTCCACTCGGTTTTGTCATTTTGCCATGGCAGGTAACTGTCGGTAACCAGCCAGGTAACCTTTTTGCCGGGGATAGCTTCGGTAAGTTTAAAAGTGACATACGTTTCGCCAAATGTTACTTTGAAAGTATCGCCTAAATTTTTAGCGCTGCCTTCAAAGCTGGCGGCCCACCATTCGCTTACGCGACTGATCTTGTCATAGGCTTCCATGGCACTTTCATTTACCACAATACTGCTGTGGTAGCTTTGGTCTGTTAATGTTGCTGTTTTCATGACTTCTTAATTTTATTGTTTAATAATGTTTCCAAATCTTTCAGTTTTGTCTTCCAGAAGTTATCGAAGAAGCTGATCCATTTTTGCAGTTCGTCAAAGCCGTCCTTTTTCAGCGTACAGTAGCGTTCTCTTCCGATGTCCTCTATCGAAATAAAGCCCGCGTTATACATAATCTTTATGTGCTTTGAAACCGCAGGCCTGCTCATATCAAAATGCTCCGCCAGCGAATTAATGGGCAGGCTTTTTTCCGACAGCATCCTCATCATCTCCCTCCTGCTCGGGTCAGCTATTACCTGGAATACGTCAAGCGCCGGTACTGCCATTTTTTGTTTCGTTTAGTATCTTATAGATTTTATTCATGTTAGCCAACCATCCCTGCTCCATTGCATTGAAGATTACGACGTTGAAGTTGGCTTCCTTAAAGCCTGAGTTTTCCAGTAAAAGCTCCGTTCCGTTGTCCTTTGCCAGCAAAGTCCAGTAAACAATAGAATCAATAGTGATCTTCCCATTTCCCGGACCACATTTCCAGGAGTAGGTCAGCTTTTTCAGCGGCTCAATCTCCAGCACTTTGCAATAAACAATGCCGTCAAAATCCATACTCGGGATGGGCCCTACGGTGAACTGGAAATCGTGGCCCAGTTTCAGCTCGAAATTATTTTTCATAAGCCACTGCTCCATCAGCTCGGCTTTGGTGAGGTAGTCCCACACTACTTCGGGCGGGTGCGGGTAAAATACTTTGTGATTTATGCTTCTTTCCATAATGGGTAACTTTTAAGTTACTCAAATGTATAAGTAACTTTTGAGTTACGCAAATTTATTTGAAAATAATTTTTGCAGTGTTCGTTCATGAACACATGAACGATGTGAGCGCCATGAACATTATGAACGCCGTGAACATCGTGAACGGTACCCGCTCTTTGCGTCAACCTCCTTGGCCCCCTTCCTTGCAAATCAGATATTTTATAATTTAGTATAGGCAAATCCCCTAAATGCCAACCATTTAAACTGGATTAAGCCTACCAAACCTACACACCATGCTCAAAAAACATTTGATCCTCATCGGAATAATTATTTCGTTGATACTGCTCTACATCGCAACACTGCATTATCCTGGTGGCTCACAAGCTGACAAAAACTCCATCGGGTACGACTGGGCGAATAACTACCTCAGCAACCTGTTCGGCCCCAAAGCGGTTAACGGCGCGGAAAACACCGCCCGCACCTGGGCCGATTTTGGCATGCTGTTCTTTTGCGGCAGTGTTGGTTTATTCTTTGTCGATTTTTCAACCAAGATACCTATAAAAAGTGCTTCGAATATTATCCGCTATTTTGGCATCGCCGCTATGATGGCTGCGTTTTTAGCGGTTACGCCCCTGCACGACCTGGCGGTCACTATTTCCTGCATATCAGCTCTCATAGCCATATTTTATGCAACCGTGTTTATTCTAAAATCTAAGCTGCTTTGGTTTAAGCTGCTTTGCATCGTGTATCTCCTGTCGCTTTACGTAGGCATGTACAGCTATTACACCCGCAGTTTCCTGCAGCTTTTACCCATTCTACAAAAAACAAGCCTGGGCATTTCTGTTATCTGGACTTTGGGGTTGTATTATTTTACGAAAAGGGGGGATTTTAAGGCGAAAGAAAAAATTTCAGTTGATGCGAATTTGGGTTGATAGGTGCTCTATTTTTTCATTACCTTAAACATATAAACGTCATCACCACCAACCACTTAGCCATGAGAAAAATCACCTTTGCCCTATGCCTATTGTTATGTATAGCCTGCCATAACAACTCCAATAACAATGCAGCAAACCAGTCTGTCAATAAAACATCGCATTTACGAAAAGTAGAAATATTCGATCCTTCTGCATTAAGCGTTATCGATTCAAACGCACAGATTGAGTTGCTCGACAGCGGCCATAAGTGGACAGAGGGCCCGGTGTATATTAAGGATGGCGGTTACCTGCTTTTTAGCGATATACCCAACAACAGCATTTATAAATGGAAGGAAGGCAGCGGGGTTAGCCTGTATTTAAAGCCGTCCGGCAATACGGAAGGCAGAATAGTAAAAAAGGAACCCGGCAGCAATGGCTTGCTGTTAAATGCCAAAGGAGATTTGGTTCTGTGCCAGCATGGCGACAGGCGTATGGCTTTGATGGACGCGCCATTAAATACCCCTTCGCCAAAATTTATTACGCTGGCAGATAATTACCAGGGCAAGCGTTTAAACAGCCCCAACGATGGCGTATATACAAAAAACGGCGACCTGTATTTTACCGACCCTCCCTATGGTTTGGATAGAAGATTGGATGATAGTGCCAAACAATTGCACTTCCAGGGCGTGTTCAGGCTAACGCCGGGCGGTAAATTGGACGTGATTATAAAAGACCTGAAGTTCCCCAACGGTATAGCATTTTCACCGGACGAGCGGACTTTATACATATCAAACTCCGACTCGCTCAATATGCTGTGGATGAAATATGACGTGGATGATAAAGGCTTTGTAAAAAATGGCCGTGTACTATACGAAGCGAAGCAATACAACGGTACCGATGCCGGCAATCCGGATGGCATGAAGGTTAACAGGCAGGGTTACATCTTTGCCGCAGGCCCCGAAGGCATTTGGATATTTAGCCCCGCAGGTAAATATATCGCCAGAATTTACACCGGTCAAAAAACTGCTAACTGCACTTTTTCACCCGATGAAAAAACATTGTTTATTACAAGCAGCAGTGATTTGATGCGTGTGAAATTGAAATAGCTACCACCCTAATCAATATATTTTGAGCGCCAACGCTCAAGAAAAAACTAATCCGGAACCGTCTTGTTATTTTATCCTCATATCGTTCAATAACCAGCGTCATGGAAGAAGAACAAATACGCAAAGCCCTTAACGCACATTGGCAGGCCTCTGCAACAGGCGATGCAAATGCAGAGCACGATATTTATGATGACAATGCTATCTGCGATTACCCGCAGTCGGGTGAGCGGATATTCGGGCGAAAAAATTTGCAGGCTTTACGAAGCCACCATCCGGGCAAACCATCCGGCTTTAATGTCAGGCGGATAATTGGAAAAGGTGATCTCTGGGTCACAGAATATACCATCATCTATCATGGGCAGCCGGCCTACACCGTAAGTATTATGGAGTTCAGCGATGGTAAGGTTGTGCACGAGACGCAATATTTTGCAGATCCGTTTGAGGCGCCATCGTGGAGAAGCCAATGGGTGCAAAAGATTTCGTGATATCAGATTCACATTAAAAACAAAAAGCCCTCAGAATAATCCTAAGGGCTTTTCAGTGGAGCCGGAGGGATTCGAACCCTCGTCCAAACATGGTATAAGGTAAGCTTTCTACATGCTTATCTGCTGTTAAATTGTCGGGAAGGGGAAGGTCAGCCGCTTACCTGTACCGTCTTCCTTAGGTGCTTTATCTCGCCCGCTTATCACACCCCAAACAGGCCAGTTTCATTTTTCGATGCCCCGGTTGCCGGTCCAATGAAACGGAACACCGGCGGGACAAAGGCTATGCTAATTCTAAATTAGGCAGCCAAGGCGTAGTTATTTTCGCCATTTGTAAGTTTGAGCGTTCAGATTAAAGCGCTAATTCACCCAACGCGCTGCATGCTTACCTACTTATCTCCATCCTGTCAATTCCGGTCGACCCCTTTTTTGAGTTTGTAGTTATTAGTTGGCAGTTTGCAATAAAGCAGAATACAAATATACGAAATTTTCGGGCAGCTTACTGTCAATGGTGAATAGTGAATGACTTTTCTGAGATTTTAATTGACCACTCACCACTCACCATTCCCCACCATATTTCGTTAACCATCCCGTTATTTAACGAATTAAAGCGAACAACGCTTTAATTAATTCCACAAAATAGGCTGATTATTAACATTTTAACTTTTTGGCATCCGATTTGAATATTATTTCAGCGAAGGATGCTTTTAATTTCCTATCCGTAAAACATTCATTTAGAAGCATCTGCCAACGATTAATTATTACATCTATTAAGTACTACGGAAATGGAAAACTACAACAAGATTGCAGAAGCTATCATCGACCTACAGCTTAGGGGCTATGACCAGGACTTTGTCATAAAAAATGAACACATCCTTTGTGTTCAGGACAGTGAGCTGATCAGCCCGGATGACTTTGAAGTAATTGATACTTACAAGTTTGACGGCGCAAAAAGACAAAGGGATAATTACGTGATCTACGCGATCAGGTCTATGCATAATGACCTGAAAGGTATTCTCCTGACATCATACAGCACATTTAGTAAGGGGTTATCAATTCACCTCTGGTCAAAGCTGGGCGCTAACCTGAAATAACAATTATTTTGCGATCAGCACCTCTACATCATACCCGATAAACAGGCCACTTTCGATCACACCGGTGATGGATTTGATCTTTTGTTCCATATCATCCGGGATATGATCTAAACGTACATCAAAAATACAGTTGTTGTTTTCAGTGATGATCGGCCCGTCTTTTCCCTTAGCAGCACGCAGGGTAATATCATTAATTCCTATCTCCCTCAAAGCTGATTCTACATATATCAACGCCCCCGGAAACACCTCAACCGGAACAGGAAAATTCATACCAAGCCTGGTCACTATCTTGCTCTCATCCACCAGGATATAATTCTTTTGGCTCGATCTGATCAGCAATTTCTCTTTAAACAATGCCCCGCCCCTGCCTTTGATCAGGCTATTCTTCGGGTCGACTTCATCCGCGCCATCAAAGGCCCAGTCGGGTTTATCCTCAAACAAGCCTGTAACCGGTATACCCAAACTGCTGCAGGCCATGGTAATTTCGATAGATGATGGGATCACTTTTACATTCAGTTTCTCCTTTTTAATACGTTCTGAAATGGCAAACAAAGCCATATAAACAGTAGAGCCTGATCCTGCGCCAACAATCTGACCATCCTGTACTTTATCGGCTATCTGCTGCGCCAATCTTTCTTTAGCTTCTTTGTTGATGATATTATCCGACCATCCTATATGGGAAAGGAGTTCGCTCTGGAGTTTCATAGTTCGAAAATTTCGAATAAAGTACGGGATTTTTTTGCCGGGGAATGCATTTGTTTGAAATCTGTTTCAACTTTGATTGAAAAAAAAATTGCAACAATTCTCTCCCTATACTTAGCTACCATGTACCCACAAGTATATCTTTTAAGAAAAGCAGTTCCATTAGGAGCTCGCATTCCCCAGGATGACTAAAGTAATATGGTTTGGAAAATGTATAATATGCTATAAAATAATAAGTTATATTTATACAGGAGGCCATTCAAGCCTCCTGTATTATTTTTAAGCCGGTTCTACATCAAAAACAAGTATTTTTTATCTATAATTCATAATATAAGCCAAGTGTCATTTTATAAATATTAAGTCCCATTTTAATATTTAATGTAAATTTAATTTTAATAAATTTGAGTAGCCCCTCTGTTAGTTAAGCAAATGTTAACACTTCATTAACTTTAACTAATTGTTCATTGAAGTAAAAAAGTCAATATATATTTGACTTCATCAGAACCTAACATTGGGAGATTTAAGCGGTTCTATGAGGAAAAAGATACTATTTATTACAGGCTCTATTAATCAAACTACGCAGATGCACCAGATATCGCTGCAACTGCCGGAGTATGATTGTTGGTTCAGTCAAATTTTCACTGATTCAAAATTTTTATTGTCGCTGCAAAAGCTGACTGGTTTAGGAAATAATACCATTCTCGGAGGCCAGTTTAAAGCCCGTTCAGAAGAATACCTGCAACGCCATCAATTGAATATGGATTACGGCGGCAAGAAAAATCATTATGACCTGGTGGTATATTGCTCAGACCTGATCGTTGCCGGCAGCTTACGTAAGTATAAAACTATCTGGGTGCAGGAAGGGATGATTGATAAACCCACATTTGTAAGTAATGCAATAAAAAAATTGGGTTTACCCGCCTTTGTAAGTGGAAATACGGCACTGAACGGTTCAACCAACCAGTTTGATATCTATTGTGCGGCATCTGAGGGGTATAAGCATTACTTTACGCAGGGCGGTACAGATCGTGATAAACTATTTGTGACAGGCATTCCTAACTATGATAATTGCGCTAAATTCCTGAATAACAGCTTCCCTTACCGCGATTATGTTATGGTGGCAACGAGTGATATGCGTGAAACTTATCGCTATGAGGACCGGGAGGCATTCATCAGGGAAACAGTAAAAATAGCCAACGGCAGACAACTGCTGTACAAGCTTCATCCCAACGAAAAATTTGTGCGTGCCGAAGCCGAAATAAAAAAATATGCGCCGCTGAATACCTTAATTCATCAAAGTGGCAATACGGATGAAATGATTGCCAATTGCTGCGAATTAATTACCCAGTATTCTACCGTGGTATATACCGGTCTTGCTTTGGGTAAAAAAGTCCACTCCTATTTTGATTTGAACGAACTGAAAAGCCGCATGCCGATACAAAACAATGGCACATCGGCCAGAAACATAGCAAACATTTGCCGTGCATATATTGAATTTGAAGGGGGCCGGAAAGACTTCTTAAAACAATTCATTTATAAACCAGAAAAGATTAAGCAAGACGAAGAGGTGTATGCCTGATAGGATAGTAATAGTGGTACAGGCCAGGATGTCGTCGAGTCGTTTACCCGGCAAGGTAATGCTGCCCATTTTAGGCGAGAGTTTACTTTATAGGATGACCGAGCGGTTGAAAATGATTCGTCATGAGGCCCAAATAGTCATCGCTACTTCAGAAGAGCCTGGAGACGATATTATCGAGAAGGAAGCATCAAAAATCGGCGTCCCCTGTTTTCGCGGCAGCCTGAATAACCTGCTCGACAGGCATTACCAGGTGGCTAAATTATACAAGGCTGATATCGTATTAAAAATCCCCTCCGACTGCCCGCTTATTGATCCAAAAATCATAGACCAGGTGTTGGATTTTTATTTCGAGAATCCAGATCAATATGACTTTGTAAGTAACCTTCACCCGGCTACTTTCCCCGATGGCAACGATGTGGAGATCATGACCATGGCCTGCATCGAAAAAACATGGGAAGAAGCCACTCGTCAGCTCGAATTGGAACATACTACACCATACATCTGGGAAAACCCGGAAAAATTCAGAATTGGTAACGTAATTTATGATACGGGAAATGACTACTCTATGACACATCGTTTTACGATAGACTATCCGGCTGATTATGAGTTCATAAAGACGATTTTCGAGGAATTATACACTATAAAATCCGATTTTTCCTGCGAAGATATTTTGGAGCTTCTCGAAAAAAGACCCGACATTTATCAGATCAACGCTAAATATTCCGGAGTAAACTGGTACCGCAACCACCTGGATGAGTTGAAAACCATCACCCCTGGTCAAACTAAAACATTAACCAATTAAACATGAGTACCCGATCTATTATAGATAAGCAAAAGCTGCAGCAAACAGCGCTGAAAGTACGTGAGCATATTGTAAGGATGGCTACGGACGGTGGTTGCTTTGTTGGCGCCTCGCTTTCGGCTGCCGACCTAATCTTATACCTGTATTCTGAATGGCTGAATATCGGAAAACATAACCTCGATGATCCTGACCGCGACTATCTTTTCCTATCAAAAGGCCATGATGTGCCAGCATTATACGGAACATTTGTGGAACTGGGCCTGATGGAAAAAGACCGCCTGAAAAATCATTTATCTATCGATGACAATATTTACTGGCACCCGAACACCAAGATCCCAGGCATCGAATTTCACTCCGGTTCTTTAGGCCACCTGCCTTCAGTAGCTATCGGTGTTGCGATGGATATAAAAATACGCGGTGGTAAAAATCGCGTGGTATGTATATTGGGCGATGGTGAGCTAAACGAAGGCACCTGCTGGGAAGCAGTTTTAGTAGCGAATGCTTATAAACTGGATAACCTGATTTTTGTGGTAGACCGCAACCAGTTCCAGGCAAATATGCCGACTGAGGAACTGATCCCGCTTGAACCATTGCACGATAAATTCACTGCCTTTGGTGCTGCGGTAAAACGAATTGACGGGCATGATTTTGATGCCTTGCACAATGCATTTTCAGCCTACCCTTTTGAAGCTGGTAAACTTAATGTGGTAATTGCTGATACCGTTCGCGGTAAGGGTTTGCCAAGTATTGAGCGCCGGGCTGACAGATGGTTCTGTAATTTCACAGCACCTGAAATCGAAGGCCTTTTAAAAGAATTACACGGAGAACATTTATCACAATTAACATCAGAAACTTTAGTAGTACGATAATATGACCTACGAAGAACTTTTAACCAGGCAAGCAACAGCAGACGAGCGCTTCATTGTGATGACAGCCGAAAACCGCGCCCTCGTACGGAATATACATGCCCATTTAGGCAGCCGTTTTATAGACACCGGTATCACCGAGCAAACCATGATCGGCGCTGCTGCAGGTTTAGCCTTGCGTGGACGTATACCGGTAGTACATGCTCTTGCGTCGTTCCTTACCATGCGTGCGTTTGAGTTTGTAAGAACAGATGCGGGTATCCCTAATCTGCCAATCAAATTAAGCAGTTTCATACCGGGATTTTTATCTGATGGCAACGGACCAACTCACCAGGCAATTGAAGATATCGCCCTGATGCGTGGTATCCCGAACATGACCGTTTTTGCACCGGCTGACGAAGATGATCTGCTAAAAATGTTGCCTGAAATCTGGAATTACCCTGCTCCCGCCTATGTGCGCATCAATACCCAAAAATCGGGTTATGAACACGCTCCGTTTGAGTTAGGCAAAGCCGAAATAATAGCTGAAGGAGCAGACGTAACCATATTAACTTACGGCCTGCTTTTCGCTCAGACTTTAGCCGCTGTAGAAATATTGAAGAACGAAGGTTTGTCAGTCGGTCTGATCAATATGCGCAGTTTAAAACCTATTGACGAACATGCAATCTTGAAAGCAGCCAAGAGCAATCTAATTGTGACAGTAGAAGACCATTTCCTGACAGGCGGTTTGTATACCATAGTTGCCGAAACCCTATTGAAGCATCAAACTACAGCGAAGGTGCTGCCATTTGCGTTAAATGAGAAATGGTTCAAGCCGTCACTGCTGCCGAATGTATTGCAGCATGAGGGCTTTACCGGCAAACAAATCGCGGAGAAAATATTAGGATATACAACCAACGCGGTTCAACAAAACATTGCCGTACCGCAGTTTTCAGAATAATAAAAGATAACAATATGCCAAACACAGTAAAGTTTAATGAGGATTATCCGGTAATCACCAAATCGGATGAATTGTATGAGAGAGCGCTGAAAGTGCAGAAACCTGTTACCCAAACTTTAGCGAAGGGCCCGGGACAGTATACCAAAGGCGTTGCGCCAAAGTATATTCAACGTGGTAAAGGCTCTCACGTTTGGGATGTGGATGGCAACGAATTCATCGACTTCAACGCTGCCATCGGCCCTATTTCATTGGGTTATGCTTATCCGGCAGTAGATGAAGCGATCAAAAGACAACTGGAAGACGGCATTACTTTTTCAATGATGCATCCGCTTGAAGTAGAGGTATCGGAATTGCTTCAACAGGTTATTCCTAATGCTGAGGCTGTAAAAATATCAAAAACAGGCGCTGATGTTTGTTCGGCAGCTATCCGTGTAGCACGCGCATTTACCGGTCGCGAGAAAGTATTTTGCTGCGGTTACCACGGCTGGCACGATTGGTATATCGGTATCACAAGCCGCAATGCAGGTATTCCGGAGGCTATCCAAAACATGACTTATACTTTCGAGTATAACGATATTGAGTCGATCAAAGCCTCACTTGATGATACAGTGGCTGCATTGATTTTAGAACCATTCATTTTTGAAGCCCCTAAATCCGGGTTCCTGAAAGAATTGGCTGAAGCATGCAAAGCAAACGGAACACTTTTAATATTTGATGAAATGTGGACCGGTTTCCGTATTGCCATAGGTGGTGCACAAGAATATTTCGATGTAAAACCTGACCTGGCTGTTTATTCAAAAGCTTGTGCCAACGGTATGCCGATAGCCTTCCTTACCGGTCGCGCTGATGTGATGGAGCTATTTAACTCACAGGTGTTCAGCTATACGACTTTTGGCGGTGAGGCTTTGTCACTGGCAGCAACTATAGCTACTATAAATGAGCTTCGCGATAAAAATGTTCCTAAGTACTTAGATGAAAAAGGCGCTTTGCTGAAAGATGGATACAACCAGATCGCTATTGAAACCGGCATGGACATTTACACCCGTTGTATTGGCTATAACTGCCGCTCGATGGTAACCTTTACTCCTGAAGCCGGCAACGGGCTCGAAGTAAAAGCCCTGATGCAACAGGAAATGATAAAGCGCGGTGTACTATGGGGAGGCTTCCATAATATGTGCTTTAGCCATACGGATGAAGATATCGCCTACACCCTTTCGGCTTATCGTGATGTAATGCCGATCATGAAAGAGGCTATAACCAGTGGAAATGTGAAGCAATATCTGAAAGGTGAAGTGTTGGAAGCCGTATTCCGAAAGGTAAATAACTATAATATCAAACCAAAAACAGCCTGAATTGATGGACCTGTTTTCGTTAAGAAATAAAACAGCAATTGTTACCGGTGCAGTAGGCCTTATTGGCAAAAAGCACTGCGAGGCACTGGCATCTGCGGGAGCCAATGTGGTGGTTGCTGATATAGATGAAGCGGCATGCCAGGCATTTGCATCCAAATCAGGCGAACAGCATCTCGGGCTTAGGGTTGATGTAACAGATGAGAACTCGCTGAAAGAAGCCCGCGATAAGATCATAGCACGCTACGGTTCAATTGACGTTTTGGTAAATAATGCCGCCATCAATGATATGTTCGAGAATCCGGGATTGGCCAAAGAACAATCGGCATTTGAAAATTATCCTCTGAACTCGTTCCGCAAATCGCTGGATGTGAATGTGACGGGCGTATTCCTCGCATCACAGGTTTTCGGAACAGTGATGGCCGAAAATGGCAGCGGAAGCATCATCAACCTGGCATCGACTTATGGTATGGTTGGGCCCGATCAAAGCATCTATCGTGATAAAGAAGGCAATCAAACTTTCTTTAAATCAGCAGTATACCCGGTAACCAAAGGCGCGGTAATCAATTTTACCCGGTTTTTGGCAGCATACTGGGGTAATAAAGGTGTGCGGGTAAATACCCTTTCACCCGGAGGGGTTGAAAATAACCAGGACGATTTTTTTGTACAGAATTATTCAGCTAAAACATTACTGGGCCGTATGGCAAGCGCATCTGACTACCAGGGTGCATTAATATTCCTTGCCAGCGATGCATCAGCTTATATGACCGGCGCCAACCTGGTAGTGGATGGCGGCTGGACGGCAATTTAAAAGATAACCCCTAATATTTGAGAGCCATGACATCACAAAAAACATTAAGCATTAAATTATTGCTGACAGATTGCGACGGAGTACTGACTGATGCCGGAGTTTACTATGGCGAATCAGGCGAAGTATTGAAGAAATTTAGCATCCGCGACGGAATGGCTGTTGAACGCATGCGCAACCTGGCCAATATAGATACCGGAATTATTACGGGCGAATTATCTCCTTCAGTTGTAAAAAGAGCAGAGAAATTAAAGATCACCGAGCTGCACTTGGGTTCAAAAGATAAACCAGCCGTGCTAAAAGAAATAATGGAGCGCCGTGGATTACAAGCATCTGAAATTGCCTATATCGGCGATGACAGCAATGATCTGGGTATTATGGAACTGGTAGGCTTTACAGCAGCACCTTCAGATGCATTGCCTTTTGTAAAAGAAAAGGTTGATTATATATGTTCCGCCAAAGGTGGTGAAGGTGCGTTCAGGGAATTAGCTGAAATGTTGATCGATGCCCGTACAAGATTGGAAGCAACCGAGCCGCAGATCACCATTAATGAAAGCCATACCGAAGTTAGCCAGCAACCACAAATGGTGGGCAAAACTTACAAGTTAAGTAGCGGTCAGCGTATTGGCCCCGGAGAACCTTGCTATGTTATTGCGGAGATTGGCATCAACCATAATGGTTCACTGGAGATAGCTAAGAAACTGATTGACGAAGCTGTAGCCGCTAAAGTAAACGCTGTAAAATTTCAGAAACGTACACCTGAGATCTGCGTGCCGAAAGATCAATGGGAAATAATGCGCGATACCCCCTGGGGCCGCATGTCATACATCGACTATAAACGCAAAACCGAATTTGGCGTGGAAGAATATGCTGCTATCGACCAATATTGCCGTGAATTGGGGATCGACTGGTTTGTATCTACCTGGGACGTGGAAGCCGTTGACTTTATGGAACAATTTGATACGCCGATCTATAAACTGGCCTCTGCATCTTTAACAGATTTTCCGCTGATCAAACGCATCCTGTTTACAGGCAAACCGCTGATGCTGTCTACCGGTATGTCGAACATGCGTGAGATTGAAGAAGCTGTAAAACTGGTAAAAGAATTTGATGAGGATTACCCGCTTTTCATCGCGCACTCAACCTCAGCGTATCCATGTAAACCGGAAGAGCTGAACCTGAAAATGATACAAACCCTAGCTAAAACATATCCGGGCGTGCCGATAGGTTATTCAGGTCACGAAACAGGTTTGGCAACAACGGTTGCTGCTGTTACTTTAGGTGCTACTTTTGTAGAAAGACATTTTACGCTTGATCGTGCTATGTGGGGATCAGACCATGCTGCCTCAGTTGAGCCCCAGGGCTTTCAGCGCCTGGTACGCGACATCAGGGATGTGGAAACAGCTGCCGGCGATGGTATTAAAAAAGTATACGAATCAGAACTAGGCCCAATGAAGAGGCTACGTGTTTATATTAGTGACGAGTACAAACAAGGGCAATAACTAACTAATGGATCAATCGAAATTATTAGTCATAACAACCACCATACTGATCTGCTGGGTGATATTCATCATCGCCTGGGAGCGGATATCTCCGTATAGAAAGGGATTACCTTTCTTCCGGGAAGGCTTTTGGGTGGATTTGGTATGGTACACCATTATCCAAAGCTACTTCCTAAAGATCCTGATATTCGATTATATTATCGCTCCCTTGCAGCATCATTTCGATTGGTCGGGTTTTCAGTTTATCAAAAACTGGTCGATAACAGAGCAGGTCCTATTTTTCCTGGTAACGCATGACCTGTATATCTACCTGTTCCACCGGTTACAACATGCGAATAAGACATTATGGAGAACCCATGAAGCACACCATTCAGGCAAAGAAGTTGATTTCCTGGCGGGATCGCGTTCACATGCCCTGGAGATTATCATCAATCAAACCATTGAGTTCGCCCCTATTGTTATCCTGGGCGCCAACCCGATGGTGATACCGATCAAAGCTTTATTAGATGCGATGTTCGGTATGTTTATACATGCAAACGTGAATGTGAAGCTTGGTAAACTGAAATATTTCCTCAACTCACCTGAACTGCATCTTTGGCACCATGCAAACTACCGGGAAGTATTTCATGCTAACTTTTCAACCAAGTTCTCGCTTTGGGACCATCTGTTCGGAACTGCCTATGATCCAGGTCACAAACCGGGCGATAACCGCGAGAACTGGGGTCTGTACTATGACTATCCAAAAGACTATTTTCTGCAACATGCCTTTTCAGTAAAACGTTTCGACGAGCAGAAACTATTGCGTTATCGCTGGTTCAATTGGTATTATAATCTACGGCCGAGGATGGTTAACTGGCTGAGCCGCAAATGGAAGATTTTCCGGAAATTCAACCCAGCTATCGAAACAGTCGAATACAAACCTTCTGATAATCTGCCGCCTGAGCCACTGGAATTAAGTCCGGTTCAGGAAAATTATATATCTTACGACAAATAATTCAACACATTGGCCTGGTTATATATCGTTATCGCTGCTGCTTTTGAGGCTGCATGGACCTTCTCGGTCAAATTCATGAAATTAAACGAGATCAAAAATTTGCAGTTTGCCACTTTTTACAAAATGAGTGGTGGTTTACCCGTCATTTTACCATTAGTGGGGTATATCATTTTTGGTATATGTAATATCTACTTCTTTTCACTTGCCATTAAGCAATTGCCAACTGCTACCGCATATGCCGTATGGACGGCTGCTACACTGATCATGATCAAAATTGCCGAGATCGCTTTCTTTCAACAGCGTTTTTCGTTGCTTGAGTTGTTTTTTATTACATTGATCATGGTGGGTATTCTTGGGCTTAAATTTTATGGTACTTCATTAAAATAATCACATTATCGCCCCGTTTACGCTGTCTGAAGCCTCTGATTTCAGACGCTTATGCTTGTATAAAAATAAAGCCCCGCGCTCTTGCAGCTTGGGGCTTTAAACCTAAACCTTATCACATATGATTAATGGGAGTTTAATCACTGTACCCAAAAGTACCCCGAATAAAACACCTGCAAAAACATAATCGACGAATGGAGAATATGTGTCGATTAATGGGTAAAATCTGCATTCATTTTATTGATCCATTCTATCGATTAATGGAATAGTGGTATTAAAGCCGTTTTAAACAGTGTCCGGATTCCATTCCCCTATGATGAACCTTTCAGATTTCACTTTGAGGGAGTCGGGATAAATGACTTTTGAAAGAAGGTATGATTTTTGAAAAAATTAAATATCCTGCGAGAGTACCTTTTAGATATTCAGCCTTTTGTTCCAAGTTCGTTATAATTGATTTCAACCATTTTGCCTCCAAGCTTAATTCTGTTATAGATCCATATTTATATCTTGATTCCAAACTATCTAAAATTAATCTTTTATCACTATTTGGCATAAGTAAGATTTCTTCTACAAATGTTTCTGGTTCGATGTAAGTAAGGATGGGGATTTGTACAAAAGCCATTCCGTTTGGTGAGTCATTATCAATTTTGGAGCAAAATCTTTTAGGTGACTTTTTTAAATCTGATAGTAACACTCTAGCTCGTTTAGGCCACTCGTCTTTTTCAGCCTGCGTTGCAAACTCAGCACAATACTTTAGAAAATCGTCGTATGCTGATACCCCCTTTGCTGCATAACCCAACCCATGACTATGATCTCCAGGGAATTTTTTTAATTCCATGCGATTCAGATGGCCTTTCTTCTTAAGTATGTCAAGATTAAGTTTTCCCAAGCCAATAAGATGTTCTACTGAATGATTATTTAATTTCGCTTGACTAAGAAAAATTAATATACCCACAGCTTGAATCACAAAATAAGGATTGGTAAATTTATTGCCTACTAATTCTTCATAAACTGCATTTTGCACGTGTATGAAACGTTCATCTTCTAAATTTTCAAAATAATATAGTTGTTGCCATGCAGGTGTAGTATTGCTGGCCAAATAGCTACTATCAAATAATTGTTGATTCAATTCATCTTTATCCGTTGTACCCGTTCTAAATAATTCGGTCCAAATCTCCTTGGCTACTGGATGAAAAGCATAAGTTTTAAAAATAGAATACTTGCCTTTGATTAATTCGACGTTCGATTTTGTTTCGTTAGTTTTCCGAATAAGATAACTCAAGCTAAATAAATCAGGGATATCATTTTCGTGTATAGCGCCCTTTTTTAGCTCAAATGAAATAATCAGAAAAAGTGTGAAGATGTGTTGCATCAGCGGATCACAAGCTATA
>JAFDZM010000006.1 GCA_018266915.1 Bacteroidota bacterium | reverse complement strand
TCTTTTTGTAAAGCTATTCTTGTCCTCGAATTATCTGACCTTTACAGCAATGACGGTTTGATAGTTACTAATCTAATCCCCCTTTTCTTATCGGTTTCACCGGATCGGGCCATTTGGTAGGCTCGCCTGTTTTAGCATTCGGTGGTAATACGCTTTTCTCACGTGATGTAGTAGTTGGGTCCTCGCTTGCTTCGTAAGCCATAATAGCTGCTAAAATGGCATTGTTACGCAGGTCGTCAAATACGATCTTATCATACGTATCGCGATTGGTATGCCAGGTATAAACCCCGTATGACCAGCTTGTTGAACTCAGCGAGAACGCAGGCACACCTGCTGCTACAAATGAAGCAAAGTCGGATCCACCTCGGCCAGGAGCGCCAGGGAAATTGGTTTTGATTTGATCTTTAATATCAGCCGGTACTTTTGATAGCCAGCGGGTTAAATACTCATAAGAGTTTAAGAAACCTTGTCCCGACAGGTCAACTACACGGCCAGTACCATTATCCTGGTTAAATACAGCTTGTATGCTTTTTACAATTTCCGGATGATCTTCTACAAATGCCCTTGAACCGTTCAGCCCCTCTTCCTCACTGCCCCAGTGACCGACGATGATGGTCCGTTTTGGATTAGGATAAACCTTTTTCAGGATGCGCATCGCTTCCATCATAGTTAAAGTACCTGTACCGTTATCAGTTGCGCCCGTACCTCCGTCCCAGCTATCAAAGTGGGCAGAGAGGATCACGTACTCATTGGGTTTTTCAGTACCCTTTATTTCGGCAATGGTATTAAATGTCGGTACTACACCCAGTTCTTTTGATTCCGTATGAACGCTGATCTTGGGCTTATCGCCTGATTCAGTCAATCTATACAGCATACCGTAATCTTCCAACGCAATATCGATTGTTGGTACTTTCTTGGTATAAGCACCAAATATTTTATCCACCCCAAACCCGTTCGACCAATTGCAAGTTACAATACCTACTGCACCTGCATTTTCTAAAGCTACAGGCAGGGTTTTGTTGGTATAGCCCGTTTTTTTCAGACGTTCGCGCCAGGCAGCAACCTGTGCTTCACGGTCCTTTTTCATTTTCTCAAATGACTCTTTGGTGGCAAACTCCTGCCAGTTATAATCCGGGCGACCGGTAGGCTGGTTCATGCTGATCATCACAAATTTGCCTTTTACATTTGGCAGCCAGGCTTTAAATGCATTAGAATCAGCCAGATCGGGAATGATAATTAATTCTGCTGTTGCCGTTTTTTTGCCCATGCCCGGGCTCCATGCTAATTGGGTACCTTCCAGGCTTTTTACACGCGGGTAAACCATGTCGATGTGGGATATGCCGCGTTCCCAGCCGCGCCATTCGCCCCATTTTTCGTTATGTGCCGGTATGCCCCATCCGGTATACTTGGCCACAGCCCAGTCGTGAGCTTTCATCATTTGAGGCGTGCCCACCAAACGCGGACCGATACCATCAAACAGCTCATGCGCCAGTTGCTGTAATTGTGAATTGTCATTTTCTTCCTTCACTATCTGGTCGACCACCGATGATGAAGTTTGTGCAAACAGGCTGGTGCTGCAAAAAGTAGCAGCTATGAAACAGCCTATGGTAAGGTGTCTTGTAAAAATGCTCATGTGCCAAATTATAAAATATCTGTTGCGATTTATGGGTCGTATTATTTTTGTTACAGTGGGCTTGCTCAATAGCTTTATATTTGAAACATACTGCCGAAAATGAAAGACAACCTGATCACCCATATCAACAAATTCGTCAAGCTTGATGAGCATGAAGCAGCGCTTATTTGTGACAGTATTGGCCTGGTCGAAGTAAAGAAAAAGAAGTTCATCTTAAAGGCTGACGATATATGCAGGGCAAACTATTTTGTGAGCAAAGGCTGTATGCGCCTGTATTTTATTAACCGCAACGGGCAGGAGCAGATCACCCAATTTGGATTAGAAAATTGGTGGATAACCGATTATGCCAGTTTCGAAACCAGCCACCCTTCCATATACTACGTTCAGGCAATTGAAGATTCAGAACTTATCAGCCTAAGCAAAAAAACGATGGAGGAGTTGCTATTGAAAGTGCCTAAATTGGAGCGCTATTTCAGGATCATCTTCCAAAAAGTCCATACCGCTTCCATGCGCCGTTTTGAATACCAACGTGATCAAACCGATGAAGAACGTTATCGTCACTTTGTTTCGTTGTTCCCTGAGTTTGTTCAGCGTATCCCTCAATATATGCTGGCATCTTATTTAGGTTTTACACCGCAGTTTTTAAGTAAGATAAGGGGAAAGAGAGAGTCAAGAAGCAAGAATCAAGAGCCAAGAAAAGAGTAAAGCATTTCTCGCGCTATTGTCAGCTTCATGTCTTGATTCTTGCTTCTTGACTCTTGATTCTGATTAATTAATCACGATTAACTTTTTTGTGTTGCCGCCGGGGGAACTTTGTGTCATAATCAAAACGAAAACATCATGAGCAAAAAATTCAGCATCGAGCCAACAACATATCAAGCTATGGAGGCTTTAGAAAGCGTTTTACATAACAGTGGTTTGGATGAAAAACATTATCTGCTGATCAAGATCCGCGCATCACAGATCAACGGTTGCGCTTATTGTATCAATATGCACACTAAAGATGCCCGCGACTTAGGCGAAACCGAACAACGCATTTACGCATTGAATGCCTGGAGGGAAACGCCATTCTTTTCACCCGAAGAAAGAGCTATACTGGCAATTACCGAAAATGTCACCAATATCCAGCAAGGAATGAACGAAAAAATTCTTGAAGAAGCAGAAAAAGTACTTGACAGGCATACCATTTCAAAGGTGATCATGGCTGCTGTGGGCATTAACGCCTGGAATAGGATAGGGATCGGTATGGGGATGCAGCCTTCTTTGTAAGAGACCAGAAGTCTGAGATCAGATATCGGAATATAAATAGGCAAAGTCTCTGCGCTCCTTTGTGGAAGCCTCGGTGACCTTTGTGGTTAAATTTTACCACTGGGATCACTGAGGTTTTATCACAGAGTTCGCAAAGTAATTATTCTTTTTCTTCCTTTACAGGCTCAGCCGTTTCTTCGCGCTCAACTGTAATGGTACATTCCGTTACCAGTGCCGCAATAGCGCCAATTGCGGCCAGCATAGGCATAATTAATGCCCCGACGACCCCAACAGTTAAAGGGAAACTGGCCAGTTCCTTGCCCGATTTATCGGTAATGGTAATCTTTCTTACATTACCTTCTTCTATCAGCTCTTTAACCTTTTTTAAAAGGTTTTCGCCGTGTATGGAGAATGATTCTTTTGTCATGATGCGTTTTTATGATTGAGACTATGATGAATCTGCTTTGTTACTAATTGATGTTAAATCCAGGTATTATTTCGGATGAACTAATCTATTAAAATATTAGTTTTTAATATGCTTAATTATTATATTTGATAAGCCACTAACCTGAATTTCAAATAAATAGCTAATAAATTATTGAGCTATGAAAAAAGCTATACTCCTTATCATTTTACCGGTGATAGCAATTTCGCTGTTTACCTGTAAGAAAGCTGAAAAGCTTCCTAAGTCAAATGTTGATTCGCTCATTAGCGCTACGCCGCATAATAAAACCGGTGTAAATAACCTGCTATTGCAGGCTTATGACTTTTTAGACGGCGTGTATGCCAATGAACCTTATGCAGTATGGCACGGTGGAACCGATAACTGGTTCCTGGGGAGCGTTACCGGGGGGGATGCCTACCGGGGTGGCAACACCACCGATCAGGGGACCGATCAAACAATAGATAATTATTCAGAAGATGCTTCAAATAACTGGCTGCTTGACAGATGGCAAATAACGATGCAAAGCATTCGTTATTCCAACGCGGTATTGGCGGAAATCCCTTTGGTAAAAGATGGATCTTTATCTGCTTCGGATATTGCGCAAACAACCGCTGAAGCCCGTTTTTTGCGCGGCTTTTATGAGCTGGAACTGGCTAAACTATGGCATAATGTGCCGTACATTGATGAAAAAGTGCCATATAATAACGGTTATAATACGGTAAGTAACCCCGGCCCCATTTGGAGTAACATAGAAGACGATTTTACCGCCGCTATGAATGCATTGCCAACTGCACAAGTGCAATTGGGGCGGCCTAATAAATATGCAGCCGAGGCATTTTTGGCAAAAACTTATATGTTCGATCATAAATACTCACAGGCCCAGCCGCTTCTGAACGATCTGATCAACAGCGGGGTAAACTCGCAAGGCGTTAAATACGACCTGGTGAAGCATTATGCCGATAATTTTAATCCATCTACCAAAAATGGCCCAGAAGGTGTTTTTGTCATCCAGGCTCGTGTGAATGATGGCACTAACGGGCAGAATGGTAATGCAGCCGATGTACTCAATTTTCCTGATGGCGGCCCAGCAACCTGCTGTCTGTTCTTTAAACCATCTTTTAGTTTTGTTAACGCTTTTAAAACAGACCAAACTACAGGTTTGCCGCTCTTAGATACTTATAACGACTCTGATATTGCCAATGATGTGGGTTTGGCATCAACTGATGCGTTTACACCCACTACTTTGCCGCTTGACTCGCGTTTAGACTGGTCGGTTGGGCGCCGTGGGATACCTTACCTGGATTGGGGTAACTTCCCCGGACAAAATTGGAGCGGAGGCCCTAATGGCACCGGTGATGTACTCAACGACGGCCCTTATGTAAATATTAAAACTGTGTATTACCAGGCTGCACAGGCAACAACCAGCGAGTCATATGGTGGCTGGGCAAATAACCAGGCAACTTCTAATAGTTATAATGCCATACGTTTTGCAGACGTATTGCTTTGGGCCGCTGAAGTTGAGGTGGAAATGGGCAGCCTGCAAAAAGCAGAAGATTATGTGAACAGGATTAGAAGCAGGGCTGCTGACGCGACGGGATGGGTGCACACTTACCAGGACCCGGCAAACCCAATGGGCGGTTATACGAACACGCCGGCTGCAAACTATAAAGTAGGTTTGTATGGGGCCGCGGGAGGCAATGCTTCAACCGGTTTTGTTGCTCAAGGACAAAACTATGCCCGCAAAGCAGTTTATTTTGAACGCATGCTGGAATTAGGTATGGAGGGGCATCGTTTCTTCGATCTGCAGCGCTGGGACGGCTTGTATGGTGGCCCTGCCGGAAACGGTTATATGGCTAATGTTTTGAATGCCTATGTAAAGCACGAACAAGCTGTACTGGGAACTGGTAGCGAAATATCATACGCTAAGTTTACCCAGGGTAGAAATGAGATATACCCGATACCTAACAGCGCAATAACAGCAAGTAAAGGCTTATTGAAACAAAATCCGGGATACTGATCTTTACAAATAGCCTTGCTTCTTCAAATAATCTACCCAAATTACGTAGGCTTCGGGTTTTAGATGCAGACCCTCATAAGTGTAGCGGCTTTCCAGTCTTTGATTGGCATCAAGAAACAAGTGGAAAATATCCACGAAAGTGTAATTACCTACTTTGGCATTGGCCTGCAATAGCTTATTTACCGATAACACATGTTCTTCCTTGTCGTAATGCTGCGGGAAATGTGGAAGAGTAGAGTTTACTGGTAATATGCTTTGCACATAAATTTTCGTCTCCGGGCATTTGGTATGAATTTCCTTGACGATCTTCAGATAATTATCAGCTATCACTGCGTCCGGGATATCTTTGCCAATATCATTAATCCCCAATAGGATAAATAGTTTGGATGGTTTACGATCAGTGATGTCTTTTAGCCTTTTAAGTACACCAAAAGTTATATCTCCACCAATGCCGCGGTTGATTACGGTTGTATCGCCGGTTACTTTTTTCCAGTTACCCATTTCAGTGATGCTGTTACCCAGGAAGATGATCTTTCCTGTCACTATGGGCTCTTTTGTAAACAGATCCAGCCGTGGTTGCCTGTGCTCAGGAATGAATGGAGTGGTGTCGCTTACGTTTTGATTGGTAATGCTTTGTGCCTTTACGGCCAATGGAAAGAGCAGAAGAATAAATAAATATTTCATAGAATTAAATATAGAATGATTAGTCTTTATGCAGATCAATCACCCTGTAAAGTATATTTTCAACGGTTAACGTGCCATGCATCGTATTGCCTTTTACAACAAAATGCCACAGGCCCTTGCCTTTTGGGCTGGTTGTAACCCCGTCTAAAGTTTCATTGCTTTTGTCAAAGGTGAAGATGGTTTCACCCATTTCCACTTCTTTGCCGTTTACCATTTTGTTCATCTGGAAACGATATGTATTTCCTTTTGTCTTTACTGCATGGTATATGGCAGTTTCATCATGACAGGGTGAATCTTTTACCTGGCATATGGATGTTCCCTTCCCATGTTCCGATAATATTATCCTGCTGGCTTATATTGCTGATCAACAACAAGCTCAAAAGTAATATCGCGATGGAGCAATTTAATCTCATGGTACAATCGCATAAAATTAACCTTTAATCTTTTTTCTTCCAATCAAAAATGCTATCCCGCTAAAGGAAAGCGCTTCGAAAACGCTGGTGATCTCGTTACCATTCAAACTATGCGGATCAGCTACCGCGCGGGGTATATGCAAGATAACGAACCAGATAAAGATAGCGGTACCCAATAAGTTAGCTGCCAAATGGCGCTTAACATTAATAATAATACCTAATCCTCCTGCCATTAAAGCTGCACCAGCAAAGTAGGTCCAGAATAGATGCCAGGGTATCCAGTTTGGAACCAGCGGCACCACAAAATCGCGATAGAGAAAGTGCATGTATCCAAATAACACCATAGTAATGGCAAAGAAATATTTACCTGCCGGGATGAGCTTTTCTAAAAAATTCTCTAATGGTGAAACTTTATTTTCTCTTGCCAGGGAGCCTGCTGCTAAAAATGCACCGCCGCTTAGGGTTAGCTCTTTAAACGGATTTACCCAGGCAGCCAATATCATGGGTGTATGCTGACCCGGAACCTGGAATAAGATCACTAAAAGCAACAAAATCCCGCCAATAATAAGCGATACAGGCCGTGCTTTGATCTCAAGTATAATACAGATACAGGCAATAGCCAGCGGCAGGCTGAATACCCAGTCCCATATCAAACGGTTTGTCAACCACGCAGGAAAGCCTGCGGGTAATATTACCAAAACAAAATCTTTGTTAACTAATTCCTGGATAGCAATAGCAAATAGTCCGACGGCGAAGAACAGGCGCCATACCCTGGTGGTATTTTCCATAAAAGGTTAATTGGTTCTTAAAGATATGCTGAATTAGTTACCTTTTTAATGGATTTTGAAAAAAAGTGAGCTTTGCGTATTATTGCAGTATTAAGGTGATGGTGTTCCACCTATTTGAACCGTCCCGCTGAATGCGGGTCTGATGGCGCCTACGAAATAAGTTTTTTTATATTTTTATTTCATAGGCATGAAACGACTACGCTATTTATTTAAATCACCCTACTTTTTAATATTCAATCATCTCGTCCGTTGGACTTTGTTAACCATCCCCATGGCTATTGCTGTTGGCGCCGTTGTTGCATTGTTCTTATGGCTGCTTAGCTGGGCCATTCATTTCCGGTTTGCATATACCTGGCTCTTGTACCTGTTACCTGTTGCTGGTATCGTTATCCATTTTGTTTATAAACTTTACGGGAAATCATCCGAAAAAGGGAATAACCTGATCATGGACGAGATTCATGAGCCCGGCGGAGGTGTTCCTAAACGAATGGCGCCGTTAGTGCTTGGGGCTACCGTCTTTACTCATTTATTTGGCGGATCAGCGGGGCGCGAGGGTACAGCAGTGCAAATAGGCGGTAGCATAGCCGATTTTTTTGGTCGCTTATTTGGTTTGAATGAGCAGGATTCGCGCACCGTTTTAATGGCTGGTGTGGCGGCAGGTTTTGGAGCGGTGTTCGGAACGCCATTAGCAGGAACGATATTCGCGATTGAGGTATTAGCTGTAGGTCGATTGCAATATGATGCCATTATCCCTTGCCTCATCGCCAGCATTTTTGCCGATCAAACTGTGGCGATGATCGGTATTCATCATACTGCTTATCATATCGATCCGTTTGTTAGTGAGCATAATTTTGGATTGAACTTTATCCATTTTGATTATTTGCTTTTGGCAAAGATCATCCTGTCATCCGTATTGTTTGGGTTGACCAGCTACCTGTTCGCCGAAATGGTTCACGGGGTAAAAAATGTATCGCAACGTCTTATAAAAACTAAATGGCTCATCCCCGTTGTTGGTGGATCGATCATCATTGGGCTGACGCTGCTTTTAGGCCGACAAGATTATCTGAGTTTGGGGGTAGATGCACAATTTGCCGATTCAGTTACTATTCCATCAGCGTTTCACCAGGGCGGCTCTGATACCTGGAGCTGGTTATGGAAAACCATTTATACCACCATCACGCTTGGCACGGGCTTTAAGGGAGGTGAAGTGACGCCATTGTTTTACATCGGCGCTACCCTAGGCAATACTTTATCGCAATTGTTGAATGCCCCGGTAAGCTTGTTTGCCGCTTTAGGCTTTATAGCCGTATTTGCCGGTGCAACCAACACACCTTTGGCCTGCACTTTTATGGGTATCGAACTTTTTGGCGGAGAGTACGCTTTATATTTTGCCATAGCCTGTTTCACCGCTTATTTCTTTAGCGGGCATTCGGGTATATACAGTTCGCAGCGCATTGCTATACCTAAGATATTTGACCCCGCATATAGTAAGGAGACTTCGATAGGGCAATCTATACAACGGCGCAGGAAATTTCTGAATCATCGGTTATCGCGGTATAAGGATAAATTGAATAAAAGGTAGATCAACGGATATAAAACTTCAATTATGAAAAATATGTTCCTGGTATTTGTTGGCGGCGGTTTCGGTAGTATGATGCGTTATGCGCTGAGTCATGTGATCAATAGATCAACTACTTCTCCGTTCCCTTTTGGTACGTTTGTGGTGAACATAGTCGGCTGCTTTTTGATCGGCTTTATCATATTTTATTCTGCACGGTTTGGCGACCGTGCAGAGCAATGGCGCTTTTTCCTGGCAACGGGACTTTGCGGCGGTTTCACCACTTTTTCAGCCTTCTCATTAGAAAATATTTCACTCCTTACTGAGCAACGCATACTCGTGTTTTTAACTTATATCATAGGCAGCGTAGCAACCGGAATAATAGCTACCTACGGAGGTTTATTACTCGCAAAAAATATTTGATTTTTAAATCATATCTATCTGATTGTCAATATATTTTCACTTTTAAATAAATAATTTTATTGAAAGCTAAAATATTTGATTTCCATATATTTATATTTACGGTTAATAACCAACTAACTCCGATTAATGAAAAAAATCTTTGTGTTTATGCTCGCATTGTTGTGGGCATCTTCCTCCGTTTTTTCCCAAACTATTGATGGTCACCCGGCCTGGGCAATGCAGGGTAATATTTATGAGGTGAATGTTCGCCAGTACACCAAACAGGGAACATTTAAAGCATTCGCCAAGAACCTTGACAGACTGAACGAAATGGGTGTTCAAACCCTTTGGTTTATGCCGATCACTCCAATAAGCAAGGTGGACAGAAAGGGCTCTTTGGGTAGCTATTACGCCGTATCAAATTATACCGCCGTCAATCCCGAGTTTGGTTCATTAAAAGATTTTAAGAAGTTGGTTGCCGAAGCACATAAGCTGGGCATGAAGGTGATTATCGACTGGGTGCCCAATCATACCGGTGCTGATAATGTTTGGATAAAACGTCATCCCGATTTTTATGTAAAAGATAAAACCGCCAAACCTGCCGTAGCTTTCGACTGGTCTGACACACGTCAGCTTAACTATAAAAATGTTGTGATGCAGGACAGTATGATCAATGCAATGAAATACTGGGTAAGGGCTACCGATATTGACGGCTTTCGCTGTGATGTGGCATGGAATGTTCCTTATGCCTTCTGGAAGAGATGTATACCCCAGTTAAATTCGATGAAAGAATTGTTCTGGCTGGCTGAAGGAGATAAAACTTACCTGCATCCCGGTGGTTTTGACGCTACTTATTCATGGGATATGTTCCACGCAATGATAGGCGTTGCAAAAGGCACCCGTCCGGCAACTGCGTTGGATTCGATCAAAGCCAAATATGATAAGATATATCCGCATAATGCACTGGAGTTATACTTTACCAGTAACCATGATGAGAACAGTTGGAACAAGGCCGATTATGGCACGTTCCCGGGCGCTTCACACGCTCCCTTTGCTGTGTTTACCCAAACTATGCCCCATAGCATCCCGTTGATCTATAGCGGCCAGGAAGAGCCTGTATTACGCGCTATCAAGTTCTTTGATAAGGACAACATGAAAATGGGTAAATATGACCGCGAGAAGTTCTATAAAACATTGCTGTTCCTGCGTAAACAAACGCCTGCTTTGTCTGCCGACGCTTCATTCCGCAAGGTAAATGTAGGTGATAATAAAGCAGTATATGCCTATGTTAGGGAAAAAGATGGAAAAAAGGTATTTGTGATCCTTAACCTATCCAATAAAGAGCAAAATATTACTGTTGAAGATGAAAGCCTGATAGGTAAGCCCTTAAATGTTTTCAGGCACCAGGAAGAACCCCTAACCAGTAAACCATGGAAAATGGATCCATGGGGATATGTGGTGTTCCGGTATAATTAATATTTGCCTGAACCAGAATTTACAGAATTAATGAATTTGCAGAATTCTGATCATTCTAAAATTCTGTAAATTCTGATTCAGACAAATTCTACAACTTCACCTCACCCCATCCTTTTCGGTACTCTCTGCGGATGAACTGATTGGCGGGCTCGTAATTAGTCACTTTCATATTCGCGCCATCCCACAGTAGCGCTCTGTAACGACCACTAAATTTCATGCCTTCCATTTGTCCGTAAACGGGGTCATTGCGCTTGATCTTCTCCTGTATATCGAAGGTCCTCAATAGCAGGTTGCCCATTAATACGGTTTCGGTTAATGGCCCTGCATAACCCACAAATGGTGAGTCAACCTCCATTTTGCCTTTTCCGGCGATACTGGCATCAATCCATTGCCACCAGTGGCCATCCATATCGCCTTCTATGCGCGGATATTTCTTAGGAACATTCACATCCTTGTTAAGTGATAAAGGCAACAACCGTGGATGACTGCCGCCCCAACCACAGCTTACTTTGCCTTTGGTGCCGATGAATAACGTACATCCTTCAAAGTCATTTTCACTTGGTATATCACCCAAAGCTTCGTTCTGATTCAGGTCAGGATCAAGCTCATTAAGGCGCTCAGGAGTAATACCGCCATCCATCCAATACAGATCGAGCGGTTTGCCATTTTGCTGCGTGAATTTGAATTTGATAGAGCTGCTAACCGGTCCGCTTTTCGGGTAAATGCCTTCTTTAAAAATACCACTGTAAGTAGTGCTTGCACTGCCTGATACTTCGGTAGGGTAACCTAAGCCTAATAGTTTAAATGGAGGGCCCATAATGTGGCAGCCCATATCGCCTAATGCGCCTGTGCCAAATTCCCACCATCCGCGCCAGTTAAATGGCACCAGGTTTTCAATGTAATTAGTTTCCTGAGCCGTGCCCAGCCACAAATCCCAGTTTAATTCCTTAGGGATAGGTGGTTTTGATGTAGGCCAGTTGATCCCCTGCGGCCATACCGGACGGTCCGTCCAGCAGTAAACCTTTTCGATATCGCCGATCAGCCCTGCCTCAAACCACTCACGCATAGTGCGCATACCTTCGCAGGATGCACCCTGATCACCCATTTGGGTAACTACGTTATATTTTTTAGCAGCCTCTGTTAGTACGCGGGCCTCGTAAATATCATGTGTTAATGGTTTTTGCAGATATAAGTGTTTGTTCAATTGCATGGCACTTAAGCCTACAATGGCGTGGTTATGGTCGGGTATTGCTACGGTAACTGCATCAAAGTTCTTATGTTCTTTGTCAAACATCTCGCGCCAGTCGTGGTAAAACCCGGCCTTCGGAAATTCTTTGCGTCGCGGGGCAGCTCCGCGATCATCCACGTCACATAAAAATGATATTACGCCATTCTTTCTTGGAGAAGTGGCATGATGATGAATATCGTTCTCAGCCTCACCGCTGCAACCCACTGCAGCAATGTACAGCTTATCACTTGGCGCCACATGCCCAGGCCCGCCTAAAACATAGCGTGGCACAATGTAGAAGCCTGCTGTAGCTACCGCTGCTTTCTTAATAAAGTCTTTCCGGCTGATGGTTTTATCGGTTGATTTTTCGTCGGGTTTCATGGTTATTACTTCTTTTTAAGCGGTTTTATAGCAACTTCCTTAAAGTATACAATGTCATCATCGCCATGATTTTGCAAACCAAACCAGCCTGCATTAGGTCTCAATCCACGATAGGGTTCAAAATCGAACTTACGTGCGGGTGTGGGCTGACCTTCTGTATAATCTGTTACCTTTTCGCCGTTCACATATACGATAGTGCGTGGCCCGTCGAGGGTGATTTCCATTGTGTTCCATTCCGGGCCTGGTTTGCCTGGTTTGGCTAAAGGCTTGGTTAGTGAGTACAAAGTACCGGTAACGTGGTATTCATCCTCGTTTGAGGTCTCAGGGTGATTGTCTATCTGCACCTCATAGCCATAAAATACTGGCATCCATGGCTCGCGCGGCTCTATGGGGATACGGATAAATACACCTGAGTTACTATTGCTTTTTTGCATCTGGTAGACTACCTTGATGGTGCAATTGCTCAACTTTCCGCCCTTCCAATACAGCAAACCCATACCACCGTGACTGCGTATGGTGCCATCCTCTACATAGTGCGTGCCGGGACCAACCTGCTGAAAGTTATTAATATCTTTTCCGTTAAAAAGCTGTGTCCAGCCTTTGTCAACCACCTGGGCCGATGCATGGTTAAGGCCTGAAGCGAGCATTAGTCCAAGACCCATGCCTAAGCCTTTCAACATTGATTTTTTGATCGTGCTATTCATTTTGAGTGAGAAAAATTTAAAGTGCACCGCAAGGCGAGTGCTCACAGTGGCGTTGGTTTATATACAAAGCAAATTACCTATTTTCTTAAATATTAATACTGGCAAATACTCATCAGATTGTCTGCTATTTTATCCGGGTGGAGAGTTTAAAGCGAAAAGCAGAAAGCTAAAAACCATCATCGGAAGTGCTTTTACCGTAATGTATTATAAAGCAAAATGTTAATAAATATGCAACTTAATTAACAGTATATCAACAAAGTAAGTTTAGGTGAAAATTGTAATATTCTGATAATCAATTAATTAATTTAATGAAAATAATTTGCTTTATTCAATGTGGAATATTAAATTTGATTTACGCGAAATCAACAGAAGTTATTAACATTTGTTATTTAGCTAACTCAAGGGCATCTACCTGTCATAATTTATTTAAAACCAATTATTTAACCTTGTGATGGAAGAGTTAGAAAATTATCTGATACTGAATAACTGGCTGCGTAATAATGATAATTCCTACTGGTTAACCCTGGGCAATTATTATTTTATCGAAGTGGTGCTGGATAAAGACAAATTTACCGCAGTGCGTAATGTGTACGATCCTTATTACTGCCGGATATCCAATAGCGAAGAGTGGCAACCCTCGATGATGCATAAGGCGCTCATCAGGTTCATCGAGAATTACAACAGGCTGTATACGGAAAGCCCGAAACGCAAAAAATTAGCTTAACCAATTATAATTCACCAGAGTGATTGTATCCTGTTGAGCAGGAATGCAATCACTTTTTTTATATCCAATCATTTCAGCTATGTCCATTCGGAATGGAGAAAGCATTTTCAGAAACCTCAGTTTGTACTGTCTTTACCAGCTTACGAATATCAAAGCCGCGGCTTGCTGCAACCAACACCAGGTGGTTATAAGTCATGGTGTCCATTATCGGCTTACGATTCAGTATCCATAAATATTTACGGTTGGGATGGCCCACCACGGCATAACTATAATCGGGAGCCAGGGCTATTATCCAATATTTACCGCTAAATGGCCATTGAAACTGCACTTCCAGTTTAGCGTTGCTTTCTTTATCATCAATTGAGGCTATACCTTCGGTTGTTTTGGGCTGACCATCCTTGGTACAACTGTTTACCACGCTGATTTTTCCATCATCGCGCAGACTATACTCTGCGGTCACATTAGTGCATCCGTTCTCAAAACTCTGAGGGAATTTGGCTATTTCGTACCATTTGCCAAGGTATTTTTCCAGTTCAACATGACCGACGGTTTTCAGGGGTTTATTTCTTGTGGCTAAGGCAAAGGCGGCTATGCCTAATCCGGCTAATGCAGTACCTGCTATGATCTCTTTCTTCATGCCTCAATAACAAGTTGGTTATATAAAAGTTCGTTATTCGTTTCTTTATGTGCAAGCAAAATGCTAAATGGTTGATATTTATTTCGTTTGAGTTTAAAAATATTATGATGTTGAAAATTAATTTTTAAATACTATAAACAAACACTCTAAGCATGGGTTGATTACTAATACAGAAAAACCTATAAAGACATGGAAAATACTTCAAAAACGATCGAGATATTGGGTGATCTGATACTGATCAATAATGACCGTATAGAAGGCTATGAAAGAGCGCTGAAAGAGATAGAGAACGATCCGGCTAATGCCGACCTGATACCTATGTTTTTACGATTCATAGACGACAGCCGCAGATATAAAGTAGAACTGGGCACCGAGATTGCCGCACTGGGCAGCGAGATCAATACTGGCACAACTATTCCCGGCAAATTACACCGGGCATGGTTATCTATAAAGGAGGCGTTTACCGGTCACGACCGTCATAGTATTTTGGAAGAATGCGAATTTGGCGAAGACGCCATCAAAAAAACCTACCAGGAAGCACTGAATGAAGAGGTGCTGGCTGCTTATATCCGCGAAATGCTGATGGAGCAGGAAGAGGAATTAATAGAAGCTCATGACGAAATAAAAGAGCTTCGCGACAGCGTTTCATGAATCAAACTAAAAATCAACTTGCACTAATTGGGAAGCCGCTTCTTGAGTAACTGAAGCGGCTTTTTTGTGGAAAACTTTTTGCTAAGATGCAGAAAAACAAGTCAGTCCGCTGTAACCCAATAGGCTTGTTTTCGTATAAGGGCATAGAAAACAGCCTGGTTCAGTATGAAAAATAATATTATAGTACTGTTTATTGCATGTTTAAGCGTTGCATTGTTCAGTTCATGTTCAAAGGAAGCACTTGCCCCGGCTCCGCAGCCAGTTAAAGGAAGCAGCACCCTCAACCCCGCAAAGGATAATGTTAGTCCTGTTACTACTTCCGATCCTATTTTGGGCCATATTAATACAGCTGTTACACTTTCTGGTCAATGGAAATTGGTAAAAGATTCAGTTGCCTATTCTGATGGTCTTGGGCAAAATAGCCCTTCAAGCGATGTATATAATGGCAAGGCTGCCGATTATTTTGAATTCACCAGTGACGGAAAATTGTACATACAGGAAAACGGCCTTGTTGATACAGCAAACTACACCATCAATACAGATAAAAGCATCACCGTTAACTATTTGGTTTATAATAGTCTTAAGGTGGCTTCATACGGCTCGATCATTACCAACTTCCAGCAAGTTAACCTGACCGGTACTTCGGTAACACTAACATCTTCTGTAGTAGCACCCGGTGGTGTTCAGAGCAGAGTGATAGCTTTGAAGAGGTAATCACTTCGCTTCCCACACATTATTTTCCTTATTAACATCAGGATCATAAGTAGTACCTAACTCCATTTTACTGATACGTTTATGCGACAGGTGATTGATGGTAAAAGTCTTATTGCCGGCTTTCCAGGCATTGATACTTTCGTGTACCAGTTGAGTAGTGCCATCGTTGTAATAAATTGTCAGGTTAATAGGTATAGGCTTTCCACCCACATTGGTGATAACAACTGTATAGGTGCTTCTTTGCAAAGTGACTTTTGATATAGCCAGGTCAGGCGCACCGCGATCAAAGAACCAGCTTTTCCAGAACCAGTTTAAATTTTGACCAGATCCGACATTCATACAGTTAAAGAAATCGTAAGGCATCGGGTGTTTGCCATGCCATTGCTGAATGTAATAATGCAGGGCTTTGGTAAACAGTTCGTCGCCCAGCAAGTCGCGCACATAATAATACCCCAGTCCGGGTTTGCCATAGGAATCCGGTTCAAATGATGATGTACCCAGTTGGTTGGTCAGTGTCATTATAGGTTGATCTCCTTCTTTTCCACCAATATTTTCATATTGTGGAACACCGAAATTATCTGTGATAGTAGGATCGATCAGCGGACTGATCACCCATTCGCCAATAGTTGCCCAGCCTTCATCCATCCAGCCATATTTAGTTTCGTTAACTC
Organism: Bacteroidota bacterium; assembly: GCA_018266915.1. Lineage (GTDB taxonomy): Bacteria > Bacteroidota > Bacteroidia > Sphingobacteriales > Sphingobacteriaceae > Mucilaginibacter. The sequence continues at coordinate 16,687 of JAFDZM010000006.1, read as the reverse complement.
CCATGTAGAATGGAAACATGGTATGAAATATCTCATGATCAGTCAGGGTCACAGCATCAAATACTTTTTCTTCAGGATTGTCATTCACCATCATCGGGTACTCCATTTGGTCCAGGCCGTCAAATACGGTTTCATGAGGGTAGGGGTATGGCCATTTTGGGAATGCATAACTCATACTTTCCACGGTTTTACGGGCATAATCAATTACTGCGTAGTAATCTTTATGGTTCTCATTGAACACAGCATCAACCCGTGTGCGACGGTTGGTTTTTGGATCAACAACCAGGCTGGACGATTTCCAGAGATAATGATCGCTGATGGCAAACGCGAGATCAGTAACGCTATCGGCCTCAAATTGCCAGGTATTGGTTGGGTTGTGAGGGGATATATTCCCGGCTTTCAAATCGTCTTCAGTAATGATATCAGTTACTTTATCACTTTGTTCAGCATCCTGTATTCGTTTTATGTACCGATCGGTATAAACCTGATTGGGGTTAGTAAGATTACCTGTTGCCCATACCTGGTAATTGCCCGGAACAGTGATAGCAGCTTTGAAGTTGCAGAAGTCGTTATAAAATTCCTCCGTACCGCGATATGGGTTTGTATTCCAGCCATCTATGTCATCATAAACTGCAATGCGCGGGAAGAAGTAGGCAATAAAGAAAGCGCCAGTATCCACCTGGCCGGTACGGATATGAGATGTTCTATTTAGTGTGTACGAATAATGTATCTTAAGATGTATCTTTTGTTTTGGCGGCGTAACCTGATTAGGTATGATCATGTTGGTGCCGTTTATGATCATCTTGCTGGTATCATAAGCCGTTTGGTTGATCTCAATTTTTTCTATCCGAACACCGTCAGTTATATCCTCAGGTTTAATAGGCATAGCCCGGATATTGCCTTTTTGATACAGGTTGGGGTAAAGCTTAAACCATATCTGTTTTAAAGTATCAGGGCTATTGTTGGTATAATCAATTTCATCAACACCGTCCAAAACACGGGTTTTGGGTGTGAAAGTGATTGTAAGGTTGTAATCAGCACGGTTTTGCCAATAGTTTTTACCGGGTGTGCCGCTTGTGGTACGCGTTCCTTTATTATAAGTCGACTGTATATTGGTAGGTACAGGCAACGTAGTTTGAGCGATTGCAGCCGTTACCCACAATAACACGATGGTTAGTATAGTTTTCTTGAGAAGATACATAAACAAGAATAGGAAAAATAGGTGAATGTTTTACACCTATCCCCAAGTAACAAGTGGGTCAAAGCCCATGTGTAAAAAATCAAGTAGGTTTTCTAAAATATTTAACCGAATTTTAATTTGTTATCTAAGCCCTCTTTATTCATCAATTTTATTAAAGAATTAAAGTTATGAAAGAGTTTATGCTGCTGATACACAATGACGCCAATAGCAAACTGGCCTTTACGCCTGAGCGGGAAAGAGAGTTTCTGGAGGCATGCAAAGTTTATATCGAAGACCTGAAGAAAAACGATCAACTGATCAGCGCACAACCATTAGTACGGGAAGGCGTTATGTTGTCGGGTCATGACGGACATTGGGAAAAGGCGCCTTACCGCGAACACAAGGAAGTAATAGTCGGCTACTATCATATTAAGGCGGATGACCTTGACCAGGCAATCGCTATTGCTAAAGGCAATCCGGAGTTTGCTTACACCGATACCGCACGCATCGAGGTGAGGCCGATAAAGATGAAAGAAGAAACTACAGCCTATTTATACCCGGTTGGATAATTAAGCCACCGCCATTTCGCGGTTATATTTATTACGATATTCTAACGGAGACAGCCCGGTTATCTTTTTAAAGATATTGCGGAAGGCTTTATGATCTGAATAGCCTACCGAGTACATCACTTCGTTCACGTTTTCACGGCCAGATTCAAGGCTTTTCTTGGCTGCTTCTATTTTTACCCGCTGCAAATATTCAACAGGTGTGTTTGAAGTCGCTTTTTTAAAACGCCGCTCGAAATTTCGCCTGCTGATGGAAAACATCTCTGATAATTGGTCGACAGAAATTTTAGTGCCCACATTGCGTTCAATATAGATCTGCGCTTTTTTGATCGGCTCGTCCTGGTGCTCTTTTTGTCCGCTGAAGATCACAAATGGCGACTGGCTTTCACGGTCGATCTCTATCTCCATCACTTTAGAAACGTGGACAGCCACATCGCGCCCGCAATATTTCTCAACCAGGTAAACCACCAGGTTAAGGAATGAGTAAGCACCGCCGCTGGAGTAAATGCCCAATTCATCAATGATCAGCTTTTCGGGCATTAGTTTGATGTTTGGGAATGCCTGTCGGAATATATCTGCGGCCATCCAGTGCGTGGTGCAAGTTTTACCTTTGAGCAGATTGGTGGATGCCAGCAGGAAAGCGCCTGTGCACAAACTGGCAACTTCAGCGCCATGTTTGTATTGCTCCACAATCCATGGCACAAAATCCATGTTCCGCTCTATGCCTTCCATCGGGTTACCGTAAAAGGCGGGTATCATGATCAGGTCGGTTTTTTTGATCTCGCTCACTAATGAATCAGGGCGAACAGCAAACAAGCCGCCATATAGGTCAGTTTCCTTGCTCAAGCCAACCAGATGAATATCAAAAGCCGGCTTTTTACCTTTCATCTCCATAAAGCTGTTTACGAAGGAGAATACTTTATAAGTGCCTATAACACTGCTAAGGATGATTGGCCCCTGGGGTATAATTATGGATACATGTTTCATGGTTCTGGTTTATAAAATTGATAAACAAAGTTAAATCAGCAGATTGGCGCAATCAACCCCTAAGGTTGTCGTATTTACCCACCATACGCTTTGTGAAATCGGATTAGGTTTGCTTTAGAAAAGATACTACAATCACTTCATATACATTAAATATTGATTTAATAACAGGTTTATAATTTCAATCAGATTCACCAAAAACTTAAAAAACTAAAATCATTATGGACGCTTCAGCAAACGTTTTAAACTGGTTCGAGGTATCGGTAAGCGATATCGCGAGGGCAAAGAAATTTTATGAGACTATCTTTTCGATCACAATGGAAGAGATGGAAATGGGAGGTATGAAAATGGCCATGTTCCCTTATGACCCAATGGGTGGTAAATTATCCGGCGGATTGGGCCAAAGTGATATGCACGTGCCAAGCGCCAGTGGTGTAAAGATCTACTTTAACGGTAATCCAGACCTTGACCAGGTTTTATCAAAAGTGGAAGCCGCAGGCGGCCAGGTAACGATGCCCAAAACCAAGATCAGCAACGAGATAGGATATATGGCGTTCTTTATTGATACCGAAGAGAATGTGGTGGGGATACATTCGCAGAGTTAAATGAATGCGGATTGCGGAATGTCAATTTTGGAATGATTTTCTTTTTTACGATTTAAAACTTCTGCATTTGGCATTTCGACTTTCGAAATCACCTCACCATCCCCCCTTCAATCCTTCTTTTAGCGCGTTCTGATAATTCTTCAAAACAAATGAATACAGGTAGGGTGCTTTATGCGCCCCGCCTTTTCGTGGTTGTTCGGAGCGGTTCAGGATGCCGAACCCAAGTATGCGGCGCTGAAAGTTGCGACGGTCGAGTTTTTTATCAAGGATAGTCTCATATAGCTTCTGCAATTCGGGCATGGTAAATTCCTTTGGCATCAGGTTATAACCAATAGGTTGATAGTTTAACTGAAGACGCAGCGTGTCCAGTGCCGACTTGATGATCTGGGCATGATCGAGTTTGAAATCAGGCAGATCCGTCAGATCGTACCAGGTGCAGCTTTCTGAATGGCCATCTGGAGTAGGGTTTACGTTCACAAAATCAACCAGTGCATAGTAGCCGATGGTTAAAAAGCGCATGGAAAACCAGTTTTCTTCCGGTGGCAACATATCCTTATACATATCGTGGTGTGGCCTGGCGCGGTCGGGGTCACCAAATACGCGGAATTGCTGCAGAAATATCTCGTCGAGCCCGGTACGTTCTTTTAGGATACGATTAGCAGCCATCTCGATGGGTTCATCCTTCATTACAAATCCACCAGGCAGATACCAGGAAGCCTCATTTTTTATTTTGAGGCCCAGCACTTTCAATTGTCCTTCATGAAAGCCAAATACCACGCAATCTATTGATATATGATCAAGATAGCTGCTGCGTGCTGTTTCGCAAAAGTCTATAAGCTCCTGTTTATTAAACATTTTATGATTTCTTCAAAAATACTTTGATTATCTGAATTATAATAAATAGTATTGTGTTCAAAATACACCAAGCTTTATACAGCGAAAGTGCAATAACCAATTTTTGAACTTGAATTTATTAAACGTCAGAACCAGTTTATAATGGTTTAATTTTGTAAATATATTATTTATCAAGTTCCAACACCAGTTTAAACCAGTTTTCATTCAATTAAGATGAAAAAATATTTCTTATCCCGGGTATCCCGGAAGATCGCAGTAATATCTTCATTGATATTACCGCCTGCGATGGCTATGGCCCAAACCGGCAGCAGCGACGCCAAGATGGATGCTTTTGTAAAACAACTGATGGCGAAGATGACCCTGGATGAAAAGATCGGTCAGCTTAACCTGGTAACCAGTGGGCGTGCGCTTACGGGTTCCATAGTAAATAAGGGCGTCGAGGAAGGTATCAAAAAAGGAGATATTGGTGGGATTTTTGGTGTTTATGGTACCGACTATATTAGCAAGGCGCAAGAGCTGGCTGTCAAGAACTCGCGCTTGCATATTCCTTTGATATTTGGACTGGATGTGATACACGGGCATCGTACCATTTTCCCGATTCCGCTGGGTATGTCTGCAACATGGGATATTCCTCTGATCGAGCGCTCTGCCAGGATTGCTGCAACCGAAGCAACTGGTGAAGGTATCAACTGGGTTTTCTCACCAATGGTGGATATTGCTCGCGACCCACGCTGGGGGCGTATCTCAGAAGGATCAGGTGAAGACCCTTATTTAGGTTCGATGATAGCAAAGGCGATGGTAAGAGGCTACCAGGGTACCAGCATGAAAAATAGTGACGCGGTAATGGCCTGCGTAAAACACTTTGCATTATACGGCGGTGCTGAAGCTGGCCGCGAATACAATACCGTTGATATGAGCCTGATAAAAATGTACCAGGATTACCTGCCGCCATACAAAGCGGCTGTTGACGCTGGGGCAGGAAGTTTCATGAGTTCATTTAATACCATTAATGGTGTGCCGGCAACTGCCAACCAATGGTTATTGACCGACCTGTTACGCAAGCAATGGGGCTTTAAGGGTTTTGTAGTATCAGACTATACAGCGGTGAGCGAATTATCAGCTCATGGTTTAGGTGATCTGGAGCAAGTATCAGCATTAGCATTAAAGGCCGGACTGGATATGGATATGGTGAGCGAGGGCTTTTTGAAGACGCTGAAGAAATCACTAAAAGAAGGAAAAGTAACACAGCAGGAGATAGATCAGGCTTGCCGCCGTGTGCTGGAAGCAAAATACAAACTGGGACTGTTTGATAATCCTTATAAATCAATCAACGCTAGTGTAGAGGCAAAAGCTGAACTAACTGAAGCTAATCGTTTGGCTGCCCGCGAAGTAGCTGAGCACTCTTTTGTATTATTAAAGAATAAAGGCCAGATATTGCCATTAAAAAAATCAGGCACCATTGCTTTGATCGGTCCGCTGGCTGATAACCACTCAGAAATGCTGGGTACCTGGGTAATAGCCGGCGATCCAAGGAAATCTGTCAGTGTTATCGATGGCATAAAGAAAGTGGCAGGCTCAGGTGTTAATATATTATATGCGCGAGGGTCGAACTTTACTGACGACTCTTTATTAAATGCACGTGCCTGGTTCTTTGGTATGAAACAGGAAAGAGATAATCGCCCGGCTCAGCAAATGATAGACGAAGCTGTTGAAACCGCAAACAAGGCAGATATTATTGTTGCAGCAGTAGGGGAGTCGGCTAATATGACTGGTGAATCTGCAAGCCGGTCCGATATCAATATACCGGAAACCCAGAGAGAGTTGTTGAAAGCGCTTTTCAAAACAGGTAAACCAATTGTATTGGTGTTGTTTAATGGTCGTCCGCTTACGTTAACATGGGAAGACCAGCATGCCAACGCTATATTGGATGTGTGGGCGCCTGGTACCGAAGCAGGTAATGCTATTGCTGATGTGTTATTTGGTAATTATAACCCATCAGGTAAGATCACAGCAACGTTCCCGAAAAACGTAGGCCAGGTACCTATATATTACGCTCACAAAAATACAGGCCGTCCTTTTGACGATAAAGGACCCGCAAAATTCAAATCAGATTATATCGACGTGTCCAATGCACCATTGTATCCGTTTGGCTACGGCTTAAGCTATACTACATTTAAATATGGTGATGTAAAACTGAGCAAAACCAGTTTGAAAGGCAACGAAACGCTGAAAGCCACCGTAACTGTAAGTAATACAGGGAGTATGGATGGAGAAGAAGTAGTGCAATTATACATCAGCGATCCTGTTGCAAGTATCAGCCGTTCGGTTAAAGAACTAAAGCATTTTAAGAAGATTTCACTTAAGGCAGGTGAGCAAAAAGAAGTATCTTTTGACATCACAACCAATGACCTGAAATTTTATAATACTCAGTTGAAATACGACTGGGAACCAGGGGAGTTTATCGTGCAAATTGGCACCAATTCAAACGACGTACAGAGTGCTTCTGTACAGTGGGATAAGTGAGAAATTTAATGGTATTATTTTGCCTGTTTTTAGAAAAAATTTAAAAGAAATATAAGGTAAATAAAACGGATGTTCCGGCCGTAGTTGTTTAAACAATTGCGGCCATTTTTTTTGTTTGAACAATCTGAGAGCAGTTTTTTTTTATATTTTCCGATTTTAATAACTGTAAAAATTACGTTTATTCAAGCCGTCAAACTACTGATACTTTGATGCATAATTATGATGTTTTTTTAACATATTTTACTGCCTTAAAACACCCTGAATCTGGTACATTTATGTAGGAAATTTGAGTTGGTAATCACCAATACTGCAATGAAAAAGCAGAATTATCAGATTTTGAAATTTTACATCACAATATCACAGCTTTTTTACATTATTATTTTGTTAACTGAATGCCAATTTTGTTGAATTATTTTCAAATAAAGCTTATTTTTCTATTTAGTGTATGTAATTAAATCGTAAAAAAATAATTAATTTATAAATCTTCAAATTGTCCTTGTGTATACAATACACTCTATTTAAATTAGATGCAGTACCAATTAAGGTTTTCCGAAATACGGTTTAACCTGTATAACCTGATATAATTATAACATAATGATTTTTTAATGTTCCGGCCTGAAAATGGTGCCCGGATGCATTAAAGCAAGGAACAGTGACTGTTTTTTTAGATTTATTATCAAAATATTAAATGATAAAACTTTTACTTATTTCTATGGTGTGCGTTGCCTCTTGTCTCTCAAACTACTACAGAGGGCATCGCATCAATCTTTTTGACCCCAGTCAATAAACCGGCAATTGCTGGCTCTTAGCTAGAATTTATCAAGTATCAACTAAATCAATAAATTAATCAACTAAATCTCAATCTCATGTTTAAAAGTTTACTTCTAAAAGGAAGGACGCTGTGCATAATAGTATTATGTGCGCTCTCCTCGTTGGTAGTTACAGCCCAAACAAGGATTACGGGTAAGGTCATCGGAAGTGATGATAAGCAGCCGGTAATAGGTGCTACCGTAAAAATTAAAGGTACAAACGTAGGTGTTGTAACAGACGTTAACGGAACGTTTGCATTAAATGCAAACAACGGCGACGTGCTGGTAATATCCTACATTGGCTATCAAACCAAATCAGTTACAGTTACAGGGGCATCGTTAGGTACCATTGAACTGGCAGTAACCAACAGCACCTTGAATGAGGTGGTTGTAACAGGTTACCAAACCCAGCTCAAAAAGGATATCTCCGGTTCGGTTGCCACTGTTAACGTTCAGGACGCCAAAAAGATCCCGGCTACAAGTTCTGAACAATTACTGCAAGGCCAGGCTGCGGGTGTAACTGTAATCAACTCAGGTGCACCTGGTGCTGCAAGTACAGTATTCGTTCGTGGTGTAAACGGTTTCGGCCAGACACAGCCGTTGTATGTTATCGACGGTGTTCAGGCAACCGATATGTCAACAGTTAACCCGAATGATATCGAAAGTATCAGCGTTTTGAAGGACGCAGGTTCTGCCGCTATTTACGGTGTTGCTGGTGGTAACGGTGTAATCGTTGTAACAACTAAAAAAGGTAAAAGTGGTAAGGCTACCATCAGCTACGACGGATGGTATGGTACTCAAAGGCCACTGGGTGGTAATCCATACAATATCATGACCCCTGCTGAACAAGCTGTTCTGTCTTTCCGGGCGAATGACTCAGGTACCCAGGTTCTATATCCAGATCCTGCGAATAAGACCAATTATGCTAATGGAACCCTTACAGCAAGCAATATCATTATACCTGCTTATGGTTATCACGGTCCTGCTGCTCCAGCTGGCCAAACTACATTTGGCGCAGCTGGTGTTACAAGTGATCCTGGTATATTGCAATACTACCATTTTGATGCGGCGAACCCGCAAAATGACTTCCTGGTTCAAAAGTTTGCAACAGGCCAGGGTACCGACTGGTTCCATTCAGTGTTTACACCTGCACCAGAAATGCAGCATACTGTTACCGGAAGCGGTGGTAATGATAAAAATACTTACCTGTTCTCTTTAAGCTATTTAAATCAACAAGGTACGTTATTAGAAAACTACGAAAAGAGATACCAGGGTCGTGTAAATACTGTTTTCTCGACGGCTAACAACCATATCCGTTTTGGTGAAAATGGTTATGTAACCTATAGAGAAAATAACGGTGGCTATAACGGAACCCAACAACAGGAAGGTGGCCCTATCGCTTATATTTTCCGCGAAATGCCAATTATCCCTGTTTATGACGTAGCGGGCAACTATGGTGGCGGTTTTGATGGCCCTGGTGGTGAGCCACTTGGTAACGGTAGCAACCCTTACGCATTGCTGGCAAGAAATAATACTAACAATGCTCATTTTGTTACCGTACAAGGTAATATATTTGGTGAAGTTGATTTCCTGAAATATTTTACAGTAAGAACCTCTTTTGGTGGTAACTTATACAATCAATACTATTGGAACATAGGTTATAATACTTACGAAAACTACGAATCTCATACCTCGCCAAATAGCGCTACTGAAAATGAGCAAATGAGTAGTAATTATAACTGGACCAATACCATTACCTATAAAGAAACTATTGGGAAACATAACATCCAGGTTTTTGGTGGTTATGAACAGCGTGAAACTCACGGGCGTGAATTCCATGCTTCGGGACAAGGCTTTTTCTCATTGGATCCGAACTATGTGGAATTGCAATACGGAACACCCGTTAGTGCTCCATACGGTTACATTTATCAGCCTACAGCAACTGAATCGTTTTTCGCTCGCTTAGACTATACCTATAATGACAGATATATCTTAGGCGCAACTATACGTCGCGACGGTTTTTCTGACTTCTTTCCAGGTTACCAATGGGGTACCTTCCCTTCAGTATCTTTGGCATGGCGCATCTCCCAGGAGAACTTCCTGAAAAATGTTAGCTGGATCAACGACCTGAAATTACGCGGAAGCTATGGCGAGGCAGGTAATAACTTTAATATTATATCTATTGGTTCGCAAAATGCTTATAATACCTATTCATCTGGTACCGGATCTTCTTATTACGGTATTGGTGGTGGCCTTAGCAGCATAGTGCAAGGTTTCTACAATAGCCAGATCGGTAACAATAAAACAAGCTGGGAAACAGATAAGATTGCAAACATTGGTTTAGACGCTTCTTTATTCAATCACTTAGAAGTTACTGCTGAATGGTATAAGAAAGCAATCAGCGGTTTATTGTTCCAGCAACCACTTCCTGCTACTTTGGGTGGTGCGTCAGCTCCTCTGGTAAATATCGGTGACGTTCAGAACACCGGTTTAGATATTTCTGCTACTTACCATGGCAAAGTTGGTAACGACTTCACATTCAGTGTTGGAGCAAACATTACCACTTACAAAAACAAGATCACCAAATTACCAGATCCGGGCTATTTCGACTTTGGTTCCTCAAGGGATAATGATATCGTAAGAAACCAGGTTGGACAACCTATCGGCGAGTTCTTCGGATACCAAACAGCAGGTATCTATCAAAATGCCTCTCAGGTATCAAGCTTGCCAGGGTACTCAACAGCAGCTCCGGGCTCTTTCATCTACAAAGACACTAACGGTGATGGAAAAATTACTCCCGATGACCGTACCTTTATAGGCAATCCAAACCCTGATTTTACTTACGGTTTGAACCTGAATGCTTCATACAAACATTTTGACTTTACCATGGTACTATATGGTTCACATGGTAACAAGGATTTCAACTATGTAAAATACTGGACTGATTTTTACAGCACCTTCCAGGGTGGTAAGAACTTAGACCTTTATAACAAGGCGGCTATTGTTTCAAATGGTGTTGTAACCAACCCAAGTGCAACGTTACCCGCAGCGTCTTATTCGGTTGCAATGGGTTCAAGTACAGTTAGTTCATTCTATGTTGAATCTGGTGCATTCTTAAAATGTCGTGTTGCTTCATTAGGCTATACCTTTGATCCAAGCGTATTAAAACGCGTAGGTATTGATAAACTTCACGTTTATGTGCAAGCGACCAACTTATTTACAATCACTAAATACACTGGGTTAGATCCGGAGCTGGTTCCGTCGTTGTCTAACAACGGTAGTACTTTGAACCAAAGTGCTGCATTTGGTATCGACTATGGTGCATATCCAAACAACCAGAAACAGTATATTTTGGGTGTTAATTTGACATTTTAATTAATCATATATTTTAAAAAATTTAGAGTTATGAAAAGATCTTATAGTAAATTCATTGCCCTAGGTTCTATAGCATTTCTCACGTTAACTTATTCGTGCAAGAAATTGCTTACCAAGGAACCGGTGGGAACTTTGTTGCCCGGGGTGCTTGCCAATAAGGCTGGCGTCGATGGGTTGCTTATCGGGGCATACTCCATGCTGGATGGATACACCACTACTGGTGGTACCTCATGGGAGTCATCGATAGATAACTGGGTATATGGCGGTATTGCATCAGACGATGCATACAAAGGTTCAAACACAACTGACCAGCCTACCGCGGTGCCTCTTGAAAACCACACGGTAGATGCATCAAACGAATACCTTTCTGAAAAATGGGCATCTTGCTATAACGCGATCCAGCGTTGCAATGACGTGATCCGTGAAATTCCGCTTGTTAAGGATGGTTCTGTATCTTCAGATTATGGTAAAGAAGTAATTGCGGAAGCTAGGTTTTTACGCGGGGTTTACCACTTTGAGCTTGCAAAAATGTGGAGAAATGCACCTTATGTAGATGAAACCATTACTTACACTGCAGGTAACTACAATGTAGGTAACCCTGGCCCTATTTGGGACAAGATTGAGGCAGACTTTACTGCAGCAATGGCTACTCTGCCCAAAACCCAGCCACAAGCAGGACGTGCTAACTATTATGCAGCTGAAGCTTTCCTGGCAAAAGCATATGTTTATGATCACCAGTATTCTACTGCCTTACCACTTTTAACCGATTTGATAACTAACGGTACAACATCACAAGGAGCAAAATATGCATTAGGTGCATACGAAGATAACTTTGATGCTACCAAGAGAAATGGCCCGGAATGCGTTTTTGCTGCTCAAATGACCGCAAATGATGGTTCCGGTGGTAACAACTCAAATGAAGGTGATGACCTGAATTTCCCTGCAGGTACTTATACCGGCTGCTGCGGATTTTATCAGCCATCATACAGCCTGGCCAACTCATTTAAAGTTGATGCAAATGGTTTGCCAATGTTAGGCAATACCACTATAACAGTGCTTTCATATAATTCTGATAATAAAACCACTTCATCATCATCAGTTAGTGCACCAAATTATGATGTAACTAACCTGGGTAATGACCATGGTTTAACTGCAACTGATGCATTTACTCCACCATCAGATGCTTTGGATCCTCGCATAGACTGGACTCTAGGCCGTCGTGGTATCCCTTATCGTGACTGGGGCCTATGCGGTGGCGAAACTTGGTCTCGTGGTGACATTGTTCCTTACAACCCAATCAAAAATGTGTTTAACCATAAAGACATAGGTTCAACAGTTGATAATGCTGCAGGTTGGGCACAGAACCAGGGTACTGCTGATAACTACAACTTAATCCGTTTCGCTGCAATTTATCTGTGGCGTGCAGAATGTTATATAGACGCTGGTAACCTTGCTGCTGCCGAAGCTGATGTTAACGTTGTTCGTAACCGTATGACAAATCAGGCATACTGGGTACACACTTACATTAACGATGCTAATCCTGAAGGCGGTTATACTAATACACCTGCTGCTAACTACAAAATAGGTTTGTATACCGGTCAGTTTAGCGCAAATGGTAAGGCTTATGCACTGGCTGCAACTATCATGGAAGAAAAACTTGAGTTTGGTATGGAAGGTCACCGTTTCTTCGACTTACAACGTCAGGATGCAATATATGGCGGTCCTGCAGGTGCTAGCTTTATGGCTAATACTTTGAATGCTTACATCAAGTTAGATACCCGTATATCAAACCCGGTATTAAACGGAGCTTCATTTACCGCTGGTAAAAATGAGCTTTGGCCAATTCCTCAAAATCAGATCGATATCGAAGCTGGTAAATTAAAACAGAACCCTCAATATTAATAGTTAAGGTTCATAAAAATAAAAAGGGTGGTGATATGTATCACCACCCTTTTTTTATAAATTAGCTTGAGGTTTTTATACCTTATTTCATTTTTAAATAACCTGGAAATTAATTTATCTTAATAACCCGAAGAGCGCGCTAAAGGACAAATGCTATAATGAATACCATCCGTTATCTCCTGATTTTTTCGATACCAGTTTTACTATTCTCCTGCAAAAAGAAAACCCTGTTTGAACAAATACCTTCTTCGCATTCAGGTGTAACTTTTAATAATAAGATTATTGAAAATGATACGATAAACCCATTAGATAAATTAAATATCTACAATGGCGGAGGTGTGGGCGTGGGAGATTTTAATAATGATGGTTTACAGGATATCTACTTTGTTGGTAATGCCGTATCGAATAAACTTTACCTGAATAAAGGAGATATGAAGTTTGAAGATGTAACCAGCGAAGCAGGCGTTGGCGGCAAGGGAGGTTGGGGCAGAGGTATAGCCGTGGTTGACATCAATAATGATGGACTATTAGATATTTATGTATGTAATACTTTACTAAACGACTCGGCTAAAAGGCGCAATCTGCTGTATGTGAACCAGGGGGTAGACAAAAATGGGGTGCCCCATTTTAAGGAAATGGCCAAAGAGTATGGTTTGGATATTGAAGTGTACTCAACTATGGCCTCATTTTTTGATTATGATAATGATGGCGACCTGGATATGTACCTCACAGTTAATGAGGTTGACCCTGCGGATAATACCAGTCAATTTAAACCCGTTCTTAAAGATGGGACCGGCAGGAGTACAGGCAGATTATATCGAAATGACTGGGATCCTGTATTGAAACACGGCGTGTTTCACGATGTATCTATGCACGCCGGAATAAAAATAGAAGGCTTTGGTCATGCTACCACTATAGTTGACATTAACCGGGACGGATGGAAGGATATCTATGTAACGAATGACTTTTTGCCCGATAATATACTCTACATCAATAATCACGACGGTACATTTACTGACAAATCAAAAGAATATTTTAAGCACACATCCACCAGCGCGATGGGGCAGGATATAGAGGATATTAATAACGATGGCCTGGCAGATGTGTTTGAATTAGATATGAACCCACCGGATAATTACCGGAAGAAGATGTTCATGAGCGCTGATAACTATCAGCAATTTCAAAACTTTGATTATTACGGGCATCAGTATCAATATCCACGTAATACGTTACAGCTAAACCAGGGGCCGAGAGTTGGACAAAATGATAGCATTGGCGCTCCGGCTTTTAGCGAGATATCATTTTTAGCTAACGTTTCGCAAACCGACTGGAGTTGGGGGCCGATGCTTACTGACTTTGATAATGATGGTTACCGGGACCTGATCATTACAAATGGATACCCAAGAGATGTGACGGATCATGATTTTATGAACTTCAGGGCGCAATCGTATTTTATTGCAACCAAGAAGCAGATCCTTGATCAGATCCCGATTGTTAAGATTCCGAATTTTGCTTTCAGAAACACTGGTAAATTACAATTTGACGATGTAACAGATGCATGGGGCTTTAATATTCCAACTTTCTCAAATGGGGCAGTTTATGCCGATTTAGATAATGACGGAGACATGGATGTTATCATTAATAATATTGATGACGAGGCTATGATCTATAAAAACACGCTGAGGGAAAAAGACCCGAACGATAGTCACTATTTACATATCACATTTAAAGGAGGCTCAAATAACATCAATGGAATTGGTGCATGGGCCGACATTTATTATGACCATGGTAAACACCAGGTATATGAAAATACGCCATATAGAGGGTACTTATCTACCATTCAAAATATAGCACATTTTGGTTTAGGTAAGGTAACTATGCTCGATTCTGTAGTAATACGGTGGCAAAATGGCAAGAAACAAACCCTTCAAGATGTAAAAGCCGATCAGGTATTGAAAGTGAATATAGCCAATGCGCTGGACCCTTATACATTTAAACAACCCGAAATTGATAAGCAATCCCTATTCCGTGAGGTGACAAAGATGCTGGGGGTAAATTATAAGAACCAGGATGTTGATTATATAGATTTTAACGTACAGAAATTGTTACCGCATAAGCTCTCAGAATATTCTCCGGGATTGGCTGTAGGTGATGTTGATGGCAATGGTTTGGATGACATCATAGTGGGAGGAACATCAAAATACCCGGCACAATTATTTCTGCAACAGCCTGATGGTAAGTTTATTCAACGCAATTTATTATCAACCATAGCAAAACCCACCGATAGGGTTAAAGATGAGGGCTTATTACTATTTGATGCAAACGGCGATGGTAAACTCGACTTATACATAGCCAGTGGTGGTTTCTCCAATCAACCCGGATCACCCTATTACCAGGATAGGTTATATATTAATGATGGCAAGGGAAACTTTACCGAAGCAACTGATGCGTTGCCGCATAACACTACAAGCAAGCTTTGTGTGCGGGCTGTAGATTACAATAAGGATGGCAAGCTGGATTTGTTTGTGTCGGGTAGGGTTGACCCCTGGAACTATCCAAAACCTGTTTCAAGCTTTATTTTCAGGAATGATAGTAAAGACGGTCACGCAAAGTTTACGGATGTCACTTCATCGGTAGCAAAAGATCTCAATAATGCGGGCCTTATCTGTGATGCTGTTTTTACAGATTTTGATAACGACGGCTGGCCGGACCTTGTTGCCGTTGGCGAATGGATGCCGGTAATGTTCCTGAAGAATGATCATGGCGTATTTAAAAATGTAACCACGAATACAGGCATCAGCGATAAATTGGGTTGGTGGAATACCATTGCAGCAGGTGATTTTGAGCACAATGGCAGGATTGATTACATAGTTGGTAATACAGGCTTAAACACCTTCTTTAAAGCGAGCGATCAGTACCCTGTGTATATAACGGCTAAGGATTTCGACAATAATGGCAGCTATGATGCTTTCCCTTCAGTATTCCTGAAAGATCAGGACGGAAAGATGAAAGAATTCCCGGCGCATACGCGTGATGATATTGTGAAGCAGATGATAGGCATGCGTGTGAAATTCCAGAACTATAAGTCGTTTGCTACAGCGACGATGGATGAAGTACTGCCCCCCGAAATGCGTAAGGGCGCACTACGGCTAAAGGCAAATACAATACAGTCAGTATATTTACGAAATGATGGAAACGGCAAGTTTACCATGATAAATTTGCCCACCCAGGCGCAACTATCAGAGCTTTGCGGCATGTGTGTAGATGATTTTGATGGAGACGGCAACCTTGATGTGGTAATAAACGGTAATGATTACGGAACCGAGCTCACAACAGGCCGTTACGACGCATTTAATGGGTTGATGCTGAAGGGTGACGGTAAAGGCAACTTTACACCTCTAAGCATTTTGCAGTCGGGCATTTATATCCCTGGTAATGGCAAAGCTCTGGCTAAAGTGGCCGGTGCACATGGAAATTATCTGCTTGCCGCCAGCCAAAACAGAGATGTGATGAAGATATTCGAGCTAAAGCGGAACGTTCACCTGGTTAAATTGCAGCCAACAGATATGTTTGCTACGATTAAGTATAAAAATGGCAAGGCAAGCAAGCAGGAGTTCTACTATGGCGACTCGTTTCTTTCCCAATCAGGCAGATTTATGAATATTGATGATACAATGGCTTCGGTTACTATTACAGACAACTTTGGCCGTGTCAGAAATATCCCGGTGAAATAGAAATTGATTATGAAAACCTTGAAAATATTATTTGCATTTGCCGCTTTTTTGGTATTAGCCGCATCGTGTAAACAAAAATCATCCAGCGGTCCGATTGAGGATGCAGCAGTGCTGCATGAGAACGAGGATCAGCTGACGAATGTGATCATCTATG
>JAFDZM010000069.1 GCA_018266915.1 Bacteroidota bacterium | reverse complement strand
TCAAAATATCAACAAGATTATTCAAAAAATATTTGCTTTTAAACACAGTTCATTCGGAATGTAAAAATTTACCTAGAATGGAACCTGAAAGCTCCCGAACCTTATGGATAGCCGCCCCAGGTGTTAAACACTAGCCAATTGTTGACAATTATTTAACACAAATCCCTTTTATTTAAGCTGGAATCTTTATAGGTTTGAATTTTTTCTTGATGTAGCTTCTCTTTCTTTTTTACCTATAGAGAATGTTACGCGTCGATAGTACCAAACCCTGCCAGATCATTTATGCCGTATGCCGGCACGAGTACCTATCGTATGTGATTGAGCCGCACATCGTTCAGCTTAATCCTAACGGCGAATTCTCTTTAACTTACCAGCGTCTTTTTTGCACCACCGCCAAAGAATTCAACGAATTTTTGGATGAGACCGATTTTAAGCTCATCAGGTTGCTGGAGGAAATGGAGCAGGGCAATGTGATTAAGAAGTTCTATAAAAAACCTATCCGCCCGTTCGAGTTTTTTGGGAAGATATTTAACGAACAGCTATACGAAACCATCCGCCCAAAAATAGAAAAGCGTATGGCCGAGGCTTTGGGTATGCTCCACAACAAAGAGATATACCTGATGAGCAAGGAAGGCTACCCAGCCGAACGTAAACTGCATATAGCTGCTGAAGCAGCATCGGTATTGTTCCATTTCAGGCGCGATGATACCGAGATCAGGTATTTCCCGACCATCAAATACCAGGGCATGCGCATCGAGTTCATGTTCAAAAATGCCGAGATCATCTGCAACCACCCTGCGTGGATGATGATGGATGATATGCTTTATTATTTTGATAAGGAAATTGAAGGGAAAAAGCTGCTGCCGTTTCTGAATAAACGGTACATCGCTATACCGCGCTCCTCGGAAGTATCCTACTTTGAAAAATTTGTGGCGCCGCTGATAGAAAAGCATAATGTATATGCCGAAGGCTTTACTATCAACACAGAAAAATACGACGCTACCCCGATACTTAAACCAATTTATGTAGAAGGTGGTACCTCGCAACTGCAACTTTGTTTTAGGTATGCTGGCTATATTTTCCCTTACGGCGATGGCAGGCATGTATCGGTAAGGATGGAGCAAAATGGTGATGATTATTTATTCCACCGCATTAAACGCTCGGTTACCTGGGAGAAAAATAAACTGCAGTTTTTAGAGGAGAAGGGTTTACATATTGTATCCTCTCTGTTTCAAAACCTCGAAGTAAGTAATACAGATGAAGAGGCTGACCAATCTTTGTCTGTTTTCGAATGGCTCAATATACATCATGATGACCTGATGGCAGAAGGTTTCGAGATAGAACAGCCCGAAGGACAAAAACGCTATTTGTTCGGCAGTACCAAGATTGATGTAGAAGTAACTGAAAACAACGACTGGTTTGATATTTATGCGGTGGTTTATTTCGGGCCATATAAAATACCGTTCATCCAGCTAAAAAATCATATTCTTAATCGTAAGAAGGAATTCACGCTGCCTAATGGTGAGATTGCGGTGATCCCCGAGAAATGGTTTTCACAATATGGTAACCTGCTGCATTTTTCGGAAGGCAGTGAAGCACTGAAATTGCGCCGTCATCATATCGGACTGGTAAACGAATTGGCTGATGGTGAGTTGGCCGGTGTAACCATGAGCCGCAAGTTGCAAAAATTGAGCGAGTTTGAAGATGTGGGTGATATTGCCATGCCGCATAGCTTTAAGGGCAGTTTAAGACCATATCAAAAAGCAGGGTTCAACTGGTTTCATTTTTTGCAGAACTACCATTTTGGCGGCTGCCTTGCGGATGACATGGGTTTGGGTAAAACTATCCAGACGCTTGCTCTTTTACAAAAGCATAAGGAAGATACTGAATCAGCAGGCGGTAAAAGTACCTCACTCATCATTATGCCAACCTCTCTCATTTATAACTGGATGAACGAGGCTAAGAAGTTTACGCCGAAGTTGCGCATCATGGTGCATACAGGCACGTTCCGCTATAAATCGCCAGAGACATTTGCCAATTACGATGTGGTGATCACAACTTATGGTATCACCCGGATAGACATTGAGCTGTTCAAGACCTACTTCTTTGATTATATTATACTCGACGAGAGCCAGAATATTAAAAATCCTTCGTCAAAATCATATCAATCGGTTAAGCAATTAAAATCGCGCTTTAAACTGATATTGAGCGGTACGCCGGTGGAGAATTCTGTAAATGACCTTTGGACGCAGATGTCATTTATTAATCCAGGCTTATTGGGCAGTCAGCAATTCTTTCAGAACGAGTTTGTGACGCCAATCGAGAAGAAAAAGGACGAAGACAAGGCGCGTAAACTACAGGCACTGATCAAGCCGTTTATTTTACGCCGTACCAAAGAGCAGGTAGCGACCGAGCTGCCTCCAAAAACAGAAAACTTGTTCTACTGCAAAATGAGTGACGAGCAGGCCAGCGTGTATGAAAAGGTGAAATCAGAATATCGCAACGAATTACTGAAGAGTCTGGAAGACGGCACTTTTGCGAAAACGCAAATTCAAGTGTTGCAAGGTCTGATCAAGTTAAGGCAAATAGCCAATCATCCATCAATGATTGATGAACAATACGAAGGCGACTCAGGTAAATTTGAGGATGTGGTGCATACCTTATCTAACGTGCTTGATGGCGGGCACAAGGTATTGGTGTTCTCACAGTTTGTAAAGCAACTTGCTATTTATCGCAATCATTTTGAGCGCGAAGGCATTCCTTATGTGTTCCTGGATGGCAGTACGCAAAACCGGGGTGATGTAGTACAACGCTTCCAGGAGGATGAAAAAACACGGGTATTCCTGATATCCATTAAAGCGGGCGGTGTTGGACTAAATCTTACCGAAGCCGATTATGTATTCATCCTCGACCCATGGTGGAACCCGGCTGTAGAGCAACAGGCCATAGACCGTACCCACCGCATCGGGCAAACCAAGAATGTGTTCATCTATAAATTCATCACCAAAGACTCGGTTGAGGAAAAGATACTGGCATTGCAGAACCGCAAACTAAAAGTCGCCCGCTCCCTTATCACAACCGAAGAAAGCTTTATTAAATCGCTTTCTCCGGAAGATATTAAGGAAATTTTAGGGTGATGTTATTGAGTTGATAATTTAATATCCACTTGTAAAGGCGGGCCATAATTTGACCAAAGACCAGGAAATGGTTCCGACTATAGCGATGTAAAATATTATTTTACCGTGCCATCTGTCTTGTTCGGTATAGGCGTATACTTTTTCGCCATCGGGTAAAGTTTTTTTGTGAGACTTTAAATGCCATCCTATAAATAGCCCTAAAACGCCACCCATTAACGCGCATATATACCCTATAATGATCCAGGTAGACTGCCCCGATTCGGGAACCTTTAGTTCTTCAATCCTTTTCTCATGGACAGCAGCTATATCAGCATCACTGATATTCTTTCCTCTTTCGGTCAATACTTTCCTGGCAAGAACCACATCGAAAGTACTCCACTCATCGGCTTTGGTAAGCACTTCCATCAATTCATCGTCTGTGAAGCTGAACAAGTAATAATCGTTTTCTACATCATCGAGGTTTTTTTCTTCATATTCCTGTCGAAGCTGGTTTACTTTTTCAAAATCCTCACTTTTTATTTTCACGGCATAATCAACCGCAGCGTTACTCATGACCATTGAAGGGTCAAAACCCGATGTTTCTTCCTGGACAAAGTAAGGAATGTGGTGCTGCTCCAATAATTCGGCAAGATCATTTGCCAATGCGGAATCGTTAAATTTCTGGTAGGTGATAAAATCAGGCGTCATGAATAAGGGTCAGTTTGTACAGCTCAAGATACTGAAATAAACCGAACCTTCTTCATGAATCCTAAAATTGCATTATATATCCGCAATTCCCGGTAACACAGCCGGGTCTACTTTGTCGTGGGCTTTTACCTTGCCGTCCACAATCAGCTTCAAAACGTGTTCGCATTTGCTTAGCAATGAATATACATCGTTACTTAAGTCCATATAGGCATACAAGTCCTGCTGATCGAGGTAACCCTTTTCGCCTTTCAATTGCTTTTGATTGATGAGTTTTTTCTCGCTGCTGGCCAGGTCTTTTATTAGTTTATTATAATATTGTTGATACGTCATTTCAATTGATTCCTGTTTTTTCCTTGATGATTAAAGCACTGACAGGGGCATCAATGTGCTGTTCAATCCAGCTAAGTATTTGCTGAATTAACTGCTTAAGGCAGTAATTTAATGGAAAATGGCTCAATCATACCTGTATCGACCGATACCTGAGAAAGGTATACTGATAGTCTGGTATAAGTTGATTGGAATGGGGAAAAAGCTTCTTTTTAATAAAAAACACACCCGGGACAAACAGCAGCATTATAAAGAATAATGAAGCTTTTTGATTGATATGGCTATACGGGGTTTGATTTTGACCAGAGATACTGCTGACCGCTTTTTGCAAGCGGAACATATTTTTAACCTTCCGTTTTGCAATAAAGCTATGCTTATATTTACTATTAAAATTCCTGGTTTGCCTTTCTACAAAATACAGGTTTGTGAGGCTGACAAAAATATATATGGCAAGCAAAAGTATTACCTGTATGTTTACCGAACTATATTTTTTCTTGAACTTCATCAGCATTTAATAGCAATTACTTAGGGGTTAAAGTACTTTTCGGTTGTAAAATTATTAAAAAACAGGTTCTAAAACCAAGTAAAAAATTGCAAAAAGTTTATTTAATCGATGGCTTGTCGTTGATTTTCAATAACTTGTTTTTTAAATGATTTTTTTTAAAAAGGCCGATTGTATTTAATCTGAACTCTAAACAAATTCATATTAATATTGTATAACCATTACCCAAAACACACAGTCACCATGAAAAAGTTATTCCTTTTGTTCCTAATGATCTTTAGCTGCGCTTTTGCATTTAGTCAAAGCAAAATGGCCTGCTGTAAGGAATCGGCAACCAAGCAATTTGCTATGCTGGCATCCGACAAAAAGTTTGTGATGTCGCATGCCAACCCGCGTCCATACCATTTTCAAAGTACAATTGGTAAAGCCATTACTTACAAAGTTGCTGATGGCAAAGATGCCAATGCTTTTGAGATGAAAGCAAAGAAACCGACCAACAACTGGCTGTTTGTAATACACGAATGGTGGGGTTTGAATGATTTTGTGAAACACGAATCAGAAAAATTATATAACGACCTGGGCGATGTGAATGTGCTCGACCTGGATCTATACGATGGCAAGGTAGCCACAACCCGCGAGGATGCAGGTAAATTTATGCAGGCAGTAAAAGAGGACCGTGCAACGGCTATTATTAAAGGCGCGATCGCTTATGTTGGTCCAAACGCACATATTGCAACCATAGGCTGGTGTTTTGGTGGTGGCTGGAGCCTGCAGGCAAGTTTACTTGCAGGAAAACAAGATGTCGCATGCGTAATGTACTATGGCATGCCTGAGCAAGACGTAAATAAACTAAAAACCTTACATGCCGATGTGCTGGGTAATTTTGCAAACAAAGACGGATGGATAAACCCAAAAGTGGTTGCACAATTCGAAGCAAACATGAAAAACGCCGGCAAAAAACTGGAAGTGCACCAATACGATGCCGATCATGGTTTTGCTAATCCGAGCAATCCTATCTATGATAGCGCGGCTACCAAAGATGCCTATGCACATACCCTTGCATTTTTGAAACCACGTTTAAAGTAAGTTTGCAGTACGCAGTTGGCAGTTTGCAATGAGGATTTTACCCAGAACTTGCAAACTGTCAATTGCAAACCGCCCACTGCTAACTGGTTTTTCGTAACATTGCACAAAAAAATACCTGTTGACATCTTCGGCCAAGAAAATATTTTCGTACCTGCTCAAAGCAGTGATCCTGGTTTTGGCAGGTCTTTTTATTTATCACCGGGTAAATAACAATACCAACCTCCGGCAGTTTGAAACGTTAATATCCCACATCACCCATACTCAGGTAGTCACTACCATGACGTTTGTGGTATTGTTAATGGTAGTTAACTGGGTTCTGGAGTCATTTAAATGGCAATACCTTGCCCGAACATTAGTCAATGTATCCATCTGGGAAGCCATTGAAGCTGTTTTTTGCGGGCTCACCTGGGCCATATTCACACCCAATCGAATAGGCGAATATGGCGGTAGGGTGATGTTCCTGCCTAACCGGAAACGCATACACGGGGTATTTGCGATGGCTGTAGGCTCATTCGGGCAAAATGTAATTACCAATATTACAGGCTTACTGGCTTCCTTGTGGTTTATTTATCATTTTCTGAATATCAATACCTGGCTTTATTTAGGAATGGCTGTCCTGACAGTTGCCTTTCTGGTTTTGCTCAATATTTTTTATTTCAATATCAGGTGGATCGTTCACTTTTTGGATCGTGTTCGTTTCCTTCAAAAATATCGCCGCTTTTTTGATATCATGGGCCGGTACTCGCACCGGGAACTGTTGACCGTGATCGGTTACAGCCTTGCGCGGTTTTTTGTGTTCTCGTTCCAGTATTACCTGGTCATTCATCTATTACTGCCCGAACTGCCATTTTTTCAAATGATGATGACGGTGGTCGTCTTTATTTTCATCCAATCCGCCATGCCTTCTCTTGATCTGCTCGATATTGGCGTACGCAGTTTTACCGCCGCTCATTTATTTTCATATATTACTAACCAGCAATTAGCTATAATTGCAGCAGTATCGTCGATATGGCTGGTTAACCTGATCATTCCGGCTGCTTTAGGTTCAGTATTTGTTTTAAAATTGAGATTTTTTGATCGCACTGCTTAGTTACATATGCACATTGCTTACCGGTTTGTACTTTTTCGTGCTGGCATACCTTATCATTGGTTGGGCTAAGCTGAAACGACCTGTTCTTAATAATGCGATTCCCTCCACCAAAGTAACGGTGATGATAGCAGCCCGTAACGAGGAAGAGAGGATCAGGTATACAATTGACGACCTTCTGGCTCAGGATTATCCTAAACATTTAACGGAGATAATCATGGTGGATGATCATTCTACCGATAAAACAGCTCAGATCATCCGTAGCTACGAAGACCGCGGCATTAAATTGCTACAGTTAAATGAAGATAAACCGCTTAACTCTTACAAAAAGAAAGCGATTGCAAAAGCCATCGACTTATCGACAGGCACACTAATGGTAGCAACCGATGCCGATTGCCGCATGGAGCCGAAGTGGTTATCTACTATCATCGATTATTATGAAACGAATAACCCGGTAATGATCTCATCGCCGGTAGCCTACTTTGAGGAGCGCGGCTTGTTTGAATACATGCAAACGCTGGAGTTCTCTTACCTGATCGGCATTGGTGCATCTTTTATTGGCAATGGGCGGGCATCCACCTGTAACGGCGCTAACCTGGCTTATCGCAAAGATGTTTTTTATGAAGTAGGCGGATTTAAAGGCATTGATGACCTGGCCTCTGGTGATGATGAGCTGCTTTTACAAAAGGTAGCAGTGCGTTATCCCGGGCGAATAGGATTTTTAAAATCAAAAGAAGCTATTGTCTACACTCATGCCAAACATACGCTGAAAGAGTTTCTGCAACAACGCAGGCGCTGGGCATCTAAATCAACCAAATACAAAGACAAAAAGATAGTTGCACTAGCAGTCGGCATCTGGTTATTTAATGTGTCGCTATTGGTAAACCTTGTGCTGGGTTTTTATGATGTCTATTTCTTTAAATTATTGGCTGTACAATTTCTATTGAAATACTTGATCGAGGTTACCTTCTTATTGCCAATTACGATATTCTTAAAACGTTCAAAGTTGATCGGCTTGCTTATATTCCTCACCGTCATCCACGTGCCATATATGGTTTACATCGGCATTGCCGGGAATGGCCGTACTTATGTATGGAAAGACAGGGTAGTGAGATAAAAACTTTGTTTTTGACCATAAATAAGCGATATTTAGCCAACTGATCTATTTCGAAAAGCATTGGCAGAACTAACCCCATCCCAGCGTACCTGGAAGGCATTCAAACAGAATAAAATTGCTGTCGCGGGATTAGTGTTTATTATTCTCTCTGTAGTTATCGCTTTGCTGGGCTATCTCATCATGCCTGATTCTACTCCCCGCGCCAATAACATGATCATACAGCTTAGCATTAAAAAGCCCGGAGCCACTTTCACCATGCTGCAAATCCGCAAAAGTGAGCCCGTTGATACTGTAAATGTTTTCACCAAAATGCTGTTTGGTCAGCCTGCCTTTTTCAAAGAAGTGCCCATCAAAGGCTATCATTTTGCAAAGGATTCCATTTATGTAGATGAATATATCGGCGACGAGGATAAACCTGAAGAAAAAGGCTATAGCGTAGTCGAAGTACTCACAGGTAAAAAGACATCTGATTTAGTAAAGTTCCATTCTGAATATGGCCCGGTGCTGGTAAATGCAAAGCAGTTGGAGAATAAGATCGTTTCGGAGCAAATTGTAAAACGTACCTTTTGGCTTGGAACGGATACCTATGGTCGCGACCTGCTGAGCCGCTTGATATTAGGAGCACGGGTATCGCTGGCGGTTGGTTTTATGTCGGTCATCATCAGTTTGCTTTTAGGTATAACAGTTGGCGCAGTCGCGGGTTACTTTGGTGGATGGATTGACGCGTCACTAAGTTGGCTCATGAATATTTTGTGGGCTTTGCCTGCGTTGCTACTGGTAATTGCCATTTCATTCGCACTGGGTAAAGGGCTTTGGGAAGTATTCATAGCCGTCGGTTTATCCATGTGGGTTGAAGTAGGTCGGTTGGTACGTGGCCAGGTTCTGGGTTTAAAACAAGTAGAGTTTGTTGAAGCTGCCCGGTCGTTAGGTTTTAATAATGTAAGGATCATCAGGAGGCATATTTTACCAAACATCATAGGGCCAATATTGGTATTAGCATCATCAAACTTTGCATCGGCAATTTTGCTGGAGGCGGGTTTGAGTTTCCTTGGTTTTGGCGCACAACCGCCAACGCCGACGTGGGGAAGCATGATAAAAGAACATTATGGTTATATTATTATGAATTCTGCTTATCTTGCCGTATTGCCGGGTTTAGCCATCATGCTGATGGTTTATGCCTTTAATTTGGTGACGGTAGGTTTGCGGGACGCATTTGACATAAAATCACAAACTACACGGATTTAAGAAAATTTATTCATTATTTTGGTCTGTCTCTAAACCCATAAATGCAAAGTATCGAGGAAATTTCTGGCGAGGATGAGTTAATCAGGTTGCTGCTAAAAAGGCAGTCTGAATTAAACTCATTGCTTGAGGTTACCAGGGCTATCAACAAGAATATTTCGACACCTGTGCTGATCCAGATGCTCGAAGTAATTATGCAGAATTATCTGCAGGTGGGGAGACTACGCTTTTTAATTGAGCACGAAGGTAGTTTTATCTGTATCTCAAGCTATGGTGGCGAAATAGAAACTACAAAATCGCTGCACAATGCTTGTAAGAAATTAAAAACCAAAGTTGCATCGCCGCTTACCCAGCAGACGGATTCACTACTAAAAAATTACGATTACTTTATTCCCTTCTACCATAAAAGTAAGCCTTTGGCCTATGCTTTGATCGGTGAGTTTAATACTACCGACGAGATGCTGAACAACGATCTGAATTTTATTCAGACATTGATCAACGTGATCGTGGTGGCGTTGGAGAATAAGAAATTGTTCCGTGAGCGAATGGAGTCGGAACGTTTTAAGCGCGAAATGGAGCTTGCCCAGGAAGTACAAAACATGCTGATCCCGCTAAGGTTTCATAAAGATTCAACAGTAGAGATAGGTGCTAAGTACTTTCCCCATCAAAACATCGGCGGTGACTACTTTGATTTTATTCAAATTAACGATCACGAGTTTATGTGGTGCATTGCCGACGTTTCGGGCAAAGGAATATCGGCGGCTTTGCTGATGTCCAATTTCCAGGCAAGCTTGCGTGCGTGGGCTGTAGTTGAAGATGATCTGACCAATATTGTCGAGCGCCTTAACCAGATCATGCTGAGGAATACAAAAGGTGAGCGGTTTATCACCTTATTCCTTGCAAAATATAACGGAAGAACCCGCAAATTGAATTTTATCAATGCAGGACATAATCCATCTATATTATTTAAAGATGGCGAAGCCATTCCATTGAAACTGGGCACTACCATGATCGGCGCTTTTGACGAGCTGCCATTCTTAAACCAGGGCGAAGTTGATATAGAACCAGGCACCCTGATATTCAATTATACCGACGGTTTGATGGATTATGACGTGCCCACCCAAAAAACCTGGGACGAAGATAAACTGATTGATTTTGTATTGAGCAATGGCAACCTTTCTCCTGATAAATTCAACCAGACTTTACTAGATCACCTCAATCTTATTGTTAAAGGGAAACCCATTGATGATATTACCCTGCTGACAATCAGGATCTTTTGAGGCTGAACAATAGTTGTATTAGTTCTATTGGTTGTACTGGTTGAATTGGTGACGATTGCAAGTTCAATTTCCACAACTCTAACAAAACATATTTAACCAATACAACCAGTACAACTTCTTCACCAATACAACCAACACCCAATAATATTTCTGAAATCAACAACGTTACTCTATTTTTGAAAAATGTTATCAGGCAGGTACCAGTTTGAATTTCTTGAGGCGGGATGTGATGAAGCTGGTCGTGGGTGCCTTGCCGGACCAGTTTTTGCAGCAGCGGTTATCCTGCCCGATGGATACGATCATCCGCTACTGAACGATTCCAAACAACTTACGGAAGATGTCAGATATCAGCTCCGCGATGAGATCGAACAAACAGCCGTCGCTTTTGCTGTGGCTTCAGTTGACAATATCGAAATAGATCAGATTAATATCCTTAATGCTTCTTTCCTTGCGATGCACAGGGCGATAGAACAGTTGTCCGTAATTCCTGAGTTTTTAATTATCGACGGCAATCGCTTTAATAAATACAAAAAAGTTCCGCATCAGTGTATTGTTGAAGGCGACGCGAAATACTTAAGTATCGCTGCAGCATCTATCCTGGCAAAAACCTACAGGGATGATTTTATGAAGCAAATAGCTTTAGAGCACCCCGAATACGATTGGCACAGCAATAAAGGTTATCCAACCATAAAGCATCGCGAAGCCGTTTTAAAAATGGGTTTTACACCCTATCACCGGCGTACTTTTCGTGTAAGCGACCCACAACTGAGTATTTTCTGAAAAGATGTTTTGATTCAGCATTGAGGGTATTTACTTTTGTTAAAACCGCTTATTCCAGTTGAAGATTCTCATTTTAACACACCGGGTTCCATTTCCGCGCAACGGGGGTTACCCTATTGTGGTTTGTAATACTGTTCTCGGGTTGGTCAATCTGGGGCATGAAGTATCATTGGTGGCGTTGAATAACAAAAAGCACGTTCACGAAACTGATGAACCGGATGAGCTGCTGGAGAAAATAAACTACCGGGCTTATGATATCGATACCAGTTTGTCATTTTTTGACGGCATACTGGACATTTTCAGCAAAACCACCTATAATATCGATAAGTATTACGACGAAGAATTTGATAAACTCCTGATCCGTACTGTAAGAAATGCCGAGTATGACATCATTCAGTTTGAGGGATTGTTCGTGGCTCCTTATGTGGATTCTGTCAGAAAAAATTGTTCATCTAAATTAGTTTACCGGGCGCATAATATCGAGCACCATACCTGGGAAACGCTGGCCGCACAGAAAACTGATCCTTTCAAAAAGTTCTACCTGAAGCTGATGGCCCGCCGTATAAAAAATTACGAGCTGCAGCAAATCAATAAGTTTAACGCCATCACCGTTTTTACTGAGCAGGACCGCAATACCATTATGCATTATGGCGCTACAATACCGGTTGAAATTGTTCCGTTTGGTGTCGACTTAAATCATTACAAACCTAATTTTTCAAAAACCGAATTTCCCAGTCTTTTCTTTTTGGGATCACTGGATTGGATGCCTAACCGTGAGGGTATCGAGTGGTTTTTGAAAACATTCCATACCGATTTTGTAAACGATGAGTTACGCGTTCGCTTTTATGTTGCAGGCAACAACATACCCGAAGAGTTTGACGATTATGATATATTGGGAAAGGTATTTATTCAGGGCGAAGTAGACGATGGACTGGAATTTGTAAACAGTAAATCCATCATGCTTGTGCCCTTGCTATCAGGCGGCGGTATGCGCGTAAAAATTGTTGAAGGTATGGCGATGCAGAAATGCATTATCTCCACTTCACTTGGTGCCGAAGGTATCAACTACAAAAACGGTGTAAACATACTGATCGCTAATACCCGCGATGAATTCCTGAAAGCAATAAAACGCTGCGTTGCCGACGAGGATTATATAAAAGCAGTTGGGATAAATGCCCGCAAACTGATAGAACAACAGCATGAGGTGAATAAAGTGACTAAAACTTTGGTAGATATTTATCAATCTTTATTAAAGACTACTGAACAACTTTAAAACTTTACAACCTTCCAACTTTTCAACGTTACAACCAAATGCTTACTTTTGCCGCCAATTAGTTTTATATGAAGAATACGGCTTTAACCGATAAACACGTTCAGTTGGGTGCCAAGATGGTGCCTTTTGCGGGGTATAATATGCCTGTGCAGTATGCAGGGATTAATGTTGAACACGAAACTGTTCGCAAAGGAGTTGGGGTGTTTGATGTGAGCCACATGGGCGAGTTTATTTTGAAGGGTGAAAAAGCGCTCGATCTGATCCAGCGCGTGACCAGCAACGATGCCTCTAAACTGTATGATGGCAAGGTACAATACTCTTGCCTGCCGAATGAAGACGGCGGTATTGTGGATGACCTGCTGGTATACCGTATTGATGAGAAAACTTACATGCTGGTGGTTAATGCCTCTAACATCGAAAAAGACTGGAACTGGATATCCAAATTCAATACTGAAAGTGTTGAAATGAAAGATATTTCTGACCGCACATCATTATTAGCTGTACAAGGTCCCAAAGCAGCTGACGCACTGCAAAGCCTGACGGATATTGACCTGGGCTCGATGGAATACTATACTTTCAAAAAAGGCACTTTTGCAGGTATCGATAATGTATTGCTTTCAGCAACGGGATATACCGGTGCCGGTGGTTTCGAGATTTACGTTGATAACAAAGACGCTGAAAAACTTTGGAATGCTGTTTTTGAAGCTGGAGCAGCATTTGGTATAAAGCCAATTGGTCTGGGCGCACGTGATACATTAAGACTTGAGATGGGCTTCTGTTTGTATGGCAATGATATTGATGATGCTACGTCACCGCTGGAAGCAGGTTTAGGTTGGGTAACCAAATTCAATAAAGATTTTACAAACTCAGAAGCATTACAACAGCAAAAGCAGGACGGTGTAAAACGCAAACTGGTTGGCTTTGAGATGATCGATCGCGGCATCCCACGTCATGATTATGAGATCGTAGATGCTGAGGGAAATTCAATTGGTAAAGTAACCTCAGGTACGCAATCCCCATCACTTCAGAAAGCAATCGGTATGGGCTATGTGCAAAATGAGTTTGCCAAAGAAGGAACCGAAATATTCATCAACATCCGCGACAATAAAGTAAAGGCAAAGGTTGTAAAACCACCATTTTATAAATAGATAGTCATTTGTCACTGATCATTAGTCATTGGTAACGCAAGACTAATGACCAATGACAAATACCCAATGACAAATACCCAATGACCAAAAATCTGCACGTTTGCCTTAGCCCTTCGCTTTTACCATTATACCAGGTCGACGAATATATTGCTGTTATTATAGATATTTTCCGTGCCACATCGTCCATTTGTTATGGTATCGACAATGGCGCTGAAGCGATTATTCCTGTAGCTGAGGTAGAAGAATGCATAGCCTACCGCGACAAGGAAAGCAGCTTTTTGCTTGCTGCCGAACGTAACGGCGAAGTGGTATCAGGGTTTGATTTTGGTAATTCACCCTTCTCTTATACTAAAGAAAAAGTAGCAGGTAAAACCGTTGTACTTACTACCACTAATGGTACACATGCCTTGCATTTATCCAGATCAGCAAAAAAAATAGTAATCGGTTCGTTCTTGAACCTGACCTCACTTTGCAACTGGCTTAAAACGCAAAATGAAAATATCCTGCTGGTTTGCGCCGGCTGGAAGAATAACTTCAACCTGGAAGATACTTTGTTTGCAGGCGCGGTGGTTGATCAACTTAAAGCGGGAGATTACAAAACCGACGATGCTGCCATCGCTGCTAATGATCTTTACCAGGATGGTAAAAATGATCTGAATGCCTATCTGGCAAAAACCTCGCACAGCGAGCGCTTAAAAAAATTAGGTATCGAAGCAGATATCGCTTTTTGCCTGAATGTAGATATTACTACCGCTATCCCGATTTTACATGGACAACGCCTTGTCAAATTGCAGTAGTGGTAGCAGCAAACCTCGATAGATAATTTAACTGCTACCACATCGCTGCAACGGCTAATGATTAACTCTGCAAAATCGCATTAGCCAGTCTCCTTTTGCGTCTCCACATTCTGAAGGTGATGAATCCTATTATACAGAGCGACCACAATGGCCATAAGGCAACCACTTTAAAAAACAGGTGTTCTAAAAATAACTCCCCTTTGTGCAATGCCATTTTTAACTTATAAGCGAAGCCTATAGGCTTGTCGGCTTTAACAATTTGCTTGGTATAAAAAGTAATGTTCAAAGAACTATAAAGTATCTGTTTGTTTAGATAGTTCAATCTACCCTGGGTCGATTCAATATCACTGCGTATTTCTGTCAGCTTGTTTTCTATCTCCAAAAGATCAGAGATTTTGGATGCTTTCTTTAACAGATCGAGATAACGATTTTCCAAAATCTTTTTATTGGCAAGCCGGGTAGTGATATCGATATAATTCGTAGTCACGTCGGTTATGCTGATGTTTTTTGAGTCGATCTTATCTGCAGAAGACGAGACAAAATTCAAAAGCTTATCAAAATTATTTGCCGGAATGCTTACGTTTAATGTATAGTCTTTCCGGTTTTCTTCGTTATCCGTCGATTCTTTGTCATCGTCAACATATCCTCCAAGACTTTTTAGCGTAGCCAGTATTTTTTGTCGGGTAGCGGCTATATCATTTGTTTCAAAACTGATGTCTCCATTTTTAACTATTTTCCTTCCTATATCGGTATAACGCTTATTATTAGTTGGCGATTCTTCTGCAACCCGGTTTATATCAGCGTTGCCAACCGGTTCATCGATTTTAATTTCAGCATTAGGGTCGCCCTTTACTGACTTTACGCCGGGATCGGCTACTTCCAATTCGTTTAACACTGGTGGACTATCTTCATCTACCTCCTCGTCAGCTTTTACGACCGGCGGAGGGAATTTCACTGCTTTGTTACTGTCGTTTTTATTACCACATGAAGTAAAGAGCAGCAGCATGGTTGCTGCAAGAATGAAATTTTTCATAATAAGGCGGTTTAAATTTAAGGATGTCTTATAAACGCCTGTATCGTAATTTAATTATGTTAAAAAATGTTAAATAGGAATATAATTCTAAATTATTTATTTTTTTCAAAATAATATTCTATATTAGTATTGTGTTTCAATAGTGGCAGCAGCGGCTTTTCTCAGATTCACATACATACCACTCGTAAGTCTGCTGCCACATTTTTTTATTGCTGTACTACTCTGAGTTTTCTTTTAGCTCTCCACTTTTTCACAATCACATAGATTACCATGGCTAAGATTACCAATGGCCATATATTGATGATACCAAAGAACAGGTTCTGCATCAGCTCCCAGCCGCCTTTCAGGGACGCGCTCAGCCTATCACCGATAGTTGTTCCGCTATACTGAGGCGTTTGCTCGCTGTAGAAATTAACTTCAAGAGTACTATAAGCAACTTGCCTGCTCAGATAGTTTAATGTGCCTTGAGTAGAATCGATAGATGTACGGATTTCAGTAAGCTTGTTTTCGATCTGCAGCACATCGCTCATTTTGTCTGATCTTTTCAACAATTCCTGGTAACGCTTTTCGAGTAATTGCTGATTGGCAAGACTGGTTTTGATATCGATAAACTGCGAGGTAACATCCGAAACGCGGACATTCTTGGAGTCGATCTTTGCCGCATTGCCGGAAACAGAGTCCAGTAACAGATCGAAGTTTTTTGAAGGGACGCGCAGTTTCAAAGTCAGCCCACGACGATAGGAATCATTAGTTTCATTTTCTTCGGAAACATAACCCTCAAGATTTCTTAAAGAAGTAATGATCTTCTTTCGGGTGCCGTACAGGTTATTGGTCTCAAAACTAATATCACCGGTTTTGATCAGCTTCTTTGAGGTGTCAGAGATGATTTGTTGCGAACTGCTGGAAGAGGCATTTGTGTCGGCAATTTTATCTTCTTTTTCGCTTACAGAGCTAATTTTTGCTTTATCAAGTGTTACAGCTTTTAGCTCTTCTTTTTCATTAGATGCCTGTTTGCACCCGGTAAATATAAATGCAATAAGCACTATTGTTAATACACGTTTCATGACAAGTTTTTTTAATTTTTTCCATTTATTAAATTGTTTTTAAATGGATGTTTCCTTGCCGAAACGGTGTGTGCTTATTTCAGCTTCTCGTTGTTCCTGTGCCTGTCGGCGTCGCGGATGCTTTTCTTCTGCATATTTTTTTCCAATGCATCTGTCAGGTCAATTCCGGTTTGGTTCGCCAGGCAGATCAGCACAAAAAGCACATCAGCCATCTCGTCGGCAAGATTCACTTCCGTATCCGATTTCTTGAACGATTGCTCACCATATTGCCTTGCCATTATCCGGGCTACCTCGCCCACTTCTTCCATTAAAATGGCGGTATTGGTCAGTTCGTTAAAGTAACGGATGCCGGTTGTTTTTATCCATTCGTCTACAAGATGTTGCGCTTCCTTAATTTCCATAATATGAACACGAATTTTTCTAATTATTGCGAATTACACGAATTCACGAATTGGCATCTAGTTGTGTAATTAGATTCAATTCGTGTGTCTATTTAAAATATTACACGTTGATATTCCAACGAGGGGCTGCCAAAGTTGATGACTATCCCTAATCGTAGCCCTGATGCCTTAAGATAGTTTAAAGTTTGTTTTATGTAAGGGTCGCCAATATAACTTCCCGCTTTTATCTCAAGAATAATATTATCATGAACTATAAAATCTGCTACGAAATAGTGCTTAAGTTTTTGCTCTTTATAAATAATGCTATATGGCTTTTCTCTTTTGAAAGGGTATTTCTACTTTATTAAATTCTAATTCGAGAGCATCTTTATAAACAGCTTCTTTAAAACCGTGACCTAAGATTTTGTGCACTTCAAAACATACACCAATTATTTTATAAGATTCTTCTTTAAATAAAATATCAATCATATAGTCACTAATTACACTAATTTTTACGAATTACACGAATAGACAAAATTTTAATTCGTGTAATTCGAACTCATTTGTGTAATTAGTGTTTATTATTATTCTTTATTTTTCGTGTCTATTATTATTGTGACAGGTCCATCATTCAGCAGATTAATCTTCATATCTGCTCCAAATATTCCTGTCGCCACTTTTTTGTTTGTCAGTTCTTCCAATACCTTGATCATCTGTTCATACATAGGTATGGCCTTATCCGGACGTGCGGCGCGTGTAAAACCCGGGCGGTTTCCTTTTTTGGTAGAAGCAAACAAAGTAAACTGCGAGATGAGTAGTATGTCACCATTTATATCTGACAGGGCTTTGTTCATAAGCCCGTTTTCATCACCAAATACCCGCATTGAGGCTATTTTCTGAGCCAGCCACTGCAGATCTTCATCGGTATCTGCATCTTCAATGCCTAATAGAACCAGAAATCCGTTTTTGATCTCCCCGGTAATATTACCGTCCACCATACAACTGGCTTGTGTTACACGTTGTAAAACTGCTCTCATAATGCCACGAATTTCACGAATTAGGCCGAATTATGCTAATAATGCAATTTTTGAATTCGTGAAATTCGCAATAATTAGAAAAAATCGTGTTTATGCCCTGGTATCATTCCCATTGTAAATGCTCAGATAGCTTTCATAACGGGATAGTTCGATTTCTCCTTCTTCAACTGCTTTGATCACTGCGCAGCCGGGTTCATTGATATGCCTGCAACTGTTAAAGCGGCATTGGTTTAAAAGGGCCCGCATTTCGGGGAAGAAATGGCTCAGCTCATTTTTTTCAATATCGATCACGCCCAGTTCGCGTATTCCGGGCGTATCGATGATGTATCCACCTTCAGGCAATTCAAACATCTCGGCAAATGTTGTGGTATGAACGCCTTTGTCGTGCCACTCTGATATTTGTGTAGTGCGTAATTGAAGATCAGGCACCAGCGCGTTGATCAGGCTCGATTTACCTACTCCAGAGTGACCTGAGAAGAGCGTCACCTTATCTTTTATAATGGCAGATACCTGTTCCACATTCGTTCCGTTCAGGGCAGATACCTCGTAGCATGGGTAACCTATTTTTTCATAGGTTGATGTGTACTCGGCCAATATTTCAAGCCCTTCATCGCTGAAAAGGTCAAGCTTGTTGAATACCAGTCCGGCAGGAACATCATAAGCTTCGGCAGTTACCAGGAAACGGTCGATAAAACCAAGTGAGGTACGCGGTGATGCCAGCGTAACGATCAGTAGTGCTTGATCAAGATTGGCAGCAATGACCTGCGCCTGTTTTGACAGATTAACAGATTTGCGTATGATGTAGTTTTTGCGCGGATGTAGATTGGTAATTACACCGGTTCCCTGCTCGGGCTCCAGCTCAAAATCGACATGATCGCCTACAGCAATTGGGTTGGTTGTGGTAATCCCTTTGGTACGAAATATGCCTTTGATGCGGCAATCATATTTTTGCTCATCATTAGTCAACACCTGGTACCAGCTGCCGGTCGATTTGGTTACAAGTCCCTCCATGAGTTTGCAAAGGTATCAAATTTACAAGGGGCTCGAAATAGAGAAATATCGTGTTTGGCTGAGTGTGCTTATTGTTTATTCGATTAGGTTTAACCATCAAATATTTCGTTTAGCATAAAATCATTTTCATAGAACTCAAACAAATCCGGCATTTAGTGCTTTATACATCAGTGGGCTGCTCGTGGCCCGCCCCCTCATTTTATTCAAGGTGAACTATTGTCGTTGGAAAACAATTTTTCAATTGCTGATGCAATTTGTAGTTTATTTATGAAATCAAAACCTTTACTTCTTTTCGTCCTGATACTAATGTTAGCCCTACAGGCATGTATGAAAGGCGAAAAAATTCTACCTCACCAACCCAAACCGGTGGATATTTATGTAGGTGGATTTACTATAGCTTCAAACGGTAATTTTGTGGCAACTTATTGGAAAAACGGCGTCGCTACAGCCTTTGGTGACAGTACGCTCAATTCGGTAGTAACTTCTATCGTTGTTAGTGGCACTGATGTATATATGGCCGGTTTTACCCGTCAGCAGTTAGGAAATGCGGTAGCCTGTTATTGGAAAAACGGTATGATCACTAACCTAAGCGACGGGAGCACCGAAACCCGTGCTACGGGCATAGCCATTAGCGGTACGGATGTGTATGTGAGCGGTACTATAGGCACTATTCAATCGACAGCTGTATATTGGAAAAACGGCAACCAAACTACATTGGGCGATAATACATCAGCTTCTTCTGCCAGTGCCATAGCAGTAAACGGCAACGATGTTTATGTGGCAGGCTTTAGCAATAATAATTACGCCAGCTACTGGAAAAATGGCAAAGACTCAGTATTATCTACTACTGATGTCGGAAATTGTTCGGATATCCTCCTGGTTGGAAATGACGTGTACATGGCAGGTTTTGTAGGTAGCACAGGAGGCGCAACTTATTGGAAAAATGGTATTGCAGTTATGCTGCCTCAGAATAGCTCAGCATTTGTAGCCAATGGAATAGCAGTTAATGGTTCGGATGTGTATGTGTCAGGAAGAGATAGTCACGGGCCGTATGGGGCTTACTGGAAAAATGGTGAACTATCTAAATTTCCTTTGGGTACGATTGTTAATGATATTGCCGTAAACGAAAGTGATATTTATTTGGCCGGTGTGCAGACCAGCGCTACTCCGAAGAAAAATAACGCGGTTTACTGGAAAAATAATACGATGGTCACCTTGCCAAAATATGGCGAAGCCAATAGTATCGCTATTGTTACAAGGTAAATTCTTTTTCATCAAACTATCTGTTTAGTTTTACGGCGATACTTAAAGGTGTCGCCTAAACCTTTCTGCATCTACCTATGAATTTCAGAACCCTGCCACTCGACTTAGTAAAATGGTAATTGTTATTAAATAAAAATACTATTTGCATATTCAAAAAATATCTACTTACTTTACAGACATTACAGAAATGATAATTAACAGCACCATAATTACAACAACAACTACCACCGGGATAATTTCCGGAGGAAGATAATCTTGTGGTGTAAAACATAAAAAGAAACAACAGCAAGCCTTCCTCCGAAAAAGAGGGAGGCTTTTTTACTTTATTACAATGAAGATTTTAAAATTCGGAGGCACTTCGGTCGGTTCGGCGCAAAGCATAAGCACAGTGATCGACATATTAAAAAAGGAATACGAAGCAGGTGAAAAGCCCATAACGGTCTTGTCGGCTATGGGCGGGGTTACCAACCTACTTTCGGCAATGGCCGAAAAAGCATCAAGGGGCGAAGACTTTACCGCTCAGCTGGCAGAACTGGAAACACGCCATTTCGATATGGTTCGCACGTTACTGACCGTGCAGAATCAAAACCCGGCCTACACAAGGTTGAAGATAAACTTCAATCATCTTGAAGAATTACTTCAAGGCGTATCGACTCTCCGTGAGCTGACAGCCAAAACTAAAGACCTGATCCTGAGTTATGGCGAGCGTTGCTCTACATTGATGATCAGCAAAATAGCCTCTCAGTATTTTCCTGAAGCTTTGTTTGTGGATGCCTCCGAACTGATAAAAACTGACAGCGATTTCGGCCACGCCAAAGTGAATATGGAATTGACCGAATTGCTGATCAAAGGTTTTATACAAGAAAATTCCGGCAAGATGCTTTTTGTGACCGGCTTCATTGCCTCCAACGAAGCCGGGCAGATCACTACTCTGGGACGCGGAGGTAGTGATTATACTGCGGCCATATTCGGAGCAGCTTTGAATGCGTCAGAAATCCAGATTTGGACCGATGTAAATGGCATGATGACCGCCGATCCGCGCATGGTGAAAAAGGCATTTTCTCTGCCTGAACTAACCTATACTGAAGCGATGGAGCTTTCTTACTTTGGCGCAAAAGTGATCTATCCACCAACGATGATCCCGGCATTTTTGAAGAAGATCCCAATCGTAATAAAAAACACTTTTGAAGTTGATTTTGAAGGAACTATTATCCAGCATCATTGCAAAGCATCATCATTACCTATCAAAGGAATATCATCGATAAGTGATATCAGTATCATTAACGTTCAGGGTAGCGGCATGGTGGGTAAATCAGGATTTAGCGGAAGGTTGTTTTCTTTACTTGCCCGAGAGCAGATCAATATTATTCTAATTACGCAGTCTTCGTCAGAGCACAGCATTACATTTGCAGTAAATCCACATGACGCGGCAAAAGCGCAAAGGGTGATAGAACAGGAATTTGAGCTGGAACTTTTGGCCAATAAGCTGGATCAACCTGATATTGAGCAAAACCTTGCCATACTTGCAATAGTCGGTGAAAACATGAAACAAACACCGGGCATATCCGGAAAATTATTTCATGCACTTGGCCGAAATGGTGTTAATGTGAGAGCCATTGCACAAGGCTCGTCCGAGTACAATATATCTGTTATTATTTCGCGCAGTGATTTGGCTAAGGCCCTTAACGCAGTACACGATGCCTTCTTCGTTCAGCTGAATAAAACGCTTCATGCATTTTGCCTTGGTACAGGTAATATCGGCACCACCCTTTTCCGCCAATTAAATGAGCACAGCGAATTCTTGCAGCAGAACAATGGCATCCAGGTAAAAATTGTTGGGATCAGCAATACACGGAAAATGGTGTTTAACTCGGATGGCTTTTCGCTGGACAATTGGAAAGATGACCTGGAAAAATCACACGAGAAAGCTGACCTTGGATCATTTGTAAAGAAAATGAAAGAAATGAACCTGCCGAACTGTGTATTTATCGATAACACCGCAAGCCCGCAGCCTATCGGGGTTTATGAACAGGTGTTTAAGTCAAATATATCCGTAGTTACTTGTAACAAAATCGGTAACTCAGCTGATTATAAGCAATACAAAACTTTCCGTGATGCAGCGCGTCAGCATGGCGTTGATTTCTTCTATGAAACCAACGTGGGTGCAGGATTACCTATTATACGCACACTGAAAGACCTGATGAACAGCGGTGACAGGGTGAAACGTATTGAGGCTATCCTTTCAGGAACAATATCCTTCATCTTTAATCATTTTAAAGGCGATGCCAATTTCCACGATGTGGTAAAACTAGCGCAGGAAAAAGGCTATACCGAACCCGATCCACGTGACGACCTGCGCGGGACCGACTTTATGCGGAAGATATTAATTCTGGCCCGTGATGCAGGATATCCAATGGAAGCTGCTGACATCCAAATTGAAAGCATCCTGCCAAAAAGCTGTATGGAAGCGCAAACGGTAGATGATTTTTATGCTGCGCTCAAACAGGAAGATGCTTACTTTACCAAACTAAAGGAGCAGGCTGAAAAAGAAAAGAGAGTACTGCGTTACATAGGCAAGCTGGAAGACGGAAAGGCAGCCATCACACTGCAAATGGTAGACGAAAACCATCCTTTCTACATGCTTTCAGGCAGTGACAATATTATTTCGTTTACAACAGATCGTTATAAAGACCGCCCATTAGTGGTTAAGGGCCCAGGTGCAGGTGCCGAAGTTACCGCAGCCGGTGTATTTGCTGATTTAATTAATGTGGGTGCCAATTAGCCCCTCTCTAAATCTCTCTCCGCTGTATAGCGGAAGAGACTTAAAAAATTTTAAAAGTATTCCGATACTAAATATATAAATGGAAAATTCTATACAAGTTTTTGCCCCGGCAACGGTAGCCAATGTGGTTTGCGGGTTTGATGTACTGGGCTTTGCCGTAAATGAGCCCGGCGATGAAGTAATTATGCGGGTAACCGATAAGCCAAGTATTACCATCAGCAAAATAACAGGGGATAATGGCCGCCTACCGCTCGATCCTGCTAAGAATACCGTTAGTGTGAGCGTTCAGCATTATTTGCAAAGTATCAATCGTACTGATATAGGCCTGGATATTGAACTACACAAAAAAATGCCGATTGGTAGTGGGCTGGGATCGAGTTCAGCCAGTACAGTTGCAGGTTTATTTGCTGCTAAGACACTGTTAGGTGATGAAACCGATGCGGCAAAACTATTGCCATTTGCTATGAAAGGCGAGGAAATGGCCTGCGGGCATGGCCATGCTGATAATGTGGCGCCGGCTCTGATGGGCGGCTTTGTGCTTATTCGTAGTTATGAGCCGCTGGATGTGATCCGGTTACCTCATCCTAAAGGATTGTATTGTGCCATAGTATTCCCCGACGTAGATGTGCCCACCCGCGAAGCCAGGCAGATCATCCGTGATAAGATATACATGAAAGATGCTGTTACCCAGTGGGGCAATATCGCCGGATTAGTAAGCGGTTTATTTATGAACGATATCGGCCTGATCGGTCGCAGTATGAAGGATATCCTGGTAGAACCCGTCCGATCCATGCTGATCCCAGATTTTTATAAAATGCGCGAAATAGCTATGGAAATGGGTGCGGTTAGTTTTGGCATCTCAGGCTCCGGACCTTCAGTATTTGCATTTACAAAAAGTGAGGAAACTGCAAAACAGATCGCTCAAAAACTGCAAAAAAATTTAGCTGCAGCCGGCATCGGTTCAAATACTTATGTATCGGATATTAATAACCAGGGCCCAAAAGTAATAGGTTAAAAATTAAAACAACTGTCATTGCGAGCGATAGCGCGGCAATCGCGAACTGTGCTTCTTCGCCCTGTATAGTTCGCGATTGCTTCGTTCCTCGCAATGACAATAAGATAAAAAAATGAAATTCTATAGTACCAACAATACTTCCCACCAAGTCTCATTCAAAGAGGCTGTTTTTAATAGCATGCCGCAGGACAGGGGCCTGTATATGCCTGTTCAAATACCAAGACTCGACGAAAAGTTCCTGAATAATCTGGACGGTTATACCCTGCCTGAAATTGCTTTTCATGTAGCCAAAAATCTTTTGGGGGATGATATACCTGACGGCGATCTGAGAACAATCATACACGATGCTATCAACTTTTACGCACCGGTAGTTTCGCTGGAAGACAGTGTAAATGTGCTGGAACTTTGGCATGGACCTTCCCTGGCGTTTAAAGATTTCGGCGCGCGCTTTATGAGCCGCGTGATGAGCTACTTTTTGCAGGAAGGCGAAAAGCAACTGGACGTGTTGGTTGCGACATCAGGAGATACCGGCGGCGCAGTTGCCTTAGGTTTT
This sequence comes from Bacteroidota bacterium, assembly GCA_018266915.1. Taxonomy (GTDB): domain Bacteria; phylum Bacteroidota; class Bacteroidia; order Sphingobacteriales; family Sphingobacteriaceae; genus Mucilaginibacter. The sequence goes on along the minus strand of JAFDZM010000069.1, from coordinate 46,701 downwards.
TTAGGCGTGCCTAATACCAGGGTTACTATCCTTTATCCAAAAGGAAAAGTAAGCGGTATACAGGAATTGCAGTTAACCACTAATGGGCAAAATATCCGCGCTATTGAGATCGATGGAACATTTGATGATTGCCAGGCGTTAGTAAAGCAAGCATTTACCGACCCGGAACTGAATGAAAAATTCAGGCTTACGTCAGCTAATTCGATCAATATCGCCCGGTTGATACCACAAACATTCTATTACTTCAATGCTTACGCACAGCTATTAAAGCAGAACAAGGACAAAGTAGTCTTTTCTGTTCCAAGTGGCAATTTTGGAAATATTGGTGCCGGTATTTTGGCATGGAAAATGGGGTTGCCAGTTGAGCAATTCATCGCCGCAACCAATGCCAATGATACCGTTCCTGAGTTTTTGAAAACTGGTATTTACCAGGCTAAGCCATCGGTGCAAACTATTTCTAATGCAATGGATGTGGGCAACCCAAGCAATTGGGTGAGGATCGCTGATATGTTTAAGGCAGATTCGGCAGAACTCACCAAAAAAGTGATCGGCTTTAGTTATACAGATGAAGAAACAACACAGGCGGTTGAAAAGATATACAGTAACTACAACTATGTAGTGTGCCCGCATACCGCCATTGCCTGGCAGGCATTGAAGGACTGGCAACAGGATCAACCGACCGGAAAAGCAACTGGAGTGTTCCTTTCAACGGCTCATCCATGCAAATTCCCGGATGTATTGCCTGATCATGTCTCAAAAGCAATTGTGATTCCTGAAGAGGTACAAGGCCTGGAAGAAAAAATCAAACATGCGGCATCACTGGGCACAGATTTTGAAGGTTTCAAAAAGTACTTGTTGAAGAATGGGTAATATAGAATTGACAACTTTTCAAAGGTTGTCAATTCAGCTCAGATAACAATTTAAAATATTGCCTCTGCGATCTTTCGCGTCGGGCCTGCATTACTCATCGTATAGAAATGCAAAACAGGTGCGCCAAAGTCAATCAATTCTTTGCACTGATTGATAGTCCATTCGATACCCACTTCACGGGCGTCTTTGTCAGTTTTACAGCCATGTATGGCATCGCAAAGATCCTCGGGCATATCGATATGAAAAGTCTTTGAAAGACTGACCAACTGTTTGGAATTAACGATTGGCTTTAAGCCTGGTATAATAGGCACATTGATGCCATTCGCCCTGCAGTTATTTACAAATTCAAAATATTTCTGGTTATCAAAAAACATTTGGGTAACAATAAAATTGGCCCCCATATCTATCTTTTGCTTCAAGTATTTGAAATCTGTTTTTAGGTTAGGCGCTTCAAAATGCTTTTCGGGATAGCCGGCCACACCCACGCAAAAATCCGTTTTCAGGTTTTCGGGGTTTTCATCGTGCAGGTATTTGCCATTGTTCATGTTGACAACCTGTTCAAGCAAGTCAGTAGCATAACAATGCCCTCCCGGTGTAGGCACAAATGATGCATCGGCAAGGCGCGCGTCTCCTCTAAGTACCAGCACATTTTCAATACCCAAAAACTGCAGATCTATCAAAGCGTATTCTGTTTCCACCTTTGTGAAACCACCACACAGTAAATGCGGAACGGTATCCACCTTGTATTTATTCATTATAGCAGCGCAAATGGCTATGGTACCGGGCCTTTTGCGGTAGCTTACTTTTTCAAGCAGGCCGCTTTCGTGCTGCTTGTAAATAAAGTCCTCGCGCAGCGAAGTAACATCAATAAAAGGTGGCTTAAACTCCATCAACGGGTCTATGGCATTATAAAGCCCTTCTATGCTGTGTCCTTTTAACGGCGGTATCAGTTCGAATGAAAAAAGTGTTTTGCCTTTTGCGTTTTTTATATGTTCGGAGATCTTCATTTGTGATTCAGTCGGATCAAATATATAATAACAATTTATACTTTGTCATTGCGAGCGTAGCGTGGCAATCGCGAACTATGCCTCTTCGCCCTGTATAGTATGCGATTGCTTCCTCGTTCCTCCTCGCAATGACGATTTGATTTAATAATTGAGATTAGGTCCCATCCAGCGTTCAACGTCCTCAACAGGCATGTTTTTGCGTTTGGCGTAATCTTCTATCTGGTCTTTGCTGATCCTGCCCAAACCGAAGTACCTGGCTTGCGGATGTGCAAAATAGAACCCGCTCACGGCCGCGGTCGGTGTCATAGCCATGCTTTCAGTAAGCTGTATGCCGGTGTTCTCTTCAGCCCTTAACAGGTTGAATAAAGTAACCTTCTCCGTATGATCCGGACAGGCAGGGTAGCCGGGTGCCGGACGAATACCCTGGTATTGTTCCTTAATCAGCTCTTCGTTGCTTAACTCTTCATTCTTGGCATAACCCCAATATTCGCGGCGAACAAGCTCGTGCATTTTTTCAGCGAAAGCTTCAGCAAGACGGTCGGCTAATGCTTTAGCCATAATGCTGTTATAATCATCATGATCTTTTTCAAACTCAGCTACCAATTCATCACAGCCAACGCCTGATGTTACAGCAAAGCCTCCCCAATAATCCTTCACGCCGCTATCTTTTGGCGCGATGAAATCAGACAAGGCATAATAAGGTTCGCCTTTCACTTTCTCAGCCTGCTGGCGCAAGGTATGAATGGTAGTTAAAACTTCCTTGCGGCTTTCATCAGTGTATAGTTCAATATCATCCCCAACGCTATTGGCCGGCCAGAAACCGATCACGGCATTGGCCTTTAATAGTTTTTCTTTGATGATTCTCTTTAACAATACCTGTGCATCATCAAAAAGTTTTTTGGCTTCAACCCCTACATATTTATCATCAAATATTTTAGGATATGAACCGCGCAGCTCCCAGGTATGGAAAAATGGAGACCAGTCGATATAAGGTACCAGTTCTTCTAACGGGAATGATTCAAATACTTTTGTACCTGTAAACGTTGGTTTTGGAGGAATAGAACCATTCAGGTTGATCTGCAGTCTGGAGTTCCTCGCCTCATCAATGCTTACAAAACGTTTGTCCGAGCGTTTGTTCAAATGCGCTTCGCGGGCTTTGTCGTATTCTTCTTTTACTGATTGAATATAGCTTCCGCGGGTTTCCTTATTCATCAGGTTACTGCATACGCCTACGCTGCGTGAAGCATCCAGTACGTGGATTACACCATGATCATAGTTTGGCGCCACTTTAACAGCAGCATGAATACGCGATGTTGTGGCTCCACCGATCATTAGGGGGATAGTAAACCCCTCACGTTGCATTTCTTTAGCGAAATGAACCATCTCATCCAATGATGGGGTGATCAAACCGCTCAGGCCGATAATATCTACCTGGTGTTTTTTCGCTTCTTCAATAATTTTCTGCGGTGGTACCATTACCCCCAGGTCTATCACCTCGAAGTTATTACAGGCCAACACCACACCGACAATGTTTTTACCAATATCGTGTACGTCGCCTTTCACGGTGGCCATCAGCACCTTTCCGGCATTGCTGCGCTGGTCGGCATTGGCGTTATTTGCTTTTTCCAGTTCGATAAATGGCAGCAGGTAAGCCACCGCCTTTTTCATCACACGGGCCGATTTTACCACCTGCGGCAGGAACATCTTCCCGGCGCCAAACAGGTCGCCCACGACGTTCATGCCATCCATAAGCGGGCCTTCGATTACATCCAAAGGTTTGGCGGACTTTTGACGGGCTTCCTCCACGTCATCATCCAGGTATTCGATAATGCCCTTTACCAAAGCATGCGATAAACGTTTCTCAACGGGTTCCTTTCGCCACTCTTCATCCTTCACTATTTCTTTGCCTTTGCTTTTAACCGTTTCGGCAAATTCAACAAGGCGTTCGGTAGCATCAGGACGGCGGTTTAGCAGCACGTCCTCTACGTATTCCAGCAGGTCTTTTGGAATTTCTTCATAAACCTCCAGCATCCCGGCGTTTACGATACCCATATCCAAGCCCGCTTTGATAGCGTGATACAGGAATGCCGAGTGCATTGCCTCGCGCACCACATTATTACCGCGAAAAGAGAAGGAAATATTACTCACCCCACCACTTACTTTGGCCAGCGGCAGGTTTTGTTTGATCCAACGTGTCGCCTCTATAAAGTCGACCGCATAATTATTATGTTCTTCCAGACCAGTAGCAACTGTAAGGATGTTCGGGTCGAAAATGATGTCCTGTGGTGGGAAGCCTACTTCGTTCACCAAAATATCATAACTGCGTTTGCATATTTCAATGCGTCGGGCTAACGAGTCTGCCTGGCCTTGTTCGTCAAAAGCCATCACCACCACGGCAGCGCCGTAGCTTAATATTTTACGTGCCTGGTCCTTAAATTTATCTTCACCCTCTTTCAGAGAGATCGAATTTACGATGCCTTTTCCCTGTAAACATTTAAGTCCGGCTTCGATCACCGTCCATTTGGATGAATCGACCATGATAGGCAGTTTGGCAATATCCGGTTCTGATGCGATCAGGTTCAGGAACTTGGTCATGGCTGCTTCTGAGTCGATCATGCCCTCATCCATGTTCACATCGATCACCTGCGCACCGCCCTCTACCTGCTGACGGGCAACCGTCAAAGCGCCTTCATAATCCTCTGCCAAAATCAGCTTCGAGAATTTAGGCGACCCGGTAATATTAGTACGCTCACCTATGTTGGCAAAATTCGTTTCGGGAGTGATGTTAACCGCTTCCAAACCGCTCAGGCGCAGATATGGCTCTGTTTCTGGGCGTTTTCTTGGCGTAGCCTTAGCCGCTTTTTCAGCAATGCAACGGATATGCTCAGGCGTAGTACCACAGCATCCGCCGACGATATTCACCATGTTCGAATCCAGGAAATCTTCAATAAAATGCGCGGTTTCATGCGGCATTTCGTCATAGCCGCCAAACTCATTTGGTAAGCCTGCATTCGGATAGGCTGAAATAAACACATTGGCTTTTTCAGAAAGCTCCTGCAAATGCGGACGCATTTCTTTGGCACCTAAGGCGCAGTTCAACCCAACAGACAACAGGTTAGCATGGCGAACCGAGTTCCAGAATGCCTCAACTGTTTGGCCCGAAAGGGTACGTCCTGATGCATCGGTTATGGTGCCCGATATCATGATATTAGAAGTACTGCGGTAGCTGTTACGGTCTTTACCCTCTGCACGGCACTCCTGTTCGTATCTTTTTATGGCGTAGATAGCAGCCTTGGCATTCAGCGTATCGAATATGGTTTCGATCAAAAGTAAATCAGAGCCGCCATCTACCAATCCACGAACCTGCTCATAATAAGCCTCTGCCAAATCATCAAAAGTAACGGCACGGAAACCGGGGTCGTTCACATCAGGCGACATGGATGCAGTGCGGTTGGTGGGCCCAACAGCACCGGCAACAAAGCGTGGTTTTTCAGGATGTTTTTTGTTGTATTCATCCACCACCTCGCGGGCAATGCGTGCGCCTTCGTAGCTCAGTTCGTAACCCAGCTCTTCCATGTGATAGTCGGCCAGGGAAATGCACTGCGTGCTGAACGTGTTGGTTTCGATAATATCCGCCCCTGCATCAATATATTCCTGGTGGATGGCCTTAATCACATCCGGACGCGTAATATTCAGCAGGTCGTTATTGCCCTTCAGATCAGAAGGATGATTACGGAACCTTTCCCCACGAAAATCATCCTCGGTGAGTTGGTACCGCTGTATCATGGTACCCATCGCCCCGTCAATTACCAGTATGCGTTTCTCTAATTCTTTCCTAATATCCATTGTGTGATTACACCGATTTTGCCTATGATTACACCGATTATTTCATGATTCCACAGATAAAAATCGGTGTAATCGTTCAATAATCTGTGTAATCCTGTATTGCTTATCGAAAAGTCGGGTATAACGTTGACTTTCGCTTATCTGTCCTATCCATTTTTGAGGCGGATAAGTAGAACGTAGCACCTTGTAAGCACAGGTTGCTAAGACTTCGCAGGGTCTAATCCCTCCGTCTTTCTCTATAAGCAGTGCAAATTTGCACAATAATGTTGTAAAGTCAAAATGAGTAACAATTGTTAGTGTTGGGGAGTGTCATTTTGAGGGATTGCAAATCCGATTGTTTTTAGGTCGGTGATTATAAATCTCAACCAACGAAGAGTGGCTATTTGCTTTTCCTAAGCAGGATAATTTTTATTCTACCTTTAATATTTTCGGGTCTAAAATCGATTGTATCTTTTTTAAGGACATTATAATACAGTGTATCTGAAGATGGCAACTTGTCTTTTAAGGCTTCAAACTGATCAGGAGGGTAACCAGTATCATAATTTAAGACATCTTCTCCATAACTGCCTTTCGCGGGATTTCTTACAATCCAACGTCTTTTATCACCGCTATTGGGTACCACAATTCTATAGGAAATATCCTTGCCAGTATCCTTTTTTGTTGTCAGATACCAAAAACCTGTGCGCCAGGAAGACTCGACCCATCCTTTCAGGGGTTTCAAATCATAGGTTTTGTCATTATCAAAAGACTCGTAATTTAAAATAACATCACAGAAATAAGTTTTTCTTTTAATTGCTTCTTCTTTGGAATTAGACCATCCGGGTAAGTGATCACTACCATGAACTATATCGCATTTAAACGCATCCACATGATTGCTTAAATTACAAGTAACGACAATACATATTCCGAAAATTACGCTAGTCCAAATTACGGTTCTTTCTAAAAGACTACGTTTAGGTTTCATGAGTCGAAATTAATATACTTTTAGAATTTGATGAGAATGAAATGTTACGGAAAATCCTCTGTGTTGTCGCGACTATGGCGGGCAAGACTAAGAGTAAAGGCTACTCGTGACTTTACTGAATGATAGAATCACATACCAAAGCAGGATTGCACAACCCACCCACCCCGTCCTGCTTCATTAACTATTAACTGACAGTGATCTAATCTGTTAGTTATTTTTGATTACGATAGCAGTATTCCGAATGCTACATGCAGGTGTTCGAAAGATTAAAAAAGGGTGTCATGCTGAGGCACTCGAAGCATGTGCGTTGGGAATCTTGAACTATGCATTGGCGTTAATGCAGGGCGTTAAGGCCTTTGCGCACCATACTTCGAGTGCCTCCTTTGACACCTTACGCGCAATATTGTGTTCCGAATTATTATTCCGTCAAATGCAATCCCTCAAAATACTTTTACACACCACTTCTCTTTCTGCCCAAAGAGTGGCAACTTCGCGGTTGTTGGGATTACGCCGATTATGTGAAGATTACACCGATTTTGTTTGTGGAATCATAAATCAATTCGGTGTAATCACGAATAAATCTGTGTAATCAAATGGAATCTCACTATAAAAAAATTGCTGCTGAACTGTCTGTTGCCGAAAAACAGGTGAGCACCACCGTGGGCCTGCTGGATGAAGGCGCAACCGTTCCCTTTATTTCGCGTTACCGCAAAGAGATGACAGGCAGTCTTGACGAAGTACAAGTGGCCGCCATCCGCGACCGCATACAACAACTACGCGACCTGGACAAACGCCGCGAAGCCATCCTGAAAGCGCTTACCGAAATGGGTAAACTGACACCAGAACTGGAGAAACAGATCAACGAAGCCGAAACGATGGTATTGTTAGAAGACATCTATTTGCCATACCGTCCAAAACGCAAAACCCGTGCTACTGTAGCCCGTGAAAAAGGCTTACAGCCTTTGGCCGACCTGGTTTTGGAGCAAAGGAAAATCGATCTTGAACTGGAAGCAGCGAAATATATAGACGAGGAAAAAGGCGTAAACTCTATTGAGGAAGCATTAGCCGGAGCAAGGGATATCATTGCCGAGCATATCAGCGAAAATGCTGAAGTGCGTACCAAAATGCGTGCGCTGTTTTTAGAGAAGGGTACTTTTCAATCAAAAGTGATTACCGGCAAAGAGGAAGAAGGCATCAAATACAAAGATTATTTCGACTGGACAGAGCCTGTAAAATCGGCACCATCTCACCGTGTACTAGCTATGCGCCGCGGTGAAAAAGAGGAAATACTTTGGTTGGATATTCAGCCGGAAGAGGATGAGGCTATCCAATTATTGGAAGGTCTTTTTGTAAACGGCAATAATGATTCATCACGCCAAATACAATTAGCAATAACCGATGGCTACAAGCGTTTACTGAAACCATCAATGGAGACGGAGATACGCTTGTTCACTAAAAAGCAGGCCGATGAGGAGGCAATACGTGTATTTGCTGAAAATGCACGTCAGCTGTTAATGGCTGCACCGCTTGGTCAAAAACGCACAATGGCTATCGACCCCGGCTTCCGTACAGGTTGCAAAGTTGTGTGTTTGGATGAGCAGGGTAAATTATTAGAATACACTGCCATTTTCCCGCATACTGGTGCAGGCGGTGCAACTGAGGCTGAGAAAACTACCCGTCATTTGGTAAGCAAATATGCGATTGAGTCCATTGCTATTGGTAACGGTACTGCAGGACGGGAGACGGAATTGTTCGTCCGTAACCTAAATTTGCCGGGCATCCAAATTGTAATGGTTAATGAGAGCGGGGCGTCTATTTACTCCGCATCAGAAGTTGCCCGCGAGGAATTCCCGGATAAGGATGTGACGGTGAGGGGCGCGGTTTCTATTGGTCGCCGTTTAATGGATCCGTTGGCTGAATTGGTAAAGATCGACCCAAAATCTATCGGTGTAGGCCAGTACCAGCATGATGTGGATCAAAATAAACTACAAAGCTCATTGGACGATACGGTGATCAGTTGTGTAAACGCAGTGGGTGTTGAACTGAATACCGCGTCGAAACAAATATTGGCTTATGTGTCAGGCCTTGGCCCGCAGCTGGCACAGAATATTGTGGATTACCGGAATGAGAATGGCGCCTTTAAACGCCGTGACCAACTGAAAAAAGTTGCCCGTTTGGGTGATAAAGCTTATGAGCAGGCGGCTGGTTTCCTTCGCATCCGAGATGCAGAAAATCCATTAGATACCAGCGCCGTTCACCCGGAAAGATATAATGTGGTAGAGCAGATGGCTAAGGACCTGAAATGTTCGGTAAAAGACCTGATGAGCAACCAGCAATTGCGCAAAAGTATTCTGTTACAGAAATATGTAACTGAAACTGTAGGCTTGCCAACATTAAATGACATCATGGACGAGCTGGCCAAACCCGGCCGCGACCCGCGTGAACAGTTCGAAGCATTCAGCTTTACCGAAGGCGTAAACGCGATTACCGATCTGAAAGTGGGCATGAAACTGCCTGGCATCGTAACTAATATCACCAACTTCGGCGCGTTTGTGGATATTGGTGTTCACCAGGATGGTTTGGTTCACCTGAGCCAGATCACGCACCGGTATATTAAGGACCCGAACGAGGTATTAAAAGTTCACCAAAAAGTAGAAGTGACGGTTACTGAAGTTGATGTGAACCGCAAGCGGATATCACTTTCAATGAAGGCTCATGAACCACGTGAACAGCAGCAAAGGTCGCGCGAACAGTCAAAATATCAGCAAAAGCCCACACAAGAGAAAAGGACTCAAAATCAACCTGAAACGGATATGGCGATTAAATTGGCGGCGTTGAAGGGGAAGTTTAAGTAAAGATAACGCTAATAAAAAAGTAGTGGGTGTCACACTGAGGCACTCGAAGTGCGGCGCGTAGAGGCCCTACCCACCATGCTTCGAGAACCTCAGCATGACACCCTTTTATATCGTCCCAATAAAAGCTTTGTAAAATTATTCCAAAGTGATCTGTCTTCTGATGCTTTCTTCCAGAGAGATGAAGGTTTCAGTACGCTGAATACCTTTTACGCTTTGGATATGCTCGTTCAGCACCTCGCGCAGGTGATTGGTATCGTGACAAACGATCTTGGCGAAGATACTGTAACCGCCTGTGGTGTAGTGCAGTTCCACAATTTCTTTGATGCTTTTCAGTTGTTTTACAGCCTCGTGGTATTGCGATCCTTTTTCGAGATAGATACCCAGGAAAGCGGTAATATCATAGCCCAGTTTCTGCGGATCAACCTCCAGACTGGCGCCTTTTATGACACCCATTTCCTCTAATTTTTTCATGCGGACGTGGATTGTTCCGCCGGAAACGATCAACTCTTTGGCTATTTCGGTATAGGGAGTTGTCGCATTTTTCATCAAAATCGACAAAATTTGGATGTCGAGATTATCAATTTCTAAATTTTGAGCTTTTCTGTGGGACATAAATTTTAATTTCTCTATTTAAATACAAGTTTAATTAAAATAAAATTAAAAATAAAAATATTTTATTGAAATATTTGCAAGAAATTGATAGTCCCATTAAATTTGTAATAAGCATTTAGATATTATCTACCGTTCTTTAAATGTTCAAACAATGTTGGGTGGTGAAATTTTTGGCAGACACACCTCCTTGTCCCGGTGGCGGAGATCATGGGAAACCAGCTTGCTGGCTAACCACTCCTTGAAGGTTCGACCCCTTCCCCAACAGCTTAAGTCAAAGGTCTGAAGCCATAAGTTGAGGGTTGTTACTCCTGACTTTCAGTTTGTGACTACAGACTCAGACTTAAATATACTGTAGGATGGTGAAATTTTTGGCAGACACACCTCCTTGTCGCGGTGGCGAAGATTAATGGGAAACTTTCAGCAATGAGAATAACCACTTCGTGAAGGTTCGACTCCTTCTCCTACAGCCCTTCTCATAATTTAGGTTTATAATTGGTTAGTAAAGACCCCTGCCCATCAGGGGCTTTACTGTTTTTAGAGGTTTCCTTAAAATTCCAGGTTATTTAATATCGAATAATAAATTTTGAATGCCGAATATCGAAGTGGGTATTACTTCATTATTCGATATTCAGCATTGGGTGTTCGATATTATTCGATTCTAACTATTCACTGATAACCGGTTAACTGATCACTCCTTTTCAAACCTCGCTGCCCACCCGCCGCCGGATGCCATGGAGATTTCGATATGATCTTTGGATGTTACAGTAATCTCTTTGCGGATATAATCTGTTGCATCGCGGTCGGCATTAACGCCGTCTTCAAATAGGATGGCTTTATATTTACCTTCGCCGAGGAAGGAAAGATCGATGCTGATCTTGCGGTCGGTCCAGTTCGTCATTGCGCCGGCATACCATGTTGAGCCTTTTCGGCGGGCGATGGTGACGTACTCCCCAACTTTGCCATCCACAGCAACGGTTTCATCAAAGGTTGTAGGCACAGCGGCGATGAAATCAGTACTTTCTTTTTCCTTCATATAAGCCGTTGGGTTATCCGAAAGCATTTGAAGCGGAGCCTCAAAAATGGTATACATTGCCAGTTGGTGACTGCGTGTGCCCTGGCTCATCGGGTTGCTGTTTACAGGCCGGAAAGCAGATTTCGATGCATTACGCATAGCGCCCGGCGTATAATCCATCGGACCGGCCAGCATACGGATGAACGGAATGCTTACATCATATATAGGCTGGTTGTCAGTTCCCCATTTCATGTTTTCCATTCCTTTCACACCCTCGCAGTTGATCACATTCGGGAAGGTGCGCTGCAGCCCGCTTGGTTTATACATGCCATGATAATCGATCATTAAGTGGTTTGTTGCCGCTTTTTGGGCTAGATCGTACAAGGAGCTGACCGCCTTTTGGTCGTCGCGATCAATAAAATCGATCTTAAAACCTTTCACACCCATTTTGGCATATTTGGCAAACAAGCCGTCTGCATCACGGGTAATAGCGTACCAGGTTGACCATAGAATAACGCCAACTTTTTTCTGCTTGCCGTAGTCGACAATAGATTGAATATCCAGCTTGGTTTTGTTCAGATCGAAGTCATCCGACCAACCCTCATCTATAATAATATATTCCAGTTTGTTTGCTGCCGCGAAATCGATATAATATTTATAGGTCGGCACGTTAATGCCTGCTTTGAAATCTACATGGGTAATATTCCAGTCGTTCCACCAGTCCCAGGCCACTTTGCCGGGCTTTATCCATGATTCATCTACAATTCTTGAAGGCTCCGCCAAACGCTGCACCATATCGTTATTGGCGAGCTGTTTGTCCTCGGTGCTGATAATCACCACCCGCCATGGAAAGCTGCGCACACCGGTTGATTTGGCTATATAATTAGCACGCTCATCAACCACTAAATTGATCCTTTTTATAGATTCTTTGGTAGGGTATTGAGCAAAAACACCCTGCAAGTCATTCTTACCGTGCCCGGTAACATACATTCCTGGATAATTTTGTAAGTCGGCTTCTAATATGGCTGCTTTTTTACCGTTGCCCAAGTCAACCAAAACGGGGAGGAAAGCTAGTGAGTCTTTCTTTATTTCCGATAGGCTAATATTATCGTAATGCGCCTCAAAGGAGGTAGTGAATTTATCGTGGTTACGATAATCGTTTACGAATGGTAGAAATGCTTTATCGTTATCCTTAAAATTGAAATTTGCTTCTTCGTTTTTTACAATAATGTCGCCCTTACGTGTCGAAACGAAGCGGTAAGCCACGCCATCGTTATAAGCCCTGAACGCCAGCCCGTAATCCCCTTTAAAAGTTAAAAGCAACTGGTTAAAGTGGTCGCGAACATTGTCTTTTTTGTAGATTGGCGTATGGATCTCCAGGTTAACAGATGTAGTTTTAGCTGATTTCACTACAGCGTTCCTTCCAAAATCTCCGCCCTTTTCTATGGTCATGGAGATTTCTGAGGGTGTGATCACTTCGGTCTGCTCATGGCTTACTGACCATTTGATGTTTTTATCAACCGACACTGTCAGATCGATCTTGCCGTCAGGTGATTTAACATGATACACTTTTTCTTTTTGCGCAAAGGCTGTAGAAAAACATAGAAGGATGCAGAGTGAAAACAAAACAAAGGATTTCATCGGTATGCGGTTAAAAAGGAAACGGTTTAAACTTAGCCTAAGCTAAATAAAAACCGTATAAATGACAATTTTGTTTTTGATAGTCCGCAAGTCGGGAAGTCCGCATAAGTCCGAAAGACTAAAAAGCAGATAGTTCCTTACTTCCGGACTTCCCGACTTATGCGGACTTTCGGACTTAATTCGTCTGCTTATAAACCCTCACGTAATCCACATACATGGTTGCAGGCAGCAAGCTTTGATTAACGGGAGTATTTGGAAAATTTCCGCCCATTGCAAAATTTAGAATGATGAAGAAAGGCAGGTGGAAAGCGCCCGTGCTATTAATGTTATTCTGGATATTACCGGTTTGATATAGCGTGCTATCCACATACCACCTGATCTCGTTTTGGTCCCACTCTATCGCATACAAATGGTAATCGGCTACGGTAGGAACATTAAGGGTACTGCCATATTGCGAATGCTGACCGTTTACAGCCCAATGCATAGTACCGTAAATGGTACCGGTATCATTGATGTGCTCCATAATATCCATTTCGCCGCAAGCTGGCCATGGATTGGTTTGTATATTGGATCCCAGCATCCAGAATGCGGGCCAGAATCCTGCGCCCATCGGAACTTTAATACGGGCCTCGATACGGCCGTAGGTAGGGGCTTCTTTACCCTGAGTGGTCATTCGTGCAGAAGTGTACGCTTCGCCGCCTACGCTTTCCTGTTTGGCTGTTATCATCAGGTTGCCGTTACCAACAGTGGCATTGGCTGCCTGGTAATATTCCAACTCGTTATTACCCCATCCGCCTCCACCTGTTTCAAAATTCCATTTGGTGGTGTCAACAGTAGTGCCATCAAACTCATCCGACCACACCAATGAATAAGTCGGCTTTGTGGTGGTGGTTTTCGTCGTATCCACCGGTTTGGTAGTAGTGGTGTTAGTTGGCGTTGCGTTATCTTTTTTGCTGCAGGATACCAGTGTAAAAGGCAATATAATAGCTGCCAATGCGATCGTCCTGAATTTCTGTTTGCGAGGTAATAACATATGGTTCAAATAATTAATATACGATTTTTAAATAAACCGGGTTGTTATTTTATTTTTTACCTAAGCCCAAAGCCTCGATATAACCCTTATTTGGCCTGCAATTTTCGAAGCGGCTGTTATTGATAAAATCATACAATGCCTTTTTGATCAGCTCACGATCAGCAGGTGTGGCTTTCCTGATCTCCTCAAAACTTGAGCGTGGTTTTTCAGTGTACTCGATGATCTTATCATATCCGTTAGGGACATCAAAAGTTACAAAGCCCGCTGCATTGTCCATCTTCTTATAAGGCCAGTAATGCCAGCCAATGTTGTTTTCTTCCAGTACATTTTTGAAAGTGCCTACCCAGGCATCCTTGTTCTCACCGGTTTCGCCGCAATAGATCGGCACATTGTATTTGTCGCGGAAATCCATATAATCCTGTATCACCTGTTTAGTTGGGTCGGTCCAGTATTTATGGAAGGTATATATCGCTTTTGAATCGAATGGCGTGCCGAAAGCTTTAAAATTACTGTCCCATTGTGCACCACCTAATATCACCAGGTGGTTTTGGTCGACTGTCCGGATAGCAGCAGTGATCTTTTTATAAACGGGCTCCAGGTACGGGTTCAGCTCAGTAGCGTTAAAGTAAGTAGCAATAGGTTCATTGAGTAGATCGTAGCCCATTACGATAGTTTCATTCTTATAATGATCTGCAATTCGCTTCCAGATATCAGCTACCAATTGCTGACTTGCTTCACTTTTAAACAGAAAGGGATAACCATAGCCATCATCAATGTTATCACCGGTTTGACCACCCGGTGCACTGTGCATATCCAGTATTACATAGATGCCTTCGTGTTTGCACCAGCCGATTACTCTGTCAAGTAACTCAAATCCCCTATTGGGATTATTTTCTCCCAGATAATCCTCTTTCGTAAATAATCTATAGCTGAATGGTATACGAATAGAGTTAACGCCTAATGTTTTGAGGTAGTGAATATCGCCCTCTTCAATATAAGTATGCAGGTATTTTTCCCAGAAAGCTTTGGCTTCGTCAGGACCGATCAACTCGGTTATGGCTTCGTTGATCAATCGTGGTGAATTGACATTTTTGAATTTGAACATATACCCTTCGGGGATAAGCCAGTTGCCTAGGTTGGTACCCCTCATCAGAAAATTTTTACCATCAGGAGTGATGATATCTTTACCTTTTACACCTATAAATCCATTGGTCTGGGCGTGCGAAAAGAGCGGAAAACAAAACATCGCCAATAGGGTAAGGCGTACGATATGTTTTTTCATGATTGTTTTTAAAATCAATATGCCTGTTTTTACGCAGGCATATCTTCAGGTTTGCAATTGGTTGATTAGTTGTTTGCAGATGCAATATAGTATTAATTTTACTTAGTGTACAAAATACATAGTAAAAAATATTTCTTTTTTGCCGAAATGTTAATACAGGCTCGTATTTTTAACAAGAAATGAAAAAATAATACCATCTAATAAGTTCCTATGAAAATAAAACCTGCCTTTGTTATAGTCGTATTTTTTCTTTTTACCTCAATAACATCCTTTGCGCAGGAGCTAAAAGTTGCTGTTGCTGCTAATTTGCAGGGTGTAATCAAAGTATTGGGCAAAGACTTTAAGGAGAAAACAGGCATTGAGATTCAACCTATTGTCGGCTCATCGGGCAATTTATCAACCCAGATAAAAAACGGAGCGCCGTTCGACCTGTTTCTTTCGGCAGATATGGGGTTTCCGGAAAGTTTAGCTAAAGATGGATTCAGCACAAAAGAGCCTGCGGTTTATGCCTATGGAAGCCTGATTATTTGCAGCTCACAGAATATTGGCTTTGAGAATTGGGAGCGGCTGTTATTAAGTGGCCGAATTAAGAAAATTGCTATTGCAAACCCTGCCATCGCTCCATATGGTAAAGCGGCAGAAGAGTCACTTAAATTAAAGGGTGTGCTGGATGATATAAAATCAAAACTGGTGACCGGCGAAAACATATCGCAGGTGAACACTTACATTACCACCGGTACGGTAGATGTCGGTTTTACAACCCGTGCGTTTGTAAAGGATGTGGAAGGAAAAACTACCATTTACTGGAAAGAGATAGACCCTAAAAGTTATACACCAATAAAACAGGGCATGATTATCCTGAAGCAAAGCAAGGAAACAGCTAACGCGCAAAAATTTTATAATTACATGCTTAGCCCGGCTGCGAAAAAGATATTGAAAGAATATGGGTACGGTGTATAATTAGTAATAAGAAAATATTTACGGATAGCGATGGTTTTATAGTCATCGCTATTATTTTTAATAAATGGACTTAACCCCGATATGGCTCACTCTAAAACTGGCAGCTATCACCACGGTGATATTGCTGATCATCGGTTTGCCATTGGCTTATTGGTTGTCAAAAGGCAGATCGATAGCTAAGATCATACTGGAGGCTATCATCACCATGCCGCTGGTATTGCCGCCATCGGTGCTGGGGTTTTACTTGCTGATGGCGTTCAGCCCCAAACATGGCATCGGCGAATGGCTACATAATACATTCGATATCCAGTTGGTTTTTTCTTTTAAGGGATTGGTATTGGCTTCAATAATTTACAGTATGCCTTTTATGATCGGGCCTTTAAAGTCGGCTTTGCAGCAACTGCCGATGTCGCTCTCACAAGCTTCTTACACACTGGGTAAATCTGAAAAGGAAACTTTTATTAAAGTATTATTGCCTAATATCCGGGCCTCGGTATTAACAGCTGCCATACTCACTTTTGCCCATACGCTGGGTGAGTTTGGAGTAGTACTAATGATCGGTGGAAATATTCCCGGAGTAACACGGGTTGCTTCTATTGCTGTGTATGATTCAGTAGAGAATATGGATTACTCATCTGCAAATGCCTATTCACTCATCCTGTTTTGCATCACTTTTATCATGGTGATATCGGTGTTCGTGTTCAATAAATATAAAGCCAAAAGTCCTTTAGAATGATCAGCATCGATATAGAGAAAAAGCTAAAGGCCTATAAAGGAGAACAAGTGCTGAAAATTGCAGCGCAGTTTGATAAGGGCAGTATCACCAAAATATACGGTCCGTCAGGTGCGGGCAAGTCTACTCTTTTAAAGATCATTGCCGGATTGGTTGAACCTGAACGTGGTAAAATATCTGTTGATGATGGGGTTTGGTTGGATACCGCATTAAAAACTTGTCTCTCACCCCAAAAAAGGAAAGTAGGTTTTGTGTTCCAGAACTATGCACTGTTCCCTAACATGACCGTGCAGCAACACCTGGAATATGTATCAGACGATGCGCAATGGATCAATCGCCTGCTTACTATCGGCAAACTTGAAACATTTACTTCTCATAAACCCGAATATCTTTCGGGCGGGCAACAGCAACGCCTGGCTATTTTAAGGGCGATGGCAATCCGGCCAAAGCTGATGCTTATGGATGAGCCGTTTTCGGCGCTTGACCCTAAAATGAAATCGGAATTGATACCCGGGTTGAAATCAATATGGTATGAGTTGGGAACAACGGTGCTTATCGTGAGCCATAATCCTCAGGAGTTGGAAGGGTTAACGGCGCGGGAGATGTATGTGGAAAGTCAGTAGTCGTAAGTACCAAGTCTCAAGTCGAAAGTCACCAATTACCCCGACTCTGGACTTAAGACTTTCGACTCAAGACTTCCTTAATAAAATCCTTACACCCCAATTCGATCAATTCAAATGCAGGTTCAAACTGGGTATCGTCGTAATATGGGTCGGGTACTTCTTTATTGCCTAATAGCAACTTCACCTTTACTGCTGATTCTTCATCAGGAGCCATGTTCAGCACATCCGACAGGTTGTATTTATCCATTACCAGGATATGGTCGAAATCACTAAAATCACGTCTTCTGAATTGGCGACAAACCTGCTTGCTGATATTGATACCATGATTTCGCGCAGTACGAACAGACCTGCGATCAGGCCCTTCACCCACATGCCAGCCGCCAGTACCTGCAGAGTCAACCTGCCAGCCGAGGCTTTGCTCATCAGAAAGATGCTGCATAACACCCTCCGCCAGCGGTGAGCGGCAAATATTACCCAGGCAGACCATTAGTATTTTCATGTTATAAATGTGCGAATGTGCAGATATGCAAATGTGCAGATGCTATTATTCGCACATCTGCACATCCTCGCATCTGCACATCAATTACCCAAATATCTGGTTTAATATCCCCGCTAAACGAACACCTGCTTTCAGCAATTGCTCATTAACGGTGGCAATGTGTTCAAAATTATATTTGTAGCCATTAAGTGCATCACCATTTTTGGTTTCGCTGTATAATTTATTGGCGATCTGGCTCGATTCAAAGATCCACTGGCTGATAGGGGCTTTTTGCCATCCGACACGCTGTTCAGCTGTGGTATGGTTGATCATTGCAGTGTATTCGGTATAGCTTAATTGCTGAAACTCGATCAATTGTGAATCCCAAACCGAGTGCAAATTGGTTGGGTTATTGAACCAGGTTACTTTGATGTCGTTGCCACCTTTATCTTCGGTATGGCCCACATGCAAAGGCTGGTGTACATCCTCCACAATATGGATCAGCATACGCAGATACAGTAATTTGTTTTCCTTGCTTAGATATTTCTTTTTTAACTCAGCGATCAGGAAATTCAACTTAGTGTAGGCATCAGCTTTGGTGTCCTGGTTTAGAAAATCCTGTAGCTCAGGCAGCGTGTATTCCTTGTCAAGATCAACATAATGCCAGGCAGATAAATAATTATAGTTGGGATCAGATTTAATAAAATCCGCCCAGTTGCTGGAGATGGCAATGCTTTCATTGCCAAGGATGGCTTTTATAGCAGCGCGGGCTTTGGCGGTTAAATAGCTGTCGGCAATTTGTCCGGCTACACGGTGGCCTTCGGTTCCCCATGCCATAGACTGCAGAGGTGCGTAGATGATAGCAGCGCCGATGATCAGTTTTTTTAGGAAGTCCAGTTTCATTTTACAATGGTTTTGGATTACAGGTAGTATGTTTTATTAAATGTGCGTTGATAGGTATGATGTTGGATGTGCTGGCAAACTGGATAACTGAATCTGTTTGTTTTTTCACCTTGAATGCTTCTTCATACATGCCGATGCGAAGGCATCCAGCATCTTCCTTCAACGAGTAATCAGGGTTGCAGAATTGACCTTTCAGGAACAAAGTATCATTTCGCTGCTGGTAAGTTCCCTTAATATATTCCGACCAATGATCAGAATGCAAACAGGTATCCGCACTGTTATTTACTTTGCTGAATTCATTAACCTGGATAAAAAAAGAATCGCAACTAAACCTCAAATGATGCAAGGAATATTCCAGCAAGCGCTTTTGATTTGGGACAGAATCCTGCCGCCATTCGCCCTGCAGATAAACCTGGCCTTTACCCTGTACGTTTGGGTTGAACCAACAACCAAAGCTTAAAGCTAAAAGCAGAAAGCAAAAAGCCATTTTTAAGGTAAAAGGTAAAAGGCGAAAGCGGAAGGGTTTTTGCATTATTATGTTTTAAAAAAGGGTGTCATGCTGAGGCACTCGAAGCATGATGGGCAGGCCTTTACGCGCCGCACTTCGACGGAGTTCAGTGTGACACCCCTTTGTATGTTATTGTACTTAAGGCTTCTTACTTCAAACTCCCGATCATATCTTCCGGACGTACCCACTGGTCGAATTGCTCGTTGGTGAGTAAGCCTAAGCCGATGGCCGCTTCGCGAAGCGATGTATTTTGTTTTAATGCGGTTTTGGCAATTTTTGCTGCATTCTCATAACCGATATGCGGGTTCAATGCGGTAACCAGCATCAGTGAATTCTCCAAATGCTTTTTGATACCGTCATAGTTCGGTTCGATGCCTTTTGCGCAATGATCATTGAACGATACGCAGGCATCACCAATTAAACGTGCTGATTGCAGGAAGTTAGCTGCCATTACCGGTTTGAATACGTTCAGCTCATAATGGCCGTTTGCGCCGCCGATTGAAATCGCTACATCGTTCCCCATTACCTGTGCAGCCACCATGGTAACCGCCTCGTTTTGGGTAGGGTTAACTTTACCCGGCATGATAGATGATCCCGGTTCATTATCCGGAATATGGATCTCGCCAATACCTGAACGTGGCCCCGATGCCAGCAAGCGGATATCGTTAGCTATTTTCATTAAAGATACCGCAATCTGTTTCAATGCGCCATGGCTTTCTACAATAGCATCGTGAGCAGCTAACGCTTCAAATTTATTTTCAGCCGTGCGGAATGGCAGGTTAGTGAATTTTGCAATGTATTCGGCAACTTTCACATCATAACCTTTTGGTGTGTTGATACCAGTGCCAACAGCGGTACCGCCTAATGCTAATTCAGATAAATGGTCAAGTGTGTTTCTCAAAGCTTTCAAACCGTGATCCAATTGAGATACGTAACCCGAAAACTCCTGACCCAAGGTAAGCGGAGTAGCGTCCATCAGGTGGGTACGGCCGATCTTTACCACACTTTTAAAAGCTTCTGATTTAGCTTTCAAAGTATCACGCAGTTTCTCAACGCCGGGTATGGTAACATCAATCAGCATTTTGTAAGCCGCGATGTGCATAGCGGTAGGATAAGTATCGTTTGAGGACTGTGATTTGTTCACGTCATCATTCGGATGGATGAATGTTTTACCTTCGCCAAGTTTATTGCCTTGTAATACGTGCGAACGGTTAGCCACTACCTCGTTCACATTCATGTTTGATTGCGTACCTGAACCGGTTTGCCAGATCACTAACGGAAATTCACCAGCCAGCTTACCGGCTAATATTTCGTCGCAAACCTGTGCTATCAGGTCACGCTTTTCGGCAGGCAATACGCCCAGGTCGGTATTGGTATAGGCTGCAGCCTTTTTCAGGTAGGCAAAAGCAGCTATGATCTCCTTCGGCATAGATGCTTCCGGACCAATTTTAAAATTATTTCGTGAACGTTCGGTTTGTGCTCCCCAGTATTTATCGGCAGGTACCTGTACCTCGCCCATGGTATCGTGTTCTGTTCTGAAACTCATGGTATTTGTAATAAATTATTTGCGGGGCAAAGTTAGGGTTTTATGTGAAGTGCGGGAACGGAAACGGTAATATTATTGTAGGGATTTGCGTTTTCTGCCCCCCAATGTCTGTGTCCTCACAGACATTCGTTGGTTGATAATAGTTGGCTGTGGGGACACAGCCAACGGGGTAAGACATCAATTGAGCTTTTCAACATCCCAACCATCGTAAAGTTCAACGCCACAGCCAGCCGCTAATTCATTAAACGCGATATTCCTTCTATGTAACTTTTCGGGAGTCAATATATCTATTTTCGAAACGTACAACCTCCATTCATTTTCTTCGAACTCTTCGATTTCTTCCAAAACATAATCATGGTCTTTTAATTCTTCATAGACATCAAGAAGCATGTCACGGTCATCATCAAAAAAGTAAAACCCCCATTTTAATTTTGAGTCGACATCGAATCCGTCTTCGACCATCTTTATAAATATGTCCTGCAATTGAGCTAAGTCTGTTTTCATAATCAATAATCCAAGTTAAAAACTTCTCTCCGTTGTAGCCAGCCAGTGATCCAATGCTTTTACCTGGTCGTCATGCTCGCTCATCCATTTGGTGTTTTCGTCTTTGTTGGCGCTCAGGCTTACTAACCGGGTAAAAGCCGGCATATTATCGCTTTTGGCCAGTTTGTAGAAATAATCGGTAAAGAATCTATTATAAAAATCCTTATCGGTTTTCTTTTCAGATGTTTCACCGGCAATGGAAAAGATGCCTTTCAGCTCAAATTCCAGTAAATCCATGCCGGTTAGTTTTTTATTTTTCCCCGTCAGGGCAGCCATAGATATAGCCAGGTTCATCGTCTCGTTTTCCTGGTTACCTTTTGGCGAAAGTATGATCGTATTCTTCCCGCTTCCATCCTTCAACACACCCCCTTGTAAAATATGCTGAATATTGCCAAATGCCTCGGCCGCCTGTGGTCCCTGTGGGTTTAATAATAGGAAACTGCAAAATCCCATCAAAGCATTTACACGTTTGTTTTGATGAAAAGTAACCAGCGCATACATCCTCAAGCTGCTGCCATGTTTAGGGTCGAGTTTGATGGCTTCGATGGCATTGACCTCAGCCTCGGCAAATTGCTTGTTCCGGAAATAAGTTAGACCCAGGTTATAATATAAACGCTGATATTTTGGGTTGACCTGTATGCCGTTTTTATAAGCTTCAATTGCTTTTTGCGTTTTATGATCGTTATCATAGATGCTGCCCAGCATATCGTAACAAGCGGCTTTAAGCTGTGGACTATTGCTTTTTTCAATTGCCTTTTCTACATATGGAATACCATCATTCCCCTTGTCCGATGAAACAAGGGTAAAAGCCATTTCATAATTGGCCTGCGCATTGTCCGGATCGAGTTTTAAGGCCTCGTTGTATTTAGCAATAGCATCGGCATACTTGCCCTGATCGTTCAATTGTACGCCCTCTTTTATCAAATCGCTAACTGAACCTTTATCCTGCGCGGACACGTTTAAAGTAATTACGGTAATTATTAAAGTGATCAGGTTTTTACGTAATCGGTTCATAATTTAAAAATATGTAAAGGTTATTAACTAAAACAATAAAAATGTTTAAAACTTTAATTTCTTACCGGTCGATAATTTACAAATTTCGCAGGCGTTAAAGTGTTTAGAATATATTTATGAGATTAGTGTTAAGAAAACTCCTGATAACTTCCGCCCCCCTGATTATGGTAATGGCTTGCGGAAACAATAATGCAGCCCCGGCAGGTTCCACCGCACCAAAATATACCAGTAAACCCTTTAATCCTTCTAAACTTTTAGAATATAACCCCAAAAATGCCGACAAACGCGTTGATGAATTTTTTCACAAGTTACATTCAAAAAGCGGATTTAACGGTAATATACTGGTAGCCAAACATGGCAAAATAATTTATGAAAATGCTTTGGGCTGGGCCGATCACCTGAGACGTGATAGTTTGAAGATCAACTCACAGTTCCAGCTGGCTTCGGTTACCAAAACCATGACCTCTACTGCGATAATGCAACTGCTGGAGCGTGGCAAAATCAAACTGAACCAGGATGTAAAAGAATTCTTCCCAAATTTCCCTTATGACGGTGTTACAATCAAATTATTGCTAACGCACCGCTCAGGAATGATGAACTATGTTTATTTCATCGATGATATTTATCGTAAACAGCATTTGAACCAGCGCAAAGGTTTAACCAATACTGAGGCGATGAATATGATCGCCCAATACAAACCAAGGCCATTCAGCAAGCCTGATGCACACTTTTTATATAACAACTCCAACTTTATGGTGCTGGGCTCTATCATCGAGAAAGTAACCGGGATGAGCTATGCCGAATACATGAAGGAAAACATATTTAAACCTGCCGGCATGAGCCATACCGCTGTTTATTCTAAAGCAGCATATGATAAAATTCCTGTGGATGTGGTTGGTCACGACCGTAACAGCTGGAAATATTCTGTTGCGCCAAATTTCCTCGATGGCCCCGTAGGCGACAAAGGGATTTACAGTACTGTTGGTGACCTTTTCCTGTTCGACCAGGCTTTAAGGGCTGGCATGCTGATCAAACCCGCTACTCAAGATTCTGCATATACACCGCGCAACCCGATGATACGCGGTCACTTTAACTACGGCTATGGCTGGAGGATATTTGAAGCTCCGGGTCAGAAAGTAGTTTACCACACCGGCTGGTGGCACGGTTTCCGCCACATCTATGTGCGCGACCTGAAAAACGACGTAACAATTGTACTGCTCGGCAACCTGGTTAACGGTAGCCTGCTACATTTGGACGAGCTTTTCAAACTGGAAGATATGCCGGTTATCCGCAAAGGCGCCTACAATGGTGCGGGGGATACTGCGGAGGATTAATTTTTTGTTGGAAGGTTTTAAAGTTGAAAAGTTGTAATGTTGTTTAACTTTGCAGCCATAACTTTGTTATACCCGTAGGTTGGAATTGCTTAACTTTTCAACCTTACAACATTTCAACTTTACAACAAAAACATGTTCGATAAACTATTAGAAGCACAGCAAAAAGCAGGTGAAGTAAAAAAACGCCTGGATGCCATAACTGTTTGGGGTGATGCCGAAGGCGGCAAGATCAGGGTTACTTCCAACGGTAACAAGGTGATCCAGTCCATTGCTATCGATGAAGAATTCCTGAAATCTGCCGATAAAGAGGAACTGGAAGAGCTATTACAGGTTGCCGTAAACAAGGCATTAACCCAGGCCGAAAATGTAAGCCAGACGGAGATGGCTGCACTCAGCAAAGAAATGCTTGGCGGCCTCGGTGGCATGTTCGGCAAATAACGGCCAAAATGAAATTCCCCTCTTGAGAGAGGCAGGGGTGTGTTCTACGCCATGCTAAGAAACCCACTACAGAAAATTAACTATCTAACTAAAACATTTATACCATGAAATTCACCTATTACGGACACGCTACGTTCGAACTCGAAACAGGCGGTAAGAAATTGTTATTCGATCCATTTATTACGCACAACGAATTGGCTAAGCACATTGATGTCAGCAGCCTGAAGCCGGATTATATTCTTCTTTCACACGGTCACGGTGACCATATTGCCGACCTTTTTGAGATACACAAAAACAGCGGGGCTAAAGTGATCTGCATAGCAGAGATTGCAGGTTGGTTGGGCGGTAAGGGCATTCCTGATGCGCATGGCATGAACATCGGAGGCGGTTTCAATTTTGATTTTGGAAAAGTAAAAATGGTGAATGCTATTCACTCCAGCGGCCTGCCTGATGGCTCATACGGCGGCAATCCTGGTGGATTTATTATTTATGCTGAAGGAAAGAAGATCTATTATTCAGGCGATACAGCGCTTACCTATGATATGAAGCTCCTGGCTGATGAAAAGCTCGATTGGGCAATTTTACCGATAGGCGACAACTATACAATGGGCGCAGACGACGCTATAAAAGCGACAGAATTTATTAATTGTAAAAAAGTGGTTGGCGTACATTACGACACCTTCCCGGTTATTAAAATTGACAAACAGGCAACCGCTGACAAATTTTCTAAAGCCGGCGTGGATTTGAAATTGGTTCCTATTGGGGATAGTATTGAATTATAATTAGATCTGTATTTAACAAAAATGCCTCACTAAGTTAGTGAGGCATTTTTGTTTGAAGGTTACATTTTGGTAGTATCCTTCATTTTCTTTTTCATCTTCATTTTGTCGCCTTTTTTCTTCACTTTGACTTTGGCGGTGTCTTTTTTTGCCGTATCCTGCTGCATTTTTACCGGCGTGGCGGCAGTGGCAACGGTACCGGCGCAGATTGCAGCTAACGCGATCATAGCAATTACTTTTTTCATAGCATTAAAGATTTTTGGTTTGAATAATTACTATGAGTAACAATTCAATTACAAATTGTTTTTAAAAACCTGTAATTAAATCGTTGTCCCATTGGGAATTATCGCTCTCTTCTTTATTACTACTATACCATCCTGAACAGTGTGCGTACCGTAATCGCCATCTTCCAGCTTTTTACCGCCGCAATTGATATTTACGTCGTTGCCGATGTAAGTATTCTTATCGATAATGGCATTTTTGATCACACAGCGGTCGCCAATACCCATGATCGGCGAATCACTTGCCCGCGACTCCTGTATCTGCTCCAGCGTCTGGTAATTATCACTTCCCATCACGTAGCAATTCTCAATAATAGTATCATGACCAATACGGGTACGGATACCGATTATCGAACGATATATGCGATTTGCATTTATAATGCATCCATCCGCAATAATGGATCTTTCGATGCTGCCTGAAACCTTTGACGGCGGCAGCATGCGTGCACGGGTAAATATGTAATTCTTATCAAACAGGTTGAACTGGGGGATATCATCAGTCAGGCCCAAATTAGCCTCGAAGAATGACGGGATTGTACCGATATCGGTCCAATAACCTTCGTATTGATAGCTTAATACGGTATGGCTTGGGATAGATTGTGGGATGATCTCCTTACCAAAGTCAGTACGGTCGTTACCTTCCAGCAACTCGAACAACGTTTTACGGTTGAACAGGTAAATACCCATTGATGCCAGGTAGTACCTGCCCTGCTTTACCATCTCATCGCTCACATCCGATTTCAGGTATTCAAAATCCTTTTTCGGTTTTTCTACAAACTGCGTGATCAGGCTATTTTCGTCTGTCTGCAAAATACCGAAACCTGGCACATCATTAGCATGAACCGGGATGGTGGCGATAGATATTTCTGCTTTATTGGTGATGTGGTTTTTGATCATATCCTCAAAATCCATCTGGTAAAGTTGGTCGCCCGATAAGATCAGCACATAGTCAAAATCATGTACCGCCAGGTGATGCAAGCTTTGACGAACGGCATCGGCAGTACCCTGGAACCATGATACGCTCGAAGGCGTTTGTTCAGCCGCTAAAATGTCCACAAAAGCGTCACTAAAGCTGCTGAAATGGTATGTGTTTTTAATGTGCTTGTTTAACGATGCCGAGTTGAACTGCGTCAATACGTATATTCGCGTGATGCCAGAGTGTAAACAGTTGGAGATGGGAATATCCACCAAACGATATTTACCGGCGATAGGCACAGCCGGCTTTGAACGGGTGGCGGTAAGCGGCGATAAGCGGCTTCCCTGGCCACCTCCCAACACGATGCAAATTACTTTTGAGGTCATATAACAGGATTTAAACTTTGATATAAGTCAATATATTCTTTGGCCGAACGATCCCAAGAGAAATCGAGCGCCATCATTCTTTTGCGTAACAATTGTAAAAGAGCAGTGTTCGCATACACTTCAACAGCACGCCCTACCGACTGAACAATATCTGCTGCACTGGCTTGTAAAAAACGGATACCGTATCCACCATCATCACCATAATCAATCACGGTATCTTTCAATCCACCCGTTACGCGCACCATGGGTATGGTACCATATCGCATGGAATACATTTGGTTCAGGCCACAGGGTTCAACCCTGGAAGGCATCAGCAGGAAATCAGACCCTGCGTATACGAGGTGAGCAAGGCTTTCATCATAACCAATAAATACATTATATTGATTTGGAAATTGTTCTTTTAATGCAACTAATGCTTCCTGTGTTTTTACCTCGCCTGCACCTAATATAATAAAATTTACGCCATCAGGGTGCGCTTCCATACTTTCTTTTAAAGCTTCGGGCAATACATCGGCTCCTTTTTCAATAACAAGCCTGCCAATAAACGAAATAGTAGGTTTATCCGGCGATAACCCAAACCTTTCGCAAAGTGCCGCTTTATTTTTTTGCTTACCGGAAGCCAATTGTCTGAGTGAGAATTTCTCCGGGATCATCGGGTCGGTCTTGGGGTTCCATACTTCAGTATCGATACCGTTAAGTATGCCTATACCTTTGGAGCGTTCCATATAGAAAAGATACTCCATCCCATTTGAGCTGTAAGTCAGTTCCTCTAAATAACTTGGTGAAACCGCAGTATAACGCCAGCAGCATTTTACACCTGCAGCCAATGGATTAATGCCGCCATTCCAATCCAGCAGGCCGACTTTTGTCATGTCGACTTCAGGCAATAAACCAAGTTTAGTCCAGCTAAAGGCGCCATGATACTGGCCATTATGTATGGTTAATACTGTAGGCGTGTTGGCAAAGCGCGTATACAATTTAGAGTTAGTTATAAGAAACGGCACCAGGCCGGTATGATGATCATGACAATGGATCAGGTCGGGTGATTGCTGTGACCAGTTGATCCAGTCAAGGAAAGCCAGTTGGAACGCTATAAATTGCTCTGTTTCGTCGGGGTACTCGTAAACATTTTCCCGGTCGAGCAGTCCCGGTATCCTTACCATGAAAAGCTCAAAGCCCAGCTTATTGGTCCGTTCTTTTATAATTTCGAAATAAAAACGCTCGGTACCAAGTAATGATGACGCCTGGAAAACGGTGTCAAATTCATTTTCCTGGGTAAACTTCCGGTCGTAAAAAGGCATTACTACAGCAGCCTCTATACCAAGCTGATTCTGGTATTTGGGTAGTGCGCCTACAACATCGGCCAGACCGCCAACTTTGGCAACAGGATAGCATTCAGCGCTTAGGTGGAAAACTTTCATTTATAGATGATATTACGGCTCAATTTAAGCAAAGAATTAATTAAATAATCAATGCTGAACGGTATAATCTATGCAAAAAGTTAATTTTTATTATTTGTATAGCCTATTGGGTCATTCGTTTTTAAAATAGGCCCAATAAGATAGTTTTATTGCCAAATCATCATTAAAAAGACCTTATTGGTCTTTTATTTTACGATAATGTTAATATTAATGTGCTTCCAGCCAGTTTGAACCTGTACCGATCTCCACCATAATCGGCACTTCGGTCTTGATTGCGTTCTTCATGTTTTCCATGATGATCGGCTTTATCTTTTCCACTTCGTTATTTGGCACATCAAAAACCAACTCGTCATGTACCTGCATGGTCATGCGAGCATCTAGTTTTTGCGCTTTCATTTCACGATGAATATTTATCATGGCTACCTTGATCATGTCAGCAGCAGAGCCCTGTATTGGCGCATTGATAGCATTTCGCTCTGCAAAACCACGTACAGTAGCGTTGGCCGAATTAATATCACGCAAATAACGACGACGGCCTTTTAGCGTGCATACATAACCATTCTCGCGGGCAAAGTTCATGGTATCGCTCATGTATTGCTTGATGCCCGGGTATTGTGCAAAATAGTTTTCGATGATCTCGGCAGCTTCCTTACGCGGTATGCCCAGGTTCTGTGATAAACCAAATGCCGACTGTCCGTAGATGATGCCGAAGTTAACCGCCTTGGCATTACGGCGTTCATCACTGGTTACCTCGGTCAATTCCTTTCCGTAGACTTTAGCTGCGGTGGCTGTGTGGATGTCGTAATTATTGACGAAGGCATCCATCATGTTTTTGTCTTTGCTGATCTCGGCTATAATGCGCAATTCGATCTGAGAATAATCCGCTGACACGATGGTATGGTTTTCATCGCGCGGAATAAATGCCTTGCGCGTTTCGCGGCCGCGCTCGGTGCGGATCGGTATATTTTGTAAATTAGGGTTTACTGAACTTAAACGACCTGTTGCAGCAATAGCCTGGTTGTAAGAGGTATGCACTCGGCCCGTTTTAGGGTTCACCATCTGTGGCAGGGCATCCACGTAGGTTGACTTCAGTTTTTGCAACTGACGGTAATCTAAAATATCCCTTACAATATCACTCTTTGAGGCTAAGGCTAATAGCACATCCTCACCCGTTTGATACTGCCCGGTTTTGGTTTTTTTAGCTTTCGGATCGAGCATTAGTTTCTCGAACAATACTTCGCCTAATTGCTTTGGCGATGCGATGTTGAATTTTACGCCTGCTTTTTCGTAAACCGTTTTCTCAAACTTGATTATATCTGCTTCCAGTTCTTTTGAAAAACCTTTCAGCATATCATGGTCAATGCGAACGCCTTCATACTCCATATCAGCGAGTACATAGATCAATGGGTATTCAATTTCGTTTGCCAGCTTGTCGCCTTCTACTTCTTTCAGTTTAGGTTCAAAAACTGAACGCAATTGCAAAGTTATATCAGCATCCTCGGCAGCGTAGTCTTTTATCTTCTCAAATTCCACATCGCGCATACTGCCCTGGGCCTTTCCTTTAGCACCGATCAGTGTGGTAATCGAAACCGGACTATAACCTAGGTAGTTTTCAGAAAGCACATCCATATTATGCCGTGTATCCGGGTCGATAATGTAATGGGCCAGCATAGTGTCGAACAATTCGCCTTTCACTTCCAGACCATACCATTTCAATACCAGTACATCATATTTAATATTCTGACCGGTTTTGGCGATCGAAGCATCTTCCAGTACCGACTTAAACTCGTCAACCAAAGCTTTTGCTTCTCTCTGATCAGCAGGGACAGGTATATACCAGCCTTCGCCGTGTTTTATGGCGAAAGATAACCCTACTAATTCGCAATCATTAGCATCTGTGCCTGTAGTTTCGGTGTCAAAGCAAATGCTTTTTTGTTGTTTTAGCGTGTTGATCAGCTCAGCCCTTTTTTGAGCAGTATCTACCAGATAATATTCATGCGGGGTGTTGCTGATGTTTTTACCTGGAACAATTTCGGGTTCGTCTATGTCGGTAACATCAACCTGCATAGTTACCGGGCGGGCATCAGGCACAGGTTCTCCAAAAAGATCAGTCTGTATACTGACGGCCTTCATTTCGGTAATGCTGAAATCTTCACCAAACACACGCTTGCCTAATGTTCTGAATTCCAGCTCAGCAAACAAAGGCTCAAGCAAATCTTTACTTGGTGCACATATTTCAAGCCCTGCTTCATCCAGTTCAACAGGCGCATTCAGGTTGATGGTGGCCAATCTTTTTGATAACAAGCCTTGCTCGGCAAACTGCTCTACATTTTCGCGCTGCTTGCCTTTTAGTTCGTGACTATTGGCAATAATATTTTCAACAGAACCATATTGTTTAATAAGCAGCTTGGCGGTTTTCTCGCCAATGCCCGGTATGCCGGGAATATTGTCTACCGCGTCTCCCCACAAACCAAGGATATCGATCACCTGCTCTACGCGTTCTACTTCCCATTTCGCCAGCACTTCTTTCACACCCATTATTTCCATCTCATTGCCAAGCCGTGCCGGCTTATAAATTTTGATCTTATCAGAAACTAATTGTGCAAAATCCTTGTCCGGGGTCATACAATAAACATCATACCCTTTCACTTCCGCTTTTTTGGCAAGGGTACCAATAATATCATCGGCCTCATAACCATCAGAAGTAATAACCGGTATATTAAACCCTAAAATG
Source organism: Bacteroidota bacterium (assembly GCA_018266915.1). GTDB lineage: Bacteria > Bacteroidota > Bacteroidia > Sphingobacteriales > Sphingobacteriaceae > Mucilaginibacter. Next base: position 15,982 of record JAFDZM010000069.1, on the reverse strand, counting down.
ATCTTATAGATATATGGAATAGCTGCTGCCAGATCTTCAGGCATGGCTTCACGCTGTGCTTTGTAATGTTCAAACTCCGTATGGCGCTCGGTGGGTGCTTCGGTATCAAAAACTACAGCCATGTGAGTCGGCTTCTCTTTCCTCAGCACCTCGAGCAGGGTATTGGTGAAACCCAGCATCGCCGAGGTATTCAGGCCACCCGATGTAAAACGCGGAGCTTTACTTAACGCAAAATGTGCCCGGTAAATAAGGGCCATGCCATCCAGAAGAAAGAGTTTTTTCATAATGATATATACACTAATTGCACGAATTAAGTCGAATTACACGAATTATTAACGGTGCAATATTTTAATGCAAATTATAGGTTTAATTCGTGTAAACAGAAAAATTAAGAAAAATTAAATTCGCGCAATCAGCAAAAATCCGAAACAACTGGTGTGCTTTTATAAAAATTCAATTCGTGCAATTCGACTTAATTCGTGCAATTAGTGTCCATTTATTTAAAAGAGCAGTCTGGCAAATGATCATTCACCATACCTGTAGCCTGCATGTGGGCATAGCAAATGGTGGTACCGAAAAACTTGAAGCCACGCTTTTTCATATCCTTGCTTATCGCGTCGGATATTGGGGTACTTGCAGGAATTTTATCGGTATGATTAACGATTGGTTTACCGTCAGGCATAAAGCTGTAAAGGTATTTATCAAATGAGCCAAACTCTTTTTGCACTTCTATGAACTTTTGAGCATTGGTGATCGCCGAAAGAATCTTTAACCGGTTACGGATAATGCTGGTATCCTGCATCAACCGTTCTACATCCTTATCGGTAAAAGCAGCTACTTTTTTGACATTAAAATCAGCAAAGGCTTTGCGATAGCCTTCACGCCGACGCAATATGGTGATCCAGCTCAAACCTGCCTGGGCAGATTCAAGAATCAGAAACTCAAATAGTTTTTTGTCGTCGTGAACTTCCTTGCCCCATTCGTTGTCATGGTAGTCCATATACAGTGGATCAGTTCCTGGCCAGTTGCATCTCTTTAAGTCTGAAACTTGCATAGTATTAAGATAAGTTGCTAATTAACTTATTTATTTGCCAACTGCAAACTATTAACTGCCAACTGAACAAAGTTCATCCCAATACTCCACCGCCCTTCTATAATGCGGAATAACAATCGACCCTCCCACCAAATTAGCGATCATGAATATCTCATTCATCTCATCATTATTCACGCCAGCTTCGTGGCATTTGCCCAGGTGATATTTGATGCAATCATCGCAACGCAAAACCATAGAGGCGACAAGACCCAACATTTCTTTGGTTTTTACGTCCAGCGCACCTTCGGCGTAGCTGGTGGTATCGAGTGCGAAAAAGCGTTTGATATTGGTATTGGCCGATTCCATTATCCTGTCATTCATTTTGGCGCGATAGGCGTTGAAATCGTCTGCTAGTTTTCCCATTTTCTGATTGTTAATTTCTGTGAATATTATTTAAAAAAGCTATTTTTAAGGACTTAAATCTTAGCACATGAAATACTTATACTTATTTGCCTTTTTTCTGTCCGCTTCTTTATCATCCTTCGCTCAAAGTAATTACAAGCCCGGATATGTAGTCAATCTTAAAAACGATACCCTGAAAGGATTTATCGATTACAAAGAATGGGAAATTAATCCTAAGACATTTTCATTTAAAAGTAATTTAAATCAGTCGCAGCACCAATCATTTTCTGTAGAGGATGCAAATGGGTTTGGGATAACAGGAGCAGAACACTTTCAAAAATTTATCTTCACAAAAACTATAGCATCAAACAACATAAATAAGATATCTACCCATTTGGATACAAGCCGCATACGTGATACTTCGTTTATGAAGATACTCGTTAAGGGTAAAAATGTTTCGCTTTATGAATTTACCGACCAAACAAAGACCCGATTCTATATACAAAGCGGTCAAAAGTATCAACCGGAAGAGCTGGAATTTTATATCTATTATACGAACGAAGACCAAATTACATATCAAAGACTCTATCCATTTCGCTCTCAATTACAAGATTTGGCTGATACTTATAATGTAAAAGATCCTAAACTGCTCACAAAGATCAAATACGCCAATTATAATGATGATGATATCCAAAATATTATAGAGTTAATTAATGGCGGTAAATCATCACAAAATTTAAGATCAAACAAAGTTTCTGGATTTATGCTATTTGCCGGTGGCGCAGCCAGGTTTAACAAATTGGAATTAGGAGGCGGGGAGACCTTTTTTCCTGATGGCACTAAGACTAATGTTACCTCCCCGGTTATATCAGCAGGCGTTGATTTTTTTGTAAATAAATATACTCAAAGGTTAGTTTTTCGGGTTGAAGCGGAAGTAAGCAATGCTCATTACACAATTCCTGAGACAGAAACTAATGGAAATAATACTAAAGCCAGTATTGATTTTAAACAAACGAATATTTCGCTGGTCCCTCAAATTAAATATAACGTATACTCAAAAGATAAGCTCAAAATTTTTATTAGCGGTGGTTTGGGGCTAAATTTTTCGTCATACAACCAATATTATTACCTCCTGAATTTTAATAATGTATCTACTATAAAAAGGTACAATTACCCTGATTTTCTTCATTATTATAATGAAGCTCGTGCTAAGGCGGGATTAGTAATCGGTAACAAAGTAGAAATATATGCGGTTGGTGGGTTCTCCTCATCCCTTACAAACACCGAATCCGCTCCGGCAGGGGTTTCATATTACCAGGCGGGCATCAACTATTTTTTCTGATATAGTATTAACTTTATCGTGTCAAAAATTTACAACTATGGAAAGCCTGTCGCCCAATATTTTTGTGAGTAATATGCCTGAAACTATTGCATTTTACAAGATGCTTGGTTTTAATGTAACGATGTCGGTGCCCGAAAATGGCGACGACCTGGTTTGGGCGATGATGGTGAACGGCAGCGTGACGATTATGTTCCAGACTTATGAAAGTTTGGGCGAGAGTTTGCCGCAAATTCAGCGCAAGGATGGTGGTTCATTGCTGCTGTACATCAACCTGAAAAACATCAGGGAGTTTTTTGAGTCGATAAAAGATAAGGTGAAGGTACTGGCTGGTTTGGATGTGACTTTCTACGGAGCGACGGAATTTTCTATCCTCGACAATAACAACTATGTGCTGACCTTTGCCGAACACGAATGATAACTTTTAAACGAGCCAACCATATTAATATCTGCGTTACGCCGAAGCAACTGGAAGATGCCAAGGCTTTTTATACTGACGTGATAGGCCTGAAACAAATACCACGCCCCGATCATATTTTTAATAGTAAAGGTTACTGGTTTGACATCGGCGATATACAACTGCATATTGGTGTTGAGCCGAAAATGCCTAAGTCTACACGGCACACAGCATTTGAGGTGGAAGATGTAGCTGCAGCCAAAAAATTACTTGAAGCACATGGTGTTGAATTGGTTAAAGAGCCGGTAGTGCCCGGTTGGGACAGGTTTGCTTTTTATGATCCTTTTGGGAATAGGATCGAGCTGATACAAATCGTCCCCGATTTGTAAACAAGCTACCCTATAGCAAGTATCGGGTTTTATACAGTTGTGAATAGTCGTATATTCGGTATATGAATTCAACCCAAGCCATCACTGAAACCAGGCCGACATTTACCAAGGTCAGGATAACCTCCATTGATTTTCTGCGCGGCACTATCATGATCATCATGGCGCTCGACCATGTGAGAGATTATTTGTTCTTCGGATCGTTTTATTTTGATCCGACCGATCTTACAAAAACGAGCGGCGTGTTGTTTTTTACCCGATGGATCACGCATTTTTGCGCACCGATTTTTTTGCTGCTGGCGGGTACTTCGGCATATCTGATCGGGCAGAAAAAGACCAAAGCGGAACTGTCAGCATTCTTAATAAAACGTGGTCTTTGGCTCATATTGCTGGAAATGATCGTGACCAACTTCGGCTGGAACTTCAATATTACTTTTCCCATGTTTTTCTTTATCACGATATGGGCGCTGGGGCTAGGCATGATTATACTCGCTGGATTGATCCATTTACCAAAAAGGGTGATTCTTGTATTAAGTCTGGTGGTTATTTTCGGTCATAATCTATTGGATAATATTCACTTCCCGCCAAATACATTGGCTGAATTTGGCTGGTCGTTGTTTCACGAACAGCAGTTTTTTATGTGGCATCATGAGATGTTGCTGGTGGGCTATCCTATCGTTCCTCTGTTTGCTGTGATGTCGTTAGGTTACTGCCTGGGCGAATTGTACGCTTCGGGTTATGATGCTGAAAAAAGGAAAAAGTTATTGATCACGCTTGGAGGTGCGGCGCTCATATTATTTATTATACTCAGATGGATCAATGTTTACGGCGACCCGATAAAATGGAGTGCACAGAAGGATGGCTTTTTTACTTTCCTGTCTTTTCTTAATGTGACAAAATATCCATTCTCATTATTATATGTTCTTTTGACCATCGGATCAGCGCTTTTATTCTTAGGACTTACTGAGCGATTGCAAAACGGCGTAGTAAAAGTAGTTTCAGTATACGGGCGCGTACCTATGTTTTACTACCTCATCCATATTTATATTATCCATTTAATTGCTTTGATCGCCTCGGCAATGACTCCCGGACAGAACTGGCATATATGGTTACTAAAGCAGCCGGTATGGTTTACAACAGACCTGAAAGGCTATGGGTTTTCATTGCCTGTATCTTACCTCGTTTGGGTCGCTATTGTTGTTGGGTTGTATCCGTTATGCAAGCGATACGACCGTTATAAACAAGGTAATAAGGATAAGTGGTGGTTAAGCTATTTATAAGTGAACTGAGCAGATTAACGTATAAAATTTATTTGTGCCGGGTGTCATGCTGAGGCTCTCGAAGCATGGTGGGAAAAGGCCTCTGCGCGTGACGCTTCGAGCGCCTCAGTGTGACCCCCATTTTTGTTATTTCTCCCTTAAAATTTAGGAATTTTACAGGTGGATATATATCACATCCCCAACTCTATTGCCGGGTCCCAGAACACTTTTTTAAAATCCACTACTTTATCGTTCTCTACTTTTACCCCTTCTGACTCTAGTAATTGCTCCATTAAATCGCCACCAAAATGAAACTTGCCGGTCAGCAGTCCCTGACTGTTAACTACACGATGCGCAGGCACGGGTGGATTAGCAGCAGGGCAGGCTTGCATAGCATAACCTACCATTCGCGATGAGCCTTTTGTACCCAAACTATTAGCTATCGCGCCATAAGAGGTAACCCGTCCGGGCGGTATCATGCGGACGATTTGATATACCTGGTCGTAAAAATTCAGGTCGGGCATAGGAGTTTAGAATGAAAACTTAAGATAGTTGATATTCTTATTATCCTGCAAATATTTCTTCTCGTAATAAGTCTTTATCGAGAGTACCTCATCCGCATATTCGGACTTATACAGGTCCTCCGTTTTGACAACCAAGTTCAAGCCAAACTCGTCTATTTTTTCAGAAGTATAGGCATGCAGCCCATCATTATCTGTCTTCAGATTGACATGCCCTTCATGCTTAAGTATCTGCTTATATTTTTCCAAAAAACGTGGTGAGGTAAGGCGCTTTTTCTCACGGCTTATCTGCGGTTGAGGATCGGGGAAGGTGATCCATATCTCATCGATCTCTCCTTCAGCAAAATAATCAAGAATGGTTTCAATTTGAATGCGCAGGAAACCAACGTTATTTACACCATCTTCCAAAGCAGTTTTAGCTCCACGCCAAATGCGGTTGCCTTTATAATCGATCCCAATAAAATTCTTTTGAGGAAATAATTGGCCCAGATTAACGGTGTATTCACCTTTACCGCAGGCTAATTCAAGCACAACCGGGTTATTATTCTTAAAAAACTCTGATGCCCATTTACCTTTAAAAGGCTTGCCCGCATCTAACTGAACCACATTGCTGAAGGTGTTTACTTCGGCAAAACGTCTTAACTTATCTTTTCCCACTTAAAAAAATTAGATGGCAAAAATAAGTTTTATTAAGATGTTATGATAATCGGAAATTAGTTATGACGCCTCGCTTTCTGGCGGGATGCCGAAATCTTCCTGCTTGGCTTTTTTCTTGTCGAACAAGGACTTCACTTTATCCCAAAGACCCGTTACCGAGTCTTCACTGACAAAGTGGGAGGCTTTTTGAGATAAAAACCCTACCAGTCCCTTAACCAGGAAATTAGAATTGCGGAATAACGTTTTATTAAGTGTCAGTGGTAACACTATGCGTGAAATAAGACCCAAAAAATCCTGGTGAAAGATATCATATTTTGACCCTTTGGGGAATACGGTCATCAAGCTGGAAATAGCAGCGCCAGGCGAACTAAAACGCGCTTTAAGCGCTTCCCCCTGTTCTTCCTTCAAGTGACGCAGGCGTAATATCTCCGCCTTCAAGTCTTCGGCATTATTTATAGTTAGGTCGGTCATAGTTATTGGAAAAACTTTTTAATAAACGCATCGACCATAGGCTTTTGAATTTTGTCCTTAGCCAGGATAATGATAATGGCTATCAGCAGGTATATGCCTGCCATGCACCCGAATCCGGCCCAGTAAGAGCCAAGCCAAATTGATAGAACAAAAGCAACTGCAAGACTTAAAAATAGAAATGTAAGCACAAAAGCGACCGCAATAACAACGTCAACAATAAAGCTTGACAGGAATTTCGAGCTGCGGTCAATAGCCTCATATTTTGCCAGCTTAATCTGCGTTTCGGCGTATTCTTTTAGCTGGTCAATAATGGGAGGAGGCGTTTGTTTCTGTTCTTCCATAGGGTTATGTTGCAGCCCTGAAAAATGGTTTTATCCAGGGCCAGGTTATATTCATGCGTGTTCCAGGTCGTCCTGAAGCTCTTCTTCGGTGCTGTTTAATTTGCTTTTGAAATTATCTACTACCTTATCTTTTAAACCCACCAGGTTATCGATCTCATTGGCTGCAGTTTCTCTGATCGAATCTCCCAATCTCTTTAGCGACTCAGTAAGTTTATCACGTGTCTCAGTTCCTTTTTCGGGTGCAAATAATATTCCTAATGCTGCTCCTGCCGCTAGCCCTGCAAGCAATGCAACCACTACTTTTGAGTTATCGCTCATATCCTTTATAATTTTATAGTTTCAAATTTGTTTTATTAACGGTTAAATATCTTGCCAATTATGCATATTCAGACATTTAGTCGCTTTATAATTGAAAATATTTACACTATTAATATCGGTATTTCTTTTGGCTCAACCAAAATATTCATTCAACATCAACTATCGTTCCCTGTTTTTATCCGCGCCAGCCTATCGGCGGCCAGGCGGTTGGTTTGATAAATCTCAAGCAATAATAAGAAATAAGACAATAATAACGGTCCGAAAACTAAACCTAATATGCCAAATAACGGAAGGCCTATAAATACGCCGATCACCGATATGATTGGGTGTGTATTTGCTATTCTTTTATTGATGATCATGCGCAAAACATTGTCCACATTACCGATAAACAATAAGCCGTAGGCCAGCAGCAATACCCCCCGCAAGGTATGGTCATTAGCGAAAAGAATGATGCCTGCCGGAATAGTTAATGTTGGCGCGCCTACAACCGGCAGGAATGAAATAAAGCACCCGATAACGCCCCAAAAAATGGGATCAGGTATACCGAATATCCAAAAGCCGTTCGCCAATAAAGCACCTTGAGTAACAGCTATAATGCCTTGCCCCAGCACATTACTATAGGTTGAATCGCGTAAAGCCTGTGAGAACCTGAGGGCATGCTGCTCACGGAAAGGAGCGTACTTTAGTAGCCCTGCTTCAAATTCTTTTATCTGGGTAAACATGAAGTACAGGAGAAAATACATCACCAACAGCGTAAGCACAATATTGACTGCGCTGCCTATGATTGACGGAAACAGCTCTGTAACGTAAGCCCCAAGCTTTTGCATCGTAGTTTCAGCCAGTTTGGGTTGATTGAGATGCGACGCGGCAAAAGTATCGATCTTATAAATCCATTCCTGTATGGGCAGAGAGTCCTTATTGATACCTGATATCTTATTAACAACCATTATGCTTAATGAAAGGAATGGTATAACGATAACCACAAGCGAAATGAAAATAATCAGAACTGCGGAGATCGTTTTGTTCCATCCTCGTTTTTCAACCAGGTTAAGATAAAGCGGCCTGAAGATGGTAAAAAGCACAATGGCTCCCAGTATGGCACTAAATAAGCCGCTCAACGCGTAAACCAAAAAACAGCCCAGCACTACGATGGCCACCAGTATGATATTATTTCGCTGTTTATAGTTAAAAATCGACATCGGGGAGCAATTGCAATAAGTACGTTAGATTAACAAAAAAGGCACTGAGATGTTTCAGTGCCAATATATAAATTCGGTTGTGTTACAATCAATTATAAATCGTCAAGCAGCATATTTATCTTGGCGCAGCTTATGGCGATAGTATTAATATAAAATTCGCTGTCGGAGCCTGCATCATCCGGAATTTCGTATTTCAGCTGTTCAACAGCCAGGTTGATATTCGAAAGCTGGTTCCTGATATCATGACGCAGCCTGCGTACCTTATCTTCTGTTTTCTCCCCTTCTATTGGCTCTTGCATGATTTTATTTGCCCAGGTTAATTGCCTTCATTTTGTTATACAGCGTTTTCCGGTCGATATTTAAAATCTCTGCAGCTTTAGTTTTGTTAAAGTTTACTTCACGCAGCACTTTTAAAATAGTGTCGTACTCTGCCTCCTGCGCTGCATTTTTCAGATCATTTCTGTTCTCCCTGTTAACAATTACAGGTTCTGCTGCCGGCACTGCAGTAATATTATATACAGGAGTTTCTACTACCGGGTTTCTGTAGTTCGATATTTCCAAAGGTAGGGCTTTCATTGGTATTACATCGCCCTCGGCAATTAATGTTGCACGGCGTACTACGTTTTTCAGTTCACGGATATTGCCAGGCCAGCGATAATGCATAAAGCAATCGGTTACTTCCTGGGAGAAAGCGGTAACATTGCGACCAAGTTCGCTGTTAGCCATCTTCAAAAAGTGCTCAGCTAATAGCATAATATCAGTTCCCAATTCGCGCAGGGCAGGCATATAAATCGTGAACTCGTTAAAACGGTGATAAAGATCTTCCCTGAAACGACCCTTGGATATACCATCCTGTAGATTTTCGTTTGTAGCGATGATGATGCGCACATCCAGGTCAATCTCTTTGGTGCTGCCTATTCTTTTCACTTTTCTTTCCTGCACGGTTCTTAAAAGAGCAGCCTGTATATCGTAGGATAAGTTTCCAACTTCGTCAAGAAACAGCGTACCGCCATTAGCCATCTCAAAGTGGCCTATTTTGGTGTATAAAGCACCGGTAAACGAGCCTTTTTCGTGACCAAAGAATTCGCTTGCTGCCAATTCTTTTGTTAGTGAACCGCAATCCATTGCGATAAAAGGCATATTGGCCCGCTGACTGTTCAGGTGGATATTTTTTGCTGCTGATTCTTTACCGGTACCACTTTCGCCCAAAATAATTACGCTGTAATTAGTTGGCGCCACCAACTCAATCTGGCGTGCCAGTTCTTTGGATGCCTTACTGCTGCCTACAACAAAGTCATTGCTTGGGAGTTGTTTTTTTACTTCCTTGCCATTGTTACCGCGTGCCATTGGTGTAACCTCAGGCTCGTCAACTAAGGCATGGTGAGTTTCAAAGGCTTTATTGATGGTATTTAATATTTCGTCAGGATAAAGCGGCTTGGTGATATAGTCATATGCGCCCATTTTGATGAGCTCAACGGCCATTTTTATATCAGAGTAACCGGTAATGATGATCACACCGGTTTTAGGATATTGGCTTTTTATATTCTTCAGCATTTCGCGACCGTCGGTATCTTCAAGGCGGAAATCGCATAAAACAAGGTCGAAACCTATCGTTTTCAGCAATTCCATGCCGCCTGTACCTGTGGCAGCGGTAGTAACGTCAAAACCATTCCGGGTTAAAAACTTCGAAAGCAGGAGAGAGACATTAACTTCATCATCTATGATGAGTATTTTCTTCATAACCGGTATAAACTATTTTGACAGGTAAACGTATTTATTGCACCTCAAGTTACACACAAATTTGCTAATTTTTTAAGTGATTTTAATTAAGAGGCTAATTTTTATATTTTTTTTAAGAAATAAGAAAGACGAGAGGCTCATCGCCCCTCGTCTTTTTCCATAGGTAGTGTAATGTGCGTAAAACTATTACTTGGTATCAAACGCGTAAGCTACGCGCAGCCCGAAGAAGTTAACTTTGCTATCATCAATAGCGCTGTTGAATTTGGTTGTGCCTTCCCAACGTACACCTGCATCAAGATAGCTTTTGCCCCCCAACGGGAATTGATAACCTATTTGAGGAGCATACAGAAATGCTGCGCTCTTGTCAAAACCAACATCTGATTTGTTTAAAGCAAAAGCAGCGCCTGCTTCACCTTGTACATAGAAATGACTAACAGGAAAGTACTTTAAACCAGCTTTTACAGGTAATAACTGAATGTTGGTAGCATCTAAGCCAGTACCATCAATGTTCTTTTTGCCCTGGATGCTGTTGTAACCAGCGTTAACAGTTACGAATAACTGGTGTGGGAGAACCGGGATGTCCGCTTGTACCGAACCACCGATGTTCCAGTTATAAGTATTGTTCAAGTTTCCTGTCGGGATACCTGCATCAGCACCGATGCTTAATACTACGCCGTTAGGGCCGGTTGATGAAGTTTTAGTTGTTGTTGTAGATGTAGTTTGTGCTTTTGCGCCCAAAGCGAATCCGGCAAAAGCTAATACTAAGGCTGAAATTTTGAATGTAGTTTTCATTGTATTACTTATTAATTGTTCGTGTGTTTGGTTGAAACACGGAGCAAAGTAAAGCACGAAAAATACCTCGCCGTTTCATCTGAATGTCACGATTATTCAATCGATTGATTGACAATAAGATAAATTTGACTATTTTTTTTAATTGGTCAGTATATTGTCATAAAAAGGGCTTATTTACGCTGGAAATCAGGCTTTCGCTTTTCGAGGAAGGCGCTGACACCCTCCTTAAAATCGGGTGTATCGAAGGATTTTGCGAAACCTTGTATCTCTTTTTCATAACCGTCGACACCTGTTTGAGTGGCTGAGTTGACCACACCAATCGCCGTTTCGACCGCCATTGGAGAGCGGGTTAATATCTTACTCATGATCTCTTCGGCCTTGCCGATCAGCTCATCCTGTGATACTACATAATTTACCAATCCCCACTGTAAAGCATCATGCGCGGTGATCATATCAGCGGTAAGGATCATCTCAAAAGCCTTGCCTTTGCCTACCAGTTGAGTTAAACGTTGCGTGCCCCCGTAGCCGGGTATTAAACCCAAACTCACCTCAGGTAATCCCATTTTGGCATTTTCGGATGCAATGCGGATATGACAGGCCAAAGCCAGCTCCAATCCACCGCCCAACGCAAACCCATTGATAGCTGCTATTACAGGTTTCTTACCGTCCTCGATCTGGTTAAATACCAGCCGGTGACCGTTGCGCGCCAGTTGTTCACCTTGAGTAGAATCGAATGAAGAAAACTCAGATATATCTGCCCCTGCGACAAAAGCTTTTTGTCCTGCACCGGTAATGATTATACCACCTACGCGATCGTTATTAAAAGCATCGTAAATAGCAGTGTGCAGCTCGGCCAATGTGTTTTTATTTAAGGCGTTAAGCTTGCTTTCGCGGTTGATGATGATGTGCTGGATAGCGCCGTTATAGTCGATAAGAAGATTTTCAAACATGGCAGATAGATTTAAAAGTTACGATGTTCCTTCACCCAACCAGTAATATACTGAACAATATCTTTAGTATTCGTTCCCGGGGGGAATAGCTCACCTACGCCTAATTGCTTTAGCTCGCGCATATCGCTTTCCGGAATGATACCGCCACCGGTAACCAGTACATCATCCATTTTTTTCTCCTTGATAAGCTGGAGAATTTTTGGAAAGACAGTCATATGTGCGCCTGAAAGAATAGAAATCCCGATAGCATCCACATCTTCCTGCAAAGCGGCATTCACCACCATCTCAGGCGTTTGACGCAGACCGGTGTAGATCACTTCCATACCTGCATCACGCAGGGAGGTGGCAATGATACGTGCACCACGGTCGTGCCCGTCGAGGCCCACTTTAGCAACTAAAACACGAATAGGTCGGTTAAAGGTATTACTCATGTAAAACCGGATTGGTTGGCGTAAAAGTAAGAAGATTTGTTGAATGGTTGATTGGGTGAGTGGTTGATTAGGTTAAACGGTTGTTAATAGTTGTATTGGTTAGTACTGCATATCATGGTTCAGACAACTTCCGCGTTAGATAGAAGTGGATACCGGCCTTGTGGCTAATGCCCGTGTAGTATGAACGGATAGCACGACCGTAGGGAACGCCCTGATTCATCTTATTTTGTCCGTCCGTACAAGAGTAAGACACTACAACAAACTTTCCAAACAAAATCCTTTTACGAAGTAGAGCCTGTCCCCAATTTTTACCTACCCTGTCATTGCTTCGCTCGACATCTCTCCCTAAGTTTGGGGCGAGAATAGTAAAATGAAACTAAACTAAAAAACCTCCTCCCCTTAATTAAGGTGAGGCCGGTAGGGGTAAAATCTACGCCATGCTACCCCTTTCCGCTTTCACCTTTCTGCTTTAAGCTTAAATCCCTATTTTTGCACTATTCTATAATATCATGAGCGAAGAAAGATCATTAAATTTTATTGAGGAGATTGTTGAAGAGGATATACGCGAAGGCGTACACAGCGGCCGGGTGCTTACCCGTTTCCCGCCCGAGCCTAACGGATACCTGCATATTGGCCACGCCAAATCTATTTGCTTAAACTTTGGATTGGCTAAGCAGTATGGCGGTCAGACTAACCTCCGGTTTGATGATACCAACCCCGTGAAGGAGGATGTAGAATATGTGGACAGCATAAAAGAAGATGTTCGCTGGCTGGGCTTTGAATGGGGCAGGGAGCTTTATGCTTCTGATTATTTTGATCTGTTGTATGCATTTGCCATGACGCTGATCCGTGAGGGTTTGGCTTATGTAGATGATAGCACGCCCGAAGAGATTGCCGCTCAGAAAGGTACGCCTACCCAACCCGGCGTAGGTAACGAATACCGTAACCGTAGCATAGAAGAAAACCTTCGCCTGTTTGAGGAGATGAAGGATGGTAAATATCCTGATGGCGCCAAAGTGTTGCGTGCAAAGGTCGACCTGGCATCGCCTAACATGCACATGCGCGACCCGATTATGTACCGCATCAAGCATGCACATCACCATCGCACAGGCGATAAATGGTGTATTTACCCAATGTATGATTTTGCTCATGGGCAGTCGGATGCTATTGAGGAGATCACCCATTCTATTTGTACGCTGGAATTTGTTCCGCACAGACCGTTGTATGATTGGTTTATCGATAAACTGGAGATTTTCCCGTCTAAACAATACGAGTTTGCACGCCTGAATATGAATTATACCGTGATGAGCAAGCGTAAGCTGCTGCAACTGGTAACTGAGGGTCATGTAGATGGCTGGGACGATCCGCGCATGCCTACGATTAGCGGTTTGCGTCGTCGTGGTTATACGCCAAAGTCGATCCGTGACTTTTGCGAGCGCATAGGCGTAGCCAAGCGCGAGAATATGATCGACCTGAGCCTGTTGGAGTTCTGCATCCGTGAAGATCTGAACAAGACTGCTTGGCGCCGTATGGCTGTGCTCGACCCGATAAAGCTGGTGATCACCAATTACCCGGAAGGTCAGGTTGAGGAGATGTGGGGCGAGAATAATCCTGAGGTTGAAGGCGGTGATGGTGGTAGAAACATTCCATTTAGCCGTGAACTATGGATAGAACGCGAAGACTTTATGGAAGAACCGCCAAAGAAATTCTTCCGCCTGGGAATTGGATTGAGTGTTCGTTTAAAGAGCGCCTACATTGTAACCTGCGAAGGTTTTGATAAAGATGCAGACGGCAATGTAACTACCGTTTACTGCAAGTATCTGCCTGAATCAAAATCAGGGCATGATACCAGCGGTGTAAACGTTAAAGGAACCATCCATTGGGTGAGTGTTCCTCACGCCAAAACTGCCGAAGTGCGCCTGTACGACCGCCTCTTCCAGGTAGACGACCCATCCAACGAAGACGGTGACTTCAAAGATTACCTGAATCCAAACAGCCTGCAAATATTACCCAATACCTATATTGAGCCCGATCTGGCTACAGCCATTCCGGGTAAAGGATATCAGTTTATACGTAAAGGTTATTTCACACTGGATAAAAACTCAACCACAGATAAGCTTGTGTTTAACCGCACTGTTACTTTGAAGGATGGGTGGGTGAAGAAATAAGTTTGCAGTGGGCAGTTTGCAGTTAGCACAAATCCTAACTGCAAACCGCAAACTAAAATTTGCGTATACTTGCGTAATGAAAACCTTATCACGTCTATGTTTCGCGTTAGCAGCTATCGCGCTTACATTAAGCTCTTGCAGTAAAAAGAGCTCCAATAATCCAACCCCTAACAATACCGTAACGTCTTCAATGAAATTAACCCTTAATGGGAACGACCTTAATTTTAATGATTGCGAAGAAATAGAAGCAGACGTAAATGACACTAAACAAGCTACAATAACCGGCTACATGGTAACCAATGGCAAGCCCAGCGCTGTTAGCTTTGAAGTAGATATAGTACACGATCCGGCCACCCTAAAGGCAGGGCAAACCTACCCTACTGCAAGCGCTTTTGGCGCGGCTGATGGCGCCTTGTTTTTTTATTGGCCCAACAGCACCGATCATTTTACCAGTCAGCCAGCCTACCCTGAGGGGAGTGTAACCATTACTAATGTTACCTCAACTAGTATCTCCGGAACATTCTCAGGCAAGCTATTTGATCCCAGCGATTTTACTGCAACCACCGTGCTTTATACCGTTACCAACGGTTCATTTACAGCGAAGATTGATAAGTAAGTTTGCAGTTACCAGTTTGCAGTAGGCACAAAACTCTTACTGCAAACTGCAAACCGCCCACTGCAAACTAATACTTCTGATACACATTATACAGCACGTTCAAATCCAACTGCGTTAACTGCGGCTTAATATCCGTTTGCACAAAGTGACGCTTAAAGGCCACTACGGCAGCGTTTATATCCCGCGTGTCGTAGCCAATTAGTTTCAGGGCGGTGGTGTAGTCGAAGTTGTCGGGGGCTAGCTCCAGCACGTCGTCGCTCCAGTAGCCGAAACCGTGCTGGGCCAGTATCTTCCAGGGGAAATATGGTCCCGGGTCAGGTTTGCGCAGAGGGGCTATATCCTGGTGACCAATAAAGTTGGTTGCCGGAATATTGTATGTCTTTTTCAAATAACTCAGCAGAGCCAGCAAACTCTTTATCTGCGGACCGGTAAAAGGCTCATTGCCGTTATTATCAATCTCAATGCCTATCGAGCAGCTGTTCATATCGCTGATGCTGCCCCACCGGCTCACGCCCGCATGCCATGCCCGCAGGTAATCGTTCAGCATGTGCACTACCTTGCCATCCTTGCCCACCACGTAATGCGCGCTCACCTGCGTTTGCTGAATGGTAAAGGTATGCAGCGTTTGCCCCAGCGAATCCTGCGCCGTAAAGTGGATGATCACATAATTGGGTTTGCGCAAATTAAAATTCACCGTACCCACAAACTCACTCGGCACCTGCGCCCCCGTGCTATCAACCAGCATAGCCGGCTGCTCAAGCTGAACCACCCTCGCTGCCGAATCCGCATGATGTTTATAAAATTTATTAGTGACCGCATACGGCCCCTTCGGTGAACAGGAAGCTGCTATCAACGCGAAAGGCAAAAGGTAAAAGGCAGAAAGTCTTTTCAGGATCATAACAGTGCTAATGTAGTCAATAACACCAGTATGCCCAAAAGTGTTCGTTCACACGCGCATGAAC
>JAFDZM010000068.1 GCA_018266915.1 Bacteroidota bacterium | reverse complement strand
CGGAGCAAAAACATATGTTGATTCTTATTTCTACCAACATTTAGCTCCCAATGGATCTGCCTTTCATAGGAGATACACTTGTGGGTACACGGTAGCTCCCCGAGGAGGGAATTTATAACTTTTTTATCTTTCGAATACCGGTGGTCTTATCCTGATCCTCAGACTGACCACCGTGCCCTTCCCCTTTTCAGAATTGATATCGATAGTCCCGTTGATCCGTTTTGTCCGTGTAATGATATTATTGATGCCTTGCCCTTTGCGTATTTCGTTTTCATCAAACCCGCAGCCGTTATCTGTTAATGTCAAATGGATACCATTCTTATGAATTTCATCCAGACTGATAGCTACTTTCGTGGCTTGCGAGTGCTTCAGAATGTTATTCAGCAACTCTTTAAATATCATCGGGATATTGCGGCTATACTCCATCGGCAATTTTATCTCATTCAGCGATTCGTCGATGTTTTTAAATTCAAACTCAACCGGGGTGTCCAAAAATAACTCTTTGCCAAAATCCCGGATATGGTTCAATATCTCATACAGGTTATCGCTTTGCGGGTCAAGCGCCCAAAGGATGTCTTTTGTACCATTATATAACGATGCCGCATTTTGTTTGATCTGCTCCAACAGTTTCTTCTGATCACATTGGGTGTTATCCATTTTAGTACCTAATATTTCCGACAGCACCGTGATGCGTGTTAATTTATTTCCCAACTCGTCATGAAAATCCTCAGCGGTTTGCTGGCGTATTTTCAGGCTTTCTTCACGTTTGGTGGCTTCGATTATTCTCAATCGGTTTATCTTCACCTGGTGACGGTAACTTTGTATAGAAACACCAATCAGCACAAAAAATATGATCGCCAAAAACCGGAAGGTACCCGTTTGATAAAACGGCGGTGTGATGGAAAAAGAAAAACTGGCTGTATTGGCTGAGGGTATTCCACCCATTCCGATTGCTCTCACTTCAAAAGTATAGTGACCTGCAGGCAGCGAAGGGTAATCGACTACATTATTTTTAACCGGCATGGAATAAGCCGTATCCAGGCCTCTTAATTTATAACGATAAGAGACATTTGCAGGGTCTTTCAGGTTAATGCCTAAAAATGCAATGGACAAATGCCTGTTACTGAACGAAAGTTTTGTACCGTTAGCAATAGTTGTACTGCCCTGTTTTTCTCCGCTTTGCGGTAATAGTTTTACTGATTGAATAACGATATGTGGCGGCGCTTTTGGCGCAGGAACAATATTGGTATTATAAACAACAACACCTTTTGTAGTACCAATCCATACTTTGCCATCATTATATAAAACTGCATTTTGGTTCGATTCGAGTATCGGATTTTTTGAGCTGCCATTGCCTCTGATGGTGAATGTTTTGCTTTTCTCATCATACAAAAACCTGTTTGCACCCCTACCGGTTCCCACCCAAATTGCACCATGATCGTCAGTAACCAAACTGTAAATTGTATTTGAATTCAGGCCATCTTTGGTGCTATAGTTTTTTACGCTACCAGTCGCCTTATCCCAGACGAAAATGCCCCGGTCATCTGTCCCGATAATAAGCATTCCCTTAAAGTTCAGCATACTGAACACAGTAGAAGTGCGCACCGCATCCAACTTAAAACTCTTTACAATCTTTTTGTTGACTGCCAGTATTATCCCGTCCTGTGTTCCGGCAATAATCGAATCCTTTCCGGCATTGATGATCGATGAAGAAAAGCCCGGGAACTCTTCCAGCCGTTTCAAAGTATTATTGTCCTTGTAAAAACATCCGCCTGGTGTTACTATCCATATCAGTCCATCGCTATCCTGCGTTATGCCATTGATCGCATAATAATCGCTGCCTTTGATCATTTGGAAGTGACTGTTATCATACGTCCAAAGTCCAGCATGATCCGTTCCTATCCATATCAAACCGTTGTTATCGGTGTACAGGCATTGCACTCTTTCAAGGTCCTGGTGATCTTTGGGGAGCTTAACGTTAGTTAGCTTCTTGCCATCGTATTGAAATAAACCGGCGCCATTAATGCCCAGCAATATGCTGTTGTCTCTTTGTTTTGCAATTCCCCATACTACTTCGTTGTCGGGGAGACCCTGAGTGCGATCGAAGATTACGTAACGGTCGCCTTCATATTTGTACAAACCGTTACCCTGGCTGGCTAACCATAAATTGTTATCCGCATCATTATAAATATCGGTGATCGCATTATCCGACAAGCCGTTCACAGCCACAAAGTGCGTGCTCTTTTGCTTCTTAATATCTACGTAATAAGCCCCATTATTGGTACCGATCCATAAATTAGCTGCACTGTCCTGCTCCATGCTCAGGAAGGATTCTTTGATGCCTTTCACCTGCTTATTCTGATAGGGCTCCATCACGCCGTCTTTTACCGAATAAATGCCATTAAAAGACAGCAACAAAAGCCGGCTCTTATCCGTCCGGTCGAACTGCATTTTGGTTACAAAAAAGTCTCTGTTGGTTTTTGGATAAGCTACCAGGCTGATCCATTTGCCTTTATCCAAATAATAAATACCCTTTTGATGAACTGAGGCATACAGCCTGCCTTGATGATCTACGGCAAGGCAAAGCAATGGCTCCTTAATAGTATCCTGTATCACTTCTTCTTTCCCGGAATTACCTGATACTTTGAATAAACGATTATTCATGATGAACCAAACCGTACCGCCGCCATCCTGGGTAATACTGCGTACACGATTGTTTTTGAGTTTGACCGATACCGGGCAGCTTAACAGCTTATTATTCACCAGCTTCATCAACCCGCTTTGTGTGCCGAACCAAACCACATTGTCTTTATCTACAAAAACGTTATTGATGAAGTTGGTAGGCATACCGTTTTGCCGGGTGTAGGAGGTAAAATCCTTGCCATCAAAGCGACAAGCTCCGCCAAAAGTCGCCATCCATAAACGATGCTCGTGATCCAGCGCCAGGTTATTCACCTGCGATTCTATAAGGCCGTCCTCAATATCATAGTGCGAAAAGGTATATTTTTGAGCCTGAGTGGTTAAATGAGAAAGCAGAAAGAAGAGCAAAACACAAAAAAGCCTGCAAATCGCCGTCCTGGTTTTTATAATATATTTTGTCAGAATTTTAAACGTCATTTGTAACAACACACCTTTTTCGTAAATCTACTATCAAATTACGTTTATTTGATATACAAAATAGTCACCCTATTAGGGTGATTAATCCGGCAAATAAATAATTCTACCGTTATGCACAAATCGCACAATTATACTTTAACCGTTAAATGGACCGGCAACCGCGGTACCGGCACCAGTGATTACCGCTCATACGACCGTAATCATATCATCCAATCTGAACTAAAAGCAGATATCGACGGCTCATCCGATCCGGCTTTCCGCGGCGATAAAACACGCTACAATCCTGAAGATCTATTAGTGGCCTCCCTTTCCACCTGCCATATGCTGGCTTACCTGCATTTATGCGCCGTTGGTGGTGTTGTAGTGACTAATTATGTTGACAATGCATCAGGCATTATGGTAGAAACACCTGACGGCGGCGGTCATTTTACCGAGGTGACTTTAAAACCAGTGGTGACGGTAAAGGATAGTTCGATGATCGATAAGGCTAATGAGTTGCACCACAAGGCCGGGGAACTTTGCTTTATTGCCAGTTCGGTGAATTTTCCGGTGAAGCATGAGGTGAGGGCGGTGGCGGATGGTGATTGATTTTCATTCGACATGACACACCTGCTTTTTTTTCCAATAATCCCGTCCATAGTGTGGAAATATTGGACGGGTCGGGCGTTCCAGAAAAGGCCAAATCGCTGCTACGAATACATCAGGGAAAACTTGTTTATGAGCAGCTTAATCAGCCGGATTGGGTTAGTGATTGTTGATGGCGTTCAACAAACTCTACCAAAAAGATATTGCCCGAGAGGCGTGGGAACCGAAGTTGGATTTAGGCTGGAAACGAGACAACGATGTTACAGGTTCGGGCGGGCTTAGTTTATAAACAATTTTTTAAAATAACACGGGCAAAATTAAACTGTAATAATTTTTGCAATGTCGTCAAATCACTTCCCACGATAGTTACGTAAATCATTATTTTTCAACTATCATAAAGCAAGATGACAAAGGTCACAGATTTAAGTGAGCACAGGCATGGCTTGTATGCCTAAATATCCTGAGATTCATAGTGCAGACTTTAAATCATTTACATCATGTTAACTTCGAAAATTAAGATCATCCTGGTGTTGTTTTTAGCCGGGGCAGCGTTTTCCGGTTGTGTAAGCAAGAAACATTATGCCAGTCTTCAGGATAACTACAATAAACTACAGGACACCAACCGGAACCTTTACAGAAGTTATCTCGTGTCACAGCAAGAGCTGAATCACTTGAGGGACCGTTCGCAAAGTCTTGATGAGCAATTGTCAGACGCTAAAGCTAACGCGGCTGCGTTGCAGGCATCGCTGGATAAATGCCTGGCCGGAACAAGCCAGGGCAACGTAAATATTTCCAAATTGGCTGATCAAATTAGTGCATCCAATATGTATATCCGGCATTTAGTAGAGCTAAAAAACAAAAGCGATTCGCTAAATCAGGTTCTAACTATAAAGCTGACAAGATCGCTTACGCCAGATGAAATGAAAGACGTTGACGTTAAAGTACTGAAAGGCGTAGTCTATATTTCTCTCGCCGATAATATGCTCTACAAAACGGCCAGCTACCAGATATCAGCCAGAGCTGATAGTATTTTAAGCAAGGTTGCTAAGATCATTAATGATTATTCCACCTACCAGGTATTGGTTGAAGGCAATACAGATAGTGTCCCCATTTATCAAACCAACATAAGAAACAACTGGGATTTAAGTTGCCTCCGAGCCTCATCTGTCGTACAGGCGCTGCAAAACGCTTACAACGTTGATCCTAAGCGACTGACGGCAGGCGGCCGCGGTGAATATAATCCTGTAGCCGAAAACAGTACCGATTTTGGCAAGTCACAAAACCGGCGGACGCAGATTATCATCACACCCCAGCTTGATCAGTTTATGACACTTATTGGCAAGCCATACCAGGGTCCCAATACCCCGTCTAACCGATAAATGCGTGATAAAATGGTTAATTATACGATGGAGGCCCCAATCTGCCAACGGGAATGATCAACCAGGAAATTAGACAAATAAAATATCATCCCAAAATTGAGGATTAGCTATAAGAGCTAACAGCGCCTATTTTCGGTTAAGGCTGGACCCTGCAAGCAAAAAACCTATAATGCTGAGACATGCAAATGAAGCCCCATAAATAAATACTGCGGAATGCCCTACTTTATCCCATAGGACGCCCGCGATTATGCTGGCAATTAAATTAGATAAACCTATCGCCGTACCGTACCATCCTATAGCGCTGGCGCGCAATTCAGGCTCAACAAAATCAACAGCGCAGGCTTTGCCAACCGCTCTGAATGTTCCCTGGAAAAGTCCATATAAAATGAAAAGCCCGCCCATTAACACTGTATTTTTAACTGAGGCAAAGCCAGCATACGTAACGGCAAATATAGTCAAAGCGCCAATCAATAATGACTTTCTGCTAACCCGGTCGGAAAGTGACCCCGCAGGGTATGAGACTATTGCAGCGACGAAGTTGTAGAAGGCATAGATAATAATTGTCAAAGGCAACGACACACCTGTGGATTTTAGTTGAAGGATGAGGAAGGAGTTGCTCGAATTGCCGATACTGAACAACGCTGCGAGCCAAAGGTATCTCGTGTAAGCCTTTGGGAAAGTCGATAGGTGTAAACTTACCTTAGACCGAATTTTAGCTGATCGGCGCTCTTCCACTAATAAGATCATAGTCAAAGCCAGTAGCCCTGGTATTAATGCCAGATAAAACAGGCTTTTTACGGCAACGCCTAACGTGAAAAATAATGCAACGGTAATCAAAGGACCAATAAAAGCGCCCAGGTTATCCCCGAATCCTTCCATACCGAAAGCTTTTCCCCGGTTTTCCTCTTCCACTGAGCCTGCAACTAATGCATCGCGAGGCGCCGAACGTATTCCGGCACCGAGCCGGTCGGATATTCTGGCTGACCAGGCAACCGGCCAACTGGTAGCGATGCCGATAAAGGGTTTTGCAATTGCTGACAGCAAGTAACCTGCGATAGCCAGCGGCTTTCTTCGCCTCATTTTGTCAGACCAGTACCCTGAAATGCCTTGTATGGCATTTTGAACTGCCTCGGCAGTGCCCTCAATAATGCCAAGGGTGCTTCCGTTAATTTTTAGATATTCAGTCAGGTAAACCGGCAATACCGGATAAAGCATTTCAGTTGAGATATCCGAGAAAAGCGATGCACAAGCCAGCAATAGAACATCCCGGTTAAGCCATTGAAAATATCCTCGGTTTCTATCGACCGCATGTTTCATATCAGATATAAACGTAATTTAAATAAAGTTATAAACCACAAGGCCCTATGACAAGTTATAATATCCAGTGCTTTAACAGGCTCACACATTAGATTCTGTAAAATTCATGTAAACCCCATAAAAGATTACAAGCCGGCCTCCGTTTGTTTATCGCTTTGCTCACTTATTAACTTTAGCGGACTTTCCTTTGGCCTATCAGCACCCAGAATTACACCCCACTGCCTGTATTTATCCGAACTATCGAAAATAACTTTCAGTATGGAGAGTATTGGCATTGCTAAAAACATCCCGGATATCCCCGCGATAGCGCCGCCTGCAATAATGCCAACAATAGAAACCAATGCATTGATCTTAACCTGCCCGCCTACAATCCTGGGCATAAGGATGTTGTTGTCAAGAAATTGCACCACAGTTATAGCGCCAAGAACAATGAGGATATCTGTCAAATTTTCGGATGAGGCGAGCGTAATAATAACTGCGAGGATATTACCGATAAGGGCACCCAGATAAGGGATAAGATTCAGGAATGCAAAAAGCAGGCCGATCAAAAGTGCGTTTTCAATACCAAAAACCGCCAGTAAACCGCCGAGCAACACGGTGATATATGCTATTTGTATCGCCAGGCCAACAAGGTAATGTTTGACCATCTTTTCTATTTGGCGGATACTGGCTGCAACTTTGGGCTGCTCCCCGGCGGCAAACCAAAGCACTATAAATTTCAGGAAGATGTTCCGGTAAAACATAACGAGGTAAATGTAAACCGGCAATAGGCCAAAAAATATTATTGCGTCTGTTAACGAGCCGAGTGCGCTTTTGATCAATCCCTGCAATCCACTGAAGAATTTATTGCTTTGCTCGCTGATAAATTTCAGCTGGTCTTTGGGAGTGAAGCCAAATGAGCGGCTGATCCACATGCTCAAATGGTCAATATGCAGCGCTACGTTCCGTTCTATTTGCGCAAGATCGCTTAGTAGGACGGCTACCCGGTCAGAAAACAGCCAGATCACAACTATCGTAACTATGGTTAGTAAAAAGATGGGCAAAAAAATGGCCAATGCCTCGGGCACTTTTAATTTTCGAAAAAACCGAAATGGCGGCATTAGAAGTAAACTAAAAAAGAATGCCATGATTAACGGCATGATTACCATACTCCCTTGTGCCACAATCAATGCGATGAGGCAAAGTCCTAATAATTCCACCGATCTTTTGACCGTTATTGGCAATGTTTTCACGTCTTCTTCCTTTGAAAATGAATGAGTTTAACCGACTGGACCACCAGTAAAGGAACTATGCCTGCAACAATGGAAATGAGCCAAACCTGCCACGGTAGAGGAGCCAGGTTTAAGACCTGCCTGAGTCCGGGTGTAAAATAGGCGCCGCCGGTAATTAAAAGACATAGCAAGATCGCAAGCCACACGTATTTATTTCTTGTAATTTCGTTATTGAGCCAATGTGAATGGACGTCAGACATATTGAATACATGCGCCAATTGTGCAAATGTAAGCGTAAAAAATGCTGTATTATTCAATGCCGATATACCATAGCCTATACTTTCGCAGTATTTTACGGCCCCAATAACGGCAACCGTCATCATCGTAGCAAAAACGATGATATTTGTCCATTTTTCTTTATACAGTATATCTTTTGACGGGTCGCGGGGCGGCCTGAGCATAATGTCTTTGTCTCCCTTGCCGAGGCCAAGTGCAAGCGCCGGAAAAATGTCAGTCACAACATTTAGAAAAAGTATTTGCAATGGAAATAACTCTGCTCCCGGCTTTATAATTCCCAGCGCCGTGATTGTCAATACTTCCGCCAGGTTACAAGAAACCAGGTAAACGACAAACTTTTGGATGTTGCGAAATATCGCTCGTCCCTGGGCTATTGCCTCAACAATGGAGACAAACGAGTCATCTTTTAGCACAATATCAGAGGTTTCCCTCGCGACCTGAGTCCCACGAAGACCCATGGCTATTCCGATATCAGCTTTCTTTAAGGCGGGTGCGTCATTGATACCATCGCCGGTCATAGCTACAATATGTCCAGCCTGCTGATATATGGTAGCTATATCAAGTTTTTGTTGTGGCGTTGTACGCGCAAAAATTACTGTATCGGCAATTTTTTTCTTCCATTCCGTTGTTATTTCCCCCCCGCTGGGAAGCTGCCTGCCGACAATGACGTCGGTTTCTAGATCGTCTATAAGGCCAACTTTGTGAGCGATATTCAATGCGGTTCGCGGATGATCTCCGGTAATCATCACTACTTTGATACCGGCCCGTCTGCAATTATGAATAGCGTCGCGGATATCGGGACGCGGGGGATCGAGAAAACCGGTAAGACCAGCGAAGATCAACCCTTCTGAAAAGTTTCTGTGATCTGTCTTTACATCTTGCTTCCAGGCGAAGGCAAGCACCCGGAATCCCTCTTCAGCCATATCGTCAACCTGGCGAAGTATATGATCATGGTCGGCCGGTGTTATGTTCCGTACATACTGTTCCGTCTGAATGCGGTCACATATTTTCAGTAATTGTTCGGCCGCACCTTTGGCTGCGGTAAAATATCCATCCGGCGATTCATGCAGAGAGATCATCATCATCGTTTCCGAACTAAAAGGGATTTCGGTAATCCTCGGGTAGCCGGCACGGATTTTTTCAATATCGAGCCCTGCTTTTCTTCCTAATTGAAGTAAAGATGTTTCTAAAGGATCGGCAGCAACATGTGCATGACTGTGCGCATTATTGCATAAAACACCAGTCAGAATTAGCTTTTCCAGATTAATACCGCTCTTCTCCGGTACAGGAATACCAGCATCGCGCGATAATGTGAATTTTTCTTCGGGAAAAGTTAGTTTACCGATCTCGATTTTATTTTCTGTCAGAGTGCCCGTCTTGTCAGTCAAGATAATATCGGTCCCGCCAAGGGTCTCGACAGACGAGAGATTTTTCACTATGGCATTTCGCCGGGCCATGACCAGCATACCGGTTGATAAAGCGATGGTAGCCACGATAGGTAACCCCTCCGGAATAGAGGCAACTGAGAGGGCGATCGCGGTTTCAAGTATCAGCAAAGGGCCTTTCCCCTGAACGACCTGTATCGTAATAAATACCGCCGCTATAACCAGTGTGGCAAAGATCAATTTTCGGGTTAGTCTGTCCAGCTTTCGGTTAAGAGGCGAAATTGTATCCACCGACGCCTCTACCAGCTCCGTAATTTTGCCGAGCTCTGTATTTTTTGCAATGCCTGTAATAACAGCCTCACCGTTGCCATTTACTACTGATGTGCCCTTAAAAACCATGTTCTGCTGTTCGGTAACAATGGTTTCGGCAGGGAATACTTGGGTGTTTTTTCGCATCGGTTGCGATTCCCCTGTCAATGAAGACTCATCGCACTGAAGCTGCTGCACTTTAACTAAGCGTCCATCAGCCGGGACTATATCACCAGCCTCGAGGTAAAATACATCTCCCGGTACAAGTTTTCCAGCATCAACCTCCACCACAAACCCGTCCCGCAGCACTTTAGTGGTAATCGCTTCCATTCTTTTTAGTGCCTGCATGGAATTTCTGGCCTGCCTCTCCATCAAAAAACCGATCAGTGCATTGATCAGTATAACTATCAAAATGGAAATGGCTTCGGGAATATCCCTGAAATAGACGGAAATTATGGCGCCTGCAAAAAGCAAGTAAACCACCAAATTTTTAAACTGTTTTAAAAATACTATAAACATACCAGGTGGCCGTTTTTGCTCATAAAGGTTCGGGCCAAATCTAATATGGCGGCTCTCCGCTTCCCGCTGCGTCAACCCGTTTTTCAAATCGGTATGTAGCATGTTCGCGAGCACTTCCGGCTTTACTGTGTGCGGTTGGACTATGGGATAACTGATGGTCATACGTTTGAGATGCCTTGGCTCAAATCTACATTCCGGTGACCTGCTATCCTTTGATGATAAACATATCCGATTGTGACAGCTGTCATTAAATAGGGCGATGC
The DNA here is from genome assembly GCA_018266915.1 of Bacteroidota bacterium. Taxonomy (GTDB): domain Bacteria; phylum Bacteroidota; class Bacteroidia; order Sphingobacteriales; family Sphingobacteriaceae; genus Mucilaginibacter. The sequence goes on along the minus strand of JAFDZM010000068.1, from coordinate 136,822 downwards.
ACTAACCCACCTGTTGAGTTCCTGAATAACGGTTTAGTTCAATTCTTGCTTTAGGTCATTCATTTAAATGACCAAAATCATTATTCTTCCAGCGAATAATGAAGAGCTTTAACCAAATAAAACCTGGTTGATCCATTTTTTGATAGCTAAAAGGTATACTTTATGTCAAAGCCACATATATTAATTCTCGGATGTAATTTCGCCGGACTGACTACGGCGAGATACATCCACGCTCTGGTAAAAGAGAAAGCATCAATTACTATTATTGATCGAAAATCCTTACTCACCTTTGTTCCGAATATCCCACTGCAGGTCCTGGCAGACATTAATCCGGCAATTGATCTGCAATATCAATTCATGAACTTCCTTGAGCACGACGGCAGTGCCTTTATCCAGGCAGATGTCGTTTCCATTGACCCTGAAACAAACACTGTATTTTATAAGCCCAGCGAACGGGCAGGACACCCCATCCGGCACATTAATTATGATTACCTGGTAATAGCGCTTGGAAATCGCCTGGCCTATGATACCATTGACGGGTTCAGTGAGTATGGTCATAGTGTCACCGATACTTTTCTCGGTAACCGGCTCAGAAACTATCTGCATCGCGATTATAAAGGGGGGCCAATTGCCATTACATCTGATATTTTTCACCAGGGGAAAAGCGATAAATTACCTGGCGGGTTACCAGTAGCGTTAACCGCATGTGAAGGCCCTCCCGTAGAATTATCATTCTCAATTGCTCACTGGCTTGAGAAAAACCAAAAAGGCGACGCATCAACCATCTTTCTGTCGACACCTGCTCACGTAATTGCCGAGGACGCCGGAGAAACCATTTTAAAGCAGTTGTTGCCAATGATGGAAGATATGCAATATAACTATCAGGCCAACACTTTGGGCATAAAGAAAGTACATAATGGCGGGATTGAGTTTAATGATGGCAGCACGCAAGAAGCGGAGATTTCGATCATTTTTCCCGACTGGCAGGCACATTCTTTCTTGAAGGAATTACCTTTTACTGATGATCAGGGATTCGTAGTGACCGACCTTTATATGCGCAACCCGGACTACAAAAATATTTTTGCCGTCGGAGATGCAGCTTCGATCACTGTTCCTAAAATAGGCTCCTTGGGCCATATGGAGGCCGAGGTGTTGTCCCAAACGCTGGCTGCCGATTTAGGGGCATTTACCGGTGAGGTTAAACCCATTGCATTTGAAATATTATGTATGGGTGACATGGGCGGGATAAAAGGGTTTTACATGCGTACCAATGAATGGTGGGGAGGAAAAGAAAGCCACCTGGAGATGGGCATTACGCCATACCTATTAAAGATGAGTTTTAAACAGATGTATTACACCCTCGGCGGAAAAATACCCCATTGGGGACTGGCATTGAGTGAATTATTGGGAGATGCTGCGATAGTATAAGCTAATGAAAGACATTAAACTAAAACGCAATATGAAATATTACTTCAATAAAAAAACGAGCGGAACTTTCGATGATGCAGTCCAAAGAGTCACAGAAGGCCTTAGTAAAGAAGGGTTCGGTGTCCTGACAGAAATTGATGTGAAAGCTACTTTGAAAAAGAAGCTCGGAGAAGACTTTTATAACTATAAAATACTAGGGGCGTGTAACCCTCCTTATGCGCATAAAGCGTTATTGGAAGAAGACAAAATTGGTACAATGTTGCCATGTAATGTAATTGTGCAGGAAAGAAAGCCCGGTAAGATAGAGGTATCGGCTATTAACCCATTAGCTTCTATGCGTTCAATAAAAAACAAAGGTATACACGATATTGCTTTTGAGATTGCATCTAAACTAAAAAAGGTTGTGAAAGAATTATAAGACAGATTTATGCAAGAGTGCTACCCGACCGGTAGACCAATAAATTAGCGTGTTTCCGTCTCGCAAGTTACATTCATATAAACAGGATCAATCTACTTAATCCGAAGGGCCAGATTATGAGCTTTTTGCTTCAACAGCCATATAACGTTAATCCGAACTATAAAACTAAAGTGGCTTATTTCTGTATGGAGTATGCCATCCACCAGTCATTAAAAACCTACGCGGGCGGTCTGGGTTATCTTGCCGGATCATTTATGCGGAGCGCATACGATCTCAAACAGAACATTGTCGGCGTCGGCATCCTTTGGAAATATGGATATTATGACCAGGGGCGCAAAACAGACCAGTCGATGGAGGTTGTTTTCCGCGAAAAAACGTATCGTTTCTTAGTCGACACCAAAATCAAGTTCACAATAAAAATATCAAATCATGACGTATGGGTTACGGCTTTTTATTTACCACCCGAACTTTTTAAAACTGCGCCTGTATTTTTTTTAACAACAGATCTGCCAGAAAACGATCACCTCGCCCGAACCATTTCCCATAAGCTTTACGATTGTAATCCTGAAACCCAGATTGCCGCGGCTATATTGCTGGGCGAAGGCGGCGCGAAACTTTTGGACGAATTAAATTTTCAGCCAGATTTTTACCATTTAAATGAGTCGCACGCATTACCGCTCATCTTTCATTTATTCCGAAAATACCAGTCTGTGGCAGAAGTACGAAAAAGAGTTGTTTTCACTAATCATACACCGGAGCCAGGCGGGAACCTTAAGTCAGATGTCTACCTGCTGCATAGGATGGGTTTCGCCGGATCTATCCCTCTGGAACAGATGAAGAACATCACCCAAAGCCAGGACTATCTCGACCATACATTAACGGCATTGCGCTTTTCAGGCCGGGCCAATGCCGTTTCCAAAATACATTTGAACACGTTGAAGGAAATGTGGAACGGATTTAGCAATGTGTGTGAACTAATATCAATTACTAATGCACAAAACTTTTCTTATTGGGGGGATAAGGAAATGTATTATGCCGCCAAAGCAAACAATGACAGCGCATTGATCGAACGAAAGAAGGCATGTAAGCGGGCATTGTTCGAAGAAGTAGCCGATCAGTGCGGGGTTTTGTTCGACCCTAATGTGCTCACTATAGTGTTTGCCAAACGGTTTGCCGGATACAAGAGAGCCGAGCTGTTACTTCACGACACGGATTTCTTTTTTTCACTGCTTGCGGACGAGAAAAGACCAGTGCAAATGATCTGGGCAGGAAAGCCATATCCGATGGATTACACAGCAATTGCAAGCTTCGACAGGATCGTCAATCTGTGTAAAAACTTCAAAAATTGCGCAATTCTGACAGGCTACGAATTAAAATTATCGTGTTTGCTTAAACAGGGTGCTGACGTTTGGTTAAATACACCGCGGTTAACCCATGAAGCGTCGGGAACCAGCGGAATGTCAGCGGCTATGAATGGCTGTGTCAACGTTTCCATTCCGGACGGCTGGTTCCCGGAATTTGCGCGTGATGGAGTAAATAGCTTTATTATTCCGAATACAGAGGTAACAGAGCATAAGTTTCAGCAGGACGAAACCGATGCCCATAATCTGTATAATTTACTGTCAAAAACCGTAATACCTATGTATTATGACCGGCCTGATCAGTGGATTTCGATGGTTAAAGCAGGAATGGCAGATGTTGTTCCCCACTTTGACAGCAATCGTATGGCCGACGAGTATTATAACAAGCTATATTCTAAAGAGCTTTAATGTAAGTTCTCTAAGCTCCGTTTAAATCGAAAATGCGGTCACGAAAACATAAATAAACAATCGATACAGGCAATATAGTTAAAGCGAAAAGACTTTTGTAGCCCGTATCGATTGAGTTTGTCAAGGTTATTCTGCTTTATTTTTCAGTGCCATTAATAGCGAATAAGCATTCTTTGTGACAAATAATGTATTATTTTTATCTAGGCCTTGGGGTAAAACGACCCTCGTAAAGCCGTTCTGTGTTTCACCGGTATTCACCTCGATCATTTCAAAATGCTGCTCGCCTATTGCTTTGAATATATATTGTTTTCCTTCAAACTGCACAATCGCTTCTGAAGGTAATACATCTGCATTCTGATCCTTTACTCTGACTTCTGCATTCATATAGGTTCCGGGAATAAGCGATTTATCAAACTTTTCAAAGTGACAATGTACGTCTGCATTACGGTCAGGAGACAAGTCTTTTCCAATAAGTAAAATGGAGCAATCATATTTTTTATCAGGCTGGTTGTTGGTATAGGCTGTAACGTGCTGTCCGATGAAAAGCTTATCAATATCCTTTTCAAAAACCTTCAAGGCCAGGTGGATATCAGTTGGATTGACCAATTCAAAAAGGACTTCCGTTGGAGACACATATTTGCCGATATTGATATTAACCTTAGACACAAAACCATCTATGGGCGAATAAACATTGATGCTTCTGCTTATGCGGCTATCGCTGATGGAGTTCGGATTTATACCTATAAGCTGTAGTTTTTCTGATAGCGATGTAACCAATATTCGCTCGCTGCTATAATCGGCTTCGGCCTGTTGAGATACTTTATCGCTGCTCGCTTTACTCTGATTAAGGTCTTTCTGGCGCTGGTACTCGGCTTCAAGAAATTTGAGTTTTGATTTCGCGGTCAGGTAGTCTTGCTGCAACTGGATATATTGCTGATCTTCCATTACGGCAATCACCTGTCCTTTTTTCACATGCATCCCCGCAAGCAAATGGGTGGATTTCAAATACCCTCCCAGTGGCACACTTACAGATACCATGTTTTGCGGCGGAACGTCTATTTTGCCGTTCAACCTGAGTATTTCTGAAACTTCTTTTTGCTCTATTTTTCCAATGGAGATCCCCGCATTCCTTATCTGCGCATCCGTAAGTTGCACCTCGTTTTCGTTTTTTACCTGCTTAGCATTTTCCTGAACAGGTGATTTGCTGCTGCAAGCCGTAAGGAACGATCCAGCAATGAAGATATATATGATAGATTTCATTGTGCTATTTATTTAATTGTTAAAAAATTGAGTTGTATGATGGCGTCATTTAAATTTTTTACCGCATCGGCATATTCATTTTTTATGCTGATGGCCTGGCTGGTCACTTGTGCCCATTCCAGATAATTGATCGTTCCTGCCGTGAGCTGCCGGTTTGCTGTCTGCCCTATCAAATCGGCATTATTTAAATACCGGCTCTCAAAAGCGGCAACAATTTCTTTGCATTTACTGTAGCGTGTAATTGCTGCCTCATAGTCCGACCGGATGGTTTGCAAACCGGTTTCATAGTTGGCTGTTGCCACCTGCTCATTTATTTTTGCACTCTTTACACGCGCCTGCAACGCTCCTGAAAAAATCGGGATTCCAACACCAATCTGGAAGGTGTTGAACCGATAGGCGCTGGTGTAAACCCTGTCATCAGCTCCCATACCTTTCATACTCATATTGGTGTAAGCAACCGAGAGGTCAGGCAAGAACCGGCTTTTCTCCAGGCGAACAGCTGCCGCGGCTGATTCTTTCTGCTTAGCCATCACCTGTATAGCCGGATGATTTATTAGTGCTGAACTATCTGGCGGAATGTCGGTTAACGGGAGCTTACTTTCACGCTGATCCGGGATATAGTTAGTGTTACTGTTCAGCAGCAATTGAAACTGAATTTGCAGTAACGCGGAATCTTGTTTCAACTGTTCGAGTTGTAATTCTATCTGGCTCAATAGCGCTTCGGCACTTGTTTTTTCCAGGACGTTGCTTTCGCCTTTTTGCAAGCGAAGTTGCGCCTTTTTATAAACCGAACGGTAGATGCTATCCGAATAAGATAGCAATTGTTTTTTCTGATTCAGGTAAGCAAAGGAACTGAAGACCTGTTGAACCTGCTTTTTTAGATCTGCCTCTTTCAGTGTCGCGGTCAAAACACTGGTTTTCCACTCCTGCCTTAATAATTCCTTCTGCCTTTGATATACAGTTGGGAAACTAAACGACTGCGAAACACCAAATCGCGTGTCGGTATAAACGCTGTTTATCTGACCCGCCTCGGCAAACACACTGGCCTGCGGAACGGCTGCGCCTGTGCCGATCAACATTTGCTGGTACCGGGCCTTGAGTCGCTCATTTTTAACTTGCAGATTGTTTTTTAAGGCTGTATCGATAGCATTTTTTAAATTAATAGGGATTTGAGCGGACGCCTTTCCCGGCTTCATTGTAAATATCAGCGCCAACAACAAAATGGCAACAGTGAGCGCCGGGATTTTTCGTTTTTTCAAACCGCCCTCAAACAATATATACAGCACAGGCAGCACAAAGAGTGTCAGGAAAGTAGCGATCAACAGACCTCCGATAACTACCGTAGCAAGCGGACGCTGCACCTCGGCACCTGCGCCATTACTTACGGCCATAGGCAAAAAACCGAGTGAAGCCACAAAAGCCGTCATCATAACCGGCCGGAGTCTGACCTTAGTTCCCATTAGCACAATACGTTTCAAATTTGTCATCCCTTCTTTTTTTAACTGGTTAAATTCTGCGATCAATACGATACCGTTAAGAACCGCTACCCCAAAAAGAGCGATAAACCCAACGCCGGCACTGATACTGAAGGGCATCCCGCGCAATGCAAGGAAAAGGATACCACCGATGGCCGATAAAGGAATGGCTGAATAAATAAGTAGCCCTTGTTTTACGGAGTTGAAAGCGAAATAAAGCAGCAAAAAGATCAGGATCAACGAAACGGGCACTGCTATCATCAACCGTTGTTTAGCAGCATTAAGATTTTCAAATGCCCCTCCGTAGGTAACGTAATAACCTGACGGTAGCTTAATTTGCTTATCCACTTTAGTTTGCAACTCGTTTACAATACTTTGCACATCACGCCCACGAACGTTAAAGCCGACAACAATGCGTCTTTTAGTGTCTTCCCGCTGTATTTGGTTCGGGCCATTTCTAATACTCACATCGGCCAATTGATATAGCGGAACCTGGATGCCCTTTGTTGTAGGGACAAGCAGATTCCTGATATCATTGAGGTCTTTTTTCTGCTCGCTGCCAACACGAACAACCACATCGAATCGTTTTTCGCCCTCATATAACACGCCTGTGCTTTGGCCGGCCAGAGCAGTATTCAATATTTTATTAATGTCGGCAATGTTTAAATTATATTGCGCAATGGCGTCTCTGTTGTAATTGACAATAATTTGCGGAACGCCGCCAACTGCTTCTATATACAGGTTTTTGGCGCCCTGCACGGTTTCAATGATGTGGCCGAGTTTGGAAGCATATGCGGCGAGCGTGTCTATGTCTTCTCCGTATATTTTGCAAACAACGTCCTGCCTGGCGCCGGTCATCAACTCGTTAAATCGCATCTGCACCGGGAACTGGAAACCGGCAGTTACTCCGGGAACAGCTTCCAGCGCCTTACCCATCTTTTCCGCCAGCTCATTAAATGTTTTGGCTGAGATCCACTCATCTTTGGGTTTAAGAATGACCATCATATCGCTGGCATCCATAGGCATCGGATCGGTTGGCACTTCACCGCTGCCGATCTTAGTTACCACTTTTTCAACTTCGGGGAATTGTGTTTTCAGGATATGAGCAGCCATCTGCGTATTTGTAATGGTTGTACTGAGGTTACTCCCTGTCAATACGCGCGTGTCAACTGCGAAGTCGCCTTCCTCAAGAGCAGGGATAAATTCGCCCCCAAGGGTATTAAGTACGAATATCGCCCCAACGAATACGAAAGTCACTACACCAAGCACTATCTTAGGAAACCCAATAACTCTGGCCAGGGCGTGCTGGTAGACTTTTTCTATACGGGTCATTAGCCTGTCTGACCAATTAGGCTGATGTTTGACTTTTTTGCTTAGAAATACAGAGCTCATCATAGGAATATAGGTAAGCGATAACAGGAAGGCACCCAACAAGGCAAAAGCTACCGTTTGGGCCATGGGTTTAAACATTTTCCCTTCGATACCTTGCAGCGTGAAGATCGGCAGATAAACGACCAGGATAATGATCTGGCCGAATACGGCGCTGTTCATCATTTTACTTGCTGAATCATTCACTTCACTATCCATTTCCGGTTGGTTCAGCCTGGCTATTCCGGCGAAATGTTTGCTGTGGCTTAATTTGTGCATCACCGCCTCTACAATGATGACAGCGCCATCGACAATAAGCCCAAAGTCCAGCGCACCGAGGCTCATGAGATTACCGCTCACACCAAAGAGATTCATCATAATAACCGCAAAAAGCATCGCCAGCGGGATAACGGAGGCAACCAGCAGCCCTGCCCGGAAATTTCCAAGGAACAACACTAACACAAATACTACGATCAATGCCCCTTCCACCAGGTTGCGTTCAACCGTACCGATGGCATTATTCACCATTTTGGTTCTGTCCAAAAATGGTTCAATGACTACCCCTGCCGGCAGTGTTTTTTGTATTTGAGCGATCCGCTCTTTCACATTTTTAATTACCTGGCTGCTGTTAGCACCTTTGAGCATCATAACTACTGCGCCGGAAACTTCTCCCTGATCGTTATAACACATGGCGCCGTAACGCGTGGCATACCCGGTCGTAACATTGGCTACGTCCCGTACAAATAGCGGCTGGCCACCATCAACACTCTTAATTATGGTATTATTAATGTCCTCAATACTGCCAAGCAGGCCTTGTGTCCTGACATAAAGCACCGACGGTCCTTTTTCAATATAGGCCCCGCCTGTATTTTGGTTATTGTTTTCGAGCGCTTTAAAGACATCGGCTATGGTTATGTTGTGCGCCAAAAGTCTATTGGGGTTAACTTCGATGCTGTACTGTTTTAACTTGCCTCCGAAGCTGCTAACCTCAGCCACACCTTTAACGCCAAGGAGCTGCCGCCGCACAATCCAATCCTGAATGGTACGAAGCTCCATAGCATCATATTTATTTTCATAGCCCGGCTTTGGCCGCACCACATATTGATATATTTCACCAAGCCCGGTGCTCACCGGCCCCAATTCAGGATTACCTATACCCGCCGGTATTTGCGACTGTACTTTTTGCAGCCGTTCAGCAACCTGCTGGCGCGCCCAATAAACATCCGTAGCATCATCAAAAACTATAGTGACGAGCGATAGACCAAACCTTGAGAAACTACGGATCTCTTTCATTCCAGGTATATTGGCGTTGGCCTGTTCGATAGGGTAGGTAACAAGTCGTTCGATGTCTGTCGCGCCAAACGAAGGCGCGATGGTAATCACCTGAACCTGGTTATTCGTAATGTCGGGTACTGCGTCAATGGGTAATTTTGTAACCTGGTAAGCGCCGTAACCTATTAGGGCAAATACAAAAAGTCCTATAATGAGCTTGTTCCTCACGGAAAAAGCAATTATCCTGTTAAGCATAATAATTAAAAATTAGATAAATGATCCAAGAGCTGCGGCAAACATGGCGCAACACACCCCATGCATAACTATGCCCGGGTAATTAATTTATTTAGAAATCATTTAACAGGATTTTGGCGGTTGCCAGATGCTGGATCGGTAAGCAGACAGGACGAAGTCTGTATTACCTGCAGTTTTTTCAAGCTTGGGCAGTTCTATGGTTTTTATTGCAAAACCTGGATTGACCACCGGTACGAATGCGGGAGATAACGCAGCAGTGCAGTTGTCTGCAGACTTAAATGGCAGCCTCATATCGTCCTTATAGTCGTTGTCCTTTGGACTGCCATGCATATAATGCATGTCTAAAAATTGCAGAAAAGTTATATTGTTATTCGCCTGCTGATGAGTCAAAAAATGTTGAAAAATGTATGGCAGCTTAAGCAACTGGTGAACCTCAGTTGCAGAAAGCATGTAAACAGCTAAAAATGATATAGCAATAATTTTTTTCAACGCTTCAAATATATAAAAAGATGCATCCGCAATATTCAGCTATTTGTAATATCCCATTAGCTTGATCAATCCTTTTTTGCCAACTGACAATCGTCTCTATAAACTAATGATTGATTATTGCAAAATTCCCTGTTCAGTGATGTTTTTTATAATAAGCTGGCCATATTCATGGCCCAGACTTTCAGAATCCGATGGGTTAAACGATTGGGTTTGAATTGAATATAAAAGCTTTTGCGTATTCAAGTCATACACGTTACTTTCCCAAAAATAACGTGTATTAGTAACATAGTAGCCAGGCTCATAAATGCGTCGGTATATAGCGGTATGATACCCCCAGAAATGGCGGTAATAGTAGCTATAGGGCGAATAATAATAGATATGGCCGGGAACGTAACTTTTTTCTTTTTCCTTATCCAGCAAAACGATTGTTATCACCGCATCTACGCCGCTATCTTTTAACTTATTCATTGCGGCCTGTTCATCCATTCCATCGAAAGCTTTTGGCCCGTATTCCTGCAATGACGATACCGCATTATAACCTTTTGCCAAGAGATCGCCCACCATATGCTCTTCCATATTTTGCTGCAGTTGCCTGTCTGCCGTCCGGATCAGGCCCAATACCATGATCTTGTTATATCGTTGAGGAATGATGTCCCGCGCTTTCCAGGTGGAGGTAATTCTTGAAGTGCCGCAACCTATAATAAATAACAGGCTGAAAACGGCAAATAACAATTTACTTTTCATAATCGATTTATTTTTATCCGATGCAGAACTGTTAGCTGTCGCCATTTCAGACGACAGCTTTATCAGTTAAATACTATTTACTTTTACTAAACCGGCCTACTTCGCGCACTTCTCCGTTTTCTTCGCGAACAAGTACCATTAATTTTCCGTAATCTACATTAACAAGCCATACGCTACGGTTATCCTGGTTTACTTGGATGGTGGTGGTTATTTTCCCGCCTTTATATTCGCGATTTATTTTTTCTGCTATCTCAGCCGGCAGGTTCTTCTCGCTACCATAAGCCAGGTGATAATACAGGTATCCGTTTTTATGGTAAAGCGCCTTGTTTTTTTGATCGTTCGAGATAAATTTTACCATATATTTTTTATCGATACTGTACCACTCGTGACCGACGACATCCTTGAATTTTTCGTGAAATGCATCGCTGACTTCTTTGTTCACATACGATTTGGCGGTAATGACAACCATAGGCAGAGTGTCCACTTTGGTCACTTCCTGGGCGAACGAGTTTTGCGCGAATACCATCGCAAATAATAGCCCCGCAGCCTGACAATAGATTAACCTTTTCATGACTTACTTAAGTTTAATAATGTTTTCCAAAGTAAAATTGGGTTTCAATGCGCTGAACATAAATGATTCAGATCATGATATAATTTGATTCTTGTCATTAGCCGCCAGCGCTGTAAACTGAATATTTGTGAATCTTATGAAATAAGTAAAGGTAAAAGATGGGCAATATTCTTCTTCTAACGGATTTCTCGGAAAGCTCATTAAGAGCAGCAGAATGGGCTTTATTATTTGCGGAAAAAAGCCGTGCCAACCTCATTATATTTCACAGCTTTCTCGGTGTACCCGTTATTTCCTACGATACTTACACTGACCAGCGTTTTGAATCAGGACCATTTACACGAATTGACGAAAAATTACAAAAGGTCCTTTCCGAATTTGCGCGGCGTGCCGAGCTTAAAATTCCTCAAAACGACCCAAAGGCTTTTAAACCTGCCATTGAAACGGAACTGGGCGAAGGCCACCTCGGGAACAACGTTAGAGATTTAATTGATAAAAAAGATATTGAACTCGTTGTGATGGGGGCAAGCGGGAAAACAACCCTGGGACACATGCTTATGGGCAATAAGATCGGCCAGGTGATCGAAAAAAGTAACAAGCCGGTTTTAATTGCTCCTGTACAGTCAAAGCCCCTCAAATTGGATAAGATTACGTTCGCGGTAAATTTCGACAATTCTGAAATAAGGGCTTTTCATCTTCTTGCTCATCTCTCAGAACTATTTGGGTTCAATGTTGAAGTGGTTCATGTAATTATACCGGGCGAAAGCAATAATGATGAAGCCAAACAGACCCTAATGGATAATTTGACCAATGGAAATAAAATAGTCGGCATAGGGTACCACGCGGTTAAAGGCAAAAACGTTCTTTCGCGTCTTTATCGTGAATGCAAACAAAATGCCTGCGATTTACTGGCGATGACGCACCGGCAGTATAACCTGATGCAAAGGTTATTACATAAAAGCACAACCAGGGAGGCATTAAAAGATCAAAAGATTCCGCTTTTGATATTTCCATCGAAAGAGGTAACATAAACAATTCAAAAATCATCAGTCATGAATGGGGCTCATTATCACTTAGTGTTAAATCATTTGCCTATCATCATTCCGATAGTTGGGATTTTGGTAATGATAGGAGGGTTCATATTTCGTTCAGAAGTAATAAAACGAACCTCATATTTTATTTTCATCGTGGCAGCATTGTCTGCGATCGCAGCCTCTGCAACCGGAGATTGGGCCGAAGATGCGATTAAACATGCACCTGGCGTTAGTGAAAAACTCATCCACGCCCATGAAAAAGCCACTGAAATTTTTTCGATAGCCCTCTATCTGCTTGGTGCGTTCTGTATTATTGCGCTATGGGCGAGTTGGAAACAAAAATCTTACGCTCGTTTACTGCCATGGTATATAACAGCCTTCGCTTTAGTTGTTGTGTTATTTTCTAAACAGGCAGGCACATCCGGAGGGGTGATCCGTCACCCTGAAATCAGGGGAGATACAACCGCAAACCAGAAAAATCCGAACCAAAATAATAACGGCGATTAAAAATTTTAAACAGGATGTTCACTCCAACACAATCAAAATGAAAAAGATCATCGCGGCATTCGATGGATTAAAATATTCACAAAGTACAGCTTCCTATGCTATCCAGCTTGCGAAAGAGGCCGGGGCACACCTGGTCGGAATATTTCTTGATGATTTCACTTACCACAGTTACTTGTTGAGGGGAGGGAGCTATAAAAAAGTATTAAAGCTTAAACTGGAAGGAGATGAACAAGATCAACTAACCAGGCACCTTTCCACTGAAAGTTTTGAGAAGTCGTGCCAGAATGCCGGAGTGAATTATACGGTCCATCATGATCGTAGTCTTGCTGTCCAAGAGCTGTTGCACGAAAGCATTTATGCGGACCTACTGATCGTCGATAAAACAGAATCTCTTAATCAACAAAAAGAGGACCTTCCGGTCAATTTCATCAAATATGTTCTCGCCGATGCTCAATGCCCTGTATTGATCGTGCCATCGAAATTCAAATCCATCGAAAAAATAGTGCTTCTATATGATGGCAGCCCATCATCGGTGTTTGCTATTAAAATGTTCAGTTACCTTTTACCGGACTTGAAAAAACTACCTGCCGAAGTAGTTTCTGTTCGGGACGAAGATCTAAATCACCATTTACCAGATGACCACCTGATGAAGGAATTCATGAAACGTCATTTTCCGGATGCTGAATACAAAGTGATGAATGGAGACGCTGAACCATTGATCATCCAATATTTAAAGGGCCGTAAGCAAAATGAGCTGCTTGTACTAGGAGCGTATCACAGAAGCGTGATCTCCCGGGTATTTAAATCCAGTATGGCTGACAAGCTTATGCGTCAATTAAAAACACCGCTGTTTATTGCGCATACATGAAATGGTTAATATCATATTTTGGTCTGACACAAATCATTAATCTCTTGCATTGTACGCCTTAATTTTATAATGGTTTAAGTTGAAAGTCCTGGGAAGAACCCTAGCAAGTCGCTGCTTAGCTGGCGGACAACTACCAGGTCAGCGCGGATATTAAAATCTGCCTGTTGCCAGGAATAATTTACTTAAACGGCCTTAGAAATGCTCGCTAGTCCCAAACCGGCAGATTTCAAAAGGCCGACAAGGCGGGTTATGGTCCGCCTTGTTATTTCTATAAGTGAAATATCTCCACCAATTATCGGCATAATACATGCTTTCACTGCTTCTCTCAACCGAACCGGATTAAGATTCGGTTGATAGCTAAGGCGATGCTGCGCGAAGTTAATTATACTACCTTTTGATACCAATAGCGCAGATGTTCGGGCAAATCTTCCATCCCGTCCGGATAAGAATCAGAACGACGTGATCTTAACAAAAACCAACTGTCAATATCATCCAGAATAACGCCCGGCATATCGGCTTCTGTACGTTGTTTGCTGCTTAGTACCACGAGCGATTTTTTTAAACCGAAAACGACTAAGGATGTATCATGCAAAAATTGGTAACAAGAAGGATTGGATGGATCGAGCAGCAGATAGTTTTCAATATAGAAAACCTCGCGGCAAAAACGGGCCTGCCATTTCGCTTTATATCTCAGGACGCCATTTTCCAGATAGGGTGGCGTGCCGCCTAAACTTATACTTTTACAACCCAGCTCATATGCTCTCGGAATAAGGAACCAATAAACAGCAGCTGTAGCTCCTGCGGATAATAAGCGATCAAAAATATGCATGTTTTAGCATAAAACTGGTGAGCAATTCGGTGAGCATATTTGAACAAGGGAAATGTATGTTTTCGGGCAAACAAAAAAGCCTGCAAATCGATGATTTACAGGCTTTTAGGCAATTTTGACATTGTATTTAGCGGAATGGACGGGACTCGAACCCGCGACCCCATGCGTGACAGGCATGTATTCTAACCAGCTGAACTACCACTCCGTTTGGGATGGCAAATATAGCCACCTTTTTTCATTCCACAAGGTTTTTTTTCAAATCTTCCTAAGCGTCTGATTTTGAGGAATATTTTTTGTGCTGCCCCTACTTACCTATGCGAAACTATCAGCAAATCGAGATCTTTACAAGGGATATTGAAGCGCTCCCCAATGTATTTATTAGTTAACTGTCCTTCATAAATGTACACCGAGTTACGAACTCCGGCTTTTCTCCATATCAGATTTTTCAGTCCCCCCTGTTCGCCGATGTCCAACAGAATAGGTGTAAAGATGTTGGTCAATGCATAGGTTGCGGTTCGTGCTACACGTGACGCGATGTTCGGAACACAATAATGAATCACATCGTATTTCCTGAAAACCGGGTGAGTGTGATTAGTGATCTCAGAAGTTTCAAAACAACCGCCCTGGTCAATACTCACATCGATGATTACCGAATTTGGCTTCATCCGGCTTACTGTACTTTCAGATACAATGCATGGACTACGGCCATCTTCTGCACGCAATGCACCTATAGCCACGTCGCAGGTGGTTATTGCTTTCTCCAAAACGATTGGCTGAACAACCGAGGTAAATACCCTGGTGCCAATATTATTCTGCAAACGGCGCAACTTATAGATGGAAGGGTCGAACACCTTTACCTCAGCTCCTAATGAGATAGCAGTGCGTGCAGCATATTCTCCAACCGTACCCGCACCTAATATCACAATTTCAGTAGGCGGCACGCCGGTAATACCACCCAGCATTAAACCCTTGCCGTCAAAAATATTGCTGAGATATTCGCCCGCTATCAATATTGAGGTAGCACCCACAATCTCGCTCATGGCCCTTACAACGCTCAACGCCCCACCTTCATCCTGCAGATGTTCAAAGCACAAGGCGGTGACCTTCTTCTGCATCAGTGCATGCAGACAATCGGCCTGGAGCGTGGATAATTGCAACGCCGAAATCAATATCTGGTGCGATTTCATCATCGCTATTTCCTGTAAAGTAGGCGGGGCTATTTTGATAATGATATGGGCTTCGTATACTGCTTTGGAGTCGTAAACTATTTTGGCGCCCTGCTCACTGTAGTCTTTGTCGGAGAATTTGGCAGCCTGGCCGGCATTGCTTTCCAATATCACTTCGTGCCCATTATTGATGAGCAATGCGACGGACAATGGCGTTAAAGCAACCCTGTTTTCCTGGAAAGAAGTTTCCTTCGGTATACCAATATGAAGCTTATTTTTTTTGCTTTTTACCTCCAGCATCGACTCCTGGGGCTGCATCATTGCCTGTTTGGCAACATCAGAAAAACCACTGTATAACTCCGAACTCATGTGTCTTTAATTCTGGCTGTTGAAGATAGGCAAAAAATGGGGGATGCAGAATTAAATTTTCGTGAAGGTTAACAGCCGTTCATTATCGCTCACAACCTCCACATCGACACGTATATAGTGGTCCGGAAGCAAGTCGGGAATCTTTTCGGGCCATTCGATAAAGCAATAATTACCTGAATAAAAGTACTCTTCGTAGCCCAGGTCCAGCGCCTCGCTTTGATTTTTCAGACGGTAAAAATCAAAATGGTAAATTTTGGATAATGTACCCTGGTACTCATTCACTATAGAAAAGGTAGGGCTCGTGGCAGGCTCATTTACACCCAAATTTTCACAAAGTGATTTGATGAGCGTGGTTTTACCCGCGCCCATATCACCATAAAAAAGAAATATCTTTTCTGATCCACCAAAAGCCACCAGTTGTTCAGCAGCGTGTTTAAGTTCGTCAAGGCTTTTAACAGGCAATTTCATGCCTCCAAAGTTATAATATTCAGCCTGATTTACTTCGTTCCATAGGTAACAACCGGTATGATCATTTCTTCGAGCGAAATACCGCCGTGCTGGAAGGTCTCGTTATAGAAATTCACGAAATGATTGTAGTTGTTGGGGTACACGAAGTAGCTGTCGTTTTTGGCAAATACAAAGCTTGAGCTCACGTGCAGTTTCGGCAGCATAATATCGTGCGGGTTGCGGATATGAAATACTTCCTTCGGATTAAAATTGAGGTTTTTACCTTGTTTGTAGCGAAGATTGGTATTCGTGTTTCTATCACCAATGATTTTGCTTGGGTTTTTTACGCGAATGGTACCGTGGTCGGTGGTGATGATCACTTTTACCTGTTTCTGCGATAAATATTTCAGCAAATCAAATAATGGCGAGTGCTCAAACCATGATAGCGTTAATGATCGATAAGCTGCATCATCACTTGCCAGTTCACGGATCATCTGCATATCGGTACGGGCATGTGAGAGCATATCCACGAAGTTGTATACCACCACATTGATCTCGTTATTCATCAGGTTATTTACTGAATCATTCAATGCCCGGCCTTCGTCGATGTTCAATATCTTGTTGTAAGAGTATTTAACATCGCGGCGTAATAAGCGCTTTAACTGGTCACCCAGGAAGTTTTCTTCATACAGGTTTTTACCACCTTCGTCCTCGTCATTCTGCCACATATCCGGGAAACGCCTTTCCATTTCAAGCGGCATCAGGCCAGAGAAGATTGCATTACGTGCATATTGCGTTGCGGTAGGGAGAATACTGTAATAAGTGTCTTCTTCCTCCATCCTAAAATACTCAGAAATATAAGGGTTGATGATCTTAAACTGATCAAAACGCAAATTATCGATCAGGATAAAGAAAACCGGGGTTTTAGCATCCAATTTCGGCAGCACTTTTTTCTTAAATAGCTGTGGTGAGCTGATCGGACCAGAATCCGGATTTTGAATCCATTTCTGATAATTCTTTTCGATAAACTTACAGAACTGCACATTGGCCTCTGCTTTTTGCAGGGTTAATATTTCGTGCATGCCTTCATCTTCCAGTTTTTCCAGCTCCAGCTCCCAGTAGATCAGTTTTTTGTAAACATCCACCCATTCCTGGTAGCTCAGGTTATCGTTCAGGGTCATACCCAGTGTACGGAAATCCTGCTGATAGGCCATAGTGGTTTTTTCGGTTACCAGGCGTTTATTCTCAGTCAGCTTCTTTATCGTAAGCAATACCTGTTTCGGGTTAACCGGCTTGATCAGGTAATCATCTATTTTTGAACCGATGGCATCTTCCATCAGGTATTCCTCTTCGTTTTTGGTGATCAAAACGACGGGCACTTCGTTATTCAGGTTTTTTATTTCAGAGAGTGTCTCCAGGCCGGTCAGTCCCGGCATATTTTCATCCAGGAACACCAGGTCGAAGTAATTATTTTTAAATGAATCCACAGCATCGTTACCATTGGTAACTGTGGTTACATTATAGCCTTTTTCTTTCAAAAAAAGCACGTGCGGTTTCAGCAGATCTATCTCGTCATCGGCCCATAAAATTGTCGTATCTACCATAATATTTTTGATTTTATCAATTAACCACAAAAGACGGCTTTTGTTACTGGTTATCAGTCTTAATTAACAAAAATTAACAATTATAAAATAGAATATTACGATAATTTAACATTTTTGTAGCACATATTACCCTTGAATAAAAAGAAAATCATAAACGATCCGGTATACGGTTTTATCAGTGTTCCAACAGAGCTGATATTTGACCTTATCGAGCACCCATACTTCCAGAGATTACGCTACATTAAGCAATTGGGAATGACCCACTTGGTGTACCCAGGCGCTCTGCATACCCGCTTTCATCATGCTCTTGGGGCCATGCATTTAATGGGCCTGTCCATTGAAACCTTATGCAATAAAGGCCACCAGATAACCGACGAGGAAGAGGAAGCTGTAACCATAGCCATTCTGCTACATGACATCGGCCATGGGCCGTTTTCGCATGCTTTGGAGGAAACCATTGTTGAAGATATCTCGCACGAGGATATTTCCACTCTCCTGATGACTAAGCTTAATGCTCAGTTCGACGGGCGTTTATCAATGGCGATTGAGATATTCAATGGCACCTATCACAAAAAATTTCTGCATGAGTTGGTATCCGGTCAGTTGGATATGGACCGCATGGATTACCTGAATCGTGACAGCTTTTTTACCGGCGTATCAGAGGGGGTGATAAGCTTTGACCGTATCATCAAAATGCTGAATGTTTCAGGTGATCATATTGCCGTTGAGGAAAAGGGGATTTATTCTATCGAAAAGTTCCTGATAGCACGTAGGCTGATGTACTGGCAGGTATATCTGCATAAAACCGTTATCGCTGCTGAGCTATTATTAGGCAAGATATTGAAGCGTGCACGCGAACTTGCATTAGGTGGTAAAGAACTATTCACCACACCTGCTTTAGAACATTTTCTGGTGAAGAAGATCAGTAAACAGGAATTCATCAGCCAGGACCATCATTTAGAGATTTTTGCTTCGTTGGATGATACAGATATCATGTCGGCTATAAAAGTTTGGACAGCTTGCGATGATGTTGTGCTCTCTGAATTATGTAAGATGATGATGCAGCGGCGTCTTTATCATGTCGAGATCAGCAACGAACCGCCTAATCAAGAATTGCTTAACAAGCTGATCAAAAAAGCAGAAAGCAAATACCCTGTTGCCGATTATTTTGTATTTACCGATACGATAAGAAATATGGCCTACAAACCGGGCGATGGCAGCATCCGTATTTTGATGAAAGACGGCTCACTACAGGATATTGCCGCAGCAAGCGATAACTCTAATCTTGAAGCATTAGCAAAAACCGTAAAAAAGCACATTATTTGCTATACCAAAGACCTTTTATAAACGTATTGAGGCTGATAGATTTATACTTTGCGGCTTCGATTATAACACTTAAATTTGCCCGATGCAATTTACTGCACATGAGATAAGTTTACTGCTAAACGGAACTGTAGAGGGCGACCCCCAGGTAACAGTTAGCCGTCTGGCAAAAATAGAAGAGGCTACTGCCGGTTCTATTTCTTTTTTAGCCAATCCAAAGTACGAGCAGTATTTGTATACCACCGATGCTTCTGCAGTATTGGTCAACAACGATTTTGTTGCTGCCGAACCTGTAAAGGCAACCCTGATCCGCGTTGAGAATGCTTACAGCGCTATCACCGTTTTGCTCGAAAGATATAATACCATCAAGCTGAACAAAAGCGGCATTGAGCAGCCTAACTTTGTTCACCCGACTGCAAAAGTGGGCGACGACTGCTATATCGGCGCTTTCTCTTATATAGGACAGGGCGCCCGGATAGGTAAGAAATGCAAAATATACCCGAACGTATACATTGCAGATAATGTAGTGCTTGGGGATAATGTAACCCTGTTCCCAGGTGTTACAGTTTACTTTGATTGTGTGATCGGCAATAATGTCATCGTACATTCGGGAGCTATTATAGGCAGCGATGGTTTTGGTTTTGCGCCGAATCCGGATGGTACCTATTCCAAAATAGCGCAGATAGGGAACGTGATTTTGGAAGACGATGTGGAAGTTGGATCAAACACCACAATTGATCGGGCCACAATGGGATCTACCATTATCCGAAAAGGTGCTAAACTTGACAATTTATTACAAATCGCACATAATGTAGAGATCGGCTCCAATACGGTGATTGCTGCGCAAACGGGTATATCCGGTAGTACAAAAGTAGGTGATAACTGCGTTATAGGCGGACAAGTGGGTATGGTTGGCCATATAAGCATTGCCAAAGGCAGTCAGATTATGGCTAAGTCGGGTATCAACAAGAATATTGTAGAAGAGAACAAGAAATGGGGTGGAACGCCATTTTTTACAACCTACATGGATAATATGCGAAATGAGGCAGCAGCATCTCATTTGCCAGCATTAGAAAAGAAAGTATTAGAATTAGAAAAAGTGATTGCCGAATTGAAGAAAAGCGTTCAATAGTTCACTGGTTCATTAGTTTATTAGTCCTTTTTTGCGATTAATAAGCTATTACCAATGAACAACTGAACTAATGAACTAATGACTGTTTTAAAAGATGAACGTAAAACAAAGGACTATTAAAACGCCCGTATCTGTTTCGGGCACCGGTTTGCACACAGGCGAAAAGGTGACTATGACCTTTAACCCTGCTCCTGAAAATCATGGCTACAAATTCAGAAGAGTAGATATACAAGGTTCACCGGTTATTGATGCTGACTGCGATAACGTGACCGATACTTCACGCGGAACTACCATCTCGCAAAACGGCGCCAGCGTTAGTACTATCGAACACGTACTGGCTGCTTTGGTGGGTATGGAGATAGATAATGTGCTGATTGATATGGACGGCCCTGAGACACCGATCATGGATGGCAGTTCAATCCAATTTGTGGATGCGCTGACAGCGGTTGGTTTTTTAGAACAGGACGCAGACCGCGAGTACTATCATATTCCTTATAATATTCATTACTCAGAGCCCGACCGTAAGGTGGAAATGGTGGCTATGCCTTTGGATGATTACCGCTTTACTTGTATGGTCGACTATAACTCGCAGGTTTTAGGTAGCCAGCATGCCAGTATTTCAACCATTGGCGAGTTTAATAAAGAGATCGCTTCCTGTCGTACCTTCTGCTTTTTGCATGAGCTGGAAATGCTGCTGAAGCATAATCTGATTAAAGGCGGTGATTTGAACAATGCCATTGTGGTGGTGGATAAAGACGTAGACGATGAAGAGCTGGCTGGTTTAGCAAAAATGTTCAACCGTAAAGACATTAAGGTAGCTCCACAGGGTATCCTGAATAATATCGAGTTACGCCATCAGAATGAGCCTGCACGTCATAAACTGCTGGATATGATTGGCGATTTGGCCTTGGTGGGCGTTCCGTTAAGGGGTCATATCATGGCTGCGCGTCCCGGTCATGCTGCAAACGTTGCTTTTGCCAAGAAGATCAAAACCCTGATTAAAAAGGAAAGAAGCCGCAAGCACATTAAATTATACGACCCGAACGCTAAACCGGTGTATGATACCGTTGATATCATGAAAATTTTACCGCATCGTCAGCCTATGCTGCTGGTTGATAAAATTTTAGAAATCAGTAAAAGCCACGTTGTTGGGTTGAAAAACGTTACGATGAATGAAGATCTGTTTGCGGGACATTTCCCGGGACAGCCTTTGTTCCCCGGTGTGTTGCAGATAGAGGCGATGGCTCAAACCGGCGGTATTTTGGTGTTAAATACAGTGCCTGATCCGGAGAATTATATTACGTTGTTCCTGAAAATAGAGAACGCACGGTTTAAGGACAAGGTGACGCCAGGCGATACCATCATTTTCTATTGTAACCTGATAGCGCCTATTCGTCGTGGTATTGCACAAATGAAAGGTATTGGCATGGTTGGATCGAGGATAGTGGTTGAGGCCGAGCTGATGGCACAGATAGTTAAAAAGACAACTGAAGATAAAGAAGCATGATACAACCCTTAGCATATATACACCCGCAGGCCAAAATTGCCGACAATGTGGTAATTGAACCTTTTGTAACCATACACAAGGACGTGGAGATTGGCGAAGGTACCTGGGTAGGCTCAAACGCCGTTATTATGGACGGTGCGCGTATCGGTAAAAACTGCCGCATATTTCCGGGAGCAGTTGTATCGGCCCCACCCCAGGATCTAAAATATAAAGGTGAACCCAGCACCGTTACCGTTGGTGATAATACCACCATCCGCGAATGCGTAACGCTGAACCGTGGTACTGCATTGGATAAAAACACGACTACTATCGGCAGCAATTGCTTACTGATGGCTTATGTACACGTTGCCCATGATTGTGTGATTGGTGATAATGTGATCATTGCCAATTCCGTGCAGCTAGCCGGGCATATTAATGTATATGATTATGCATTTATTGGCGGAACATCTGCAGTTCACCAGTTTGTTGAGATTGGGACACATAGTATGATCTCGGGTGGCTCATTGGTACGTAAGGATGTGCCTCCGTTTACCAAAGCGGGACGTGAGCCATTATCATATATAGGTATCAACTCGGTAGGTTTGCGCAGAAGGGGTTACTCAGCTGCTACCATTAACGAGATACAGGAAATTTACCGTATCATCTTCCTGAAAAAATACAACGTGACCAAAGCGCTGGATATCATCGAAGCTGATTTTGCACCAACTGTTGAGCGCGACGAGATCATTAATTTCGTATCCAACTCGCAAAGGGGTATTATGAAGGGATTCGGTATTTAATTATTAGCTTATAGTTCATGGATCATGGTTCATAGCAAGAAGTTGATCTTATTCCGGAAATAGCTATGAACTATGAACCATCAACCATGAACCACTCATGAAAATCACCCTCCAGAACATAGGCCGCCGTTTTAACCGCGACTGGATATTCAGGAACATCGACTACACTTTTACTTCGGGTGAAACTTATGCTATACTGGGACCAAATGGCTCGGGTAAATCTACTTTGTTACAGGTTTTAAATGGTAGTTTGGTCCCATCAACCGGCGACATCAAATACTTTTTGAATGATAATCCGCTTGAAGTAGATACGGTTTTTAAGCAGGTGAGTCTTGCTGCGCCTTATCTGGAACTGATCGAAGAATTTACAATGGATGAAATGACCGACTTCCATTTTAAATTCAAAGCCTATCGCTCCGGGATGAATAAGGATGCTGTTATCGATCTGCTCAACCTGCAAGGCGGGCGGAATAAAATTATCAAATACTTCTCATCAGGCATGAAACAGCGCCTTAAACTGGCTCTGGCATTTTGCTCGGATACGCCTATACTGATGCTGGATGAACCAACCTCAAACCTCGATACGCAAGGCGTGGATTGGTATCTTAATTTGGTCCAGCAATTTGCTGCCGATCGGCTTACCATTATTTGCTCCAACCAAATTCATGAATACAGTTTCTGTAAGCACCAGTTGAATATCTCAGATTACAAGAAATAAGCCCTCTCTTCCGACCCTAGCGGGGTCAAATGTTGGTAGCCACGAAAAGAACCCATAACCCGTGCCGTAGGTACGGAATAGGTCGCATACCTATGTCATGCTAAATGGTTTGCTATTTTGTGTCTACCAACATTTTGCGCCGGTGGCGCATGCACGATATTTACCCTTCATCACCCTGCGGCATATACTCCAGCTTGCGCTGAAAATATTTATCCCAGCTGTTTTGCTGAACGCGGTTGGTCATGTGCTGGGTGTCTTCGTCGTAATCCTGGTTGAGCTGCTTGTATTTGGCATCAATGCGGTCGAATATTTGTTGGGCCTGGTATTGGTAATTTGAACCGAATACTGTCTTGCCTACTTCGCGCAATAATTCCTGCTGCTCCAGGTAGGCAATGATATAATGTCCTTGTTCGTGTTTTAAAACTTCAGAGAGCATTTCGGATGAGGTAATGTTTCCCTTATCCATCCAGGAGCGGTCGCGGTTTACTTTCAGGTTGATATTAAAGTAGAGCTGGTAATAACCGTTCCTTTTGTAAGCTTCGTAATTAAAATCTATACTGCAATTGGTATAAGCTATCACACCCGAATTACGGCGCGGCATCCCTCCGAAGTCGTTAACCGTTAACAAACGATATCCCTGTGCATGTACTACCAGTTTGCATGCGCAAAGCAAAGCTACGCATATCACCCTCCTGAATATCAACCTCATTAATTAAGTAAATTTTTACTTTTTGACTTTCTCAGGCTGCAAAAGGTTTAAAGCCATCACTTCTTTCATTGTACGCTCCATCCCTTCTGCTGAACCATCCAAAAAGATCACATTTCCTTGTGAATGCTCTGCAAAATGTTTGATCGATTCCGTCCACATAGTAAATAGGATCACCGATGTATCCATATGAGCAGCTTCCATCTCTTTTGCAGCTGCTGTCATACCCTTTGCCACTTCCTCGCGGAACAAGGCTATACCCTGACCTCTCAATTGTGCAGCTTGCCTTTCAGCCTCCGCAGCAATCTTTATTGCATTACCCTCCGCTTCAGCAGCTTTTGTTTTGGTGATCAATAAGGCCTGACCTTCATTTTCGGCAGCTGCCTTCAGGTTATTGGATGCCACTACCTGGCTCATGGATTTCATTACAGCATCATCAAATGTGATGTCGTTCAATTGAAGGTCCTGCAAATGATAGCCCCATGTTTCCAGTACAGTATCCAGTTGTTCCTTTACATGCTCTACAATATCTTTTCGCAATACCAGCACGTCAGCCTGCCTTTTGGTAGCCACATATGCCCTTATCGATCCCTCGATAGTACGTATCAGGGCCTGCATCAGGTTACGTTCATCCACAAATTTAAATGCCACATTTTTGATGGTCTCTTCACCTTGGTCGAGCACCGAATAAAGCAGCATCGCCTTAAAATAAACATTAGCCTGATCTACGGTCACCGCCTGGAACTCCAACTCGACTGAACGGTTTTGAATTGATATGCGGGAATAGATCTGTTCTATCAAAGGCAGCTTCAGATTAAGCCCCGGTTTGAGTATACGGCGGTACTTGCCAAAGACGGTAATAACGGCAATAGTGCCTTGTTTTACGGTCACAAATGATGAGAAAAAAACAATGATCCCGAAAAAAATAATGATGTAAAATGTTATCTGCGCAGCCATAACTAAGGTTTTTGTGTAACTAAAGATAGGTTTTTATTCTTTGGTGCGCTATTTGTTTTTAAAATTCACAATAAACCAGCATCTATCGAATCATGAACTTGAAACGCACCTTCGGAGCCATACTTACTGTATTGGGAATCATCGGATTGATCTATACCGGCGCCAATATCATCGATCATACGGCCCATTTCACAACCCTTGCTGTGGTAGGAATTATATCGTTATTGTTTTTCTTTTCGGGAATAGGATTGGTTAAGACTACGGCTGATCAAGCGTAGATGGATGTCATGGCGTTTACAGAAATATCGTTTGTTACTCTGCCATCCAAATCGCATCCAGGAACCAATTTTTACTGTCGAAAAATAAATCGACAGGTTTAAATCCTGCTTTTTCGGCCATCTGTGCGGTTTGCAATACGGTAAACTTTTGTGAGATTTCCATAAATATATATTCATCCTTCTGGAAATGAATATGCCTGCGGCCAATGGTGACGATCTGGTCTTCCTGGCTTACGAGGTAACTTTTGCAGGCGCCCGTTTCCGGGTCGTAAGTTGGGTAATGTTCAAACTTAGACAGGTCGAAATCTCCACCTAATTCGCGATTAATTCTTTCCAGTAAATTCAGGTTGAAACGTTTAGTGATACCACCTTTATCATTATAAGCTGCTAACACTGTGGCCGGATTCTTTTTCAAATCAAAACCTATCAATGCCATATCACCATCATT
This sequence comes from Bacteroidota bacterium, assembly GCA_018266915.1. GTDB lineage: Bacteria > Bacteroidota > Bacteroidia > Sphingobacteriales > Sphingobacteriaceae > Mucilaginibacter. Next base: position 111,104 of record JAFDZM010000068.1, on the reverse strand, counting down.
CAGGTGACTGCGTAATTCTTTACAGAAACCGATGGCATCTGGCACCGGCATGTTCCCAATGTTGGAACCTAAAAACAAAATCACCTTCCTTCTATCCGATGCTTCGGCTGCTTGTTTCAGCATATCGAAGTACTCGCCATTGAGCCCGTGGATATTTATGCCAGGCAAAGTAACAGGTAAAGTAACATTCAGGTAGGAGATCACATTATCAGAAATATCGATAGGCATATAAGTAAAATCGGCATTCTGTTCCAATAGATATTTAAGCAGATAAGACGATTTCATAGCATCGCCTGCGCCAAGTTCAATCAGGTCAAAAGGACTGCCATCGGCTATAATGGCTTTACATATCTCAGCAGTTTTGGTCGAAAATATTTCCAGCTCACAATTGGTTGGATAGTATTCCTCGCAATTCATCAGGTCCTGGAAAAGCTTGTCGCCAACAGCATCATAAAAATATTTTGAGCTCAGGCGCTTAGGGTTCGACCTTAAGCCATTAATGACGTCATCAAAAAACTGGTCGGTTTTCAGGTTGACAGGGGTATTTAGAAGTGATTGCAGCATGTAGATAGCCATGTTGTCAGAGGTTTTTATGTTATTTTATTTAGCAAGACGTATGCCAGTAAATTGCCATTGTAAGTTTGTCTGAAAGAAGTTACGATATGTGACGCGCTCATGACCGGGAGACGTCACTTCCGACGCTCCGCGCAACACTTGCTGGTTCACCATAAATTTCCCATTATACTCACCAATCGCACCCGGCGCTTTTATAAAACCAGGGTAAGGCAGGTAGGCGCTTTCTGTCCACTCCCAACGATAACCCCAATCAAACTTACTAGCTGCCGCTTCCCATTCAAATTCGGTAGGAAGGCGTAATCTTTTCCATGAAGCGTATGCATATGCTTCAAAATAGCTGACATGCGTCAGGGTATCCTTCTGGTTCAGCAGTTGTAACCCATTATAAGTATAATTATACCAGGTACCGTTTATCTGGTGCCAGTATAGCGGTGATACCACATGATTTTTATTCACCCAATCCCAGCCTTCCGCGTGCCAGTGCCTGAAGTTTTGATAACCACCGTCGTTTATAAACTCCAGGTATTCCTGGTTAGTAACCAATGCGGGGCTTATCTCATAGGCATTCAAATAAACCTTATGCCGTCCCAGCTCATTATCAAAACAAAACCCATCTCCCTGATGACCGACCTTATAAATACCTTCCTCCATTTTTATGAACTCTGTATTTGTGAGCTCAGCAGGTTTTGGCGAAACATAATCTTTAGAATAAGCCGGAAACAAAGGATTATGTCCAAGTATATATTTAATGTCTGTGTATAAAAGCTCCTGATGTTGTTCCTCGTGATTGAGGCCCAGAATCAGCAATTCGGTTACATCATTGGATATTTCACCACACAGAAATTTATCCATTGCTTCATCTACGTATTCGCGATACTTATAGATGTCAGCAACCGTCGGTCTGCTTAAATTTCCCCGGTCTGTACGGATTACCCTTGTGCCAACGGTTTCGTAATAGCTATTGAAAACGAAGTTATACTGATCGTCAAATTCCTGGTAGCCCATAAAATAGGGCTTCAGGATAAAAGTTTCAAAAAACCACGAAGTATGGCCCAGATGCCATTTAGGCGGACTCACATCCGCGATGGGTTGTACTACGTAATCTTCTGTTTGCAAGGGGGCGCAAATCTGTTCGGTACGTTTCCGCACCGCGCTGTATTTGTCCGGAAGTTTCATCATTGGTTGCTCTCCAAATACCTTTTCAGGTCTGAAATTGTTTTAATATGTAACTGTTTTGCCTGTCTTTCGCGCATCATTAGCGCATAGGCGTTGTTAAAGCCAATCGGCTTAAGCCATTTAATGTTGTACTTTTTCTTAAACTCGCTGGCCACATAATCATAAGTTTTATTCTTATTAGCAGTCAAAGAATCTATTGTTTTTGATGACGGCTGTAGTATGGCCAGCAAACCAGTCCCGGTATATTCAGGATACAGGTCGATCTGGTTATTATTCAAAGCATCAAAACATATCTTGGTACCCCCAAGCCCTGTTTTGGTTGACACATCATAATCTGTATAACCTCTTATCAGCATGGTGTACATACTTGCCAGGATATACTGCTCGCCAAAAATTTTTGAGCCGATTCGTACTATGCCATTGCTGCCGTTTCGGGAAGGTTTTAAAAGATCATGTGACCTTAAGAAATCTTCAGCCACTTTTTCAGGACTCTGATGCAAATAATCCGTTCGGTAGTTCAGATCGGACATAATGGAATCCGTTATCTTGCCTGATAAAAGATTAAGCGTTTTCTCCAGATCGGGGAATTGTTTTAAAGCATCTTCGCGAACAATCGGTGCTGCATAATAAGGTGGGAATATCTTTTTATCATCATCCAAAACGATTAGATCATATGCCTTCAACCGGCCATCAGTAGAGTATCCGCTAATCACATCCAACTGCTTTTCGTAAGCTGCCTTATACATCACCGCATCGCTGATCACAATGGGATGAACTTTTAATCCGTATTTGCTTTCCAATCCCAGGTTACCATCCTGACGCCCCATGAACTCAGGTGTGAAACCGGCCTTTAGCTTACCGCCATAAGCAACAGACGGTATAAAGTAAACCGATGCCAGTATTATGAGTAACAGTGGCAATGTGACGGTGGCAGTTTTTAGTTTGCGCAGATTTAAATATTGCAGTCTCGACAGCAAAAAATCAAATAGGATAGCCAGCAAGGCTGCGGGGATAGCTCCGGCCAAAATCATATTGGTATTATTGAGTGATATGCCGCCGAAGATGAACTCACCTAATCCGCCTGCTGCAATGTAAGAAGCCAGTGTAGCTACCCCGACATTGATCACAGTAGCTGTACGTATCCCAGCCAATATTACCGACATGGCTAACGGGAGTTCAACCTTAAACAAGATTTGCCATTTGTTCATCCCCATAGCCATTGCTGCCTCTTTTACAGCTGCATCAACTCCGGTAATGCCTGTGTAGGTATTCCGGATAATAGGTAAAAGCGCATATAATAACAAGGCAACAATGGCAGGTTTCACTCCGATACCAAGCAACGGGATCATAAAGCCCAAAAGTGCAATACTTGGGATAGTTTGCAAAATCCCGGCTGTTCCTAAAACGATTCCTGAAAAATATCGCCTGCGTGTTATCCATATGCCCAAAGGCAGCCCTATCATAACAGCGATGATAAGTGAAATGAAAGTCAGGCCAATATGTTGCATGGTTTGCATCAGCAGCTTATCGCTCTGTTGTTGCATAAACTCCCATAAAGTTTGCTGATGCTCATTCATGCGTGCGGCCATTTTGATATTTGTAAAATGCAGTTACCAACTGCTCAAATCCCACCGACCGTGTTTCATCTCCATGAGTGATATTCAGATAATCGGCTTGCTGAGATTTAAAACTTTCCATACCAGACCAAACCGATATATCCGCATACAGATTAACATTCCCCACCTTCTTGCTATAAGGCAATAGCGCCCAGATATCCTTAATGCGAACAGCCTTAAATTCCAACTGCAACCTTTGTTCTTTTAAAAATGATTCAACAAAGAGATTAACTGGTTTGTATAATAGCTCAGTGGGTGTACCAATCTGCACGATCTTTCCTTTATCCATAAGACTAATACGATCACCCAGCTCAAAAGCCTCCTGAACATCATGCGTTACCATGATGATGGTTTTCCGTTTCAATTCGTCCAAAGCCTTAAACTCAGCATGGATTTTTGAACGGGTCACATTATCCAATGCACCAAAGGGCTCGTCCATCAATAGCACAGGGGGATCAGCCACTAAAGCCCTTGCCAAACCCACACGCTGCTGTTGACCGCCGCTCAATTCATTTGGATAAGCTTTGAGCTGATCTTTTGATAAATGGAGTTTCTCTATTAGTTCAGCAATTCGCTTTTCAATCCGTTTACTATCCCATTTTAATAATTGAGGTACTATAGCGATATTTTCAGCAACGGTATAATGCGGGAACAAACCATTATTCTGCAGCACATAGCCAATACCTCGCCTCAATAACTCCGGAGATTGATCGTAAATATTTTTACCATCGATGAATATAGTTCCTGATGTTGGCTCGATTATACGGTTGATCATTTTCAGCGTGGTAGTCTTACCACAGCCGCTCGTTCCCAATAAGATTAGCTTTTCATTATCAGCTACTTCGAATGAAATATTGTCGACAGCCTTAATATCGCAAAAATGTTTACTCAGTTGCTCAACCTTTATCATGGCGATCTACTCCTCAATAGTAATAAAAAGGTTATTCAATGATTCGGCATACAACGGATGCGCGAATACGAAGTAGCGTATTTGTTCATAAGTAATGCCGCCCTCCATCGCCATTTGCAATATGGTCATGATCTCACCCCCTTCTTGTCCAAGCACTGTAGCGCCTAATATCTTTTTTGTTTTGGGATCGACAATAGCCTTCATAAATCCCCGTGTATCCCCCGTTTCAATCGCCCGGGCCACATGATCCATCGGCAATTTGGCAACCTTTACTTTCAAGCCCTGCTTTTTAGCTTCGGTTTCATCCAATCCAATCCTTCCCAATTGCGGATCGGTAAACATACAATAAGGCACCAGCCTGTCTTTAATACTCAGGTTTTCGCCCTTTACCAGATTGCGGTATATAATGGTAAAATCGTTATATGAGATATGCGTAAACGCCGGGCCACCTTTTACATCACCCAAAGCATAAATGCCCTCAATATTGGTTTCCAGTTTGTCATTCACTTTAATAAAGCCACGTTCATCTGTTTTTACACCGGCCTTTTCAAGTGCAAGTACTTCGGTATTAGGTTTTCTTCCAACAGCTATGAGCACATGTGAGCATTTGATCTTATGATCTTTGCCATCAGTTTTAATAGTAACAGACAAGTTTCCTTTGCCTGTTTCTTTGAACTTTACCGCTTCTGAATTGGCGATAATTTTGATCTTTTCTTCCTCGATAATTTTAGTTAGTTCTTCAGAGACATCCTCATCTTCCTGTGACACAATTCTTGCCGATTTTTCCAAAACCGTAACCTTGCTGCCAAACCGCCTGAACATCTGACCAAACTCCAAACCAATATAGTTCCCACCAATAACCAACAGGTGCTCCGGAACTTTAGTCAATTCCAGTATGGAAGTTGAAGTAAGGTAACCGATATCCTTTAATCCTTCAATTTCAGGTATAATTGGCCTACAGCCAGTATTCATAAAGATCAGATCGGCTTTCATTTCTTCCACCTTCCCATCATTCAACTTTACTGAAATTGTTTTGGGGCCAGTAAATGCTGCCTCGCCAAATATCAGGCTCAATCCTTTAGTCGCCTCAAGACCTTTTTGACTCCCGTTACGAAACAACGACACTACATCATCTTTCCGTTTCTGAATCTGGCCCATGTTTACCTTAAAGCTTTTGATATCGACGCCCAGGGCATGTCCTTTCGACGCCATATATGCCGCTTTAGCCGACGCTACCCAGGTTTTGGTAGGTGTGCAACCATCATTTACGCAGGTTCCGCCTACATATCGTCGTTCTATTAGTGCAGTTTTTTTACCGGACAAGGCTAATTTTTTGGCTAAAGGGCCGCCCGCCTGACCAGATCCAATTACAATTGCGTCGAAGGTTTTCATGTCACTCGTTTATTTTCAAGTGGTTAAAGAATATTACAAATTATTGAATGGCTGAATTTTAGTCGCGGCAGATAAAAAACCTTACAATTTTTTATTGATTCAATATAAATGTATGACTATTGGCTATAACAACAACAATAAAAAAGCCTGCAAATTGTTTTTATGACTTAATTATCACACTGTTATAAAGGGCTTAAATATTTTTTAAAAAATTATTTTAAAACTTCTTTTAAAGCTATATCTTTGCCATCCCGAAACGGAAGATTCCAAATTGAGTTTTTCAAATCAAAAGGCCCGTTCGTCTAGGGGTTAGGACGCAAGATTTTCATTCTTGAAACAGGGGTTCGATTCCCCTACGGGCTACCATAAGGGAAAGGTCATCGAAAGATGGCCTTTTTCCGTTTTCAAGCCCTTGTAAGTGCTTGTTAATCTGCATAATAAGAGAAAGCGGCTCATTCAAGTAAGGGGTTCGATGTCCTACTCCGTCAAAGCAGAGATTTTTGGGGTACATCGAACCGATTAGCTTGCGTTTGTCAAGTATAGAAGACTGTCTAAAGTGACTTTGAATATTTGTAAACTTTGCGATAAGTATATCTAAAAGGGTTTCAATCGTGCGCAGGCTATCCCCCTTCGTTGGCAGACTTTCCAATTTATCTTCAAGCATTTTAAGAGCCTTATTGCAGTCTGTTTTGATGGCTTTAAAATCATCCGGCTCAATCTCATTCGCAGCAATCTGCTTTCTTGCATTAGACAGTAACGCCTCCTGACGCTCTATTTCTGCTAAAATAGTTTTACGTTCATCTATATCTCCCCGCTTTTCCGATTGATATACATCGATCACTACCCGCTTAAAAAGCATCCCTGTCGCGGGTGTAAGCTGAAAATTCAATAGTTCATTCTCAAAATATTCATTAACTGTGGCCGCTTTAAAGCGGCACTTACAGCCGCTCGTACAATGATAGTAATGAAAGTACTTGCCGTGTCGTCCTTTTGATGCACTTCCCGTTAGCATCCGGTGACAATCAGGGCACTCTAAAAAGCCCCTTAAAGGCAACAAGTCAGTTGAAACGAACTTGACTGCGGTTTTGCGCTTATTGCCGTTTAATACGTCCTGAACATCGTAAAAAAGGCTTTCTGAAATTAGAGGCTCGTGTAATCCTTTTACAAATTGTATTTCCTCATCTTCATAAGGCGGTACAACAATGGTTCCGCAGTATATCGGATTACGAATAATCTTCCAGAAATTGTTTCGCTCACATTTCAAGCCTTTTGCATAGGCCATTTTTCGCACCTGTTCGCCGCTGTAATTACCGGTTGAAAGTTCGGAAAATACCCAGCGCATTAAATCAGCTTCAGGCTGTTTGGGAGCAATGTATTTTCTTCCATCAGGGTGCGAAAGGTTTTGATACCCTTTTGGTGCGGTTGACACGCAACGCCCCGCTTTTCTTGCTCTCCGCATTCCTGTTAATGTATTTAATGCTCTTCTTGTGTTTTCAGATTCAGGGACGGCAAGGTAAACAGCAAGCATTACAGTGCTTTCCGGTATCTTGAAGTCGATGGGCTGGTCAATTGCCATTGCCTGAACGTTGTGGCTTCTTAGGATGCCGATCATCTGATAGGCGTACTCGATGTTCCGGCTGAACCTATCCCATTTGATAAACAGTACATTCTCCTGGTCTTTTTTCTTCCTATTTTTGAGTATACCCAATAGTTTCGTCCACTCCGGGCGATTAAAATTCTTGGCTGAGTAATCTTCGCGGAAGATACCCTTGACCTCTATGTTATTTTGTTCACAGTGGCGCAATAGGCGGTCTTCCTGCTCCGGTAATGAGTATCCTTTTCTTTTTTGTTCATCGGTGCTTACACGCACATATAAGTAGGCAGAATTCATAATAAGCAAGGTTAGATATGGCTATTTCTTATCGTTTTTAAAGTATTGATTTACAGTTAATTTACCTAAAAAATATAAGAAATCCAAGATTATCTCAGCATCTTTTTCAGTTACTTTCAAGCCACTTTGCTCCAAAATTTTTACTGCTTGCTGAGGAGTAATATTCCTCTTCTCGGATAGTCCGGCCTTCATAGACAATAATTCGAAGGTTTATTCTGACCGGAAAATCACTGATCTCCTGCAACCACTTCAGAAGGGTGCTTCCGGCGAATTAACTGGCCGGAGAGTGGTCGCCGTACTTACAGAAACCCATCAGCCGAAGCCAGGTAATTTTGTAAATACGACCGGGCTTTCGCCCGATGCACCATTATGACGCAGCACTATGAAGTTTATTACAAGTAAGCGTAAAAAAATCAGTACATACTAACGCATTGCAACGCTTAAACAACTGGCAGCAGCAAGCAGGGAAAGTGTCAAGTGCCGCGATTCTATCATCGCGGTTCATATACCCTTGACGGTTTACCTGCAGTGCTAATTTTGTGGAAGCGGTGCTATGCTATTGTAAGGTTTACTAGTAGTATCTTCTAAAACCTATGGTTATAATTTAAAACCATAAGTATTTGCAAATGTCCTCATGTCGGATTAGAAGCGAGAAAAACCTGTTGCATTGGGCAACGAGTTTCAGGTAAAGCGAGGCTGACGGCGACTGAAATGTAGCGCGTGACAACAAGCGTAATGTAATGAGCCGTTTGCCGCAGCATGTGCAACGGCAATTAACGCGGGACACATTTCTAAATGGCCTGCTTATCAGATACTATTTCGCAATAAAAATTGGTGGTGTATTTCCTCGGCTGTAGATAGTAAATCACGTACAACCGGATATAAAATATCCAAAGAAGAACTATCCGGCTCGTAACTATCCCGATATCTAACGTCGATATACGCATCCTTTAAAATGTTAAAATTCCGCTTGCCTTGTTCGGTTTCGATTTTAGAAACAGCCGTCAGATCGTTGGTGAAAAATTGAGTAACACGCAGTAAGCGCAGAAGATTATGGCTATTGATTTTATAACCCAACACAGAACGGACAATCGCTATTAATACATCTTCGGCGCACTGATGCAAGGAGAATAAAGCAGCTGAATAAGCTCCCACTGATAAATAATACTCCGCGCCCATTAAAAACTCTTTTGCCTGTTTCCTCCATCGTTCCCAATTTGCTTCTCCCAAGTCATTGGGCGTACTGGGTTTAATAACGTCCGAATCAGGCAACAGCATGTTACCTGAAATATATAAAGCGGGACAAGCCAGCGCACGATTGAAGAAATGATCACCCTTGTTTATGGCATTGACAACCGCTGATGCATAATGTACCAGAATAACTACGTTTGAAGGGCGGCAGCTTTCTTCCAGCATAGTGCCAAGACTTAATGCCTCACCTTGCTCATAATCGGCTGTGAGCACTAATAAAAACGCCGAGGTGTGATTGCCGGGTTTATAACCCAGATAATAAATTGCGTAAGTTGTCGGTAATTTATTTTTGATAATGGAAACCAAATTGGGTAGAATTTCCTGGTGTATGGGCAACGGCTCATTGTCAAGATTATATAGCCGGACGTTAGAAACTGGCGGTTTTTCCGCCTGTTCGGTTTCAGCAGTTTGTTCCTCGTGGGCTGCCAGCATTATCCATGCGGCCGCATACAGTTTTTGCAAATTCTCAAAGACAATAACGAGGTCCGGGCTGCAAACGAACTCTTTCGCGGCGTCCGTTGAAAGGCCATACCTTAACCATTCTTGAAGTTCTTCGCGATACCAGCTGATCGTTCGCCCCTCGAAGAATGCATTTATCACAATCAACGGGTTGCTGATCTCTGATTCATTGAGCTTACTTTTAACTATGATTGCCTCTTGCATATTGTCCTCGGTGTTAATGTCTACGGCGTTGCCTTTCATTAAACCCGATGAATTCAACAACTGAGCAACACTTTCAATAAGCCTGATGTTCAATTCATGCCGCCAAAGCAGTCCTGAAGGACTGCCTTTCAAATCAACATAATAGCCCGGCCCGATAACCCGGTCCCGCCACTTTTTCAAATATCCCAGGTGACCGCTCAGGTCATCAGCCGAAAAGAAGTCGTCGATTACAATATAAGGGTTTTCAATTTCGTGAGTCGAGAGATTTATAGGGCAGTTCACCCATTGATTCAGTACGGTGTTCATAAGATTATTTTTGACACCGGGCGGCATTGTCCGGTAATTCAAAGTAAATGGGCTGTTGTGCCGTACCGAACCATACATGGTTGTGTTTTACAAACCGAAAGTTGTTTCTTACATTTACAAAATACCAATACCTTTGATTATGGCAGAGACTATACATATCGGACGAAAAATCAGTAAAATCCGCGAGCTGCGTGGTATAAAGCAAGAGACTCTAGCGACAGAATTAGGCGTTAGCCAACAAGCTGTTTCCAAAATTGAGCAAAGCGCAGATGTCGAAGATGAGGCACTAAACAAAATTGCAAAAGTATTGGGTGTAACCCCCGAGGCAATAAAAAACTTTAGTGAAGAAGCTGTAGTCAATTACTTTAATACGTTTAATGATAACAGTACAAATAACGGTGCGGTTTATGCCTTTAACAGCACTTTTAACCCGATCGATAAGTTGGTAGAGGTTTACGAAGAAAATAAAAAGCTCTACGAACAACTTTTGGCGAGCGAACGGGAAAAGGTCGAATTGTTGAAAAACCGCAATTAATTCTTCTAAAACTCATATATCCTGCGTCTCAATCTCATATTCAAACCTTCATCACCTAAATAAACTTTATCGACATGGGAAAACAATTGGAGTCTTATAATGGCGCAGTGTTATTTGTTGATATCTTGGGATTTGGAGCGTTGACAAATAATCTAATCAAACTAACTGATAAAGATTTTGAGGCTTGGACGGACGGAACCGAAGAGCAAAAGAATAACCAATTTTTGGCGGCTAATCTTCTTGTCGCGTTTAGAGAAATACTCCAATTACTTGAGCATGAATTCGCAGATGTTAAAATAGCTCAACTATCGGACTGCTTTTTTGCATGGTCTCGGTCGATAGAAAAGATAGTTTTATTTACCCATAAATATATGCATATGGCTATAGAAAGGGGAATTCTTTGTAGGGGAGGAATGGCATATGGTGAAATAATTGAAACGGAAAGAATTCATCATCTAGGGCGCCTGATCTTAGGGAAAGCTGTTACTACGGCGGTAGGGCTTGAAAAACCAGCGAAAGGGATGAGAATACTGTTTGATACCGAGCTTCACGCTGCGCTTCATAATGAAAATAAGAAGTTTATGAATTGCGTAAGTGAATTGTTCTGTCTTTTTGAAAATCCTCTAGACTATAAAGTATATGACGAGTTTAAGTGGTATGGAGTTAAAGATTTATCAATGATCTCGGAGCATGGGATACATAACTGTTCGGCCGACTTAAAAATTGGATTTGCAAAGGATAGGCTAAAACTGGTAAATCGTTTGGTCTATCATCCGCGTTTTGGATGGAATAGCAGAAGTGGAGAAGGTATGGTTCATCTTCAGGCAACAAATAACTTTATTTCGCAGGATGGCCTTTACGATGTCAAACATGAATTTGAGCGTGTTGGATTTTCTGATAGTCGCTCTGTCTCGAAAGTGACAAGTGCTGACGTCCGAATTGAAAATGATAAGTATGTAGTTTTATTGCGTAAGCGGGAACAATAATTCCATAGTAAATCTTAGACTAGTAACCTGATGCAAAAAAGGAACGCTTTCAGCATTCCTTTTTTGTTTAAAAATAAAACCTCCTTGCGCTTGCCGCTTGGAGGTTTTTACCTAAACCTTATCACAATTCGGCTTTTTGAATAGCCGATTGAATCACGAATATAAAGAAAAATATCGCATTACGGATAGCAGCGATTACCAGCCCCGTGAATAAGGCTTGCAGGCGTATTAGCGGATAGCCGGACGCCAAAGGCGGAATGCCCACTATTTTAACGCCTGTTTGTTCTTGCCTGTTTTTTCCGGTGCCTGTTCCTGCCATGAATTGCCTCATCATCAATATCGTCGCTTATCTGAATATCAATAGCGCCATCAAACCAATCGCTATGATAATCATTGGAACCAATAGAAATAGGATCATTAACCGCATCTCCTTTGAGTGTTTGCGCTCGATCTCGTTCATCCGTTCGGCCTGCTTCATCAATAAAGCCCTGTTCCCATCCGTCAAACTCAATATTTTGTGTACGGCTTCTATGAAGCTCAGTAACTCCGCGTCCGATTCGGTTGCTTTTGCCTTCCTTTGCTGCGTCAAGTTCTCCGAACTTTGCGAGTGTCCTGCTGTTTGTTTCGCTAATTGCCTTGCCGTCTCTAATTTGTTCATAGTTTAGTGATTTGATTATTTCCGCCCATTTGAATCGTTCTCCTAAAGCTTGACCTTTTGATTTAAAGTCATTATGGAAATAGGTAATGCCACTGATCCGACCAGTGGATGCTTGGTTAAATAAAAGGCCAATACCTTCGGCTTCGCACCGCCTGATGAAATTAGCTAAAGTTTGCCCCCTATTTTGTAAAATGCGCTTTAGCGTCTCTTGCAATACCATCTTATTGGAACCCTTTCCGGTCCTAATCGACATTTCTATTTCATTCTTGGATGGCGCGCGTTGAGATATATTGTTACTCCGCTCTATGGTTATAGAGTTACGGCGCGCCGTTGATACATTGTTATACCGATACTTTGCGGAATACTTGCCTTGCTTTACCTGTTTAAGCCTGTACTTGTTTTCCAGCACTCTGACAATGGCTTCACTTCTTTTGAAATTATTGCTATCGGACACGATACTACCGTCAAAGCAAATCCGGTTTACCAACAGGTGTAAATGCGGATGGTCTGCATCATGATGCAGAAAGATTAGATATTGATTGTTTGAAAATCCCATCGCCTCCAGGTAATCCCTCGCAATCGCCAGTAACTTGCCTTTGGATAGCTGCGCCTGTTCTTCTTTCGGAAAATTCAAACTGGTATGATAAACGTAGCGGTTTAGATTTGGCCGTAAACTTTTGACCATTTCGATTTCCTTTGCGATGCCTTTAACATCGGTACTTGCGAAATTTGTAGACAACAATTCGGCCCTCCTATCGCCATCATGTAGAAAGAGCTTTTTCAAATTGTAGCCTAAAGCACCCATAAAGCTTTTACCTATCTTTTGACTCGCTATCATAAACAATCTTACTAATGGTTAGCTCAAGCCGCTGGTTCAATTTCAATAAAAGGCCAAGTAGCTCGCGGGGCAATTTTCCGCTATTTGCGAGGCGAGTTAATTGGTTTAGATTGTTCCCGATCTTTTGTAGCTGGGTATAACCCTGCACATCGATTTTTGGAATACGGGCGGCGGGGAACTTACCTTTGAATAACTTTTCCCTGGCTAAGGCTGCCGGTGGCTTATTGCATACTTCGCCGAGCTGAACAAGTTTTGCAAGTTCGCCGGAAGTTAGCATCAACGTAAATTTCGCCGAACGGCGTTCGGCTTCTGGAACCTTAGGCCGCGCCATGAATTCAACAGGAAATTTAATTTGGAAACCACCGCCAAGACTTTGGCAGCATCATTGCCCCCGAAGGGCTACGGATTCACTCCGCATTTAGCGTCGGCTTTTTGCCGACTACTATTTAACTCAGATTCTTGAGATTTGTTACTCCAAATTCTCAAAAGAATGCTGAATGAAGTGAAGCATTTCGGGTCCGGGTGTCCCGGCAAGCCACCAGTTTTGACCCGGTCAAAACATGGCTTGCTTCGCTTGTATATCATTAATCTGAAGAAGGCATTTTAATATTTGAGAAATAGTTTGCCTTGAATCTTAAGTTTAAAAAATTATATAAAATCATTTCGTGAAACAATTGATCATTTGAAAAAAGTCGATTAACATGCATATGGAATAGATCTGCAACCATTTTTTCTTTATCTTTTTCCTCTATGGCAGTTAAGGATTCTATGAAAGCCACTTTAGTTTTCTTTAATTTTAAGTTTGTGGTATTACTCGGCCTACGCCGTTTGGCAGAAAAACTTTTGAATTGCTTATGTTCCTCGTTGATTCTCTTAAAGGCAGTCGGCGCTATGGTTAGCTTAGTCGCTAGACCGTTCATCATTTCCGCATAGAAATTGTTTTTTTTGTCGAAATCATAACTTAAATAATCTAAAATTGATTCAATCAATTCTATTGAAATCAGGTACAAATCACTGGTAGTATATGCCTTGCTCAATAACTCCATTATCAAAGTGCTATCAAACCAAAAAAATTGTTCAACTGTCTCGATGTTTTTATTACCGTAGCGTTCTGACTCCCGGATATAAGGCTTGAGCTGGTAATCAGAAATGATTCCTTCGAGTATCAGTGGTTTAAGGACTGCCGACATCTCGTTCATCATAAAATAGCCATCGCTCATATTTTTTAATTTCAAACGAAAACGGATGTGGGAGGCAGGAGTATCATAGAGAATAAAAAACCAGCACCGTACCTTGTCTTTGTGTTTTGACAGATATTCTTGGATGTACTCCGTTAAAATATAATTTCTCGTGGTATAGTGACTGTAAATTTCGAAATAGAGCCATTCGCCTCCGAGAAGAAATAAGTTATCCCCTTTGGGAAGCAACAAAGTTGGTGCATCAGTAAGGGGTTTATAAATCGGATCTTCGTGATAAAAATTCAGAACGAACTCTGAATTGTAGTGTTTATTTTCCCCGTCAAAAATTAGATCCTGCTTGGGCTCAACATATTCTTCAATATATAGTGGTTCTTTGTTTTTTGCAAACATGAGGAAGAAGTTTAACTCAGCATCATTGTTGGAGTTAATAACCAGTTTTTGATCTGCATGTCCGCAAATGAACTTCTGTAGTTTTCTTTCGGCCAGCCACACTTTAAGATCAGAAATAACAGAATCAGCCCCTTGTTTACCAGCTATAGTGAACGCTTTAGGTAACAACCACTTAGCCAGGGAAAGTATCACCTTTTTAAATTGTACTCGCGGATAATACGGTAACCCGGGAATGAGCCCAAGAAAGTCAAAGGTCATGGAGGTTCTTATATTTTGATTTTGCAGGTCCGCTAAAAACCGAAATAAAGCGAGATCGGACCTAGTATAATTATAGGCAGAGGCAATCTTAGGGATCACTCTTTTTCCAAGCTCTTTTGATCGAACCACAACTTCTCCGTTTCTAACGGAGACCAATAAATCATCAAATCTGACCTGCTTGTCGTTAGTCGAATAGGAAAGTATAGGAAACTCATATGAATAAAGCCGTTGGCGTCTATTAACGTTATCGACTTTTTCCTCACCTAAATAGCCGATGTCAAAAAAAAGTACATCCGGGTTCGACCTTTCCTCTATATCCGAAATAGTTTGGCCTAATTTCTCAAAAACCCGCCCAGCCATTGAGAATCTTCCCAGTAATGAGTTTGCGGTACTACCACCAATCCGCTCACATATAATTGCCCCTTCTGAGATTTTAACTATAGCATTCAACGTATTGGGGAGTGATGGTACGGTTGAACCACAATTTTTAATGGAAAAATCTTCAAGTTGAATAGTGTTTCCATTAATAAGCGACGACAACAAAAATTCGTGCAAGCTGCCATAGCTAAGTTTCCTTTCTTTTACCCCCAATTGAAAAGACGATTCCTTAATAGCATTTATCAATGAATCAGTATTCGGTTCAGATTCTAAATCTCCATATCCTATTCCTGTTTCCGGATCTAGCACAAATGAAAGTTGCATCTCAGATTGTGAAAATTTCTCTATGAATTTCCTTTTGAATGAATCCAGGTCGTTATCACCAGGGCTCGGTAAGATTTGATTAAGTAATATGGTCGCTTCCATCAGTTCTTTAAATGAAGATGATAGTAAATCACCTGACTGAAGCGTTCTTTCTGCTATTATATAACGTTTTTTGCTAATGAAACCAGTTATGCCATTTCGCTGGAAATAATCTTCACCAATGATATTAGGCTGGATATCACTCAATAATAGCTTCAAATCGATTAATTGTGTTAGCAATTTGAATGATAAATGCTTATTAATCGATCTTTCTTCAGCCAAAAAATTAACAAGTTCAGCTCCCGTCCGTGTCTTTCTGGCAAAAATCAAAGCCTTATAAATCGATTCGTCATAATCAATTGAACTTAACTCAAATACTCCGTCGGCAAAGTAGAGGTATTTAATTTTCGATCCCGACAAATAAACAGTGGCATTAGCTTGTATCAAACTTCCATTTGGTTTAAGTAATGTGAGGTTTTGTTCAAAATCATTCTTTAGAGACCAGTCGTTAAATTCATGATATCTAGGTTTAGTTACAATGATACTGGGCTGTACTTTCGACTGATTTAGCATAGGAATTACAGTAATTGACCCGAACTTGCCAAACGGTGTGGCTCGATTTTGTGACCTGTTGTAATACTTAAATAGCGTGAACCTGATTTTCTCATCTAAAGACATTATTGCTGATGCTTGACAATCTTTAATTATTTCGTAAAAAGCCGGGGACGCATCTTCGATCATATTTTTCAGATCATCCCAAACCAAGTGTAACTCTGTTTCCGATGGGAATGCAGGAATACGGCATATAGCCGTGGATAACAGTTTAAGTTGAACGTTCATTTTAACACGACGTTTAAAAGTTAATTACGAGAGAAACCACAAACCGGTCATTATTCATACCGTAATTGAAGCTGTATTTTTGGGGATAATATGAATTGAGTCGAAACTCAATATTTTTAAGTCCTTTCCCACTTTGATTTTCGATATGGTTTGAAAAAGCGGAAAGGTTAGAACTGTAATAGGACAATTGGTCGTTTGTCGAAGCAATCCTAATTACGGCAGGGTCTGACTGCTTAAACAGGTCGCCGTGTTTAAATATATTTTCAGTTAAGGTTATTAGCACAATCGGTATTATCAAAAGATTTTCGTTATGTATTTGGACAGAAAAATCCAGACTTAACTTATTCTCATATCTTAATTGATTCAGCTGAATAATATTTCGTATTTGCCGCAGCTCGGTCGCTAAAGTTAAATATTCGCTATTGCTTTCATCCATCGCAAAACTCATTATTTCGGACAAAGTGAGGATAGCGACCTCTACGTTTTCCGGTTTCCTTTTTGCAGCATATTTAATGAAGTTAAGTGTGTTGAATAAGAGATGTGGGTTAATTTGTGCTCGAAGGAAATCTTTTTCCATACGGAGAAGCATGTTCTTTAATCGTTCTTTCTCTATTGCTTCCTCATTTATCCTCTTTTCATTTTTAATAAAATTAAGAATGAAATAATACCCGGTACTGTAAAGCATAAAATAGATACCCCGCCAGATTGTTGCAGCGGTGAATTTCCAACTTGTTGGTTCTCTGGACATGCCTATTATTAAATAAACCAGCTTTTCTGCAATTGCTGCAAGAGCAAAATAAATTATCAATTCTATAACTAATAGAAAGGGTAATCGCCATAGCGATTTTATTCGATTTTCAAACGCGTAGGGTAAAACGTGAATTGCATGAATATAAAAAAGAGAAATGTTGATGGTATAAAAAAATAAGTAGCTTAACAAAGGACTGAAATGCCCCAGGAGGACACCCGTTATGACAACTTCATAAAAAATAAATATAGCCCAACTAATAATATGAAGCTTTTTTGTTTCCAGCATCGAAACAACACTATGGTATAAAGTTTTAGGCATCTCCTATAAAAAAAGTGTATAAGATATTTTGTGAAAATATCATTGAGCCTAATAAAAAAATAAATTATGAAAGCTCAAAAAAAAAACCAAACCTTAAGAGGAACAAACATTTTACTTTTATCAAAAAAACCCGGAGTGGTTTCTGGGGAACAGAAACAACTGATCCAACAACAGCTACTGCCACGACAGTGACTACAACTGGCTTTTAAATGGTGGCTAGGAATTGTTTAAAGTGCGTTTCGTTAAATATTCATGAAACGCACTTTTAAATCGGCTTCCGATACTAAATTGTACATTATTAGTTAAATACACCGTATTCCCATCCACATGGCTAATAAAATTCGCTGAGACAATTACAGACTTATTAATCCGGATAAAAAGATGATAATCCTTCGTCTTCACAAGAATATCTTTTAATCCCATATAAGTAATCACTTTATCGTCTTGTGTGTGAATGACCACATAATTAAGCAACCCTTGGATGAATATTATTTTATTATAATTTAATCTTATGAAACTGCCTTTGGAATTTCCTTTTACAAATAATACGTCATCCAGATTAGTCTGAGAATCGCCCGTATTAATCTGGCTTATTAACTCATCCATCTTGTTTAAGAACATAGTCCTGCTTACCGGCTTGATCAGGTAAGCACTTGCGCTGACGTCGAAGGCTTCCATTGCATATTTTCTGTAAGCTGAAACATAAACCAAAAAGCGGCAATATTTCTTGAAAATGGCCCCGGAATCTATTCCGTTTATCCCAGGCATATTGATATCGGAAAATATAAAATCGACCTTCCCATTTTCCTGTAGAAAAGATATGGCATCACTGACAATCATAAAAGTCTTTACAACGGTCAATGAAGGTGCAAATCGAACAATATCTTCCAGTTCTGAAATGGCGTGCGGTTCGTCGTCTATAATAATACATTTAAGCTCCATAGGGGTAGATAAGGTCTAAATCAGCTGGACAGGGTGACACTTTAAAGATATATAATAAAACGAGGACTTAATATAATTTATTTCATTCACGAAGCACAACTTCCGATTTTATCTCATGGAAACTGTACATCGCAGTTACCTGTCGAGAACCTTATGAAATACATCTATTTTTTATTCTTTTTTTCTATTTGCAATCTCGCATACGGCCAAGTTTCAATTACGGGAAAGGTACAGAGTAAAGATAAATCTGTCTTATCAGGCGCATCCTTGCGGTTATACCAGGATACACTCGTAAAGTTTTCAACTTCATCAACCCAGGGTGGTTCATTTAATTTTGCAGCCGTCCAGCCGGGACGGTATAAGCTCGTAATCTCCTTCAATGGGTTTCAAGCCAGGGACACTACTTTTGATATTTCCTCCGATATGGAAATGGAATTTACCCTAACTCCTAAAACCATCCAGCTTGACAGTATAACGATTAAGGCTAAGCAGAACTTTTTGGAAAAAAAGGTTGATAGGATTGTTTATAATATTGATGGATTAAGCATTTATGCCAATAAATCGGTTGGTGATATTTTGAAAAGCATTCCCCGTCTGAATGTCACCAGAAGTGCGATTGAAATCCGTGGCAGCGGTCCAGCTGCAGTAATGATAGACGATCGTTTGATTTATCTGTCCAGTAGAGATTTACTAGAATATCTGAATATTTTCAAAAATGATATAGCAAGCATTGAAATCATTACAAATCCGCCAGCGAAATACGATGCACAAGGTTCCGGCTTGATCAATATTGTCACAAAAAAGAAGAAAAGTTATGGCTTGTTTGGATATGTTGAATCTTCGATAACTAAGAACACTTATTGGGAGAATGATGAAACCCTTAATCTTGGTTTTAGAAATAAAAACTTCAGCCTAGTTACATCGTTGGGCGGTTCCCTGGGAGCGTACCAGGAGACGACCACAGCAAGTACATCATTTGCGTCGCCCGATCAAACTGATTGGGCTGATTACGCAAAAAATAGAAATAAATTTAATAATGAGCGCTTTAATCTGGTTGCGGAATGGCTATTAAGCAAAAAAACAAAACTATATTCCTCGTACAGCTTAACGCGTTTAAATAGTAACGACGCGCAAAATCATACCCTGAACTATTTTAACAACGGAGCTCAGGACTCCACCGGACTAACAAAAGGGATAAGTAAAAGTAATGGACTGACTAATATCTTTAACATCGGCCTAAACTCTGCATTTGGCAAAAAGAATAACAGCCTTGATGCCTCATTGGACTACGTAAATAAAACAAGTGACCTCTCTACCAATAGCGGAACAGTTAATTATTCCAATGATTTAGTCACTCCGACCAACACAAGTTATGTTCTCTCCAATTCTGGAAATATACCCAAGGATGTTTTAAGCAGTAAAATTGATTTATCATTTCCGAAACTTTTCAAAGCGATTAATTTCGAGACTGGTGTAAAATACTCCTTATTTAATAATCATAGTCAGACAGATTATGATGAATTGTTGAATGGCGTTTCCGTTTATGACGGGGTAGCGACCAAAGACACCTTTCAGTATAAAGAACAGGATATTGCCGGATATATATCGCTAGATGCAGATTTCAAAAAATGGAGTTTCAAAACCGGCCTTCGATACGAAGAAACTATAACTAACGGTTCGTCAACAGCACAACAACATCAAGCGACATTCGGTGACTTTTTTCCCAGCTCGTTTTTACAGTATAAAATTGCCAATGGAACATCAACAGATATTTCCTATTCCAGACGAATTGCCCGCCCTACATTGTTTGACGTAAACCCATTCAAGTTTTTTACGAGCATATATTCGGATTACGTGGGTAATCCGTACTTATCTCCGAGCCTACAGGATAATTTCAACTTCAATTTTACTTTGAAAAGCTCCTACATTTTTAGCCTGTTTTATAATGTAGTGCATTCGCCGATTGTTTCTTTACCTTTTAATACGGAAAAGGATTTTATTGAAACCAGAAAAGAAAATAACGGCCGACTTAACAACTACGGTTTCAATTTCGACATGAGTTTGAATTTGAAATCCTGGTGGCAAAGCAGCTTTAGTGCTAGCGCTGCCAGCTACAGATATTTTAGTAGCTATAATTATAGTTTGGATGGCGCGCCGTGGAATATAACCTTGTCAACCAGACAATCTTTGCAGATTTCTCCTACATTTTCATCGGACTTAAACTTTTCAGCAACGCTCCCAGGCGGTGGCTTTAACATTTCAACTCAAAAAGGGTATTCGAGTCTTGATTTAGGTTTGACAAAGTCCCTGTTGAAAAACAGGCTAATTCTAACCGTGTCAGGACAAGATATACTGAGATCATCATCACAGAAAACGATAACCACAACACCTGATTTTCAGGCGATCAGCAGTAATTATTACGATTTCAGGCAAGTTGCAATTACACTCAGATACAAATTTGGAAAAGAGCTAAAAGTAGTTCGCAAAAAAAGTAACCCGCAGGAATTAAACCGTTTACGATAAAAAACAATATCACAAATTTTTACAAATCAATAGACCTCTAAAAACCAAACACAATGTTAAAATCTAGGATCAAGGATCTTGTTTCAAGAGATAGTCTCTTGGAACAAAGCAAGTTTGAAATTATCAGCGATTCTGTTTCAATCAAACTTGTCGGCGGAGTCGCTACATGCAGTAACTTAACAAGTTGCGGAGTTTATACTAATCATGATGACGAATGCGGCTCGCTTACTGAGTGCGGACAGTATAATAAGGATTAATAAAACCGAGTTGAGCGCTGGCAAACGATCAAGGGTTGAGTAACATCGCTAAACTTTCTCAGAATGTTTCATTTTAAATAATCATCCATGTTAAAGAAAAAAGTCATGTCGTTGGTTGAAAAAAACAAGCTTGGAGATGCGACTCAGTTCGAGATCATCACCGACTCAAATGCAGCGAAGCTTGTTGGCGGGGTGCTTTCCTGCCCAAGTTTGACAACCTGTGGGACTTATAACGGTGATTGCGAAAATCTGACCGCATGCGGAACATACAACGTTCCTCCGCCATGTTCAGGTTTGCAAGCCGGATAAAACCCACCCCACCGATCAACAAATGAGTAATATCGTTAAACTTTCTCACAGTGTCTTCACCTTTATCTTAGGAAAATGTTAAAAAGAAAAATCCAGTCGCTGGTTGCAAAAGGTAGCCTCAGCGAACAGAGAGGCTTCGAAATTATCTATGATGAAAAGGCATCAGAAATCATGGGAGGAGTTGAGGCGTGCCCGAAATTGGCCTCATGCAACAACTACCAAGGTGACTGCCCAAGCCTTGTTCAATGTGGTATCTACTCGGATGGCTCCTAAATTTACGATCCAAGTTTAGTTTAACATCTTAAATGTGTGTTGTGCATCGCAGCACACATTTACTTGATCAAAAGTTGAGTAATATCAAAAAACTTTCTCAGAGTGCTTAAAAATTCATCAAAAAACATGTTACGAAAGAAAATTCAGTCAATGGTCATAAAGAATGATCTTGGCAGACAAAGCAATTTCGAAATTATATATGATCAGAATGCTTCAATGATTTTCGGTGGAGTTGCTTCTTGTCCAAACCTAAATACTTGCGGTTCTTATACTGGCGATTGCCCAAGCTTAGTCGTGTGCGGAACCTATTCCGACAAATGAAAATGTCCGGCTTTCAAAATTTACTTTAACGCAGGAATGTGTGTTGGAATGAGCACACATTCCTCTAAAAAAATTCAACAATGAAATTATCAAATTATGTTTTGACGACTGACGAATTAAGTGACGTCGGTTTAGACAAAAAGCGAATCATATTCTCGACGAGAAGCGCTACGTCAATCCTTGTAGAAGAGAATATATATGAAAATCTTACAGCAGGTAATTTTGACATTATTGATTCAGAAATGAGGAATGTCCTCGAAGAAAAAGAGTTTATTGTTCCTGAAGACCAGGATGAATTCAGTTACATAATGGCTGTCAATGCTAAAGTCAAGGAAGAGGGTAATTATCTAAGCATGACTATTCAACCGTCTGCGAATTGTCAACTTGGTTGCCATTATTGCGGACAGAGTCATTCCAAACACTATGCGAGCGACTCTGTAATTGATAAATATTATGAACGCATCGTCTACCTTCTATCTCAAAAAGAATATGAGGGGTTAGCGATAACCTGGTATGGTGGTGAACCCCTAACCGGATATTCTTCCATCAAAAAAACTTCTGCCAAATTGATTGAATTAGCAAAGGAACGCGGCTTAAATTATACATCAGATATGATCACAAATGGATTAAGTCTGAAACCCGCGCTATTTAAAGAACTTGTCGAAGAGTGCAAAGTATCCGGTTATCAGATTACGCTTGATGGAACTGCCGAATCCCATGACACCAGACGAATAACTAAAACTGGTGATGCAACATTTGACATTATTTTTAAAAACATCGTTGATGTCACAAATTTGCCAGAATTCAAAGAAAATGGCTGCCGTATTTCAATTCGAGTGAATATCGATAAAACTAATTATCAATATGTTGAACCATTAATCGACTACGTCAACGAAAATAAGCTACAAGGAAAAGTTAGCATGTACTTTGCTACCATCGTGGATTTTGGAGGTAATGACGCAGGTAAAGACAGTTTAAAAAAGGACTTTTTTGCTGAAAAAGAAATTGAATGGTTATTGAAATGCTATGAATATAATATTGCGGTGAATGTTATGCCTAAAAGGACTTATTCTGTTTGCATGGCAGAAAAAAAGGACTCTGAGGTATTCGATGCTTTTGGAAATATATATGCTTGCTGGGAGTTTCCATATTCAGATACCTATGGCAAAGGCGACAGCCTTATTGGAAACTTGTTTTTTCCAAAGGAGACATATAACGAAAATGCAACTCTAAGAAATTGGAATGACATGCTAACTTCCGGTCAAACGTGGTGTAAAACCTGCAAACATCTGCCAATCTGTGGAGGTGGCTGTCCGAAATCATGGTTTGAGGGAACTCCAGCCTGCCCACCTTTTAAATCTAACTATAAAGACAGGCTATTACTTGACTATTTTATAAGGAAAAAAAATGAGGAGCTACGCTCGGCAACGATTTAACCAGCAAATAGATTCTCAGAATAATTTGAAAATGCGTTAAGACTACTTTAAAATGAATTATCCTTTTTCTAAACAGTTGGATTCATATGACTGCGGACCAACTTGCTTGCAGATGGTAGCCGAATTCTATGGCAAAAAGATAAACCTTGATTTCCTTAGAGAGCAATGTTACATTACAAGGGAAGGAGTCAGTTTATTAGGCATCAGTCAGGCGGCCGAAAAGATTGGTTTTAGGACACTAATGGTCAAGGTCGGCCTTGATGTTTTAAAGGAGGAAGTTCCAATGCCGGTCATTTTACATTGGAATCAAGAGCATTTTGTCGTATTATATAAAATAAAAATAAAATCACCGACGCCCTCTAACCGTAATGGCTCGCTGTATATTATTGCCGACCCCGCGCACGGAATAACCAAATTAAAGGAAGAGGACTTTCTCAAGTTTTGGCAAACATCTGAAGGTAATAAGGGCATTGCTCTTCTTCTGGAACCGACTGCATCTTTCTATGACAAGCACAATTATGACTCTTGGGACAAAAGTGACTGGCGATTTTTACTTACGTATTTAAAACCATTTAAGAAACCAATAGCGATGCTGCTTTTGTGTATGTGTTTATCCGTTGGAGTCACTATAGCGTTACCTTACTTCACTCAAGGTCTTATTGATAAAGGTGTAGTCGGAAAGAGTTATTCGTTAATCGTATTATTTATCTTGTCACAATTTGTATTATATGCCGGCAGTACAATGTTGGATGTTTTTAGGGGATGGATATTACTACATATGAATGCCAAGATAAGCTTGAGCATAATATCAGACTTTCTTAAAAAGCTAATGCACTTACCAATTAAATTTTTTGACAGCAAATCAGTTGGTGACGTGTCACAGAGAATCAATGATCACCACAAGATCGAAACATTTTTAACATCCGACATTATAAGTACAATGTTTTCCAGTTTACAAATTGTGGTTTTATCATCAATTCTGCTGACCTATAAGTTCACTATTTGGGTGGCTTTTATTGTTTTTAGTGCATCTGCGATCATTTGGATGTTTCTGTTTCAGAAAAAAAGAAAACAGCTTGATTATGTCCGTTTTACTCAAAATAAAGCGACCCAGGAAAAATTATTTGAGTTAGTTGTAGGCATGCAGGAAATCAAACTTTATGGCAGCGAACAGGAAAAGCGTTGGGAATGGGAATTTTTACAGATTCGTCAATACAAACTCAACATAAAAGGATTGAAATTAGAGCAATATCAACAAACCGGTTTTTTCTTTTTTTCGCATTTAAAGAATTTGGTCGTTTCTTTCCTTTCTGCAATCGCTGTTATGGAGAATCAGTTGAGTCTGGGTATAATGCTGAGTATATCATTTATAATAGGACAAACTAACGGCCCACTACAACAGTTGATCCAATTTTTCAAATCCGCCCAGGATGCAAATCTGAGTTTCAGTAGACTACAGGAAGTCCATCAAAAAGAGGACGAGGAGCAAGAGGGGTTATACGACCTTCAGAAGAAAGAGATCCTTTCAATACACGAAGACATCTGTATAAAGAATTTGAATTTTCAATATCAAGGGCCACGATCTCCTTATGTTTTAAAGGACATTAATTTGGTTATACCTAAAGGAAAGATCACGGCAATTGTTGGCGCAAGTGGTAGTGGCAAAACAACGTTGTTAAAATTGTTATTGGGGTTTTATGAGCCCAGCGGAGGGCAGATTGAGCTTGGAGATTATGGTTTACAAGATTTTTCACCGAAATGGTGGAGAGGTCAATGTGGCACTGTAATGCAGGATGGTTATATTTTTAATGACACCATTGCAAAAAACATAGTTGTAGATGGTTCGTTCCCCGACACAGAGCGATTTAAACGAGCCGTTTATGTGAGCAATGTTGAGGAGTTTGTAGAGCAACTGCCATTGGGGTTCAACACTAAAATAGGGACGAGCGGTGTCGGATTGAGCGGAGGACAAAAACAGCGCATTTTGATCGCACGTTCTGTATATAAAGATCCGAATTATTTACTCTTTGACGAGGCGACAAGCAGCCTGGATGCGACAAACGAGACATCAATAATGGACCGATTAGATACGTTTTTCATCGGTAAAACAGTTATTGTCGTTGCCCACCGCTTAAGTACTGTGAAGAACGCCGATCAGATAGTCGTGCTTGAAAAAGGCAGGATTGTAGAGATAGGTAATCATACCTCATTAACCATTAATAAAGGTGTATATTACGAGCTTGTTAAAAATCAACTGGAACTTGGCTCTTAAGCAGTTTAACGGCAGTCTATTTAATTGTAACTTTTGAGGGTGTTGGGATTGTAATTTTGGGAACTTGAACAGGAACGAAAAAGTTATTTTTTACAGTATCGCTTTTTGGCGACCTATAGTACTTGATCGGCATCTTGTCGTTAGTTTCAGAATAATAAACAGGCAATTGGTCTTCTTTCTTTAATGGCATAACAGGCATGTGATCACCGAACTTTTCAGTTGGGGATTGAGCAAGTCCTTGTTTATTCGTGTTAGCTAATATTTGGGTTCTAATTGAATCGGCAAATTGGGAAGTGCTCAATGTGGTTATAACGCGATGATTTGCATCATTATTCAGATTTTGTTGAGCGTTAGATTTTGAAGCTATTATAGCTAGACCGATTATCACAATTAAACTTTTCATAACTTGTCTTTTATATTTTAAAGATAGCAATTATTTTCTTCTTGGAAGAAACCCGGTAGTAAAGTTACAAAAGCCCTCAATCTCCATCATCAACTAAATTCGATTTCTTTTAGGATCGCTACAAACAGTGCTAACAAAAATTTTCTTTTACTTCTTTTCAATGCTGATAAAAGCTCGTCTTACAAAACGAGCTGAGTTTAGCGGGAGCAGGACTCGAACCAAACTGAGCAAAAAATATACGCCCAATCAATTTTTGAAGTAAAATTGAGACAGACCTTTTCTTTTGGTACTTTTCTTTTAGGCGCTTGAAGAAAAGAAAAGTACGGCGGCCACTGTAACCCCGCAAACCCGAACATATTATATCTCAGGATGATTTGGCAAATACTGATTCTAACAAAATATTATGTTAACTAAAGTTGAGGCGTTTTGAGTAACATCAAATATTTAATTAGTTGATTGTAAATTACTTGCTATCATTCAATATGCTGCTAAAAGCTTTAGGTCTGCTAAAAAGGGGTTCGAAAAGCTTCCCCTACGGGCTACTTAAAACAGTATCAAAAAATACTAAAACCCTGCAAATCAAAAGTTTGCAGGGTTTTTTATTAGTATCAAAACACCATTTATGCACTAAATCACAATAAAATGGTAAGTAATTCGGGTCGATAAACCTGACCAATAATGACTATGATTTAAATCATTTATTGTGATGATTCTCGTCATCGGATAGCAATCGTAACAGGGTTACCTTGCATCATATTTCCACGAAAAGGGATCAATGGAATTGACTAATACGGTGATTTATGTTTTCGAAGTCCAGTGAATATGCGATAAGAGCAGCGATCTATATATCAGCAGAAAGCAGCCTGGACAAAAAAGTTGGTATTTCTGAAATATGTGAACACATATTGGCGCCTCAGCATTTCACTGCCAAGATCATGCAGATTCTAACGCGCCACCATATTGTCAGCTCCCAAAAAGGTGTCAACGGTGGCTACTATTTGAATAGAGAACAGCATAAGATAAAGCTGATTGAGATCATCAGTGCGGTGGATGGAGATTCATTATTTGCAGGCTGTGTTCTTGGCCTTGATGCCTGCTCCGAAACAGAACCGTGTCCGCTTCATCAGCAATACAAAACTATTAGATCGGGAATGAAAACAATGATGGAGAAATCGACCATCGGCGCTATGGCAAGCAAATTAAAAAGAGGAAGAGGCTTCTTAAGATCCGCGTAAAAATTTATCCTAATTAAGGATTTAAAGGTCTTTATATATTATAGAATAATGTTAGTTAAAGAAAAAAACAGGTGGTTAAAGATTTCACTGGCAAATCTTGCGATTGTGGCCTTCCTGGGAACAGTGCTTCGTTCTAAAATACTTTTTTCAATGCCATGGGTGGATTTCAAGAATCTTCTCCATGCTCACTCTCATTTTGCATTCGGGGGATGGATAACATTATGTCTGTTTACCCTTATGATATATGAAATTCTGCCAGCGCGATTAAGCAGTAAGGGAAAATATACAATACTTCTTTCAGGAATATTTTTGTCTGGTGCGGGAATGTTGTTCAGTTTTCCTTTCCAGGGCTATGGGCTTTATTCTATCGCATTTTCAACCCTGTTTATTTTATTCACCTATGCCTTTAGCTTGGTTTTCATTAAAGACCTCCGTCAAACTAAACCCGGCAGGGCTGTCAGAGTGCTCAGCATTGC
This sequence comes from Bacteroidota bacterium, assembly GCA_018266915.1. GTDB lineage: Bacteria > Bacteroidota > Bacteroidia > Sphingobacteriales > Sphingobacteriaceae > Mucilaginibacter. The sequence continues at coordinate 83,362 of JAFDZM010000068.1, read as the reverse complement.
TGCATTGATTTTTGCAGACCTATCCTCAGTCGGTCCATTTACGTTAGCTTATATGATGGCAACACATCATGTAAACCTCTTACTATATAAGGACTCAATATATACTTACCTCCATTTTCAATATAACGGGTTTTTTACTTTAGCTGTATTTGCCATATTCTTCAACCAATTTTATAACAAATTAGTAAGGTCTGTGCAAAAGAAAGTTGATCGTTTCTCTTTCCTTTTGTCAGCAGCCGTGCTGCCTACTCTATTTCTCTCTTATTTGTGGCATTTCCCTAATGGCTATATAAGAGGAATTGCCGTAAGCGGATGTGTTTTATTGGCCGTAGTGCTATATCATTTTATAAGGCTGATCTTTTCCCTAAAAGATAAACTCAGAGGGTTAGAGCCTTTCCCAAAAGCTATCGGAGCGTTGGCAATGGTAGCATTTTGCATAAAAACTGCAGTGCAGATCGGTATTGTAATTCCGTCTGTTGGCAACGAAGTGTTCGGCGACCGCCCAATTATTATCGGTTACCTTCATCTTGTTATGCTTGGATTTGTTAGCCTCTACCTTTTAGCGCATTTGTTACACATCCGGTTTTTTACCCAAAGAGAAAGCTTATCAAAAAAATCCATTATTCTTTTTACCGTAGCCGTAATTGTAAATGAGGTGGTACTTATGACTCAGGGCCTTTCAGCCATGGTCATGTTAAGCAGCTCTATTTACTCCTGGCTTTTATGGGTTGCGGCAATCTTATTATTCTGCAGCACGGCAATATTGTTTTGCTCAACTATAGGCTCCGCCAGTCTGAATGAAACAACTCTTGCACAACTAACTTCTGAGAAAGTATTAGAAACAACAAATTAAATAATCATGAATAGTATAACTGTATTAGATGTAACTAAAATAGAACCCAGGTTAAAACATCCCACCATTTTCGAACATTTTGACCTGCTTGCAGGCGGCGAGGGATTTGTGATCCATAATGACCATGATCCTAAGCCTTTGTATTACCAGTTGCTTGGTGAAAGAGGAAATTGTTTTACCTGGAATTACCTTGAAAACGGACCATTGGTTTGGGAAGTTGAAATCCGCAAAAATGACCCTGATATAAAGGAAGAAACCCTGGGCGAAATTGTGAAGGGCGATCTGCGAAAGGCAGAAGTTTTTAAGAAACTGGGACTGGACTTTTGCTGCGGCGGGAAGAAAACCCTTAAAGATGCCTGCCGCGAAAACGGCCTTGATATCGTAAAGGTAAAAGAAGAGCTCAATAAGGCAGATCAAGCCAGTTCAAGTATACCACAACACGATTTTAATTCCTGGTCTCTCTCGTTCCTCGCCGACTATATTGTCAATGTCCATCATGCCTATGTACGGCAAAACATGCGCACTTTACGGGATTTAAGCGAGAAAGTGGCAAACAGGCACGGCCAGCAGCACGCTGAACTAAAAACGATCAGAAATCTTGTTGACGAGATGGCAAGTGAATTAGCTCTTCATCTGCAAAAAGAAGAGGTTGTTCTTTTTCCTTACATCAAAGAGCTGGAAAATTCGGCTTTGGGAAAGGATAAGGATCAACAGATATTTCAAACCGTGAAAGAGCCCATTGCAGCGATGGAGAACGACCATGACATTGTAGGCGACCTGGCCAGGCACATACGGGAATTAACGCACAATTATACATTGCCTGAAAAAGCGTGCAACAGCTATGCACTTCTTTATAAAATGCTGGAGAATTTCGAAAGTGATCTCCACATGCATATCCATCTTGAAAATAATATTCTTTTTCCAAAGGCAATTGCATTAGAAAAAGAAGTATACGCATAACCTAATAGGGCTGAATAAAAATCAGCCTTATTTTCAATTTAAAGATATGATTATCACGCCATCAACAAGGATAGGGGCTGTTATTAAGGACAATCCACTAGCCATCGATACATTGATATTACTTAGTCCGCATTTTAATAAATTGAAAAACCCGATCCTCCGGAAATTATTGGCGCCAAGAGTGACCATTGCCGAAGCAGCGATAATTGGGGACTGCCCGGTGAATAAAATACTGGATAATTTAGCTCAAATCGGATTTGAGGTTGGAATTTGGGCGTCAGCGGGTGAAGCCCCAGTCGGCACGTCGGCTGCAGATGAAGCAATCGACATAGTAATCTCTCACGATGCCCGTCCCCAATTGGCAGCAGGTGAGGATCCGTTGAATACTATTTTGAAAAAACTGTCCGGGGTTAAGGCCGGGCAAACCATGCTGGTGATTAACTCATTCGAGCCTGCACCGCTTATCCGGCTATTAAGGGCAAAGGGATATGCTATCACTGTCACCAGAAAACAGCCGGAATTGGTATGTACTTATATAACTAGAGTAGATGGCGATGAAGCATTGAATGAACTGCAATCAGCTACCACCGAAGACGTGGAGTTATTCGACAGCATTCTTCAGCATTATAATTTAACATTTACAGAAGTTGACGTGCGGGAGATGGAAATGCCCCGGCCAATGATTACAATTTTAGAAGCGTTAGAGCATTTGCAAAAAGGAGAGGCCTTGTATGTGCGGCATAAAAGAATTCCGGTTTACCTGTTGCCGGAACTCAAGGAAAGGAATTTTAATTATGTATTCAGGCAAATGGCATCAGAGGTCGTGATATTGATCTATCAATCTTACCAAAACACATAACTATCAAATGGAAATAGCTGAGCGACACATACCGGTAAAGAAAACTGTACTGCCTTATTATCTAACTGCGGCGGCTTGCCTGGTTATTATCAGCCTGATGGTTTTGTTCACAGTAAAGGATTTTGATGGTCATTTTTTTCAACCGCATCTGCTGGCCATTACGCACCTTACTGTGTTTGGCTGGGGTACAATGGTCATCCTGGGGGCAAGTAACCAACTGATGCCGGTAATTGCCGACAAAAAACTCTACAGTGAAAGATTACCTGTCGCTGTTTTTTTGTTTTTGGTAGCAGGAACCTGTCTGCTTGTGCATTCTTTTTGGAGCTTTGAATTAACCTGGCCAATTTTTGTTGGTGCATTTTCGATCTTAACATCGCTCGTACTCCATTCAATAAACATTTTTGTAACGGTAAAACGGTCTTCGGTCAAAAATATCATCATTGATTTTATCATGACGGCCCATTTGTGGCTTATCGTGACAGCGCTAATTGGTATAACCCTGCTGTTCAATTTCCGGTTCGGGTTTTTGCCTGTTGATCACCTGCATTATCTTAAAGTCCACGCAAGCATCGGGATGGCTGGCTGGTTTTTATTACTTATCATCGGTGTTAGCTCGCGCCTGGTCCCGATGTTTCTATTAAGCAGGAAAGAAGTAAAGATATTTTTGACAATTGCTTATTATCTTATTAATGCCGGGCTTATTTTCTTTTTGATAGAAGGAATGGTATTGCGGAGCAACAACGGTTATAGGTGGTATATATCTCTAATCGTAGCCGGCATACTTTGCTATCTGTTTTATATAAGACAATGTTATAAAAGCGCAATCCGGAAAAAAATAGATTCAGGCATGAAGGTTACTTTTGTTGCAATTGGTTCTATATGCCTTCCGGGCATTATTATGATCGCTTATCTTTTGCACTCGCGCGGCGCGCCGGTTTCAATGATCACCGCCTACGGATATTCGTTTTTCGGCGGGTTCATTACTACACTAATTATGGGCCAGACTTTCAAGACGTTGCCATTTATCATATGGATACATCTAACAAAGCCAGACAGGTTACAGGAACTGCAGCCTAAGGATTTGTATAATGAGCACCTGGTCATGCTACAGCTTGGTTTATATCTTCCGGGCTTCCTGCTTTTTTTAAGCGGCATTTTAATTCACTCGCCATATCTGATGTATCCGGGTTGCGTCATGATGATTGTTGCTTCGGTAATTTATTGCGCTCACTCCGTTCACGTTGTTTTCCATCTGAAAAATGAAAGATATAAAAATTACTGACCCCTGCTACGATGAAAAGGCCCGGTTGCTGCAACTGTTGTCACTTGTAAGAGACCCGGAACTGGAATTGAATATTGTGGACCTTGGCCTGATCTACGAAATTGAAATTGATAAGGATAAAAAATTGGCCGAGATCACCATGACGCTATCTACACCAGCGTGCCCGGCAGGGGATTATATTAAAGGCGGTGTCGACCTTATGGCCAGAGAAGCATGTCCCGGATTTGAAATTCGCATCAATCTAACGTTTGAACCCCAATGGTCGGCTGATCATATCAGCGAAGCTGGCCGCCAAGAATTGGGCTGGTAATATCAGCCATTAAATTTTACAACTTATGATTATTTACAAAAAGTTTTCTTTTGACTCAGCCCATTTCCTTCCAAATGTCCCTGATGGCCACAAGTGCCGGGAGATGCACGGGCATACTTATCACCTGACTCTTTATTTAGAAGGTGCTGTTCGCGAACATGAAGGATGGGTTGTGGATTTTGGTGATATCAAAAAAATAATGCGTCCTGTGATCGATATGCTCGACCATCATCTGTTAAATGATATTCCCGGACTAAAGAATCCGACGGCCGAACTGCTGGCGATATGGATTTGGAACAAGGTCAAGCCACAATTGCCCATGCTGAAGAAGATTGAATTAAAAGAAACACCAACCTCGGGGGTTATTTATGAAGGGATTTAATTAACGATTATTATAGGCTTACCTTTTTAAGTGATAGTTGTTACAAGTCTTTTCTTTTGAATTTTCTAACTGATGCGGCCAGGGGAATAAGAACCCAAAGGGACATACAGCCTAGTGTATAAACACTGCCAATGACCGAGCCCATGAATTCCTTAAATAATGCCCCGGAATAACCCATCATAACAGCGACATCAAGCTGCAGCAATACCAATATCCTGCCGAGGTCGACCGGGTTAAAGGAGATCAGGCCAAGTAACGGCTTGTCGATAGGGTATTCACTAAATGAGTAAATAAAAGAAAGCAACAGACCATCAAACAAGAGAGTGAAAAAGAGGGCAGTTATGATTGCTGCTCCAATTCCTTTGGTTTTGTCTTTAAATACCACAAAAATGAGAAGCGCTATCGCTGTGAAGATAAGCGTGAGGAATATGCCGCTAAAGATCAATGTTATAGATGCCGGGCTATAATTCAGCAAAACTGATGGCAAACCGACACCCAGCAAATAGGCGATAGACAGGGCGGAAGCTACGCCGCAGTACTCGGCCAGGATCATGGTTTTACGCCTTACAGATTGAGCCAATAGCAATTCAATAAACTCCATTGAGTTAAAAAAGTAGATGGTGGCAAAAAGAATGCTGATAATGGGCACGAATAAAAGCGTAATATTAAGTAAGCTCAGCAGGCCCTTAGACGAATTTCCACTCATGCTGAGTACACTAACTGCTAAAACTGCTAATATAAAAGTGTACACCAGGATCGTTTTATTTTTAAAAAGATCCAGTAATATGTATTTGACAATTGTTTTCATATCAGTATGTAGCATCAATTAATAAATCTTCCTGCATAATGGTTGCAATCACCTTATTTAACTTATTTTCACCTGTTGAGCGCTTCAGTTCGTCTACCTCGTTATAAAACATAACTTTTCCGTCCTGTAAGTAGACGATATGGCTGGTGATATCATCCAGGTCGCTTAAAACATGCGAAGTGATCAGGAACAATTTCCCTTTAGCCCGCTCCTTACGTATTTTTTCTTTGAGCAACTCACTGGACAATGGGTCCAGTCCAGCCGTAGGCTCATCCAGAATGTAGATATCCGGCGAAAAAAGAAACGCAAGGCAAGCGCTAACTTTTTGGCGGGTACCGCCGGAAAGGCTGCGCATAGTTTTATGCTGGATTGCGGTTAGCCCAAAGCCGTTGATCAGCTCGTTGTCATAAACTGTGCACTCTTTTCGCATTTCCTTAATCATATCGATCACCTGTTTTATAGTCATATTTTCAGGATATCTGCCGATTTGTGGCATATATCCGATTCGCGACCGGTAGGAGACATTTGACCGGATCTCATCGCCGTCAATTATTATTGACCCTTTTTCAGGTATGACAAGCCCAAGGATAGACTTGATCAAAGTAGTTTTACCCGAACCGTTTGGCCCGAGGAGGGAAATGGTGGTTCCTCTTTCGAAGTGCAGGGTCACATCGTCCAGCGCTTTGAACTTTCCAAATGTCTTGGTGAGGTGAGTTATTGAGATCATAATTTAATTTTTTTCATCAGTGGATGATCGTCTCTTAGTTTATCAGGAATAATGGTCGGCAACACTTTTTCAACCTGGTCCATTATATCCGTCAACAGACTATGATAAAGGATCATCGCTGATGGTATCTTTTCAGTTACTACAGAATAAACACTGACGGGGTAATAGGGCACATCACCAACGTTGTTCTTATTCAGGTCGTAGCCATCATACTTATCCCAGTAATTGCTGTCGAAATTATTCAGCATCATGGTTCCGTTTGTAGCCACGTCAAATGAGTTGCCTATAAAATTATTTTGTATAAAATTACTTCCGCTGCAGCTTGCCTGCACCCTTGCCGCCCATCCGTTATCCTGAAACAGGTTTTGCCTTACATCTACCCGGGTTGTGCCTTCCATATGTAACCCGATAGTATTCTTGATAAACCGGTTACGAGTGATCCTGCTGTCGGTGATTTCTTTTAACAACAAGCCGTATGAAGCATCGCCCCAGTTGTGAATAAATTCATTGTCGTACATGTTCACCCCGTGCGAGTACATCACCGCAACCCCGGCACCGTTATCATTAAATGTATTTTTAGTATAAGTATCGTTGTGTGAGAACATAAAATGGAGTCCATATCTGGCGTTCCCGAACGAACGGTTTGAGATGATCTTCGACTCAGTTACAAACTCGAAATAAATGCCATCCCTTTGACCTGAAATAATGTTCCCGCTAATGGACAAATGATCTGACCGCCAGGCGTGAATTCCATTACCTCCGTTAATTTCATCCTTAAAATCACTATGGATGATGTTATTGGAAACGCTACAAAAAGCCGCGTTTTGAAGATAAACCCCAAAAGTGTTATTGATAAATTTGTTATTATCGACAATTACACCTTTGGCGTTGATGACTTTTATACCGGCCATATCTGTCATGCTGGCTTTGCCAACGTTTTGGATCTGAAGCCCCCTTATGATGACAGAGTCACATTGGATCAAAAACAGTTGGTATTTATTCTCTCCATCGATAACTGGAAATGAATTGCCGGTTAGCACCAGCCTCTTTCGTACCGTGATTTCGTGCTCTTTATAAGTGCCCTTCATAATAACAACTGTGTCACCGGTGCGGGCTTTTGCAATGGCATTATGAATAGCGTTTGGAGCAGGCTTCACCTTAATTATCGAGGCACCACACTCTGCTGCTATTAGCAATGCGGCAAATAAGAAAGCTATCTGGCCAAAAGTGCGTTTCATGGTCTATTTTAGATTATCCCAGTTTAACAGGGTGCTGTTAAATGCAGCATTCAGTTTATTCGCAGCTGCCGTTGTGGGCGAAGACGCATAATTACCACCCATTGGTGACTTCAACTGATCGCTTTTTATGTACACAGCCTTGCGTGCATTCAAAAAGTCTCCGTCAGGATTATTATAATCTGCAACAAAAATGCTGGCGTCCTCATCCGTAAAGTGCTCCTCTTTTATATAACTCAACAGGCACCCCAGGTCATCAAACTTTATGGCCTTACCTTTGCTTGTCAAAATCTCGGCTGCAAAATGCTTGTCCATAATGGTCATTTTACAATATGCACATGCTTCATGGCCATAATTGATAGGCTCAAATTGTCTTTTGCATGCTGTAATCCCCAGTACAAGGAAAAGAAATATGGTCTTTTTCATTTTGCAAAGCTTTTTTTGAGTTCATAAATTGTTATTGCTACTAGAAGCACCCCTGCGCCGATGTAAAACCATCCAGCAACATCCGGTTGTGAAAGAACCTCGAAATTCAACAGCTTCTTATAGCCGAATAACGGCGGCTGGTAAGACATACCTGGTACCTTTATAGGGGCCGCAGGGTTAAGGTTGTGTCCATAATTGTATTCCCATTTATAAAAGTCATAAAAGGAAAAAATGCCGATAAAAGCAAATAGCAAAGTCCAGATATAATAACCGATTTTCTTGTTTATTAATAGTACAACTACTCCCAACAGCATAAATACGATCATCGTTGTCGGCAGGAATATAAACTCCGGGAAGTCCTTTTTATGGATGGTGCTCATCCCGATATAATGGTTTAATCCGTTAATAATATCCACATCACCTTTTACATCATTGATCCAAATTTTCATAGACAGTCCGCCCGGGTATTGAGGGGCACGCAGATCTATTCTCCACATCGGCAATATCCATAATGTAGCCAGGAATAGTATCACTAAAATGATGCTTGCTTTGCCGGGTATGGTTAACTTTTTCATATTGAATCAGCTTAAAGGCAGTGCCGCCAATGCGGCACTGCCGAATTGATTTTAATTATTTTGTAGCTGCAACTGCTGTTGGGTCAGGTGCAATTACATTGGTGCCGAATTTCAAAGGAACATTACTTCCTTTTGGAGACACTCTCATGTAGCCTGACATTTCCTGGTGAAGAGCAGAGCAGAAGTCTGTGCAATAGAATGGATAGATGCCTTGTTTTTGCGCAGTAAACTTCACGGTCTGGGTTTCGCCCGGCATGATCAGCAAGTCGACGGAACTGGAGTTTTTAACAGCAAATCCGTGAGGGATGTCCCAATCTTGCTCCAGGTTAGTTACGTGGAAATAAACATCATCCCCTACATAAACACCCTCAATATTATCCGGAACGAGGTGTGACCTGATGGCTGTCATGTACACATCAACACGATTTCCTTTGCGTATCACGTTCGCCTTCTTCTCACCCAGTGTTAAGAATTCATTTTTATTCTTATTGATATCGTAGAATTTAACCTGCTTGTCTTTGATCAGATCAGCAGGGCAAGCCTGACCGTAATGTGGCTCACCTGCGGTTGGGAAGTCTAGTAATAATTGCATTTTATCACCGGATATATCATACAACTGTGCAGACTGACAAAGCTCGGGCCCGGTAGGCAAATACCTGTCTTTAGTGATTTTATTATAAGCAACCAGGTATTTTCCTGTAGGGCTTTTAGTATCCCCGCCAGGTATCATCAGGTGACCAACTGAATAGTAGGTTGGTGCACGGTCAAGTACCTGCAGATCGCTTAGCCTCCATTTTACCACTTCAGAAGACAGGAACATGGATGTATAGGCGTTACCCCTTCCGTCGAATTCGGTATGCAAAGGGCCGAGGCCTGGTTTTTTAACCTCGCCGTGTAAAGCAGCTTCATATTTAATAACAGGTATGCCATAAAAATTACCTTCAAATTGTTTGTCCTGAATCGCTTTGGTGATCTTTTCAAATGAAAAAACAGGGATCAATGCAGCCAGTTTGCCACTACCAACAATGTATTCACCTGTTGGGTCAACGTCGGCGCCATGTGGTGATTTGGGACAAGGGATCATGTAAACCATGTCAGGGCAGTCCTTTGGATCTAATACCAACACGTCTTTTTCAATTACCGATTTTGCAGTATGGGCAGTTTCGTCGTAAGTATTGTGTGCGTAAGATGCAGGCATTTTATGGCCTTTCCCTGAGTTAGCGTACTCCTCTGCTTTTTTCCAGTTTACAGCAACAATAAAGTCCTTGTCTTTTTGTGATGCGTTTACTTCAAGCATGGTATAAGCCTGTTCAGTATTGTAGCAGGAGAAGAAGAACCAATCGTGTGAAGGTCCTTTCCCTGCGTGGCTAAGGTCCAGGTTCATACCTGGCAGAACGATCTGGAAAGCGATGTTCATATTCCCGGTAGCCTTATCGACTTTAATGAAGGAAGCAGTACTTCTAAAATTCTTTTTGAAAGAACTGATCGGCACATCGGCATCACCAAGCGGTACCGAAAAGCGGGTGCCTGCCACCACATATTCTGTATTTTCAGTGGCAAACGGTGATGAGTGGTTACCCGCACTGTTAGGGATCTGAATGATCTCTGCTGTCCTGAAGGTGGTTAGGTCTATCCTTGCTACCCTTGGTGTATTGTTGGCATTGGCAAATATCCATCTGCCATCCTGTTTGCCATCTGTTTGTGATAACTCAAGGTGGTGCTGGTCGTCCCAGGCTACGGGCCCGTTGCTCGTGTTCAGCATCGGTTTGGTTTCTTCACTGTAGCCATAGCCATTCTCCGGGAATACTGAAAATACAGGGATTGTTTTAAGGAGACGCCCCGAAGGCAGGCCGTATACTGTGACATTACCACTAAATCCCCCGGATACGAAGTTGTAAAACTCGTCATATTTACCCGGCGCCACATATACTTTGGCAGCTGCGTCCCCGGAAACGACCGAATCCGCATTTTTCATTTTACAGCTTTGGGTAGTTGCAATTACAGCAAGTGAGCCAAGCGTTATTAAAAACTTGTTCATGATAATTATTGAATTGAGATAAAGAGAAAAATTAATTTTTGCCGTCATTATTCCGCATGAATTCCAGCACATGGCGTGCGTCATCATCTGAAAGGTGTTGGTTAGGCATGCGAACCATACACGTTTCAACCATTGACTTGGCTGCTGTGTCTTTTTCCAGCATCGCATCGGTATTGGTCACAAAATTCATGATCCATTCAGGCTTCCGGCGATCGGTTACGCCTTTCCAACCCGGGCCAACCAATTTATCCGAAGTAAGTTTGTGACAAGCGTTGCATTTTACATCATAAACGGCGCTGCCCTGTTTTACCATTGACTGGTCAAGCGGATGCGTTAATTTTACATCGGTGAATTTTCCGGTGCCCTTTGCATCTTCTGCCGCACTATTAGCAGGCGCCGAAGTGTTTGCGGATTTTGCCGTGTCAGTTGAGGATGCCTGGGAATTCCCGCCCCCGCACCCGTAAATGAAAAGACTGGTTACGATAGTGATAGCCAGTACTGCTAAAAAGTCATTTTTTTTCATTGTTACGCTTTTTAATTTTTGATTTATCAGGCTTCTGGGATAGGTAGTTTGGAGCTCATATGCTCACAAGCGACTTAGCTTCCAAAACCTTTCATGTTTTATTGCAGACAAAGTTGTCCTTAATTAAATGACTGTGGTATGACTGCTGTCATAGCAAAATATGATTGAAGTCACAATTAATGACATGTATATCTTTTGTTGTTATGATATAATATGATTTAAGTCATATTTACAAATGACGGCACTCATGGCAGGGCTTTCCGGATGCTTATAATTTTGTCGCTGTTAATAACCAGGATTATGTTAAACCGAGTGATTGCTTATATGCTTTTAATCGCGCTGATAGGTTCCACCTATTCCAGTTACGTTATTTGCGTGGCATTCCGGGCTAATCAGAAATATATTGCAGCTTCTTTGTGTGAAAACAGGGGCCGACCTTGGTTACACTGCAATGGCAAGTGTTACCTGATGAAGAAAATCAGGCGGGCAGAGGCGAACGAACGTAACAAGGCCGTTAAAGATAATTTATCGGATATCGGAAGCTTCTTCTATGAAGGGCCTGTCAAATACAATGCAACCTGCAATGCTGGCGTAGTAATCGAATCAAAGCTTCCGCAAATGGTTGATGACCGATATCTGGGCAGATTCTGCGTCCGGATATTCCAACCGCCCAAAGCATCATAAGCCCTCCTTTTTTACCTATTTATTTCAAAAATGCATTACCATAAGTAATGCAGATAACCTGTTCATTTTATAAAAAAACCCATGAATATAAAACTTACTGGCCTGACTATGGGCCTTATCATACTATTCTCACATATCGCCTACAGCCAATGCGCGTGCTGCGCCGGAGCCGCTTCGGCAAGTGGCGACTTTAATAATGGCATCTTTACGCTGCCTCAAAAGCAATTTGTATTAGAAACTTACGCTGACTTCCGCACAATAAAAAGCGGAAACAGCATCGCGCCGCTGGGCGATGAGGAAGCACCACTGAAAAATATGCTGATTGCTTCGCTGGGCGTACGTTATGGACTGAGCAAAAGGATCACACTTTCAGCCCTGCTGCCTTATGCTTTTCTGCATACCAACTACGGCAATGACCGGGGATTAGGTGACGCAATGTTACTAGGTACTTTTGAGGTACTCAGTCACGGAAATACTCGCGTAGCATTGCAGGCCGGTGTAGAACTACCCACCGGGGTACAAAAAAGTTCCAATTTCGACAACACCACGGTCGTTGTTGGCTCGGGCTCTTATGACCCCGAGGGCGGCGTACTGGCTGCTTATCGCTGGGGAAAGTTTTCACTCCAGGGTAACCTGTTTTATAAATATACAACCAAAGGATTCGAGGGGAATTATTATAGCAGCGTTTTCGTCCAAAATCTTAGCTTATCCTATCGCCTGGCCGGTGGACAAACTGCTTTCTGTACTAAAGACCCAAAGTTTGCCCCCAAAAACAACTTCGGCCTTAATGTATTTGCCGGTTATTACGGCGAATTACTTGATAAAATAGTCGAGGATGGTATTCCGGACGACAACTCAGGCTATTATCTCGGCTTTGTCAATCTTGGTGCAAACATGTTCTACAAGAAATGGGCGGTGCCGGTTAGCTTTTCGTTGCCGGTAGTTCAACACCTCAACGGCGACCAGAACGAGGCAGGGTTTAGAATCAAGGTTGGTGTCGTAAGGTCGTTTTAGTATTATACTTTATGACACCGGCAAGTATTTCCATTACTATCATTATACGAACGGGTTTAAGTACTGTTTTAAAGCAGCTACGGTTAATGAATATTTTGAGAATGATCTGTTGAATTTTTAGCTCACACCTTTGGCAGGGACGCTTTTTAAGCAGGTAGGAATGAGTATATATCAGTCAGAACACAGGGACTACATAGATGAACGCAAAAGTATTTTAGCGCACAATTCCGCACGAGCTCAGGATGATTTAGCAAATACTACTTCAAACAAAATATTATGTTAACTAAAGCTGGGGCGTTTTGACTAACTTCAAATATTTAATTAATTGATTGTGAATTTCTTACCATCATTCAAGATGCAGCCAACAGTCTTAAATCTGCTAAAAAGGGGTTCGAAAAGTTTCCCCTACGGGCTACAAAGAAAAAGGTCATCGAAAGATGGCCTTTTTCTTTGTAACACCTATAATTACTTGTTAATCTTAAAGATAAGATTAAGTCCACGATTTATGTAAGGGATTCCCCAATCTTTTAAATACGCCTTGTACCCAATGCATAGTAAATTTGCCCAAAAAGCCACGAGTTAATAAACTCATGGCTTAGATTGAGCCGACACCTTGCTTTTTTACATTAACTATTAAACTGCCTTACTATTTATAGTGCCGGCTAATTTATTGTGCGTCCCACCAAACTCTGTCAGTCAGTTTTGCTGATTGTTGAGGCTGTGGATTAGAGATAATCTCTACCTCGGGATATAATACCCTGCGCGGAACGGTAGAAAGAGCATTTGGAACTACTGGTAAAACCGGGAACCCTGTGCGTCTGTAATCATTGAAATTTTCAAGAGAAAGGAAGTTGGCTATGTTTTTCTCCTCAATGATCAGTTGTTCAGCATTAGCGCTCGTTAGCGTTCTTGACGAAAGATAAGTACTTGCATTACCCGCACTTACCCCAAGTTTGTTCATATGCGACATAACAGCTGCTTGATAGATCGGTTGGGCCGCTGTATAGCCTGAGGTTATCAGTGTAGCTTCAGCTTTCAAAAACAATGCTTCTGAATAGTTTACAATATAATTGGTTGCACCGGCTGCACCATAAAAATCGCCGGGACGGGAGTAATCTTCCAGTGAATTGATACTTGTCAGGCCCTCAGGCAACCCTGTATATAAACCAGTATTTGTTGCAGGCGCCACCATGATCGATAAACGGGGATCATTTCGCGTCTTAAATCCGTCAACTACAGTATTGGCGAGCACAAGGGTACTGGCTGATATAAAGTTTTGCTGCCATGGGTTTTCCTGCCCCGCAGCACCCGGATAAGCCATTTTGAAATCGTCGTCATTCGATTGCATGCCGTTCTCAAGGGCAGTTAGTACAAGTTGCGCTTGCGCAGCCGCTGTGTTGCCCGGAGCTTTGCTTAGGTGCATATAATAACGGGCTTTCAGGGTGTAAGCCAGTTTTGTCCATTTGGTCATATCACCGGCATAAATGTAATCGTCTCCACTTGGTACTATGGTGCCCCCTTTGGCTATATCAGCAATTCCCGCGTCGAGCAAACTTTGTATCTGCGTATAGATGTCTTTTTGCGCATCATACTTAGGTGTGAGGTTAGCAATTCCTTTAAATGCCTGTGAGTAAGGAATATCGCCCCAAAGATCGGTACCTGTGCCCAAACAATAAGCGGTTAAAATTTTTGCGATGCCCGAATAGTTTGTTTTTCCATCAGCTTCGGCCATTTGGTTTAGTGTTACCAGGTTGTTTAAGCATGTGCTATACAGGTTGGTCCAGTCACCATCCATATCAGTGTTATACATCAGGTAGGTGCCGGCATCGGGGGCTACTTGGTTCAATGCGGCAACCTGCATATATTCCTGTACAATGGAGGCCACATTGCCTGCAAATAAGCTGGATGATATATCGACTTCAACAGGGGCAAGTATTTGAGCTTCGCCTACTGTTATGGGCTGGTTGGGATTCTGATTGACATCGATATATTTTTTGCACCCCGAAATATCTACCAGGATACATGACAAGAAGACTATTAATATTTTTTTCATGACTTTGCTATTTGATAAACGGTGATTAAAGCGTGAGTTTTAAGTTAAAATCGATTGACCTTGATGTAGGTGTCGAGAAAGAATAGATACCTTGTGCACCATTAGATGCGCCAAATGAACTTACTTCCGGATCGCCGCCAGTAAAGTGCGGTGCATATATCCACAAGTTACGGCCTGTAACACTCACTGCCACTGCTTTAAAAGGGCTCCCCTTTAACCATGTAGGGTTAAAAGTATAACCTACGCTTACGTTTCTTAATTTAATATAGGTGCCATCCTGTATTACCGACTCAGTAATACCGCTTATGCGTTGAAAATAAGATTGCCCGTCAACAGATATGGTATTAGGCTGGCCTGTAGAGGCAACAATACCAGGCACCACCCTCGGGCCTCTGTTTTCGGTTGCTTTAGGCGTTCCATAAAAGTAACCGTAGCCGTCTACGTTGTTCTGTATATCGCCGCCTTTTTTCACATCAAAAAAGAAGCTCAGGTTAAATTGTTTGTATCTGAAATTGTTGGTCAGTCCCCCCATCCAATCAGGATTGGTATTGCCAATTACGCCCTGCTCTGAGTCGGCATATGGCAGGCCGGTATCATCAATCAACAATTTACCCTGTGCATTGCGGGCATATTTTGTACCAAAAATAGTTCCATAGGGCTGCCCTACTATTATTGTAGTAAAGCCATTTCCTATTTGCTGTAAACCTGGATAGATGGCAAGTACTTTGTTGCGTATATGTGTGTAGTTGAGCGTTAAATCCCATTTAAAATCTTTAGTTTTTACCGGCACCACATTTAATAATACCTCAAATCCCTTATCCGTCATTACACCTGTATTTACGTTCGTTCCATTGTATCCTGTAGAAGGAGCTATACTAACACCAGGTATTATACCGTCTACTGTCTTTTTATCAAAATAAGATGCCTCAAGGCCTATCCTGTTGTTAAAAAATCCGGTTTCAAGTCCTATCTCAAACTCATTTACCCTTTCGTTCTTTAATATAGGATTACCCAGTGTTGAGCCAAGTAAAAATCCGGATTGTCCCTGATAAGGGAACGTAATGTTGCGGATAGTTTGACTATAATATGGGGTGCTCAGAGAATATGGCCCTACGTTACTGTCACCTGTAGTAGCATAAGATACGCGTATTTTACCAAGGTTCATTATCTCTTGCAGTTCTTTAGAGAAGAACTCGGAGAATATAAAACTGGTAGCTGCTGAACCGTACGGATAGAAGTTATGCATAGTTGACAATACCGAGCTGCCGTCATATCTTCCTGTTAATGACAGGATGAGGAATCTTCTATAGTCGATATTGGTTTGAGCATAAAAGCCTACTTTTCGGGTAAGATAATGATCTTCCGAAAAGCTAATATTAGAGGCCGAACTGATGTTATTAAGACTGGCAACTGCTAATCCCAAACCGTTGGCATAAGCGTCTTCAGAATAAGAAGAATATATATTGCTACCAATTATACCGTCGATCTTAAAATCGCCAAACTCGTGGTTTGCACTTACGATCAGGTCGTTGTTAAATTGTCTGAAGATGGCATTATTAACTACAATACGGCCATTAGGATTAGATACCGATTGTGCCGACTCATGATAGTTATCCTGTTCTGTATACACATCTGCCCCAAACCTTTCAGTTACTGAAAGCCAGCTCAAAGGTTTATAATCGGCAGTGAATGTAGGCAGGAAACGATTTATGGCAGCAGTATTAGATATATTATTTAACACCCAATATGGATTATTCCTGGAATAGCGGTATAAGCGTTGGGTACCGTCTGCATTCTCATAAGGCAGCAGATTATAGGATATTGGGGCCGTGAAAATGGTCCATACCGGGCTTTCCAGGGCATAGCCTTCCGGCATGCGTATATTTTGCGTGTTTGAATAATTTAGCTGGAAAGTGGCGGTTAAGTTTTTAACCACCTGCGTACTGTATTTGGTGAAAACCGTGTTCCTTAAAAAGGAAGTTTTGGGCACTGTGCCTGTTTGGTTGAAATTGGAATAGGATACAAAATAATTTGAAACCGGACCACCGCCATTTATGCTAACGGTATTATTATAAGTATGGCCTGTTTTAAAAAACAAATCGGCCTGATTGTACTTTTTAGCGGGCTGGCCATTAATCTTAAGGGTGTCCATCAAAGGTCCCCATGAGGTACTTGTTTTTTGGTTTGTTCCATCATAAAAAATGCCATGTGTACCTTGCGCATATTTATCCTGTATTTGCGGAAGCCACGGGTTTTCGAACGAAAAATCGGATGAAAAATTAATGGTTGGTTTCTGACCATTAGCGCCGTTTTTTGTAGTGATAATGATTACGCCATTTGCACCGGCCGAACCGTACAATGCTGTAGCGGCAGCACCTTTTAATACGTTAATATTATCAATAATTGAAGGATCAATATCAGCCAGCCTGTTAGTACCGGGGCCTGAATTGAGGTTACCCGTCTCACTGTTGTCGATAGGCACGCCATCCAAAATCATTAACGGACTATTGTCCCCATAAAATGAAGATGCACCTCGGATTACGATACGCGATGAGCTGCCCGGTGTTCCTGAAGATGTAGTAACCTGAACGCCAGACACCTTTCCATCTATAGCATTGACCAGATTGGGGTCTTTCGCTTGCAGCAATTCATTGCTCTTTATTTCCTGACTGCTATAGGTAAGTATCTTCTTCTCGCGCCTTACACCCAATGCCGTTACAACTACTTCATCAAGCTGTTGATTATCCTCAGCCAGGTTGATTTCAATACTTTCATTGTTGGTTAAGTTAACTTCACGGGTAATATAACCTATGGCGGTTACTACCAATGTTGCCGGAGCTTTGTAGCTGATCTCAAAGGCGCCATGTGCATCTGTTGCAACGCCATGCGTAGTTCCTTTTATCTTTACCACTACACCGGGCAAAGGTACACCATGTGAATCCAGCACATGGCCCTTGAGGGATATTCCCTGGGCATATGCCGCCGAATGGAGCGCGAGAACTCCCAAGCAGCATATAATCAGCATTTTAAGTACAAGTCTTAGCTTCATAGTCAATAGTTTTAAGTTTCTTTTCAATTATCAATTAGTAAGTAATGGAATAGTAAAACTATTGGATAGCGACCCCCTTTTTTTTCAGGAATCTTGCTAACACTTGCAGTATTTTAACATAATTGTTACAATTAGTACATAAGTCAATATCTGAGAAAGGAAGCGACGCTATACATCGTGCCTCTTCCTTATCCCTTAGAAAAAACTCTTAAGCTATTCCGGAGAGTACAATAAACAGAGGGCTGGCAATATACCGTTGGTCTTCATTAAATAATGAAAACACACAAGCACGCTGATACCGGTTATTTATTTTGGATATCTATTTTGAGCAGCCCCTTGGTTAACGGAATAACATAAGCGCCGCGTTCCTGGTCAAATTTTCCGGTCAACTTGTATTTACCTGCTGCTTTGGGATGTGCAGGCTGCTGAATGCGCAGATAAGCTTTTGGTGTATAGACATCTGCCGGATCAAGTAAAATGGATACTTGACCCGAAGTTGGGTTATATGATACTTTATTGAATGTTCCGGCATCAAGCGTTAACCAAAGCCCAGCCTGAGCTATATAAACCCGCGATTTTGCACCAGTGGTTATTTCAATAGTGATCCATTTGCCATTTTCAGCCAGGTTGCCGCCAAAAGCAAGCCATCCCATCTTTTTATCATGAGTAATATAAGTAGCAGTATTTACAGCGTATCCAAAAAAATTTGACCCATAATCGCCGGATAATCCGTCAATTTTTAGGGTAGATGGAAACGAGTGAAATGCAGCGGGCCCGAAACCATCTTCAGTAATATTCGAAATAGATCCCATTAGTCCACCATACCCCACGCGCAGCAAATACAGATCATTGGGTTTGGTCCTAAATTCGCTTAAAACAGGAATAGCATTTAATCCTGAGCCATAATGATGCAACTGACGTTCAATACGTGACAATTTTCCGCCATATAAGAAATCCCAATATCTGCGTGCCGACCCATTATAACCCCAATGCGGAACGGTTGGCATATAACCAAGTATAGCATTAATAGTAACCTCAGCCTTATCCCTGTAGCCAAAATAATCAGACCACAAATAAACTTCCTCCTGGCCTGTGGAATCCCAGGGCATCTCACTGCCAAACGGATACATTAATGTATGCCAGTGATCGGCACGTGCTTTCATTATCTCTTCAAGCTGATCGGCCTTATCTTTCCAGCCTTCTGCTTTCAGGTCCATCAATACTAAGTAAAAAATAGTGCCTTCCATTTGCCCGTACTGTGCATAGTATGGTGCCTGGTTAACCATAGCCATTGATGTTTGAAAAGCATTTTCAAGATACCATTGCCAATTCTGTTCAGTAACCAAACCCACATGATTTCGTGCGAGGCGATATAATACCCAGTGCGCTGCTGTAACGTGCGGATAATTATATGAACGGCCCACATCATCAGCATCCTTATGGCTCCATGCAGCCCATGTTTTATAATTTATACTATCACTGTAAGTGCCTGCAGGCATTTGATCAGGCTGATAATAGAATACACTTTTCTTGACCCCGTACTTTTGCTCACCGCTGCTATGCTGAATATTGCCCCATAAGGTATGATTAACAAAGCGCTGCAATTTTTCAATCTCCGCTTTATCCGGCTGAACAAGCTCTTTCATCATAGCACCAAGCCAGCTGCCAGCCCCTCCCTCATCGCTCAATCCGGCAATCCATGCGCGGCTATCCTGAGTGACCTGTTGTTTTTTTTCATAATCATAAGTAATTACAGACTGGTCCCGCCCAAATGGATCTGATTTGTTTTCATACCACTGCTTTTGCGTAAGAAAGCTCCCGTAATCTTTTAGAACCTCGGCCTCAGGCTTAATAACTTTGTAATTGATAGTTTGGCAAAGACTGTCAGCATACGTAATTGTTAACCTTGCCCTGCCCCATTTTTCCCCTTTTATTTGATATGCTTTTAACGAATTATCTTTTTGTGGTATTGCCTCTAATACCAATGCACCTGCCGGCTCTACTTTTATAGATTTAACCTGAGCTGTATAATTTAAGAACAATTTACCATTTACATCCTGAGGCAATACGTATCCGGGGATTCCTACAGCTACCGGTCTTTTATTTTCGATCAGCTTGGGTTCGATCCCTTTTATCGAATCGGCTAACAGAAATTTTAAACCGTACTCTTTTGTTTCGCCGGGTTGCAGATTGAATGAGGTTGGTATATTCCAGGGTTCGGCTTTTTTCCATTCATTCTCAGCATAGGCCTTACTACAAGCCATCCATTCGTAAAAGCCTTCAAAGGTAATTCCGCGCGGTGTCGGGTCATCAAGTAATGGATTATATGCTTCGAAGGGCGTGTTTTTATTATAAGGGACAACCAATAAAACCGGCCCATGACCACTTAGGCGTGTCACTTGCAAATAGCCTGCATCTTTACCTATGTATGGGTCATAAAATACGTTCGATGCGTGTGCCTCTTCCAATGTTTTCTCATGCATCAGGTTATTAAATATCATCGGGATACCCAATGAACCTATTTCAACCGCCTGACTACTTATATTTTTAACTTTAAAAAGCAAAACTAACTGACCATCAGAAACTTTCCAATAACGCTGAATATTCAATGGAATATCAGCGGGTAAGGTGCCTGATAAGTCGGCAGCAGCCAACACGCCGTTTTGTTTATTATCCACTGCCGTTACATCACCTCTTTTTTCGGCGGTTGAATACTTTCTCCAAGCTGTATCACCGGCAGTTCTTACCCTAAGATTCAAATCGCCCAAATGATACATGCCGTCTCTGCTACGTAGTTTAAGACGATCACCAGGAGTAAAATCAAAGCCATTTTCGCCATTGGGTTCCAGGGCGGCTATAGTCTGCGACGATTTTACGAGTTGCAGTTTAAAGGCAGGGGTATTAAAGATCAACAATCCTTTTTCGATTCCAAGAGTTGATGGCTTCGCTTCAACTTTTTTCCATTCCTCCTGTCCGAATACAGCCTGTCCGGCAATAAATAAAACGAATGTCAACACCAAACTATAAAAGACATTCACCCTGATATTAAAACCCACAAAACGTTTAACCATCTTATTAAAATTCTGCTCTGATCAATATTCTAACTACTTGTTCAATTATTCTTATTACAGTGTACCCCCGGATGTATTTACTATTATTTGTTGAAATCGTAGAACTTCCAGCTGGTGGTAAAATCTTTGCTTAAAGGGGCACCAGTTAATGTTGCCCTTGTCATTTCAACCGGGATCAGGTTCTCCTTTATAACTGCGTCGTTAAATTGTTTGTAAGTCATCTTACCACTATCAACCAACTCTTTTTTCAGGCTCATTAGCTGTAAACCGCCTACAAGGTAAGCCACCTGGTATAAAGGGCCGTATCCGCCTTCAAATGACCGCCTTGCTTCTCCTTCAGCATTAGCCCTTTCGTGCCCCACCCTATCAACCAGGAAGTCGATACACTGTTGCGGCGTCCAGTTACCTAAATGATAGTTGAGCGAGAAAATAATACGGGCACACCGGTGCATCCTCCAAAACAACATACCTACCCGTTCCTCAGGTGTTTTAGCAAAGCCCTGATCATAAAGCAACAGCTCCCAGTATAACGACCATCCTTCGATAGCAAATGGCGTAGCGAAATCCTGGCGATATGGTTTATACCTGTTGTCCATAAAATACTGCAAATTATGCCCGGGTATCAACTCATGCTGCACTGTTCCGCGCGAAAAAAATGGATTATTGCCGCGCATGCTCATCAACTTATCGCCTTCTTCCATCATATTGGTCGGATAAGAGATGCTGATCTCTCGCCCGCCCGTAAAAAATGGATTCACCAATTGCCTCTGGGGTGTCATCATAATCATTCCCCATGTTTCTTCAGCAAGCGGTGGTATGGTTATCAGGTCCTTATTTTTTATAAAGGTAATGGCATCATTGTATAGCTTCACTATTAATTCAGGTTGTTTACCTGCTGCTACGTAGGTGTTTTTCACCTTTTCCAGGGCCTTTTTCCAATCATTCCCATAGCCCATTTCCTGCGATGCCTTTAACATTTCCTTGTCGCACCAAGCAAACTCTTTTGTGGCTAGTTTAATCAGTTCCTCAGGCGTGTACGGTATCATTTCTGCATTCAACTGACGTATAATTTCATCCCTGCCGATCGGAACCCCTTTTATACCACTGCTATCCGGTTTTTGAACCGTCTGAAACTTGCCTTTTTTTATCACCAGTTTGCTATAAAGTGATAATGCACTATCTAATGCTTTGTAGGGTTTGGGTACCCACCATGTAAAAAGAGGGTCGTAACCATTATAAAAATCATAAAAGTTTTTCAGCCTGAATTTTAACCCGATCACTGCTTCCTGAGCTTTTACTGCCAAAGGCATATCTAAAAATTGTATTTTGTTGAATGCGGCAGAATCTGCTTTAAGTTTTTTGAGAATTACATTTAATTCGTCAGCAACTTCTTGCCCATCCATTGTTATGCCACGCCTGCGCTTTTGCTCCAGCAGATAAATATCATCAGCAAATGAGATATACTTTTTAATGCTGTTATACTGCTGTTCTTCTTTTTGGAGGCCTTCTATTTCGAATTTTATTTTCTTCTTTAGCAGAATATAGTCAACCTTGCCATAAACACTCATTGCCTCAAAATCAACCTGATCGAGCTTCCTCAAATAGTCATTATTAACTTCAGTTAGGCGTTTCCTTTGTTCGGGCGAGTTTAATACAGGATGCTTATACTGCTCCTCTGCATTAGGGTTAAGGTGGTAGGGCCAATAAAAATCTCTGATCGCATTAATGTCCTGCCCATATTGAATAACCAGGCCGCTAACCTCACTTGCCTGCTCATACATACTTGACGGTACGACTATTTTCTGTGCTTTCAGGTTAGTTTGAGCTGACAGAAGCAGCAATAAAATCAGACTAAAAACAACAGTAATTTTATTGCCAATGAAGGATTTGGGAATTTTATAATCAGTCATGATTAAAGTTTAAGACGCATTTGGAAATATGTTTATGGAAGAAGTATTTGCCGTATAAAACTTGCATGGCAGTCATTGCAAAAATAGAGGATCAAGCTACTCTTATATTAATTAACCCATTATTTATTAGCAGTCCTTTACCCTTTAAAAACTTGTTATCAACTGGCTATTTTGGCTGCATTGTTCACATTGTTCAGATAATTGTCGAGATACCCGCGCGGGGAAGTACCGATAACACATTTGAAGACCCTGTTAAAATTGGTTATACTCTTAAAACCGCATTTGTAAGCCACAATGGATATACTCTCATAACGATGAGCAGTTAGTTTTTTACAGGCTTCATTTATTCTTATCTCATTTAAGAATGATATGAATGTATGACCTGTATGTTTTTTAAAGTACCGGCAAAATGATTCCGGGGTCATGTAAGCCGCCTGTGCTATATCTTCTAATGTAATGGCTTCCATGTAATTTTTCATGATATAATTATAGATGTTTCCGATCCTGATCCCTTCATTTTCGGTAATAGCAGGCAGGTCACCGTAGGATGAAAGTGGTTCTAATTTATTATCAATTTCCACCATACTCTCCAACAGATCAAAAAACTGCACAAGTTTATTAGACCCGGCAGCGTTTTTAACAGCGATCATCGCCTGTGAAACCCGCTGAAAGTGATTATCGGGAACTTTGAAGCCTTGCTGATGCTGCTGCAAAAAAAGCTTTAAGGCTTTCATTTCAGGAAGGTCAAAAAGCGGCGATAACAAGCCGTCAGTGCTGAAGAAAAGCGTCAATGCTTTTATCGTTTTACCACTGCCGGCCTTAAAATATTCAGGATTGCTTTTAAACAAATGAGGCAAACTGCCCCCCAGGAAATAAATCTCGCCTGACGAATAAGAATGCATATTATTACCTGCAATCAAAGTCCCTTCACCTCGTTGTATCCAGGTCACCTGTACCTCTTTATGGCGATGCAGATATGGATAGTGATAAGGTAACTCTACCTGCTCCGTGATGACGCTTTTGTCATGAACTACCGGAATAGTAAATTGTAATACTTTCATGGCTCTGCTTTTAATCCTTTCAGAAATTTACAATTATTTAACCCGGATTTTCAACTATTTAGCTGTAAAGGTTAATATATGAGAAGACCCTGTTAAAATATGTGTTAATATAACACTTATTCCGGGCGAAAAAAGAAGACTGCAAACTAAGCTCAGCCAGGGAAATATCAATCCTGCTGTCAATGCCAATCAGGTAAAATTTGCATAGCACCAGTCAATTATAAGTCACTATTGTTTATTAAGCCTTCGTAATTTTATTTCTTTGAAAAACCATAAGAATTTCCCTGACTAAATAATAGAAATCAGATGAATAAATACTTTTTAACAGGGGCGTATTGCTTGCTCTCTGTCATTGTGATCAGCTATTCGGCAAAAGCGCAATCATATGTTCCTGAACTGAATGATAAACGGGTGGTTGTTAAGCCGAAGGTTGAAATAAAAGCATATTCGTTTGACTTGCAGGATGTACACCTGTTAGAAAGCCCTTTTAAGCAGGCGATGGAAAAGGATGCAGCCTATTTATTATCTATTGAACCCGATCGTCTGCTATCAGGATTTAGGTCTCACTCCGGTCTGAAGCCCAAAGGTTCGTTATATGAAGGATGGGAATCTTCAGGTCTTGCAGGTCATACGCTCGGACATTATCTTTCGGCAATATCCATGCACTATGCTTCAACACACGACCCCAGGTTTTTAGAAAGAACTGATTATATTGTAAAAGAGCTTAGGGAATGCCAATTGGCTCGTAAAACAGGATATGTAGGTGCCATACCTAAAGAAGATACCATATGGGCTGAAGTTTCGAAAGGTGAAATAAGATCAAGAGGATTTGATCTGAACGGAGGCTGGTCGCCCTGGTATACTGTCCACAAAGTAATGGCCGGATTACTTGATGCCTACTTGTACTGTCACAACCAGGAGGCACTTACTATATGCAAAGGAATTGCCGACTGGACAGGCGAAACCATCAAAAATCTTAATGACGATCAGCTGCAAAAAATGCTGCTTTGTGAGTATGGTGGCATGGCCGAAACACTTACTAATTTATATGCTATAACAGGGAACGCTCATTACCTGGCGCTTTCTTACAAATTTTATGATAAGCGTATTCTCGATCCATTAAGTGAACAGAAGGATATTTTAGCAGGAAAACACTCTAACACGCAGATTCCGAAAGTTATTGCCAGTGCCCGGCGATACGAACTTACCGGCGATCAGAAAGATGAGCGTATTGCAACGTTTTTCTGGGAAGCGGTAACCCGGGATCATTCTTATGCAACCGGCGGTAACAGCAATTATGAATACCTGGGTGAACCCGGCAAACTAAACGACAAGCTTACAGAAAATACTACCGAAACCTGTAATACCTATAATATGCTAAAGCTCACCCGGCATTTGTTTACCGTGAACCCTTCAGCAACATTAATGGATTATTATGAAAAAGCATTGTACAACCATATCCTGGCTTCGCAAAACCATGATGACGGAATGATGTGCTATTTTGTACCACTGAGAATGGGGGGCAAAAAAGAATACAGTACACCTTTTACCACATTCACCTGTTGTGTAGGCTCAGGCATGGAAAATCATGTAAAATATAATGAAAGCATTTATTTCAGAGGAAATGATGGTAGCTTGTACATCAATTTATTTATACCATCCATACTGAACTGGAAAGACAAAGGTGTTACCGTTACTCAAAATACCAGCCTGCCTGCCGATGATAAAGTCTATTTTACTTTAAATACACCGAAAACATTGGCTTTCGCCGTACGGATACGCAAACCCGGTTGGGCTGTTAATCCTGTGATAAAAATAAATGGAGCTACCCAAAGCATAACGGTTGACGGACAGGGTTATCTTATTTTAAACCGCAAATGGAAAAACAACGACAAAATTGAGTGCATTTTCGGAGAAAATATTTATACCGAAGCTATACCTGATAATACCAACCGAAGGGCCTTATTCTATGGCCCTGTTTTACTTGCCGGGGTGCTGGGTGATACCGAACCTGATCCACTGAAAGGTATACCGGTTTTTGTGACGAATGAAACAGACCCTAATAAATGGTTAAGGGTGATTAACCCCAAAAACCTTGAATTTGAAACCAGGGGTATTGCACAGCCCGTTGAGGTTAAGCTTATCCCTTTTAATCAAACTGCCAACCAATATTACTCCGTCTATTGGGATGTTTTTACGCCGGAAACATGGGCCGTACAACAAAAAGCTTACCAGGAAGATCTGAAAAAGCAACAGGAACTGGAGGCCCACACCACCGATATTATACGCCTGGGCGAGATGCAACCCGAGCGGGACCATAACTTTACCGGTGAACACGAAACGACCGGAGAAGACCATCAGAAAAAATGGCGTTCGACAGATGATGGTGGATTTTTAAGCTTTGAAATGAAAACGGATGCCGGTTTACAGAATACTTTAATCAATACCTATTGGGGAATGGATAACAGAGGTAGGGTTTTCGACATCCTGGTAGACGGTACAAAAATTGCAAGCGAAGATCTGAATAAATATAAGGAGAGCAAATTTTATAACATATCGTACGCAATTCCCATAGAATTGACCAGGAACAAATCAAAAGTGGTTATAAAGTTACTACCCAAACCAGGTAACAGTGCAGGACCAGTATACGGCAGCCGGATGGTGCGGGAATAATTATACTAATATGTGTCTATCCAACTAATAGCTTTAAATCTGCAAAAATGCGGTCCTAAAAAACCTCCCCTACGGGCTACAAAGCCGTTCACGAAAGTTGAGCGGCTTTTTGTATTTTGGGCCGAAATTTGAACACCCATCAGCGCTTCATTTTCAAAAAATTAATACCAATGAAAACTTTAGCCGAATTTAAAGAATCATTGAATTTTGAGCAGCCCGCCAGGGAGCTTTCTGCACCATTAAAAAGCCTCTGGTACGATGGTAAAGGCGATTGGCATCAGGCACATGCCCAGGTTGACCATCTAAACGATCAGGCATCGGCTTGGGTACATGCCTATCTGCACCGAAAAGAAGGAGATATCTGGAATGCTGATTACTGGTATAATAAAGCACGGCAAAGCCGCCCGAACCTGTCTTTAGAAGAGGAATGGGAACAGTTAGTATTACACTTTCTCAATCGAGGCTGATAAGGGCAAAAGCACTCTGGAAGCTTCACAAAACTAAACCTACTGCATCAATTCCGGATAATACCTCGCTATCATATCCTGATCGTCTTTAGTTAGTTGTTTTATCGGCACCGGTTTATCCTGCGGGCGTAATCCTTTCTGGTTGATCTCGTTTATCAAACTCCAGTTTTTTACCGGGTGCTGCGGGTCAGGGTCGAGTGGTTCTTTTGCTGGTAAATCGTAACGCGTAAAATCGATAACCGAATAAGGTGTCTCCATGTGCCAGTCGCGCAATAAGGCCAGGCGAAACTCCTTGTTCATGAACCATTTTATTTCGAGGTTATTGTATGAATCTCCTAAGCCTGAACCGCGTTCTTCAAAACGATAGTTCCAGTGATCGTTATTTTTATACTGTGCACGCCAGAGGTCGCCGTATTCGCCGTAGGTGATAAAGTGTGTGTCCGGCCAGCGTTTTTTTGTACCGGTCACCCACATTTCCAGGGCTCCGCAGATGAGGTCCTTACCAAATTCGTGTACTAATTGAGCTTCCCAGATATTAGTTACCCAACCAAAACCATTCAGCTCGAAACCCTTGTCGAAATGGATAGATTGCGTATGCATCACCTCCCTATGACCAAGATCCAGCCCCCAACCTATATAAGTTTCTATCGGGCCAACACCCCGTCGACTATTATAGCCGGTAATCTCGTGATCTGATGCGCCGGCCCGCCTGGCGCAAATGAAATCCATTGTCCAGCCGTCCAGGTTAACGCAATCGATAAAATCACGGGCGTTTTGTGCAGGCTTACAAAAATGTTGTTTGGACGGATAGAAAGGATAGGACGGCGATCCATCGGCCCCGCCACCATCAATAGCATATTGGCTCCATATTACAGCGTGCGCGGTATGGATGTTCTCTTTTTCTGCGAGGTATTGTAAGCTATTAGCTGATAAAAAGCCGCCCATTATTGCTTTTGGGCGATAGCCATTGCCTACAAAATTGGTGATGATTTGGATGGCCTCTGTCATCTCGCGGTTCACGCGTTCGCGCGGCAGGTACATGGCAGGGAAATAGCCGGGGAAGTAAGAAACCTCGTCGCCATATTTTTGCTGGCATTGCACCACGTAATCGCGTATCTCGGCGTAGTTTTTACGTTTATCCTCCAATGCATTGAGGGTAAAACCCCAGGTGAGGCGGCCATCCGGGTTGTTCTTTGCAAATGCTTCGCGCATTGACCGTACACCATCCAGCGTGTGCCAGGTCGACTCATCTCTCGGATGCAGTTTAACATTGCGCGAAACCTCCCACGGTGTGGTGCGGATCATGATGCAAAAGGTAACAAACCGGTTCCCATTCAGTACAAGCGGACTTTGATTGCCCGGCATAAAAGCGCTTAATGGATTAATAACGCGCGGAGCAGCCAATAAGCCCGCACCCGATATAGCTGTGGTTTTTATAAAGTCACGTCTGTCCATTTATATAATTGTTTTACCCCGCATCATTAGGTATGCGGAACGCTTGAAAATACAAATATTAACGGGGAATAAAATGGGATGTATTATTTATCTACCTGGACACTATTTCTCTACGCGAGGAATGATGTAGTATTTAAAGCATCATAAATTAAACAACGCCTTCAACAATACAATCCTCCCCGGCAACTGGTAAGAATTGGCTGTCAAGGTATTTGCCGACAGGTACAATGCATTATAGGTTTTCACATTGAGAAAGTTCACAGCGCTAAGCTCAAAATCTGTTTTCCATTTTTTGATCTTGAATTTTGCTGAAGCATCGGTAAAAAAATATTTCAGGTCGGGGTTTCCCCGCTGGCGTGTGAAGTAATGTTCGCCGGCTAATTTGAATTGCAATTCGTCTGTTGGGTTATAGAACAATGAGGCCTGCTGTTGTAATTGATCGATGTGAAAAGCCGAAGCCTCCACCGTCGAATGGCTGTCGGTCTGGATGCCAGAAGCCTTATAACTGAAATTTACCTGGTCACTCACCTTGGTATCAGCGCCAAACGTCAGCGTTTCCATTACCGTATTAAAGGGCAGCAATGCATTGTTTTGTATCTGCACCGAGCGGTTGCTTTGCCACTGTATACCTGCGCTGAAGGTAGTGCGCAACGCAAATGAATATTTACTGGTTGCAGCATTCAACGTCCACGAATTGGTAACATTAGGATAAGCCAGCATCACACGCTCCTGTATATTGTTGGTGATGACACTCGATGCGATATTATTGGCGCTGGTATGGCTATAAAGCGCATTGACGCTGAAAAAAAATAAAGTAAGCGCCTTGCGATAATTGAAACCCATCCCAGCCTGCTGGCTTTGTTGCAGGGTCAGCACGGGGCTATTGGCATACAACGAGCGGTAGTCTTTCAGGATATCTCCCTGGTAAATATCTTCGATGGTGCCGACCTGGTTCCGGTAGCTGTACATCAGGTTCAGGTAATTTTCCAGCCCAACCTGATATTTCATCCTGAATTGCGGGTTAAAATACAGGCGCGTTAAACTCTTGTTCAGCGCATAAGTGGTGTCTGAATAATTGATCTGCTGCAAAATGAGCGGAAGCGTAAGATTGGCTTTGAGCTTATCGCCGGGTATGTCATAAGCCAGTTCGGTATAAACCTTTTTCTTCATCCAGTTAAGATGATTAACTGTACTGTCTGATTCCAGGTTGACGCTATTGTTATTCTGAACAACACCCAAATCTGATGCCAGCCTTTGCGACTGCACACTAAAACCCGCCCTGAAACTTTGCGTAACAACATTTCCCGGTATCTTGAACGAAAAATAGTTGTTGGTATACCAAGTAGGGACATTCACATTCTGTACCAACCGCGAATAAGGAACCCCGTGATTAAACAGCGAGTCGTTATAATTGGGTTGTATAGCACGGGTTTCAGGTTCGGTTGTATGGCTGAAATAAGAATATGCCTGGATAACATTATTGGACTTGAACGATTTGATCAGGTTAAACTCATTAGAAAAACTCAGTGCATTATCCTTGAAATTCTGCCCCACCATACTTCCATTAGTATTAAGCGCCGAATTCCAGGCCGATCGGTTACCATCCATCAAAAGCGCATCATTCAGGTAATACTTGTCCTGGTTCACATTCAGGGTAAATTCGGCATGAAAGATATCTGGTC
Source organism: Bacteroidota bacterium (assembly GCA_018266915.1). Classification (GTDB taxonomy): domain Bacteria; phylum Bacteroidota; class Bacteroidia; order Sphingobacteriales; family Sphingobacteriaceae; genus Mucilaginibacter. The sequence goes on along the minus strand of JAFDZM010000068.1, from coordinate 53,265 downwards.
TATATTGGCTGTGCTGCATTTCGGTATAATGCACCGTATCGCCCGGAAGAAAAACAGTGGTTTGCTGACTATAATCCTGCTTCTGGGTATCGTGCAGGTAATAGGCATTCACCCTTAGGTGTACTCCATTCTTCAGGTTCAGCAGGTTATTCAGGTTTAAAATGCCTGACTGGTTAAACAGGTACCGGCTCTCAGCCAAAGCAGGTGTATTCACCGTGCCAAGCGAAAGCATCGTTGCGGGTACATTGTTATCGATACGCTGCATATAGTCGTTATAGTTGTGAGATAGCAGGTCCTGTGTCAGGTCATAGCCGATATTGTTACCGTTCAGGTAGTTGATAGCCTTATATTTGTCTTTAAACATCATGGCGTTCAGCTCCTCATCATAATTGCCGGGCAAGCCCGCTCCGATGCTCTCCTGTCCTACCATTTGCAACTTGGCGCCCTTCTTAATTTGCAGGTTCAGGGCTACATCGTCGCTCATCACTTTATTTTGCAGCGCCTTAATAGGCTGATCATTCTGGATCACCTGCACATTGGAAACAACGCCTTGCGGGATGGTATTGGTGGCAATGTTGTATTTATCATCCAGCAAGTTATCACCTCCGATATAGACTGTACTGATGGGCTTGTTGTTGTAGCTGATCGTCCCGTCAGCGGCTACCGTTATGCCGGGAAGCTTTTTGATCACCTCGCCTATGGTCCTGTCCTGTGGATTGGCGAAGTCAGATACTCTATAACTCAGCGTATCTCCATTTACGCGCAATATCGGCCGGCTGCTTTTGATCACCACCGCCTGCAGTTGATTGACCGAAGTCTGCAGCACAAAATCAACAGGCGCTGTGCCAGCGACGCTTTTCAGCTGGTTTTTATAACCCATGCTCCGCACTTCGACTATAAGGCTATCTATTTTTTGTCCTTGTGGAAGTGCAAGAGTGTATGCCCCATTATCAGCCGTTGTAGTGTAAGTCACAATAGCATTGCTTGCTTTGTTTTTCAGGGTGACGGTGGCAAATGGTACAGCTTTACCTGTACTATCTTTAACCGTCCCATGAATGTTTCCCTGGGCAAAACAGAACACAGAAAGTGCCATGCCGCATTGCAGCAGTATGAAAAATCTGATACGGTGCATGATTATTTTTCCGGTAACTCGATAGGGTTATTCAATATCGGCGGCGCCCCAACTTTCAAATCGATATCAGGTTTGGGACCGCCATTATTTTGTGCAGTCGCTTTCATCGTTTGCACAAGGACATTCGGATCTTTATGCATGGCATTCTGTAGCTTGGCCAGTTCTTTATCCGTAGTCTTAATGCCGTTGATTGGCACCCGGATGATGTTTGGGTCTGAACCATCAGCATCGTCATCCAACGGGATCACTATTCGGCCATGCCGGTCTTTGATCGGTTTTGATGCGCCCAACACAGCTTTTTCCACCCGGTCGAATTTGAAAACGACTTCTTTCTTCGCATCATAAGCTTCGACAATGACACCAGGCAAGCCATTCAGTTTCCACGGACCGACTCGCACCGGCAGATCAGGACAAAACCAGGCGGTATAGTCGCGCCCTTTAAAATGGCAAGTCGCTTTCTGGCAATGCAGTTCGGCAAAATTCGCTTTGTCGCTGCTGATATGCCAGTTGATTACGGGCAGCACGTCATTGATAATGTATGGACTCATCATCACTTCCTTACGCACCAACTTTTTATAGTTGATAAACTGGTAATATTCCGTGCCCGAAGCGGTAATCTTGTGATCTAACCGGATGTTGCCGTCGGCAGAATTGTTGATCGCCTCCTGCATCTGTCTTCTGTATAGTTCATTTTGCAACTGGCGGTCGTAGCTTCTGTAACTGCTGGAAGCTTTTCCAACAAACAGCACCATATTCTCGGTGTAGGTATGGGCGCGATTATTGGTGTCCTGCACATAGCTGAATTTGTAATGCACCAATATTTGCGCCGTATCAGGCTTTTGTGCAAAAGCTACAAGCGCCTGCAAAACCAATACTATAATTATCATCAATTGCCTTTTCATGACAGTAATCATTAAAATCTTACAATCCTGTTCATTTTTTATCCGCCAATTCGATAGGATTGTTAACCACCGGCGGCGGCCCCATTTTGATGTTTATGCGTACCGGATCTGTACCAGCGGGCCGGTTAGCATTGTGCATAGCCACCTGCGATTGCACAAAGGCATCGGGATCCTTACGCATAGCGGCCTCCAATTTGGTAAACTCTTTATCTGTGGTTTTAATAGCGTTTTTGGGTAGCTGAATAATATTAGGATCGCCGCCATCATCACCGCCCACCATGATCAACCTTGGTCCTGGACCATCAGATTTTGGGCCGGAAAGCTTCTCGTCTGCCTTGGGAGTAAACACAACTTTTTCTACGCCGTCGAACATAAACTGCACATCCTTTTTGGCATCATAAGCCTCCACGATTACACCGGGCAGACCGTTAAGCTTCCATGGACCCACATGCAACGGCATATCGGGACAAAACCAGGCCGTATAATCTCTCCCCTTAAAATGCGTCGTCGCCTTCTGGCAATGCAAGCCGCCATACGTCGCAGTATCGCTGCTTATTTTCCAATCCATAGCAGGCATTGCATCATCAATAAGATAAGTTTCCATAACCAGCGGCTCTTTCCTGGCTAGCTCTTTTTTATTTGGGAACTCATAGTACTCAGCACCCGATCCTCTCCTGTGCCTTTGAATATTAACATGCCCATCCGGCGAACTGGCGAGGGCCGCCTGTAACTGCTTCTTAGCTTCGGCTTGTTCAAGTATATTATCGTAGCTTCTATAAGCGCTTGAGCTCTTACCGATATACAGTGCCATATTTTCGGTATAAGGGTGATCCCGGTTAGTGGTATCACGTACCTGAGTAAATTTGTAATGCACCAGCACCTGAGCTGTGTCGGTTTGCGCGGAAGCACTTGCAGCAATAGCTATGAGCAATGTGCTCGTTATTAATGGTGTTTTCATGATTATTATCTTTTTATTGTTATGATTCGGTTTATTTTTTCTCCGGCAGTTCAATAGGGTTATTGATCACAGGCCCCATAGGGGCTGGGCCTTTTTTAATCATGATGTGATCCATAGGCGCGTCTCCGCTTGCACGATTACCGGCTTCTACAGCTTGCGCAAATGCCTGGGGGTTTTTTCTCATGCTCTCCTGCAATTTATCAAACTCCTTTTGCGTGGTTTTGATGGTTCTTGGCGGTGTCCCGATCAGATTCATGTCGTCATCCAGGTCGCGTATTATAGGCGGCATATCTTTTTCTGCAACCGCCGGGCCGGTTTTGGGCGGCGTAGGGACGGCTTTCTCCACCCCGTCAAATTGAAATACTACTTCGTTTTTCGCGTCGCGGGCATCTACGATAACACCCGGCAGTCCGTTTAATTTCCACGGGCCGACCCGCACCGGCAGATCGGGGCAAAACCAGGCCGTGTAATCTCTCCCCTTGAAGTGACAGGTGGCTTTCTGGCAATGCAAACCACCAAAAGTTGCCGTATCGCCACTCGTCTTCCAGTCGATAGCGGGCATCTCGCCGTTGATAAAGTAATTATTCATGTATATCGGGTTTTCCGTAAACAATTTTTTCTCGTTTGGAAACTGGTAGTATTCAATGTTTGAACCGACACCATGCCTGTTTATCATGGGATGCCCGTCCGGGCTGGCGGCGACAGCTTCGGCCCAAGCCTTCTTAAACTGGGCTTTATATACTACCCCGTCGTAACTCCTGTAAGCACTTGACCTCTGGCCTATATATAGCACCATGTTTTCCGTATAAGGGTGATCGCGGTTTGCAGTGTCCCTTACCCAGGTAAACTTATAGTGTACCTGCATCCGCGCCGTATCCGGTTTTTGAGCTTTGGCGGTAATAAATGCCAACAGTAAAATGATGGCTAACAGTAATTGCTTCTTCATAACCGTAATAATTTTAAGCAATACTATTTTTTGTGCTTCAATCCCTAAAAACTTTGGTATGAACACCATTTTAACATCTGCGAAACAGTGATATTTGTTATTTGGGATTTCAAAAATTGACAGTTTATACCAGTATTGACCAGGTTAGTCACATTAATTTTTGATGACCTTACCAGTATTTTACCTTTGTTTATATGCTTAAGATCAAGAAGAAAGACTGGATAGAGATTGTGCTTCACATAGCGTTTTGGGTGGGTGTTTTTTATACCATTTTGTCATTTACGCAACCGCATATCAAAATGCGTATCAACAATAACGGCACCATCCTGGAAGAGGATATACGGCACCCTATGTCTCCGCATCTGTTTCTTACGCTTGGTTTCATGATCGTATTATTTTATGGCAATATCTTTTGGCTTTTTAAAAAGGCGCTTAAGTATAAGAATATATTGGTCAGAGTGGTGCTGCCTATCGCCTGGTTTAGCTTTATCTTTATAGCGGATAGCTATGTAGATACCTTATTACCGCCTCAGAAAAGGCAAGATGCCTTGATGATGCCACCACCAAGTACGGGGCGGGACAGTATTAATATCAGAATATTGCCATCACCGCAGAAGAGGCCGTTTGTAAGAGATACTAACGTTGACCGGGTGCGGGTGTTGAAAGGGCGGCCTGTTCCCGACATTTTTGTTAAAAGCGAAATCGCGCGTCAGCAATCGAAAGCTTTTATATTTCAGGAAGATGGGTTTTCAAATACGTTATTGTTTATTTTCATTATCGTATTCGGCCTTTCTATCGCCTATTTCTTTTTAAAGGAATGGTCAAGGGTAGAAAAAATGCGTTCAGAACTCGCGGCGGTGCAATTGGATACCGAGGTAAAATTCCTAAAGGCACAGGTAAACCCGCACTTCCTGTTCAATACACTGAACAACCTGTTCTCGATGGCGCAGAAAAAGGGCAACGACGATCTGGCGGACGGCATCTCTAAGCTTTCGGGAATGATGCGCTACATGATCTATGAAAGCAACGAGGAAAAAGTGCCGCTGAAAAAGGAAATAGAATACCTGCAAGATTGCATTTTGCTCAATAAGCTGCGCTATGCAGATAAGGAAGCGATTGTTAAATTCGATTACCCATCCGAAACAGATGGTATTTTTATAGCGCCGATGTTGTTCATCCCCTTTGTAGAAAATGCATTCAAGCACGGTATAACCATTGGTCGGAGTTCTAATATCGTTATCTTGCTGTCGGTAAATAATAATGAACTGATTTTTACTTGTACCAATGCTGATCACAGCCACGTGCAGAAAATGAATGGTGATAGCAGCGGCGTGGGATTAGATAATGTAAAACGCCGGTTAGAGTTGTTGTATCCGGGCAAACATCAGCTTCAAATAGTAAAGGCCGATAATCAGTATAAAGTAGAGCTCAATATAAACCTTCAATGATCAGTTGTATCGCAATAGATGATGAGCCGATGGCGCTTGAGGTGATTGAACGCTATTGCCAAAAGAGTGGGCTGATTGATCTTAAAGCTAGCTTTCGCGAACCAATAAAAGCCATTGAATACCTGAACCGGGAACACATCGACCTGGTGTTCCTGGATATCAACATGCCCGACGTCAACGGAATACAATTGCTGCGCACTTTAGCCACCAAACCCATGGTGATATTTACCACCGCTTATAGCAATTACGCAGTAGAGAGCTATGACCTGAATGCTATTGACTACCTGCTGAAGCCCATCACTTTCGAACGTTTCCTGGCTGCAATAAACAAAGTTCTGAGTTTGAAAACTCTGAAAAATGGATCAACCGCAAAAGGTGATGACGATGCATCGATATTTGTGAAAAGCGGCCCGCAAACGTACCAGGTAAAATTGAGTGACATCCTTTATCTTGAGAAAGACGGCAATTATATCACCATATGCCTAAAGGATAAAAACATTCTCGTACGCGAAAATATGGGCGATATCTTCGACCTGGTGCCCGCAGCAGATTTTATAAGGGTGCATAAATCCTATGTGGTGGCCATCCGGCATATCACGATGATCGAAGCCCATCAACTGATTATCGGGCAGGCAAAAATACCTATCGGCAGCACCTACCGCGAAGGATTGAAAAGCAGACTTGGGATTGCATAAAACCTAATTCCCCTTTCCCGCGTTTGCTCTATCAAATGATGTTTAAAGCAGAAAGGATTTTCAAATGAGAATTGCCGTACTGGCTCCTGTAGCCTGGCGTACACCCCCCAGGCGCTATGGCCCATGGGAGCAGGTGGCCAGTAATATTACCGAAGGACTGGTAGCTAAAGGATTAGACGTAACCCTGTTTGCCACAGGTGATTCTATAACCTCCGGTAAACTCGATTCGGTAATCAAGCAAGGGTATGAAGAAGACCGCTCACAAGATGCCAAAGTAGTTGAATGCCTCCATATCAGCAACCTGATGGAAAAAACAGCTGATTTTGATATCATACACAATCACTTCGACTTCTTGCCGCTCACTTATTCCGGCTTGATAAAAACACCGATGGTAACCACTATTCATGGTTTTTCATCGCCTAAGATTATTCCTGTTTATCAAAAATATAACAACACCTCGCATTACGTTTCTATCAGTAATTCGGACAGGAGTCCCCTTCTTACTTACTCAGCCACTATTTATAATGGCATCCGGGTAAGTGATTTTGAATTTCAAAGTACTTCAGAAGATTACGTGCTTTATTTTGGTCGTATCCATCATGACAAAGGCACTGCCGAGGCTATTGAAATTGCTGTCAAATCAAAAAAGAAACTGCTCATTGCCGGAATAATACAGGATAGCGACTATTTTGATCAAAAAGTAAAACCCTTTTTAAACGATCAGATAATTTACGTTGGCGAAGCCGGTCCTGAAAAAAGGAATGAGCTGATGACAAATGCCCTCGCGTTGTTGCATCCTATTAATTTTGACGAGCCATTCGGCCTGAGTGTTGCCGAAGCTATGCTTTGCGGTACGCCGGTCATAGCCTTTAATAGGGGATCGATGAGTGAGTTGATTATTCATGACAAGACGGGTTTTTTGGTGGGTACTATTGACCAGGCGGTTGAGGCGGTTTCAGATGTCGGCAGGATCAATCGCCAGGAATGCCGGGATTGGAGCGTGGAGCAATTTTCGCAGGAAAAGATGGTGAGTGAGTACGTCAAACTTTACGAGAGGGTGTTGACAACTGTTATTAAATGAGCATTTATATTTAAATTATATCGGGATGAATCTCATTATAACTCCCATTAATTTCCTTGTATATTTATACAATGAGACCCGGGGCCAAATTTTTACATTCACTTTTCGAGGTAACACATGTTGAGTTTCAAACTTATGATATATTTAACCACAAATTGCTTTTTTCGAGTGGCGTGGTTCAACAGCTGCTGGGTTATACTCCGGAAGAATATCAGAGCCTAAGCGACGATTTCTATAAAAATATCCTTTATCCCGGCGATCTCAAAACAGTACAGGATACTATTGATAAACTTTTGCATGCTAAAGACGGACAAGTAGTGGAGATGACTGTGCGCCTGCTTAAGCACAACGGTGACTATATATGGGTGTATTCGCGCCAGATGATCTATGAAAAAGACCCAGTCAATCATATCTGTAGCATCATCAGGGAAGTTGAAGACGTTACCCAACTCATTGAACTCCAGGATGAGCTTAAAGCAAAAGTTGATCAGTTAAAGGTCGTTTCCTATAAAAACTCTCACCTGCTCAGGAGCCCGGTCGCCAGTATCATCGGACTCGTGGACATGGTAGAAGAACATGGAATTACAAGTGAGCATAACCGGCAAATCTTATCTTACCTCAAGGATGCGATCATGAAGCTGGACGAGGTGATCCATCAGATAAATGATGCCGCGCGGGTGGATTAATGTCCCCAACTATCGTTATCTAACATCTTCATTATCATTTCCCTTCTTCTCTTAGCTAAACTTTTCTTTTTATCATAAAAAGATCGCTATCCCATAACCAATATTTATCCCCCTGCGTATAAGTACGATAACGCCTTTATCAGAGGTAATTACAATTCTTTAACAGTTTATTAACCGTTTAAAATTTTTAAAACATGAAAATCCTGGTAGCTGAAGATGATCAATTGATGATTAAAATGCTTGAGTTCCGTTTGAAAAAAGACGGGCATGATGTGGTGATAACAAATGATGGTCGTGCAGCGGTGCAAAAACTGGACGATTTTCAACCCGATTTGGTCATTACTGATATCATGATGCCCTATTTATCAGGCCTTGAAGTAGTGAGTGCTGTAAAAAAACGTTACCCAACCGGCACACCGGTGATCATCCTTTCGGGAATGGGCCAGGAAAACGTGGTTCTTGAGGCATTTCAGCTTGGCGCCGATGACTATATGACAAAGCCATTTAGTCCAAACGAACTATCCGTACGCGTACGCAGGTTTGAAACTCCTGTAGTAAAATAAATTCACCCCGTTTATATCAATAACTTGGTTAGCGCAGCTCATTTACTTTCAGTATCCCACCTCTGGCATATTCAAAACGTTATCCTTGCCAGTATTATTTTATTGATCCTGGGATTTTTAGTTTTCATGTTATCGTACCTGTACTTTAAAAATCTTTATGATAAAAATTTTGATAAGTGGAGCCTGATATCCGATTTGTTGATACGTAAAGCCGTTTTCTACGACGACGAGGAATTTGAAGGAGATAAAATGATCCCCGTTACAGCACGTGCTGAAAAGCTAATGAAAAACAAGCATTTCAGAAAACTGCTGGTAAACGAGATCATGTCGGCTAAGAGAAGTATTACGGGCACATCAGCCGACAACCTAAAACACCTTTATGTGCAACTTGGCCTCGACAAATATGCTTTCGATAATTTATTAAGCAGTAAATGGCATATCAAAGCGAAAGCCATACAAGAGCTTACCGTAATGGACATGCACGAATATGTGGAGCAGATATCCGCTTACGCAGATGACAAGAACAGCCTGGTACGCATGGAAGCCCAATCCGCATTGATACAATTTAATGGTTTTGAGGGCCTTAATTTTTTGGAAACGCTTTATTCTCCTATTTCAAACTGGCATCAAATAAAATTACTGCAACAATTATCTCAGCTTCCGCCAGCAAATGTTGATATGACCTCGTGGTTTACTACAACCAACAGCAGTGTTATCATATTCACCTTAAAGCTGGCGCGCATTTATCAGCGATTTGACTTATATTATGAGATTGTATCCTGCCTCGATCACGAAGACCCGGCGGTAAGATATGAGGCTATTCATTGCCTTAATGAGATCTATACCGATGAAACTTCTGACAATTTTATATCGAGGTTTCTGAATGAAACCCTAAAAAACCAGTTGGCCATGATCAAAGTAATGGCAACCGTAGGGACAGAAAAAGACGTGGAGTTTCTGCTCGACCTGCTAACTCACGAAAATGATGAAATAAAGGTCCGTGCTGCTAGGGCCCTGGTACAAAGCAATAAGGACGGGATGATATCCCTCGAAAAATATTCAAGAGAACAAAATCAATCTATTAACGAAATAGTGATGCATATTAAAGGAGAGGTAGCGGCATGAGTTGGCAAACATTTATACTGCACTTTTTCACTTATGGCATTCTGCTGTATTCCATTATACTTTTGATATGCTATGTTTTAATAGGCGCGTTCTCTATCAGCGAAACACGTTCTTACCTACGTAAAAACAGCTTTACAGATTACCGCATGCTGGCCTCGTCAACCGAAACGCCAAGCATGAGCATATTGGCACCTGCTTATAACGAGGGGGCTAATATTATTGAAAATGTACGTTCCTTACTCTCGATACACTATAATAATCTCGAGGTTATTATCATTAACGACGGCAGTAAAGATGATTCACTGGAAAAGCTGATCGGGGCTTATGATCTGTATAAAGTTGATTTCTTTGTTAACCAGCAAATAAAAACCAAGCCGGTCAGGGGTGTTTACAAAAGTTATAATCCGGTATATCGTAAATTGATCGTAGTAGACAAGGAAAACGGCGGTAAAGCTGATGCATTAAACGTTGGTGTAAACATTGCCAAAAATGACTATTTCGTTTGTATTGATGTAGACTGCGTACTTGAGCAGGATTCTCTTTTAAAACTGGCTAAGCCTTTCCTTGAAAGCACTAACCAGCGCGTAATTGCTGCAGGTGGCGTAGTACGTATTGCTAACGGCTGCGAAATTGAAGGCGGCCGGCTGGTCAAGGTACACTTGCCAAAACAGTTCCTGCCAAGGATACAAACACTTGAATATATCCGTGCATTCTTACTAAGCCGTATGGCCTGGACCAAGTTGAACGGGCTTTTACTTATCTCAGGGGCTTTTGGTGCATTCGACCGCGAAATTGTGATCAATTGCGGCGGTTACAGCACCAAGACCGTTGGTGAAGATATGGAACTGGTGGTGCGTATGCGCCGTTATATGGAAGAGCTGGATGAACCATATAAAGTGGCATTTATTCCTGACCCTTTATGCTGGACCGAAGCGCCAACTACATTCAAAATATTAGGCCGCCAGCGCAACCGCTGGACCCGCGGAACCATAGAAACCCTGCGCACGCATAAAGTGATGTTTTTTAATCCACGTTATGGCATCCTGGGTATGTTGAGCTACCCTTACTGGTTATTTTTCGAATTCCTGGCACCGATCATTGAATTCTTTGGTACCATCGGGATGATTGTATACTGCTTTACCTATGCAGTCAACTGGTCGGCTGTATTGATCCTGGTAGGTGTATTATGCCTGGGGATACTTTACTCGATTTTTGCCATCCTGATGGAGGTACTTACTTATAATCAATACCGGGGCCGGAAAGATATACTAGGCCTTGTAGGTGTTGCCATGCTGGAACCTTTTGTGTTCCATCCGTTTGTGGTGTGGTCGGCAATACGGGGTAACATAGCTTTAATAAGAAAACAAAATTCCTGGGGCGAAATGACAAGAACGGGTTTGGCTACAGCGAAAAAAGCGTCATAGAATTTAAGTAATGGAAACTAAGAAAATTAAAAAGGAAAAACTGTCGAAGATGATCGTGCCTGCGGCTTTGTCCTTTGCACAGCTATCTGTCATATGGCTGATGATCATTTTTATCCTCAGTATTTTTGAGGTCATTTATAACGGCATCGCTCACGAGCTGCCAAGAAATGTGGCTTCAGTATTAGGCTGGTCCTTTCTGAACGACCTGGTATTCTGGTTTAAGGGCTTGATCTACTTTTTCCTAGTGTATGTGGTGCTTCACCTCATCTCGGCAAAATTTGCACGCATAACTTATTGCGTGTTCATAGTCTTTATAGCGATGGTGCAGCTTAGCCTTACCTCCTACTTTACTACAGCAATGGTGCCGCTCGGCGCCGATTTGTATAGCTATTCAATGGCTGATATTAAACAAACTGTAGGCGCAGCAGGCGGTGTCAACTTTTTCCAGATCATCGGTTTTATTGTAGTGACCGGTGGGACCATTACTGCATTATGGATGCTGCCAGCCAGGCTTAAAATAAACCGGTTTGTGGTGATTGCCTTACCGGTATTATCATTCATTTTGTTTGTTACGGATGCTCAGGCCATGATCCATCCGGGAAATTTTAAATCAGACTACGCCAATAATTTGGTTATCAATAAATCCGATCATTTCTGGAGCGAGTCGTATAAGCACTTCTTCCCTTCAAAAGATGAGCTTGACATTTATGCCGATAGCTACATTAATGATTACGATAACGGCGCAACAAGCAAAATAGCTGCATTTAAATATACTGATCCAACGCATTACCCTTTTTTACACAGCGACACTTCGCCGGATGTTTTGAGTCCGTTTATTAAAGGCAATTCAACCCCTCCGAATATTGTTATCGTCCTGGTTGAAGGGTTGGGCCGCGCGTTTACCAATGAAGGCGCTTACCTGGGTAATTTTACACCATTTATCGATTCCTTATCAGGTAAAAGCCTTTACTGGAAAAACTTCCTTAGCGAAGGGGGCCGTACATTTGCGGTTTTGCCTTCGGTATTAGGTTCGTTGCCATTTGCTAAAAATGGTTTCCTGGCATTGGGCGATAATATGCCTTCGCACGTGTCCCTGCTAAGCCTGTTAAAATATAACGGTTACCATACGTCATTTTACTATGGGGGTGATGCCGGTTTCGACAATATGTCGACCTTCCTGAATAAAAATTCCATTGATGAGTTGAACGACGGAAAATCTTTCCCGGCAGGTTATACCAAATTACCTGCACCTAACGGTTTTTCATGGGGATATAACGACAAAGAATTGTTCAGGCATTATTTAGTTACACGCGATGAAAAAGCAACCGCACCGCAACTGAGCGTTGTATTGACTGTATCAACGCACAGCCCGTTTGCTATTAACGAAGAAGATAAATACCTCGCAAGATTTGAAAAACGCCTGACTGAACTGGGTTATGATGAAGCGAAAAAGAACGAATGCCGCAATTACAAATTGCAATACGCGAGTATTTTATACTTAGATGATGCTCTGCGCGGGTTTTTCAACGCCTACAGCAAACGCGCCGATTACAACAACACCATATTCCTGATCACCGGCGACCACCGTATGCCTGAGATACCAATGAGCGATAAGATAGATCGTTATCATGTGCCCCTGATCATTTACTCGCCGATGCTGAAACGTACTGCGCAGATGTCGTCTGTATCAACCCATTTTGATATCAGCCCAAGCTTGATGTCGTACCTGCAGCATAATTACAAGATCAAAGGTCCTTCGCTGGTAAGCTGGATGGGACAAGGTTTGGATACCAACCGCAATTTTGAAAATATTCATAATTACCCGCTTCTGCAGACCAAGACAGATATGATCGATTTCATCATGGGCGAATATCACCTGAATGGCGATAACCTATTTAAACTGAATGCCGAGCTTGGTGAAGATCCAATACAGGATGAAGGTAAAGCGAGCCAGCTTAAAAATGCCTTCGACCAGTTCAAGAAAAAGAATGAGCAGATCGTTACCGGAAACTGGATCATACCGGATTCGATCCATCAGCATTACAATCCTGTTAAGCATTAATAATTAAAAACTCAATAAAAACGAAAAGGTGACCTTAGCCAGGTCACCTTTTTTCGTTGTGACAATGCCCAAAGCGATCATATCTGTAATTAAACGCGTCGATACCTGAACTTTAACCATATTCAGAATTCATAACCACGGCAACTTGTTCCTCTATTGATGACCTGCTTCGGGTTCATTTCTGGGTACTATTGCTCCATCAGGAGCAAAATGTTGGTAGATATAGAAACATTCATACCATGGGCTTTGTGCCTCACCTTGTAAAAGCGAAGCATTCTCTGCCGCAAATTAAACCACAAAGAGCACTAAGAGAAATCACAAAGTACACAGAGAGTATGGGAGATTATTTCTTTGCAATCACCTGTTCTTTAAGTATAGTGGTGATCATCGGGCGATAGAACGTCCAGAAAAAACTTTTACGCTCATCCGGGTCGTCGGAGTTATAGAACATCCATCTGAACATGTTGATGCCCTTAAAATAGGAAGTTCCCATCCCGATAGGGTTATCGCAAAAATCACCTGAAAAATAGTAGAACTGGTAATCTTTGTCCTTATGCATTATGATAGCAGGGAACGTAGTAGGAATATTGTATTTCTTCAGTTCGGCAGTACCGGCAGCGTTCAAACTGATGTCGAATCTTGACACTGCGTGGTTGATGGATAGCGAAGGTGTAATGACATCAAACCAGAACGGATATTTCATCCTTTCAGGCAGTCCCAATGTTTTTTGCCCATAACCAAATGAGATGATATGCGGTACGGGATCGGTTAGATGTGTACTATCTTCCAGGATAACTATCTGGTCGTCATTGCTCACAAAAGCAAGTCCTGCTTTGTGAAAAGGCCATTTTTGCTCATGTTGCTTTTTATAATTGTTGATCAACCAACGTGGTAATTCTTTATTTTTTAAAGTATCAAAGTTGTCAAAGTAACGTGCTGTCCACCCTGTCCAGTGCATACCGAACATTTTCTCGAATTTATTACGATTATCCGCGTTGGTTGGTGAGCCGATAGTATTAAATTCAGTGATGATCAGCTTATGCTTATCCTTCATATCCTGCAAAAACTCAATATCCTGTGAGCTCATCCCGCCATAGATCAGGTTAGAACGTTCTGTATTTTGCTTTTGGCTATACCACTCATTTCTGTAGATCCCGTAGGTGTCGGTATAATAAGCCAGGTCGGCATCATTGCTAAGCTGTTTTAGCTGTTCTGATGAAAATCTTTCTAAACCTTTCAGTTTGAATTTCTCATTATCTTTAGGGAAGAATCCAAAATAATCCTGGCTGTTTTTGTAGGGCTGGGTTGACGTTTTGGTAAAACGGTTATGATTCAATATCCACCAAAGCGAGGTATGTTCCTGCACGTCGGTATTCAGTACAGTTTTATCAACTATGGCAACAACCAGTTTCTTTTTGGGCGTAAAAAACCAGCCCAGCCACATCACTATCGGGAAAATAATGAGCGCAGGTATGATCCATTGCAGAATTCTTCTCTTCCTCATCTAACTTAAAATCTTCTTTGATAGCCTATACCCAAATCCAGCTGATTACCCCAGGTTTGGAATTGATATTCCTGGTGATCTAAACTCGCTGTAAAAAATATGATGTTGCGCCGTTTGAACGAATGCCAGAACGCAGCCGTGATATTATTTGAACGAAGTTTATAATTCTGACCATTATTCAGCAGGATGATATTGCGCGGATCGTCTGGTGAAATACCTGTACCAATGCCTAATGAGATATAATCATCAGCACTCCCGGTATAATATCTGGCCTTTATTGAATAAGACTGCGAAACTGAGCTGTTGGATGGCGTTAAATAAGTTCGAAAATTAAACCAAAAGCTTTTGTAATATTTACCGATTGAGGCAGTGTATATCCAGGTGTCGCCAGTAAAATGCAAATACCTGAAACCACCTTCAGCTTCAAAGCTTGCAGGTAAATTAGCATAAAGTGAAAATCCTGCCCTGGTTTTAGGAAATACGCCCACATCGTTGGAATAGCCGCCGCTCATATAAGCATAAAAGATTTTGGATATGTGCGGGTAAGCATCAATCTCGTATTGCAAGCCATTTGTGTTAAATCGATTGGCATAATTCAAATAACCAATGATGGAGCCGATATCGGTTTGCCTTGCATATTCTAAACTTGCCAGGTGCCACGGTGCATTGAATTCCTTATCAAAATGGATGTAATCATAGGTAACACCTACTTTATTTTTTGAAGTATTGTCCTTTATCCTGTCAGCCAGTGCGCGAGCATCAGAATTTCCCGGATCGGCTTTTATCAAAGTATCCAGTGTATTACCGGCTTCCGGATATCTTTTGAGATCATTCAACACTTTTGCTTTCAACAATAGCAAGTCTTTAGAAGCGGGATGATACTTCAATCCACTGCTCACAATACCTAATGCGCCATTTGAATTGTTATTCCAGTATTCCAAACTGCCGTAAGCAAAAGCTGCATCTTCATTATCCGGGTGTTTGGACAAAACCTTATTAAATTCGGCTCTTGCACTATCCGTTTTATCCGACCAGGTATATACCCGGCCCAAGAAAACACGGATATCGGAGTAATCGGGGCTTTTGGTTAAAGCTTGCTTACTTAAACCTATTGCTTTGGAATAATTTTTCTCATCAAAAGCAGCTTTTCGTGCCTGCTGGAACAGCTCATCCGATGAAAGCCCTGTCTGGGCAAAAGATGCTTTACATAAAACTATCAAAAAAAGGAAGAAGGGTATTCTTATATTCATAAATGCGAAAACGCGTACTGGTAAAGACTTACTTGTACGATAAAAGCGGGAGATAGGTTATTATAAATCAACGATTAATAACCAGTATTTGAAATAGGTATGGGCTCGCTGTGGCGAATATAAATTTGTTGAATTGCGAAGAACGACCAGCCTCAGCTAAATATCTTCTGCGCCAAAAGGTTCAGCACTTCTACCAGTATCAGGATGATGACTATCAACTCCAGGCGGTAGCTATTTTTGTATTGCAGCAGGTCTCTGAAAAGCTCGAGGTTGTCTTTTACGATATTCAAACCTTCCTGTATATCCCGGAAGCGCTCCTGCAGGTCGAAGGTGCGTTTCAGGTCGTTGTGTATCTTGTTTAAGTTTTCATCGTCCCATGTTTCTGGCGGCGAGTCGAAAATGTACAGGTTCTCGGCAATGCGGTTTTTCAGGACCAGGCTTTTGCCGATGTATTTTTTAAGATTGGTAGCCGATATATTCAGGCGTCCTTTTGCCTCCAGCATTTGAGTATGACGATTGGTTTCTTCGAGCATCTTGTTGGTTTGCTCCTCGTAATAATCAAGCGCAACGGATTGGGACACAGTCAGCATGATTAGCCGTATCACCTCAATATCCGCCCCGATGATCTCAATCGAATTAAAACCGATCTTATTTTTCCCGGCATTGGTGTGTATCTCAAATTCTTCTGTAAGGTTTTGGTCGAAGGCGTTTTTACAATAAGAAGAGATGAGCCGCAAAAATTCGCTGATCCGGATTGGATCATAATTCAGGAAACATACCACGCCATATTTAAAAACGTAGATAAACTCGTTGAATCCTGTTTTATAAAATAATTCATCAGCATCGCTATAATGCAGGTCAGCCTTAAAAGCGGCTTTGAATGCTTTTATATCGATACTATCCGCTATCTGGTATGATAAAACCTTTTGCAACGTCATACAACTAATTTAAGTTCATTTATATGCCGATGATACACATGGCAATTGAGCAGGAGGTTAAGCGATCATAAACAGGCTATGATCTTTTAAGCATAGGTCAATACATAAAGCTACGAAAATACTTTGTGAAGACGGCATGAACTGATAAGCAAGCAACGTTTTGGCGACTTGTTCCAATCACTCATTCACTAATTCACTAATTCACTAATTCACTAATTAATTCAATATCCTGGGTTTTGAATCACAGTTCCGTTAGAAGCATTGATCTCCCTTAAAGGTATGGGGTAGCAGGAATTGGATATTGATATGCTAACATTGGTTAGCGGCTGCAATACGTTTACGATTTGACCAGTTCGCGCCAGGTCAAAATAGCGGTGACCTTCAAAATTAAATTCAGCACGGTTTTCATCGGCGACAGCCTGTGCATAAGTAGTATTATCGGGTACATCGGCTAGTGTCAAAGCATTCATGCCCCGGTTGGTTCTTATGGTATTTAGATCGGCTAGTCCCTGTACCCTACCCAGCGCTTCTGCCCGAATCAGGTACATTTCGGCAATGCGGATCAACAGGGCTGAGTTATCTTTATATTTTCCATCGCTACTGTATTTAAGCGTGCGCAGGTAGCCATTGGCATTGGCAGTGTCCATCAGATTATAGCGTACATCCCCGCTCCTGCTCTCAAAGAATGATTGCAGATCAGAATTAGCAATAAACAAAACTTCTGTTGATGCAGCATCCGGCCGTGCATAAGTAGTAGCATAATACTGGCTCTGGTTTTGAAAATCAAAAGGCAATTGGAATATAAAGTCAGCAGAATTTTTAGCGCCGTTACTATACATCGACACATATTGACTGGCATCCACCAATTGATATGCGCCATCATTAATAACCAATGACGCATATTTAGCAGCATTGGCATAGTCTTTTTCATACAGGTAAACCCGTGCAAGCAAAGCATTAATTACAGCCGGGTTTACATAATTGGGATCGCGGTCGGAAGAGCCATTGAGTAATGTTGCGGCCTCGGTCAGATCAGCAATAATAGAAGAATAGGTAGCCGCAACGGTACTTCGTGGAACAACACTGTTGGCTGATTGCACCGTAGTAACAACCGGTATGCCATATGGCGAATTGATGTCCCAATGGTAACCAAAAGCACGTAACACATCAAAGTGTCCCATTGCTCTGAGCGTGAGCGCCTGGCCTTTCACGCTATTCAGATAGGCAGTCGAGGCCCCCTTTACTGTGCTTACTCCCGCGATAACTGCATTCGCCGTCGCGATAGTTTTGTAAATGGCAACGTAAGTGTTCTGGATGAAGATATTGGATGACGTAACGCTGTACAACCCAAATTCATTTAGCGAGGTATTGTTATATCCGCCGGCTACGCCATTATCGCTATTCAAATCAGCAAACATAGGGTAATAACCGCCATAATATTCGGGGGCTTCCAGTGTGCTGTACATGCCAGTAACAGCTTCCGATAAACCTATAGAATCCTTAAAAAGCTGGGTATTCTGCACAGCGGTAGGCGAAACCTGGTTCAGCTTGGCACAACTGCTGATCAGCGCCACCGATGTGAGCATGAAACCAAAAGCTGCTATATTTTTAATTCCTTTCATTTTCCTGCTTCTTAAAATTTCAGATCAACACCTATGCTTAAGGTTCGCGCGGGTGGGTACGCCGCAAAATCTATCCCCGCTGTGGAATCGTTGCCACCACCAGTCGAGCTCACTTCCGGGTCAAACCCGATGTATTTGGTTACGGTCAGGAGGTTTTCCGCCTGAACATATATCCGCACGCTACTGAAATATTTCGGCTTATCAATAGTATAGCCGATGTTAACGGTACGTATTTTCAGGAAAGAGCCATTCTCTAAAAACTCGTCGGAGTTGGGGAAATAGTTTTGCAATAAGAATGAAGGCCGCGGGATATCAGTCACCTGACCGGGATG
Source organism: Bacteroidota bacterium (assembly GCA_018266915.1). Lineage (GTDB taxonomy): Bacteria > Bacteroidota > Bacteroidia > Sphingobacteriales > Sphingobacteriaceae > Mucilaginibacter. The sequence goes on along the minus strand of JAFDZM010000068.1, from coordinate 34,597 downwards.
CGACCAGGCATTCAGCACTCGTGTATCATTATTGGCATAAACTCCACCCAAGTAAGCCCCGCTCGGGGTTGAGGCACTGCTCCAGCCTAAACTTTCATACGTGGTACGGATCAGGTTGAACACTTTATTCCCATAAGAGAACTGCGTAGCAATCATCAGGTCGAACTGCTTGTATTTAAAATTATTGGTAAAACCGCCGAAGAATTTCGGTCTTGGGCTACCTATTGTTGTTTCATCGCGGGTAAAGTTTACCTGGTCGGCACGTTCTTTTGTTCCGTCGGCTGCATAGTATAAAGCGTCCCCATTGGCAGGGTCAACCCCTGCAAAACGCACGCCGATGAACTCGCCTACCGGCATCCCTACTTTTAAAATATTGGTGGGCGACTGATCGGTATAGGAACTCACTAACTGGTTATCAACTGATAAAGATTTGACAATATTCTTTAAGAAGGAAATATTAAAAGAGCTTGTCCAACTGAATTTATCTGTTTTGATATTGTTGGTGGTCAGCTGTATTTCCAGGCCACTGTCCTGGATCTTTCCGGAGTTGGTATAAACAGTTTGGAAACCCGTTGTACCCTCAACCTGTGCCGGGTTTAATAGCCTGGTTTGATTGGAGATAAAGTATTCTATCGATCCGTTCAGGAAGTGATGAAACAATTCAAAATCGGCACCCACATTTAATGTGGTATTTACCTGCCAGGTTAACGGGCTTGAGGATAACAGGTTGATCGGTACAAAACCTGAACTTCCATTGTATTTGGCAGTCCCCCAGTAAGCGTAGTTCAAATAATCAGGCACATTATCCTGCTGTCCGGATGTGCCATAGCTTGCACGAAGCTTCAATGCATCTATGAATTTATTATCGGCTAAAAAGCTTTCGCTTGACATATTCCAGCCGGCAGATACTGATGGGAAATATCCCCACTGGTGCCCTCTCTCAAATTTAGATGAACCGTCGGCACGCATAATAATAGCCAGCAAATATTTGTTATCGTAATCATAATTGGCCCGCGAGATGAAGGAGTTCAGATCAGTATATATCTTTGGATAAAGTACCGGGATATTGGTCGATAATGCCGCGTTATTAATATTCTGCACTCCGCCAGTTTGTGGGAAGCCTATTCCTTTTGTAGCCTGCTGCTGTATCTCAGTTTGTTGCTGCGAAAATCCGCCTAGCAAATTCAGATGATTTTTACCAAACGAATGCTGATAAGTAAACAGATTCTCATTCAGCCAGGTGGAATGCTTGTTTTCACCGAGAAGCAATTTGCCGCCATCAGTTTGGGCATCAACAGTTAATGGTGAAAAGTATTGATTATCGTTTACATCATCGTAATCGATGGACCAGGTGCTTCTGAATTTAAAATCTTTGGCGATCTTATACTCACCATAAACTGATCCAATAAAGCGGTCGGTATAAGTATGTGCATTAATTTCCTTGGCTGATTTGACAGGATTATCGGATAACCAGTAAGCCTGGTAATTATTAAAATCGGCATATACACCTGGTGATGAGTATACCGGCATCAACGGGGACGCACCTAAAGCGTTGGTTACAACACCGGTATAAGTATTATCGTTAAAGCTGCGTTTATTGTCAGAATGCGAAGCGCTGATATTGGTACCGAAACTGATCCGGTCAGTTGCCTGATTATCGATATTGGTGCGGAAATTATAGCGTTTGTAATAATTGTTAATAATGATACCCTCCTGGTCGAAGTAACCGCCTCCAACAAAGAATTTTGTCTTTTCATCTCCTCCACGAGCCGATAACTCATAAGTAGCAACAGGTGCTGTCCTGAATATCTGGTTCTCCCAGTTGGTGTTGATACCACTTGCCAGATCATAATATGGGGCAGCAGGGTTTGGTATCAGATTGCCATCAGCATCCAGAATACCTACACTTTGCAGATCAGACAATGAAAAATGCGGGTTGGGGTTATTGGTAGCAATATCATTGTGATAAACCCAAATATCGTTTTTGATAGCTGTATTTGTCAAATTATAAAACTGCTGAGAGTTGAGAAAGGGAATTTCTTTCTCAATGGATTGTGAGCCGTAGTTTACATTAAAATCGAAAACCGTTTTTCCCGCTTTACCTCTTTTCGTGGTAATCAGTACAACACCATTAGCAGCACGCGAACCATAAATAGCTTTTGATGCATCCTTCAATACTTCAATGGATTCGATATCATCGGGATTTATATCTGAAATGGAACTGATATTTTGTCCGCTTCCTACAGATTGGCCGGAGAGATCATAGGAGGTTCCCAATGACGAATTACTTTCGCTTTCCATGGGCACACCATCCACTACATACAAAGGATTTTGCGCTCCGCGGATACTTACCAGTAAACCAGCACCCGGTGTTCCTGATGGCTGTGTTACGTTGATTCCGGATAATTTACCCTCTATACTTGCTGCGAGATTGGATACCGGCTGATCTTTAAAATCCTTATTTTTGATGGAAGATATGGCACCTGTAACTTCGCTTTTCTTTTGTGTGCCATAGCCTACAACGACCACTTCCTTTAGTTCTGCTTTTGATTCTTCCAGTACAATTACGATGTTGATTTCCCCTTTAATTGCAACCTCCTTCTTTTCATACCCGGCTGATGATACCTGAAGCACATTTGCAGAACCGCTTAGTCTAAGAGAAAAAGTGCCATCATTTGCAGTAGCTACTCCCTGATTTGTGCCTTTAATAACGATGGAGACGCCGGGTATTGGAAGCCCCTGGTTGTCTTTAACAATACCTTTTAATAAATGATCCTGCGCAAAAACCAGTTGAGGTAATATGGAGCATAGTCCAATGATTAAAAGCAGAAGCAGTAAATGTAGAGTTATCTTCATTTAGGAACTTTTACGGAAGTCTGTTATAAAATATAAACCTAATGTTAACCATTTATCCCGAAAACCACAAAAGCCTTGATATTCAACACAAAAAAAATGCATATAAACTTTCGCTCATATGCATTTTCAATCAATAATATTCGTTCAAATTTTATTTCGCCCAACCTTCTTCAAAGCCTGATTCCTTTTCCGTTTTGCTTGCTCCCATATCGATATTCCAGGCTGAAGTAACAAAATAAGGTTCAGCATGTGCTATGTCCTTGTCTGCATATTTGCAGTGGATCACCCTGGTTTCACCGGGAGCCAATTCCAGGTAATTATCGCTGAAGATCACCGGCAGGATATCGTCCCCACCCTTACCTTTCAGGGCACGCAAATGCACCTGGAAAGCTACCGTTTTACCGGTATTAGTGATAGTAACCGCGTGCCTGGTAGTATCAGCGCCTTTTTCGGTTTGATAAGAAACTTTTAATGGGGTTTTACCAATATTTTGCAGAACTGAAAAATCAGTGTATGATGTTTCAGGCGTCATATACCATTTTGATTTCTTCCAGTTCAGCACATCCGGTTTGGTGGATAGCCAGTACCAGTTGATATCTTTTACTTTTCCGGCGGCGTCCTTTAATTCTAACTTTAAGAAGTAAGTGGTAGATAAGCCGGTAATAGCAGGCAAAGCAAAGCATTTTTGTATTCCGTCAGCATCCACACCGGTGGCAACTGTATTGGAATATTTTTTGGTTCCATCCAGGTTGTAAATTGTTGCTTCTGCTTTTAATCCGCTGAACTTTTCCTGTAAGGAGTTAATCAAATTCACAGAATTTGATGCATAAGAATACATAATATGCAGCGGCTCCATTGATTTTTTCATCCCAAAATAAGTACCTGCCGGATACAAGTAATAGTCGTAAGTATGCCAGATCAGTCCCGGCCATGGGTTGCTGCCCATCCATTGTACCACGCCGGTTGCCGTGTGATATTTATGCAGACCGTAGCCTTCCATCATCGCGCGGTGCGCTTCGTAATTCTGTGCCTGGGCTTCGGCAATGTATTGCTTGATGTTAGCCGGGTTTCCATATCTACCTATTAATGCAGCATTAAATACTTTAGTAGTACCGAAAGTCATGGTACCACAGTGATAGTTCCAGTCGGCTGAGGTATACCACAGCGAATCTTTCGGAATGAATTTGATCAGGCTCTCGTAAGGCGGGATTGACGGGCCAGGAGAAATTTCTGTAGCAAAGCTCCAGGTACCGCCGCCATATTTGCCGGTCGAGTCGGTTTCCCAATAAATTGGTGGCACCCACTCATATGGCCCGGCCATTTTTACGCCGCTAAAGCCGGATACTTTTGATTTGCTTTCATTAGCGGTTGATATAGTTGGGTTAGGCCATTTTAGTGCTTTTTCTATCTTAAGGTAGTCACGCTCAACGCTGGTATCACGGGGCGGCATATCGCTGCCGTTTAGCCAAACCATCAGGCTTGCTTTGTTACGCAACCAGTACATTACGCTGCTATCGGATGCCATAGCGACTTCTCTTTTAGCTGCGTCCCAGTTTTCAGGATATTGCCAGGCGCCGCAGCACATCCAGCCGGTCATTACCAGCATACCGTATTTATCGCACATGGCGTAGAAATGATCGTCCTCTAATTTTCCTTCAGAGCGAACAATGTTCATATTCATATCACGATATAAGCGGATTTCCTGCTCCTGGCGCTCTTTTGATCTACGCTGGAATATATCCGGCGACCAGGCCGCGCCACGTATCATAATGCGTTTGCCATTAACAATAAATACACGCGAATGGTCATCTATTAGTTTAGAAGTCATCTCCCTGATGCCGAAATTCTCAGCGATGCTATTGCTTACCGCACCGCCATGTTCCACCGATAGTTCAATACGATTCAGCTCAGGTTTACCATATTGCCATGGCCACCAGATGCGCGGATCTTTGATGTTTAATTGCTTGTATTCAGCAGGTGTAAAGGTGACGTTTTTGATCTCATTTGGGCCTAAATGCACTTTCTTCTCAAAAGTAACATCATTATTGATCTTACCTTTTACCGTTACCTCCTGCTCGTTTTTGGAGTAGTTGGTTACCAATGCATCTACCGTTAAATGCGCAACAGCCAGTGATGGCATATCAAAATGGGTGGTTACCAATGGGTATTGTATGCCTACTTTGTCATAAGTTTTTATCTCGACATCGTTTACAATACCACCATTATAATCTGGTGGATAGTGTATCCAGTCAGCATAGTCTATAGCCAGGTCGCCCTTTTGTTTATTGGGATTGAACGGACGAAGGATTTCCAATGCCAGTACGTTGTTGCCACTTTTGATCTGTTTGGTAACATCCAGTTCGATGATGCGGAATGGCCCTTTTATTTTGGTAGAGTCGGCAATTAAGGTTCCGTTCAGCCAAACGTTAGCCTTATAGTTGATGCCATGCAGTTTAAGCACAACATTTTTGTCCTTTTCAGGTGCAGGTAACTCAAACTCCTTTCTGAACCACCAGGGCTTATCCAGTGCCGGATCATTCAGTTTTTCGAAATTCATCCCAAAGAACGGGTCGAAATCATATACGTGATTGGCTAACAAACCTGCAATGATTGTAGATGGTACGCTGATCTGATACCACCCTTTCGGCTCAAATTGTGTTTGTGATACCGTTGCACCTGGCGTGGCATCTTTCGTAACCGACTGCATTTGCCAGCCGTCTTTTAGTATCATCCGGTGGGTTTCATTGTCTTGCGCAAAAGAGTAATTGACAAGCAATGCCAATAGGCAGAGAAGGAGAAGTTTTTTCATAACAGATAGTTTTAGAATATTTTTATTTCAAATAGCGATGAGTTTGAAACCCATTGCTATTTGAAATGATTACTGCGCATCATAATACAAAGCAGCCGCGCCCAATATGCCGCTGTTTTGCAATGCCGATACTTCAACCTTTATCCGCTCGGCAGATTTGGTAAATGCAAATGTTTTGATCTGCTGCCACATGGTTTCCTGGAAGAAATCATAGGCATGGCGCACCGATCCGCCCAAAATAATCAGTTGCGGATCATAAGCATACATTACCATTTTTATCGCGTGTCCAATGTGATTTCCCAGCTCCTTATATAATTCCAATGCACGGGCATCCCCTTTTTTGGCGTCTTCAAAAACCTGTACCCCATCCAGTTGATATACGTTTTGAAAGAATGAACCACTACTATAAAACTCCAGTATATTATCCAGGTAATTAAACATCCCGAACTCACCGGCACCACAATTATATCCTGCGTATAATTTACTATTGATAATTACGCCAGCACCCAACCCAGTACCCAATGTAAGACCGATCACCGAGCCGACACCCTTACCTTTTCCAAAATGATATTCACCCACCGCAAAGCAATTGGCGTCATTATTTACAAAGACAGGGATGTGGTACTTTTCCTCCATCAGCCTTTTCAAAGGCACCTCAACCCACGAGGGAATGTATTGTACATCATAAACAATCCCATTCAACACATCCACCACGCTGGGTACACCAATACCGATCGCTGTAATACTATCATCTATCAAAGCATCCACCACCTGGTAAATATCCTCCAGAACTTCGTCTACTGTACCGTCGCTATGAATACGCGCGGAAACAATATTTAATAAAGTATCTCCGATAACAACAGCACCGCGAATATTGGTTGCCCCCAAATCGATGCCTATAACTTTTATATCCATTTATATTTTAATCCTTTTTATCAAAAACAGTTTGATTGGTAATGAGCGGTTTCGCCCAGAAGCCAATGCTGAGCATATAGCCGAAAGTGATGTACAAGAACATCATACCGCCGCGCAGACCGATAACATTGCCCAGCGCGCCGATCAGTATCTGTACAACAGCGCCGCCTATAATTCCGGTAACCAATATGCCTGCAAAAGAGCCGTGATCTTCGCTAACCGAACTCAACGCAAGTGAGAAGATGATGGGATACATTACCGACATGAAGAAACCGACAATAGAGAATGAGTACAACGAGACCTGTGCGCTGCCAAACAATCCCATCGACAGGCAGATCATAGCGGGTATAGTAAATAATATTAATAGTTTACGGCTGTCCATTACCTTAAGCAGCAGCAATCCAATTATCCCGCCGATCAGCATCAATCCCCAAAAATAGGCCACAGCATTAGCACCGGCCACTTGTGGATCGAAGTGATGATATTCAAACAAAAATTGGGACATCCAGTAAGATACCCCCTGTTCGCTGCCAACATAGCAGAATAAAGCAATAAAGTAAGCAACTACAACCGGCTTTTTAAAAAGCTTTACATGGCTTTCCCACGGCCCGGATTTTTCATCACTCTGCAATTCCACTTTTGGAAACTTTGAAACAAGCAGGATTACAAACATGAAAAGGCAGATAACTGTAAAGAGCCAGTACAGCGATATCCAGTTAAGCCCATGCGGAACCAAAGGTTGTAATATAGAAAAAACACCAGAATAATCTCCGGCTTTTAAATGTGCCACCATATAAGAGTATACCAGCGGACTAACGAAGGATGCACCGCCAAATATCAACTGTGCCAAAACCGAAGTGAATGCATAGTTCTCTGCACCACCTGCTGTTCTTAATAACGGATTGATCACCACCTGCAGCATGGCCATACCGCAGCCGATAAGGAAGAGGGAGAACATCGCTGTGAGGTAATTTGGCACTGCTGCCAATAACAACGAGCCTAAAAAAGCGACAACGAAAGCTGCCACCATGATGGTCTTCTCATTATATTTCTGAACCAGCATACTTGATGGGATCGACATCACACCGTAGGCTATAAAAAATGCAAAAGGCAAAGCCCCGGCAAGCAGGTCGCTTAGCTTAAAATCTTTGATGAATTCTGGAGATAAAGGGCCAATGATATTGGTCAGGAATGATATAACAAAAAACGTGAGCATGATAAGTGCCACGATGTAATAGCTGCGTTTCATGAAGTTTAATTTAGGCTAAGGAAAGCGAAACTAATATCAAGCAAAATTTTAGGATTACCTAACTTTTTTAAAAATTTTAAAAAGTTTCCGGTGGTATCTCAACTTTGTTACAAAAAATATCCCTTAGGCCTGTTTGACCTAAGGGATATTTAATTTTTATAAGAATTGCGCTGTTATTTCAGTTTATCTACCATTTCATAACGGTCTACCGAACGATCGTACTTTGGGAACTCATTAAAGGCATCGTAGTAAACATATTTCTTGTTTTGATCGATACCAGGAATGATCTTGCCAATTACCTTTTTAAGATTATCATTTTCCTTCTGTAGCCCTTTCACGTCTTTCAATTTAATAGCCGATCTATAATATACTACCGGATAAGACCCTTCAGAGGTTTGCTGAGTAGTCACGCTAAATATTAATGGGCGTGTAGGTATCTGGCTCACTGTGAACGGGAAGACATATTTTTTATTAATCTCATTAATCGTATTCACTTCAAAGCTATGAATCTCGTCCTTAGCCGGATAGCTCCATCCCTCGCAGGGCACTGTACATAATTGAGCCAGCTGAGAATTGCTTAGCGCATCCAGGTAGTATTTTTTAGTATACATCTCCTTTGCCAGATCAAGTAGTTCGGGCGCCGTTTTTCCATTAAATGTATATTGGCTTACTTCGAGGTGGTTTATTTTCCATCCATAATCATACTTGTTGTAAATAACCGATATAAGGTATTTGTTAGGTATGTCCTTTGGAACGAAAAAGGCAAAATACATCTCGCGGGTATCAGGCTGGTAGCTAACTGAGTAGTTTTTGATACCCTCATCCTGCGATTGTATTTTAGCTGCAGAGGTGTCTTTATGAACTACATAGTATTCGTCCATTAGTTCATAAGTACCGTCCTTTAAATGATTACTACATAATTCTATTAATCGTAACCTGCCTGTGCTTTGCAGCAAATCCCTTGAAAATAAGGCATCCATTTTAAGATGATCATTCGCTTTCAATCCGGCCATTACCTGGTCATTCAGTTTATGAAAATCGTCCCTGGTTCCAGACTCGATTTTGTCATTTTTCCATGTGCCTGGTTCGTGGGGTTTACAGCTTACAAAAATTGATGTAATAAGTAAAAAGCTAAGAAGCTTAATTAATCCGGGGTAGGTATTCATGTGATAAATTAAGGTTGATTATTTAGTGCGATAATAAGAATTCAAAATGATATTCCAAAGAAACCTGTAATTATCAAATATATGTTCGCATACTCAGCGTAACTCAAAATCTATCGACTAAATATTAACTATTTTGAAAGTCAATATCAAATAGAGCCTATTATTTGGCATTTTTTGCCTGTATTGATCAAAATTTTACAAAATGTGAATAAAAAAATCAACTTCTATGATTATTCTATTCAATATATTAATTTTCAGGTTGTTACATTGTTAATTTTTGTGGCGTTTCTTGTCTTTTTGATACTCAAAAATACAGCCATTAAGAAAAAAAGTACACCTCTGTACAATAATATCTACAATGCTACGTCTAAGGAGTCTAATTAATTTAACTATTATGAAACTACAGAACAGACAACTCCGCAGGGGGATTGCCATGTCCATGGCCGCGCTCGGCGCAATTTTTATGATTACTTCGTGCTCGAAAGACGCCGGAGTTACTCCGCAAACAACACAAACTACTACTGTCGCAAACACTGCCGCTGCAAATTTTACCAGTAAATCGCTGGCAACTGCCTACACTACTACTTCAGCGGTAAGCTATAGCGGTAAAAGTAATTTTACTATTAGTGGTTTATCTATTACAGGGGGCACCTATTGTATCTACCTGAACAATTGCAGTAACGTAACTATTACCAACTGCCGTTTATTGAATGCTACCAAGTATGAAGTTTACATGACCGGAAATTGCAAAAATGTTTACATGAACAATTGCTATGTTACCGGTGGCGTATCTGGTGTACATGTTGAAAACTCATCAGGTATCAGAATTAATACTAATCAGTTCAAAAATATTAACGGACCGTTCCCCGGCGGCAACTTCGTTCAGTTTGTAAATGTGAGTGGTGGTGGCAACCAGATCAATTACAACCGTTGTGAAGATATCGCCGGTGTAGGCAAACCGGAAGATGGGTTGAGCGTATATAAATCAAATGGTATACAAGGTGACTCTATACAGGTAATTGGCAACTGGATAAGAGGTGGTCAGTATTATAACACAAGTGGCGGCGCTGCAGCTATCGTTCTGGGCGACCTTGGCGGTTCTTACCAGGTTGCAAGAAACAACATTGTTGTAAACGGTGGCTTTGTCGGAATGCAGATACAAGGCGGCACGCACATTAAAATGGATCACAATACCATATACGGCGGTGTTACTCCTTATTCAAATTGCGGTCTTTGTTACGGCAATTACTCAGGCCAATCAAGTTCGGATATTAACATGAGCTACAACCAGGTAAAGTACTATAAAACTAACGGACAGGAACAGGATCTTTGGACATCAGGCCTGACTCCAACCGGCTGGAGTACAAATACTCAGAAAGCAGCCATTTCTGCCAGCATCCTTCCTACTACCATTATTACATTAAACTAAACATAAATAAAATCGGGGAGCGGGACAATATTCGCTCCCTTGATTTTTTAATGGCTCATTATTCGAAAAGAATTATTGTCCGGATTTCATTAATAAGCCCAAATTGTATTTTGGCATCTAAAGGAGCCCAAAGAAATTATAACTTGTTGTTAAAATATTTTACAAAACTTACCAAAACCGACCAATTTACGAGAGGTTCAATCTTAACAAATGAAAGTTAATTGAGTTTTGAAAAATAAAATATCCTTTAAAGAATATTTTAACGATCTTTTTCACATTATGTGGAAATTAATTTTGAGATTTTTTAAGTAGTTAATTATTACACTTAAAATATTGATAAATAAATACTTACAATTAAAAAATATAATAAAAGGAAAGATACGAAGGGCACATTTTACTGTTTAGATGAAATTTATTTTCATCTGTTGTACAATATTTTATCTAATTTGGCGTCTAAGCTTCAAATTAATTTAACTATTATGAAAAGACAGTACAAAATGGGTCTGGTTGTAATAATAATAGGATTATTTACAACATCACTAATCACCTCATGCAGTAAGGATTCTCAAGTTCAACCTACTGCAACATCCTCAACCGAAGTTCCAACTAATTCAATGAGTGGTTCTTTTACCAGTCACGCGTTGGCAACTACTTACTCCTGGGTTAAACCAGTTTCCTATTATAGTAAAAACAACATTACCATCAGTGGCCTGGCAATTAATGGAGGAACAAACGGTATTGCGCTTTACAATTGCAACAACGTTCATATTACCAATTGCAAAATTTATAATACCTCCAGTTTCGGTATCATGCTCAATAACTGTACCAACATTACGGTTGACTATTGCTACGTAACAAATGCCAAATCGGGTGTCCATGTTTATAAAGGATCGGCTATAAAAGTGAACAATAACCAGTTCTATAACATGAATGGCCCGTTTCCCGATGGTTGTTTTGTTCAATATTGCGGTGTAAGTGGCGGCGGCAACCAGATTAATAACAACAAATGTAAGGACGATGCCTGGCACGGTCATCCGCAGGATGGTATAAGCTTATACCAGTCTAATGGCAAACTGGGGGATTCTATCCAGGTAATCGGCAACCAAATACAGGGCGGACAGGTTCAATTTGACTCCGGAGGGGCTGCTGGTATCGTATTGGGCGACGTAGGTGGCTCATACCAGGTAGCCCGTTGGAACAAAGTAGTTAACTCAGGTTTTGTGGGCATGCAGATAGTTGGTGGCAATAACATTAAAATGGACCACAATTCCATTTACAGCTCAAGCACACCTGTTTCTAATACCGGAATTAATGTTGGTAATTATTCGGGGCAGTCCATGTGGAATATTAATGTTTCGAATAATTGGGTCAAATGGATACAGAAATCGGGGAAAGAGTGGGATCTGTGGCTTGACCGTGTAGCTACTCCTACCGGCTGGAACACCAATGTTCAAAAGGCAAATATCAGCTCAAGCATGGTCGCTTCACCTTTGATTACGATGAATTAAATTTAAATATTAGTAAAATATCTTATAATTTTTTACAAAATCAGCGGCCAATAGTGATCTATTGGCCGCTGATCTTTAATAACAATCCGGTTACATTAATTTTCAGTCGGTTTAATTTTCAGATTGCCACCTTCTTAAAGAAACCAAACACTAAATTAACTTTAAATAATTTTTCTAATATTCTGTTAATTAGCAATTTGTTAATATTACTTTTCGACAAATTTTCCACCTTAATTTACACGAAGTCGATTAAAATATCTTAATTAAGCGGTAAAAAATTATTCTTTAACGCATTTCCAACAAAACTTCTTCACAAATTGTGGAAATTTTATTTTTAACGAGGACAAACCGTTTAAACAGTCAATTTTATTCTTGTAACTAATTGACAAACAATGACGTATAAGAGTTCACAATTAAAATAATAATTCAATTATTTGGATATAAGCGAGTTTAGGTAATAAATTTTTTTCGTTGAAATCCAATTATTTATGCAAATTCACAACAACAGCTCTAATTAATTTAACTATTATGAAAAACCGCAATTCGAGCCGTGCAGCCGGTATTGTAAAACTTCTTATGATACTGGCTCCACTGGCATTCATCACCTCATGTCAGCGCGACGCGCAAGTTTTACCGTCTACGTCAAATGTGTCAACTACGTCATCTGGCTCTGCAAGTGGTTCGCTTACCAGTAAATCGTTAGCGACCGCCTATACAAGCTCTGCACCAATTTCTATTTATAATAAAAGCAACTTTACAATAAGCGCCGTGTCAATTAGTGGAGGCACCAATTGCATTGCCCTGTATAATTGTACAAACGTTATTATTATTGGTTGCAGGCTGGCAAATTCGTCAGGGTTTGGCGTTATGCTCAACAATTGTAAAAATGTTTATGTCGAAAACTGCTTCATTACGAATGTAAAGTCCGGGGTGCATGTTTACCAGGGGTCGGGAATTGTAGTAAACAGTAATCAATTCTTAAATATGAACGGCCCATTCCCCGATGGCTGCTTTGTACAATTTGCTTCAGTTACCGGCGCAGGAAACAGGATTATGTATAACAGGTGCGAAAACGTTGTCGGCGTAGCACAACACCCGCAGGATGGGCTCAGCTTATACAAATCAAGCGGAATACAGGGCGACTCGATTTTGATATATGGCAACTGGCTCAGAGGCGGACAGGTTCAGTTCGATTCGGGTGGCGCAGCAGGAATAGTTTTAGGCGATGGAGGCGGATCATACCAGGTCGCAAGGCAAAACTATGTACTTAATCCGGGTTTTGTAGGTATGCAGGTAGTAGGCGGATCGAATCTTAAAATGGACCATAACTATATTTATAGCTCAAGCACACCGGTTTCTAACACAGGTATTAACTGCGGAAATTATTCCGGCGCTTCCAGCTACAATATAAATATATCCTATAACCAGGTGAGATGGTATCAAAAATCCGGTGCAGAATGGGACCTATGGCTGGATAATGTACCAACCCCAACCGGCTGGAGCACCAATATTCAGAAAGCAAATATTTCTGCCAGCATTTTCCCTGCTACAATTATTACAATGCAATAAATATTTATAAATATCCTAAGAGGAGCCGATAGATCATTATCGGCTCTTTTGTTTTTAATCCCTGCCAAAGCACCTGCAGGCTTCGTCATTAAATCTTCAATATTTTAATTTTTAATGAACAATTGATTTATAACGATGTATTACAATTGCGTCGGAAATAAAGATGTTTTCACCCTGCCAGAACACAATTTGTCTTGCCAACGTATAAGGACTTCAGGATGAATGCTATTACTTTAAAAATATACCAATTTATCGAGGATAAACTTGGGGTTGACAAATCGGCCATAAAAGATTCCGCTTCATTTTATAATGATCTTAATGTAGACTCCCTGGATTTTTGCGAGTTGATTGTAGATGTGGAGAAAGAATTTAATGTACAAATACCTGACGATGTATTCGACAAACTAAAGACCGTCGGTTCGCTGGTAAACTATGTAGCAAAGGCAACGCATTCTGAATTGCCTAAAGTAGCAAGAATAGAAACGGTTAAAGAAGAGCGTTTAAGCGCGTAAGCTCTAATATATCTCTGTTATTGTGCTCATCCTCTAGCTACTGTACCCACCCAAGTCCCTCTGTTAGGAAAAGGTGCTCCATTAGGAGCTAAATGTTGGTAGAAATAATAATCGATATAGCTTTTGCGCCGTAGGTGCAATACTTCGTTATGCATTTCGGACAACAATGGCGAAAATGTTTTGCACCTACGGCGCAAAATAGCTTGTTGTATCTCTTTCCTATCAACATGTTACCCCGATGGGGTATTTATACCAAGTCATCATTCATCAACTTAATTCCTTCATCAGTTTATCAAAAGCTTCCTTCAACTCAGCAAGTTCCTGCTCCAGTTTGGCAACGCGTGCTTCTAATCCACCTCCTGATAATGCTCTTGCAGGCTCTTCAAACATGCTTTCATCGCTCCAGTCGGTTGAACCGCCAAGCAGATGAACATAACGTTGCTCCTTTTGCCCGGGACGACGAGGCAATTGCTTAATAAAAGGATGATCACCGGATGAAAGCTCCGTTAACAGATCCTGCACTTCTTCTATCGATTCAAACTCATACAACCTGCCCGAATTGGTGTTTAATTCACCGGGAGTTTGCGGCCCGCGAAGGACGAGCAGACAGATAATGGCTACCTGCGACGGGATCACCGGGTAAACAATGGCAAAGTTGTGTTTGTATTTCACCACACGATCGGTGCCGCCGGTTGCAGTAGATACCAAGCCACGTCGTTTCAATGTGTTTAATGCCAATACTACCGTCTCCTCAGTATATTGAACGACCGGGTTGCGGGATGTTTTCTGATTACATGCCGCGATAAGGCTGTTAACGGTCATGGGGTAATAATCGGGCGTGGTGCGGCTTTTTTCCATTAATGAACCGAGTACGCGCAATTCCGTATCATCCAGTGCAGGTAAGGCTTGTTGTGAATCCATTGCTAAAGATAAAAACAGCCCTAACTTTTTTCAAATAAAAAAAGCACCACCCCAACCGGATGATGCTTCGCTGTAAACCTAAACTAAACCCTAATCTTAATTTTGATAGAAGAAGTATGATTTTGCATCACCATCTTCATATACGTGCATTTGTTTTTTTACGGTCTGACCTTTTGAAACCACTTCTACGGTATAATCACCGGTTTCGAGGCTTGAGATAAGGTAGCTTTTTTCGCCGCTCTGGCCTTTTGACAACACGTCTTTAAATATTACGTTATTCGCGTCGTCATAAACGATTACTACTGCTTTACCGGCAGTTTCTTTATCGATCATTACACCGAAACCGTTATCTTTTTTCAATTGAACGAATGAAATTTCGTCTGTGTTGTTATCTCCGCTTTTTACTGAAGTTGCTGCGAAAACGCTTGTACCTAATACTGCTAATAATGCTGCTAATGCGATTGACTTTTTCATGATCTTTTTAATTTTTTTATTGTAAAACCTAATATGTTCTGTTAATTGAATGACCAAAACAACAACATCTTTCATCGCTAAAAAAATATATTAGACCACTGGTTAAAAGGTATAGACCAACAGGCATTTTGAGCAGAGAATGACATATAAATGACTAATTATTAGCCAAATACACGGCTCGTAGCGAAATTTTAAGCACTCGTAGAGCCGATTGGATGGTTCGTCGATGAATAAGGGGATAAATGGCGGGTTTGGAAGGCTTGTTGGCTCAGCAAATTGCCTATTGACTCACCCGGTCATGTTCCGCTGGCCAGCGGATCGACCACCCTCTCTATCGCAGGCGATAAAAAGGGAATTTTATTATTATTCCTTTTTTACCCTCTTTGCGTAGCAGAGAGGGGCGAACAGCGCAGCGCTTTCGGGGTGAGTTGTCACAGCGATATGTAAGCATAAAAAAAGCACCATCCTTCGATGATGCTTTTTCGCGGCGGTTGGCATCAGAACACTAATTAATATCTTCAATTCGCCTTGAACCACTATTGTAGATGTAAAAATTTGTTTTCACATCGTGGCCCTTGGAATAAACCTCAACGGTATATTGACCGTCTTGTAATTCAGTGGTTAGATACTTGGTTTCATTGTTGAGGCCGCTTTTCAATTGGTGTTTGAAAATGCCGTCACCAGCACTGTTATAAATGATCACCATCGAATTTCCGGGCATACTCTTGTCTACCATTAAGGCAAAACCGCGACTGTGTTTTAATGGGACAAGACTTACCTGGCTGGTGGTATTATTGGCTTTGTGATAGGATTTAACATGAATTGATGCGAAAGCGCCCGTTCCTAAAAACATGAACAGAAACAAGGCGACCAATTTAATCGACGTTTTCATAACATTAAGTTTTAGTAAAGCAATGAATGTTAAAGAGTAATTCGTTGTTAATAAAGTCTTAACAGGTAAGCATAAAAAAAGTTTTATAATTTTCCACTTAAACGTCTCATATACAAACAGATGCGTGTATATTCTACACTCAGCTTCAAAAATAATTTTATAAAATAACAGGTAAATCCGGTTAATTTGTAAATACATGGCGCTTTTTATTGCATCACTTAACTCGGGCAGCAACGGAAACTGCTATTACATCGGTAATGAGCACGATGCTGTGCTGGTTGATGCTGGTATATCCTGCCGTGAAACCGAGCGACGGATGTTGCGGATCGGACTGTCAATGAAGAAAGTCCGTGCCATTTTTGTATCCCACGAACATAGCGACCATATCAACGGCATCACCGTTTTATCTAAAAAATATGATCTGCCGGTTTATATTACTCCCGCTACCTTACAAAGCAGTGGATTACATTTGGCACACCACCTGCCCGTATCTTTTACTGCCTATCAGCCTGTAATGATCGGTGAGATAGCTGTTTCAGCCTTCCCCAAATTTCACGATGCAGCACATGCCCATAGTTTTATACTGGAATATAAAGGAGTAAAAATAAGTGTGCTTACGGATATTGGTGCAGCCTGCGAAAACGTAAAGAAGAATTTCAGTCAGTGCCATGCAGCATTCCTGGAAGCCAATTATGATGAGGAAATGCTGGAGAAAGGCCGTTATCCCTATCACCTTAAGCGCCGTATCCGTGGTGGGCTGGGCCATTTATCCAACAGCCAGGCGCTTGAGATATTTATTAACTACCGTTCTCCCAACCTGAGCCATTTACTGTTGTCGCACCTTTCAAAGGACAATAATAATCCCGAACTGGTTCGGGAAATATTTAATCAGCATGCCAATGGTACCGAGATTATTGTGGCATCGCGTTACCAGGAGTCGGCTGTGTATCACATAAACGGAGCGCCTTTGGCGGAGCAGCAACACATTGCTACTCAAGGTGAGCAGCTGCAGTATAGTTTGTTTTAAGGAAAAATCAGTATATTTCCGTAATGAAACTAGCCCTTATCAAAACCGCCATTTGGACATTGTCGCATCTTATTGTACAAAAAGACACTTTTATAGACGCCGCCAACTTATATACCAATAAACAATATGCACAATCGATAAGTTTGTGCAATACGGTATTACCCAGGCTTAATGTTAAAGATACGCTATATGAAAAGTATATATTACTAAGAGGAAGCGCGTATTTTGAGATGCATGATTTTGATTCGAGCATAAAAGACTACCTGATTTTGATTGGCTTAAAGCCCAAAGAAATTCCTTACCGTATTAACCTGGCCTATATGTACGGTGAAATAAAGCGATTTGATGATTGCTTAACCACACTGAATAATGCTTTAGAAATAGACACAACAAATACGGTTACACTATCCAATCTATCGTATTATTCCGGGCAGTTCTTCAAATATTCAGATGCTGTTCGCTATGCTGAAAAAGGTCTTAAATATCCAGCCGATTCAGCAGTCAAGAGCGCCCTGCTGAATAATAAAGGCTATGGGTACATTGGTTTAAAACGATATTCTGAGGCTTTAAATAATATTAACCTGGCCATAAAGTTTGATCCTAATAATTCATTTGCATATTGCTTCAGAGCACTGGCACATATCCGTTTGAAGCAGATGGAAACAGTTTGCGATGATTTGAACAAAGCCAAAGAACTCGGCGGAGTAGCATTAACTGAAGAGTTACGCAAAAAATACTGCACATTGCAAAAGATATAATGCCCCTAATCTTTATTGTTCTGAAATTGATGCCCTCTAAAATTTAAGTCAGGGAATAAACCAGTGTTTGTGTTGGAGGCGTCTGACTTCCGACCTCCGACTTCCGACTTCCATTCCCACCAATAATTTAACATACAACACGTTCTATTTATTTTTATATTCATGCATCCATTATCCTGCAATTGATTTATGACGATGCCACTTAAGAAGATACTGTTTAAAACACTGAAAATAAGCGGGATTATTATCGGGAGTATTTTACTTCTGATGTTTTTATTGCCACTACTTTTCCCGACAACCATCACCAATAAGATAAAACAACTGGCAAATCAAAGCCTGAATGGTAAAGTAGAATTCTCCGGAACGAGCCTTTCGTTCTTTAAACGTTTCCCTGAGTTGACGCTTACGTTAGAGGATTTTTCACTGAAAGGCAGTGCGCCGTTTCAACAAGATACACTGGTTTCAGCAAAAGATATTTCCTTTGCGCTTGATCTGACCTCATTGCTTAAAACCAAAATTCAGGTCAGCAAAATATACCTGAGTAATGCCTTTATAAATATTGAAGTAGATAGTTCAGGCAAAGCGAACTACTTGGTATATAAAGCGCCTGCACAGAATGATAAATCAAAAGCAGATACAGCCAGCGCATCGCTTGGTATTGAGCAGATCATTATTGAAAAGAGTCACCTGGTGTATGATGATCTTTCCATACCCACTCTGATAGATGCCCGCGACTTTAATTACAGGGGCAGCGGCGATTTTACCAAAAATGTATTCGATCTGTCTTCGCATTTAGAGATTGGAGCGACTGACTTTGTTTACAACAACCAGACCTATGTTAGTAATAAGGTAATTAATGCCGATTTGGTGACGAGCATCAATACCAAATCGCTGGCCTTTGAATTTCAGAAGAATGACCTGAAGATCAATAAACTTCCGGTGCAGTTTAAGGGCCGTTTCGCCTTCTTGAAAGATGGCTATGATATGGATTTCAAGTTCACTTCTCACCAAGGCGACCTGAGTGATATTTTCACCGCGCTTCCCCCGGGCTATAACAAATGGGTGGACAACCTGGACGTGAACGGCACAGGTGAAATACAGGTGGAATTAACAGGACAGTACATTGCCGCAAAGAACATCCATCCCGATTTTACCTTGAGCATGAAGGCAAGAAATGGCTATATCTCCAGCGGAAAAACACCTTCGCCGGTACGCGACTTGTATTTGGATATGAATGCTAAAATACCCAACCTCGACCCGAATAAACTATTGTTTAGTATCGATTCGTTGCATTTCAGAATAGACCAGGACCATTTTGATTCAAAATTAACTATCAATGGCCTGCAGGCGCCTAAGATATTTGCGAGGGTAAATACAGAAGTTGACCTGGAGAAATGGAACAAGGCCTTTGGTGTAAAGACGGTCGACCTTAAAGGACGTTATTCACTGCATTTATTGGCAGATGGGATTTATTCAACCGGTCTGCAAAAAAATGGTTTGCGTCATGTGGATACGGTAGTAACCAGCATCCCGAAATTCAGCCTGAAATCTTCATTCAAAAACGGCTATGTAAAATATGCAAAGATGACCGGCGCGATAAGTAATATCGGCTTCGACCTGGATGCCAGCTGCCCGGATAATAACATAAAGCATGCTACCATGTCTTTCACCAACCTGAATGCTTCGGCTCTGAATAATTTTATCAAAGGCTATTTTAAACTGAGCAATGCAGACGGTTTGGCGATGGATGGCTCGTTGCAATCCAAATTCCATTTAGATGACTTGAAGCAGCTCTACCCAATTGAAGGTACTGACGTACGCGGTGATTTGAGCATCGACGTGAACACCAAAGGGCGCTACATCCCGGCCAAAAAAATATATCCGGTTACCCAAGCGACTATCAATCTTAACAATGGCTACGTGCAAACCAAGTATTATCCGGATCCTATCAAGGATTTGCAAATCAGCGCCAACATTATCAATACCACAGGGACGCTCAATGGCATGAAGGTATTTATTAAGCCAGTATCGTTAAATTTTGAAGGGCAGCCATTTGTTTTAAAAGCTGATCTGAAGAACTTTGCCAATTTGCAATATAATATAAGCTCACATGGCACACTTGATATTGGCAAAATTTACAAAGTGTTTGCAATAAAAGGCTACAACGTAAACGGACTCATCACCACTAACTTCACCCTAAAAGGCAAACAAAGCGACGCAACAGCAGGCAGATATGATCAGCTGTTTAATTCCGGCACAATGAAGGTGAAAGACCTGGCGCTGACCTCAGATTTGTTCCCGAAACCTTTCATCATCAAAAGTGGCTTGTTCAGCTTTAAACAGGATAAGATGAATTTTGATGCTTTCACAGCTAACTATGGCAAATCGGTTATTGTGATGGACGGGGCATTATCAAATGTGATCGATTATGCGGTAAAACCTAATTCAATTTTACAAGGCAATTTTAATCTAAAAAGCGGCCTAATTGTAGCGGATGACTTTATGGCCTTTGCAGACGGGCCTGCTCCATCAGCCAGTACTACTGCTCCTGCCACTGCTACTAAAAACTCTTCTACAGGCGTCATACTCGTCCCAACCAACCTGAACCTGAACTTTACAGCTGACGTGAAGAAAGTGAAATACAGCGGCATGGATATCAACGATGTAAAGGGACAAATGATTATTAATAACGGTCAGATACAGCTAAAACAGGCTGGCTTCATCCTTATCGGTGCGCCCGTGGTAATGGATGCTACTTATGGCAGCGTTAATCCGCAGAAAGCATATTTTGACTACCACATCAGCGCACAGGAATTTGATATCAAAAAGGCATACAACCAGATAAAGCTATTCCATGATATGGCCTCATCAGCCAAAAGCGCTGAAGGTATAGTAGGGTTGGATTATAAACTGAGCGGCAAATTAAACAGCAACATGAAACCGATATATCCATCACTAAAAGGTGGTGGCGTATTAACACTAAAACAGATCAAGTTAAAGGGTTTTAAACTATTTGGCGCTGTAGGAAAACAGACCGGACACGATAGCCTTTCCAAGCCATCCGACGTATCGAAAGTAGATATTAAAACCACCATCGCCAATAATATTATCACTATCGAGCGTACCAAAATGCGCATAGCAGGTTTCAGGCCTAGATTTGAAGGTCAGGTAGATTTTAACGGCAATATGAATCTTCAATTCCGCCTCGGGCTGCCGCCATTCGGCATATTCGGTATCCCGATGACCATCACCGGTACGCAGGAGAATCCAAAGATCAAGCTTGGCCATGGCAAAAAAGAGGATGAGTTGAAAGAGGAAGCGGATGACGGGAAGTAAGGGAATTTTACGCACAGTTTTTGATTTGGTATTTCAGAATTAATGTACCGATGACTAAATTGCTGCAATGACCCTAACTGACCGGACACGTCTTGTACAAACGATATCCAACCCTGAAAAGGTATGGGATATTATTGTGGTCGGCGGCGGTGCAACTGGTTTAGGCACTGCCTTGGACGCCGCATCTCGGGGCTATAAAACACTTTTACTGGAACAGGCTGATTTTGCTAAAGGTACCTCAAGCCGCAGTACCAAGCTGGTACATGGTGGTGTGCGTTACCTAGCGCAGGGAAACATTGGCTTAGTTCGCGAAGCATTGTATGAGCGTGGCTTACTATTAAAGAATGCTCCCCACCTCGTAAAAAATCTCTCATTTGTTATCCCGAATTACCGCTGGTGGGAAAGTATGTTTTATACCATCGGCCTGGGGATTTATGATTTGTTAGCCGGTAAGCTCAGTTTCGGGCGTACAAAACATATTTCGAAAAAACAGATTCTTACTGATCTGCCTGGTATCAATCCAAAAGGGTTGCATGGCGGTGTGGTTTATTATGATGGTCAGTTTGATGATTCGCGACTGGCTGTTAATCTTGCACAAACCTGCCTGGAGCAAGGTGCAACTGTACTCAATTATTTTCGTGCTACGGGACTGGTAAAGAATGAAAAGCAGAAGATAATCGGCGTTAAAGCTATTGACAATGAGACGGGAACAATATATCAGCTCAAAACAAAAGTGGTGATCAATGCTACCGGCGTTTTTGTAGATGACCTGTTGCAAATGGATAAGCCCGAAGATAAGCCATTGGTACGTCCGAGCCAGGGCGTGCATGTGGTGATCGAGCGCTCCTTTATGCCATCGGATGAAGCATTGATGATTCCCAAAACTTCTGATGGACGAGTATTATTTGTGGTCCCCTGGCATGGTAAACTGGTGGTTGGCACAACCGATACGCCTATCGATTCCCATAGTTTGGAGCCTGTCGCATTAGAAGCGGAAATCAATTTTATATTAAATACAGCAGCAGATTACTTAGCTAAAGCTCCTACCCGCAAAGATATATTAAGTGTATTCGCAGGCTTACGCCCATTAGCCGCTCCGCAAAATGATTCATCAAAAACTAAGGAAATATCTCGCAGCCATAAACTGATAATATCGCCGTCCGGAATGATTACTATGATTGGCGGTAAATGGACCACCTACCGTAAAATGGGTGAAGATGCGGTGGATAAGGCTATTGAGGTCGGAGGTCTGAAGCCGGAGATCAGCAGGACTAAAGATCTTGCTATTCATGGAAGTATAAAAGGCCTTGATTGGAACGAGCATCTCTACTTTTATGGAAGTGACAGGGATGCTGTATTGGCTTTGGTCAATGAAAATCCTGGTTGGGGCAAAAAGCTTCATCCCAAATATGACTACCTGCAGGCCGAAGTAATATGGGCTGTTCGGCATGAAATGGCACGAACTGTTGAGGATGTGTTGGCCCGACGGATACGCTTATTATTTCTTGATGCTAAAGCTGCTATCGAAGCTGCACCAGTCGTTAGCAGATTGATAGCTGAAGAGCTAAAAAAAGATGCGACATGGCAAGATGAGCAGATTGCATCTTTTACCAAATTAGCGCAAGCCTATTTGTTACATTGAATAGTACAACGTAGATTTATAAACCAATTATTCTACAGCCTAAATGGAACAATATATTCTGGCCCTTGATCAGGGTACAACCAGTTCGCGCGCTATCGTATTTGACCACCGGGGACAGATCAGGTCGGTCGCCCAAAAAGAATTTACGCAGATATTTCCGCAACCAGGATGGGTAGAACATGATCCAAACGAGATTTGGTCAACCCAGGCCGGCGTAGCGGCTGAGGCAACAGTGAAAATGGGCATTAACGGAACCAATATTAAAGCCATCGGTATCACTAACCAACGGGAAACCACCATTGTTTGGGATCGTACCACCGGAGAGCCTGTCTATAATGCTATCGTTTGGCAAGACCGGCGCACTGCGGGTTTCTGCGACCAATTGAAGAATGACGGTCATGCTGATCTGATCCGCTCAAAAACCGGGCTGGTTATTGACGCTTATTTTTCCGGATCAAAGATTCGCTGGATACTGGATAATGTAGAGGGCGCACGAGCTAAAGCTGAGGCCGGTGAACTGGCATTCGGAACCGTGGATAGCTGGCTGGTTTGGAAGTTTACGCGTGGACGAGTTCATGCTACTGATGTAACTAACGCGAGTCGCACTATGTTATTCAATATCCGTACACTGGAATGGGATAAGGAGTTGCTCGATCTGTTCAACATTCCACTGAGCATGTTGCCCGAGGTAAAACAAAGCAGCGAGATCTATGGTGAAACGGCGACTACCATTTTCGCATCAAAAATCCCTATTGCCGGCATAGCGGGTGATCAGCATGCGGCATTATTCGGGCAGATGTGTATCGATAATGCTATGGTGAAAAACACCTATGGCACAGGCTGCTTTATGCTGATGAACATCGGCAACGAGTTTATCGAGTCAAAAAACAACCTGCTTACCACCATCGCCTGGAAGATCGATGGTCAAACCCAATACGCTTTTGAGGGCAGTATATTTATAGGTGGTGCTGTTGTGCAGTGGTTGAGGGACGGTTTAAGCGTAATAAAAACTTCATCCGAGGTAGAAAAACTGGCGCTTAGTGTGCCTGATACCGGAGGAGTCTATTTTGTTCCTGCCTTTGCAGGTCTGGGGGCGCCTTATTGGGATGCCGAAGCAAGGGGGACAATCGTAGGATTAACACGAGGCTCCACATCAGGGCATATTGCACGGGCTGCATTGCAATCCATTGCCTATCAAACTATGGATGTATTAAAAGCCATGGAAGCCGATGCCGGTATGCCGATAAGAGAATTGCGGGTAGATGGCGGAGCGACAGCTAATAACCTGCTGATGCAATTCCAGGCGAATTTGCTGAACTGTAAAGTGATCCGTCCGAATGTGGTGGAAACAACAGCACTCGGAGCGGCCTATTTAGCTGGATTAGCTGTAGGCTATTGGAAAAACAGGGAGGAGATACAGCAATTATGGCAAGCTGAAAAGGAGTTTATTCCATCCGTCACCCCTGAAATTGAAAAAGGAATTAATGGCTGGAAAAGAGCGGTCAAAGCGGCGCAGGCATGGAGCGGGGAATAGAGGCAAGAGTCAAGAACCAAGAGCCAGGATAATTAAAAAAACATCCTGATTCTTGGCTCTTGAATCTTGGTTCTTCTTTCTATCTTGATTCTCAAAAATATAAACCTATATACAATGTCACCATTCATGGCCGAGCTGATCGGCACAATGCTGCTTATACTGTTAGGCGACGGTGTGGTAGCCAATGTTTTGTTAAATGATACCAAAGGCAACAATAGCGGCTGGATAGTAATCACTACCGCCTGGGGCCTGGCTGTTTTTGTAGGCGTAACCGTAGCCGGGCCAATCAGCGGGGCTCATTTGAACCCGGCAGTTACCATCGGGCTGGCCGTTGCCGGCAAATTTGCGTGGGCCAATGTGGGTTCGTATATCCTTGCTCAAATGATTGGCGCCATGCTAGGCGCTTCCCTGGTTTGGCTAATGTATTACGATCATTTTCAGAAAACAAACGACCCGGCTTCTGTACTGGCGGTATTTTGTACCGGACCAGCCGTACGCAATTATCTGTCGAATATCATAAGTGAAATTATTGGCGCTTTTGTGCTGATATTCGTAGTATTTTACATCACCGGAGGCGAGATAACGCCTTCTAAAACGCCTGTTGGTTTAGGTTCTGTTGGCGCTATCCCGGTGGCATTTTTGGTTTGGGTAATTGGTCTTTCATTGGGTGGCACAACCGGCTATGCTATTAATCCTGCACGTGACCTTGGGCCGCGTATCATGCATATGCTGCTACCTATTAAAAGCAAAGGCAGTAGTGATTGGGCTTATTCATGGATACCCATCGCAGGGCCAATTATAGGAGCTGCAATAGCCGCCTTATTGTATATAAATCTACATTAATAGTTTTTTTGTCTGCTATGAAAAATTTTTGGGTGGTATTGTTGGGATGTTTGTCTATTATTGTCTGCAAGGCACAGGAAAAACCTGTTATTATTGGCTATGTAGGTGGTTTTAAAGGTTTGATCCATGTCCATGTATCGCCGCAAAAATTATCGATCATTAATTATGCCTTTGTCGATGTAAAAGATAACCGTGCCTGGCTGCATTTTGAGGCCACCGATACTGTTAATTTCCGCAGATTAAACGATCTGAAAAAACAAAACCCGGCGCTTAAAGTGGTCATCTCCATTGGCGGCTGGACCTGGAGTGGCAATTTCTCGGATGCCGTATTAACCGATACCGCGCGTGCGGCCTTTGCTGCAAGCGCTGCGGATATAGTGCGAAAATATGACCTTGATGGTATCGATATCGATTGGGAATATCCTGCCAGGAAAGGAATGAAGGGTAATATTTATCGTCCCGAAGACAAAGCAAACTATACACTCCTATTCCGCGACCTGCGCCATGCATTGGACAGCATCAAAATACAAACCAATAAAACCTACCTGCTAACCTGTGCTGTCGGCGGTTTTAAAGATTTTGTAGAAAATACTGAAATGGGCAAAGCACAGCGATATCTCGATTATATCAACCTGATGACTTACGATTTCAATGAAAAAGTAGCCAGTCATCATGCCAATCTTTACAAGTCGAAAAAATACAAGGATAAAAACAGCGCCAAAAAAGCTGTGAAAGCTTTTATAGCAGCCGGTGTACCTTCTAAAAAGCTGGTAATGGGCCTGGCATTTTATGGCCGTGTATACAACCTTGCCTCCGATACCAAAAAAGGTATCGGCGATAGTATTATAACCCGCGACAAAGGCTGGGGGTATACCATGATACGGGACAGCCTGATCAACCAAAATGGCTATATCGCTTATCGCGATAAAAAAGCCAAGGCACCTTACTTGTACAATGCCGCCAAGCGTCAATTTATAACCTATGACGACGAGTGGTCGGTTAGAAAAAAGTGCAAATATGTATTATCTCACAAAATGGGTGGGGTAATGTTTTGGGAATACAGTTCGGACCCGAAAGAATATTTACTGAACGAAGCAGACGCCATGCTATGGCGATGATTTCTTCAGCATTTAACGGCAAAAAGCACCCGTTTTTATACAGGGTGCTTTTTTATTGTTAGTCGTTTATTGGAACAGATACTCGTTGGTTAAATGATCTATTACTTCTGTAAACAATAGATATGCGCTTGCCTCATCATTACGATTTAGCTGTTCAACAGAAGGTTTTAAGTATTTATTATAAATATCCCTGAAAATGGCTTCCTTATTTTCGCGGGTGTTTATAGCTTCGATTAAAGAAGCAGAAATAGTATAGTATTTTTCAATTGCAATACCACTAGTGTTGTTTTGCAATAATTTATCTCTGAAGGATCTTAGAACTGATAATTGATTTTCGCTTTCTTTTCCAGCAAATGAGGTTGCGATATAGGTTATAGCACACGGAACAGATGTAGTGTCTGGACAAAGTGCACTCCCTGGACATGGAATGGATTGTTCGACAAACATTTTTAATCCATTTGCAGGTTGTATAATAGGTTTGTATGGTAAATTCTCTTCAATAACGTAACCAAAATGATAAATAAAGTCTTCACAATTTGAATCATTCAAAAGTGTCAACAAACGCTCTCTCCCCAAAAAAGATCCCCGGTTAATTTTTGTATAATGCATATCCGGATCTAATGTCTTGTAATGAAGCACGTGGTTAAACAATACTTCCCATGTCCTTTCAAGTGAAATAGCAGTGCCATTATTTGTTAAAAAGCCAGATTTATTAATTATTGAATTTGGCAAAGTATTATTAGTAGTAAAGTTACCTGGAATTAACACCAGAATTCTGGAAGACGGATCATGTGAATCTTCGAGGCCGTTCATGAATTTAATCCCTGAAACGCTGTTTCCATCTAACGCAGCTTTTATAACCGATTTGGAAATGGGAACTGAGGTTACTTCAGTTGGAAACTTAGCATTAAAATTTTCGACAAGTTCGTGATAATAACTTTCCGTGATAAACTCTCCTGCATAACACGGATTAAATTCGGTTGTTGAAATTGTTTGGATCATAAGTTTTAAGTAAGGATTAATAAATAAGTTTAGGCTAAGTTAAGTTACTTATTATAATCTTCAAATAAATCCATTTAATTCAGACTAATACGTAAGTTTTTTAAGTTCATCAGGAAGGCGACCGTGCCAATACTGTTTCTGCTACGTAAAACTACTCGACATTGGGCACGTGTTAATCACACTTGTTTATAATTATTGCTGTAAATGAGCGACTTACCTAAACTCCTCACTCAACCTTTCTTAAAAACCATCGTATCAACAGTATTGCAAGTAATCAATAAATACTATTTTTAGTCCGAAATCCCTAAAAACCCTACTATTTATTATGGAAACTCAAGAAAGAACACCAGTACTAACAGGAAGAGAAGGCGCGGCGATTGACATTAAACAAGCAAAAGACTGGACCCAAAACCATCGCCAACGCAATCCGGGTGGTGTGGTATCACAATTTTTTGGCCGTGAGATTTTAGAAAAAATCCTTAGTCAGCCTGATTGCATAGGCCTGCGTTTTTATTACGCTAATGCCAAACCAGCAAGTTCATGGCAACGTTTTTCAGCTAAACTTTTCCCAAGATCGGAAGGAGAAGTACACCTGGTCTTTACGGGTGTAAATCATTTTGGTCAGGATCAGCTGCCATCTTCTGGTACCCAGGTAGAAGCATTTGCTTTAAAAACCTCGGCAGCAGCCAGCGGTGCTTCTACCTCAGGTACTATTGGCGAGCAGTCGGTACCTTGCCCAGGCGGAATAGGATGTCCTCAAAATGGACTTTAGCAGCGGCGTATAGTAAACAACCAGCAATGTCTCTCGCCTTAGTACTAGTTTATGCTTCTGTTATATCGGGCTTCGTTCCTGTACTTGCTGCGCTATATAATTATCAGCAGCTCGATACGGTATTAAAAACAATGGCACTTTTTTGCCTATTGTCTGTTATACCTGATATGATCAGCCTGGTTACAGCCTACATTCTTAAGCTGACATCTTTCAACAATTTGTTTTTGATGCATCTTTTTGATATGACGGCTGTAATTTTTTTTACAATCATCTATAATAAGGCCTTTTATAAACAGATCTTAAAGAAAACGGCGTTAATACTGGGCGCAACGGCATTGCTTGTTATGTTGTTTAGCTCTATTTTTATAGAGGGTATATCGTTATATCCTTCTATTTCGAATACGGTCTTAGCAATATTCCTTATCGTATTATCTTTGACCTATTTCTATCAACTACTAAGCAGGCAAGAATTTATGTATATAGAAAAACAGGGCCTTTTTTGGATCAATTCCGGGGTTCTGTTTTATTATTCTATCACTATATTTCTATTTATGTTATATACTAAAATCAATGGAGAACATAAATATTACTACCTAATGCAGTCTATAACCAACATAATTTCTAACTTATTATTTTCAGTCGGATTACTTTGCAAGCCTCAGGACCAGAAAACAACTTGATCCCTATACTGATAACAGGTACCATCGTGGTTGTTATCCTCGTAGTGTTCTTATTCCTCTTCGTTATTATTTATCAACGAAGAATGATAAAGAACCAGGTTGTTTTGCGTCAATTGCATGACGAAAAGCAAACCGATCTGCTAAATGCCGTTTTCGAGACACAAGAAACCGAGCGGAAGCGACTTGCCGAAGACCTGCACGACAGTGTGGGGCAGGTATTATCAGCTATTAAACTTAATCTTCACCGTTTGGATAAGATCATCCAAAATGATGATCCGAAAAATCTGCTGTCTGATACCCGTAAGCTGACCGACGAATGCATCCAGGAGATCCGTAATATTATTCACAATGTATTGCCTCCGGTTTTGACCGATTTTGGATTGATAGATGCACTACAGGCTTTATGCGAACGGCTGGAACATAATACCGGCATCAAAATTACTTTTACCAAAGAACTGTCCAATGAGCGCTTTTCTTCTGAAATTGAAGTGACGCTCTATCGGATTGCCCAGGAATTATTCGGTAATGCGGTAAAGCACTCAGGCGCAACAGCTATACAATTGCAATTGACGAGGGAGAACGGCACATTAATGATGTCGTTCAGTGATAATGGCGTTGGGTTTGACCCTGATAATATAAAACATGGCTTCGGGCTAAAAAACCTTGAGAGCCGCACACAGTTCATAAACGGTAAAATTCATACTTATACCAAGCCGCACAGCGGCACGCTTACAACCATAAAAGTGCATTTATCCTGATTACTAATTATATTCATTAATTTTAGCCTGTCTATGAAGCAGATAAATCTCGCGATTGCGGATGATCACAAAATTTTCAGGAACGGCTTAAAAGCTACCCTCGAAGATTGTCCCGACTTTAACCTCCTGATCGAAGCATCAAACGGAAAGGAACTGATCGGCTTGCTTGCCGACAGCAAACCCGATGTGATCCTGATGGATATAAAAATGCCCGAAATGGACGGCATGCAAACCACAGCTTATATTCATCAGAATTTTAAGGATATCAAAGTGCTGGCACTATCCATGCACAACGAAGATAAATATATTGTAGACATGATGAAGGCCGGAGCATCAGGTTATCTGCTTAAAAATGCTGAACCTGAGGAAATCATCGATGCTATATTCACGGTTTACAACAAGGGGTTTTATTTTAACGAACACCTGTCGGTCACGCTTATCAAACAACTGGTAGGCCCCGGCAGTCACAATGAGGGCGGCGGACAATACGCAGTTGATCTGAATGACCGCGAAATAGAAGTGCTGCGTCTTGTTTGCCAGGAATGCTCCAACCAGGAGATTGCCGACAAGATATTCCTTAGCGTGCGTACCGTAGAAGGCTATCGCGCCCGTTTATTCGAAAAAACCGGATCGAAAAATTTGGTAGGGCTGGTGATCTTTGCGATCAAACGTGGAATTATTAGTGTGTGATTTCTCTTGTTCGTCATTGCGAGGAACGAAGCAATCTCTACATAGGACATTCCATAAAACGTAAATTTTTTTATTGAACGTTACTTAAGAAATCAATGCTTCCTGACCTGTATAGTCTGGAGATTGCTTCGTTCCTCGCAATGACGCAATCAAAAGCTTTTATACCTTTGCCCTATGGACACCATCACCTGGCACGATTTTGAGAAAGTAGAACTGCGCGTCGGCACAATACTCGAAGCAATTGATTTTCCCGAAGCAAGGAAACCGGCATTTAAAGTCCGGGTAGATTTTGGGCCCTTTGGCATAAAATGGTCGAGTGCACAAATCACCAAACATTATACAAAGGAGCAATTGATAGGCCGGCAAATTGTTGGGGTGATAAATTTCCCTAAAAAGCAGATCGCTACATTTATGTCCGAGTTTCTTGTTACCGGTTTTGCTGACGAGAACGGAGATATAGTTTTAACCGCTGTTGAACATACGGTGCCCAATGGCAGTAAATTGATATAATGCAGCCTCACCCTAAATCCCTCTCCAGGGGGAGAGGGACTTTTAAAAAACAAACTACTAATGCGATACTATACATTCGATAAGGAAGAGCCCGCAATATCGCCCGATGATTTCTTTATGAACGAGGCGTTGAAGGAAGCCAAACTGGCACTGGAGGAGGATGAGATACCCATCGGTGCGGTGGTAGTTTGCAACGGGCAGATCATTGGCCGGGGGCATAATCTTACCGAGCGGCTGAACGATGTTTCGGCCCATGCCGAAATGCAAGCCTTAACCGCAGCAGCCAACTTTTTGGGAGGAAAATACCTGCGCGATTGCACACTTTATGTAACTCTCGAACCTTGCGTAATGTGCGCCGGAGCCTGTTATTGGTTTCAGTTGAGCCGGATAGTGTTTGGCGCTTATGACACCCGAATGGGTTTTGGTAGGTTGAATCAAAAAGTAACACATCCCAAAACATTGATCACAGGTGGTATCCGTGAGAATGAGTGTGCTGAATTGGTGCGGTCATTCTTTAAAAGTAAACGGGCTAAATAGGGTTATTTGTTCATAGATCATGGTTAATAGTTCATAGCTTTAAAGATTATCGAACACTTACTCAAACGGGCTATGAACTATGATCTATCAACTATGAACTACATCGAAAACTTGACAATATTTTAGAACAAAAGTCATCCTTATAGCTTTATATTTGTACCTCAACGATTCGTTAAACTTTAAACTAAAACATTATGGCATTCACACTACCGGCATTAGCCTATGCAACTGATGCTTTGGAACCTCACATTGATAAAATGACAATGGAGATCCACCATGGAAAACACCACCAGGCTTACGTTACCAATTTGAACAAGGCACTTGAAGGAAAGCCCGAAGCAAACAGCAGTATCGACGATATCATCAAAAACATCTCTAAATTCCCGATGGCTGTTCGTAACAATGGCGGTGGTCACTACAACCACAGCTTATTCTGGACCTGGCTATCACCAAGCGGTGGCGGCGAACCGGCAGGCGCGTTAGGCGATGCTATAAAAAGCACTTTCGGTTCATTTGCCGATTTCAAAACCAAACTATCTGAAGCAGGCGCTACCCGTTTCGGTTCAGGCTGGGCATGGTTAATTATTACTGCTGATAAAAAACTGGCTATCACCTCAACTCCTAACCAGGACAACCCATTGATGGACATTGCAGAGGTAAAAGGCACCCCGATCTTAGGTATCGACGTTTGGGAGCATGCTTATTATCTTAAATATCAGAACCGCCGTCCTGATTACTTAGCTGCTATCTGGAACGTGGTTAACTGGAACCATGTATCTGAATTGTACACTAAAGCTATCGGTTAATTCCGTGCATTAAATAAAATGAGAACGGCAGGATGATTATTCTGCCGTTTTTTGTTCACCCTAATTTTACTCCTATGAAAGCAGTAGTTCTTGAAGCCGCAAATAAACCGCTCGTATACAAAGAGGTCGACACACCAACACTTGCAGCCGATGAAGTTTTGGTGCAGATAAAAGCAGCTGCGCTTAACCGACGCGATTACTGGATCACGGTAGGCAAATATGCCGGTATAAAATATCCGTCAATATTAGGTTCTGATGGATCAGGTATTGTAGCGCAGATTGGCGGTAGTGTCGACAAATCCTGGCTGAACAAAGAGGTTATAATCAATCCCTGCCACAACTGGGGAAATCATCCAGATTATCAAAACCGGGATTTCGCGATACTGGGCCTGCCTGAAAATGGCACCTTTGCCGAGTATGTAAAAGTAAAGGCTGAATACTTGTATGATAAACCATCACATCTCAACTGGGAACAGGCTGCTGCATTGCCTCTGGCTGGATTGACTACTTACCGCGCTTTATTTACCAAAGGCCAAGCCAAGAAAGGTGATACGGTATTGATAACAGGCATTGGCGGCGGAACAGGCACTTTTGCCCTGCAATGGGCTTTAGCGGCATGCTGCAAAGTCTTTGTTACATCCGGTTCAGGTGAGAAGATACAGCGGGCAAAAGAAATGGGAGCCTCAGCGGGAGTTTGCTACAAAGCACAGGATTGGGCACAGGAATTGCAGCATTTTTCAGGTGGGTTTGATGTGATTATAGACAGTGCTTTGGGGAATGGGTTTGAAAAGTTATTAGATTTAAGTAAACCCGGGGGGCGCATCGTATTTTTCGGCGGGACCGCCGGGAATATTCCGCCACTGAATGGTCGCAAAATATTCTGGAAACAGTTGCAAATTTTAGGTACTACCATGGGTTCGCCGGATGATTTTAAAGGGATGATTGATTTGGTTAATAAGCATAATATCTTACCGGTAATTGATGAGATATTCCCATTGACCAATGCTCAGAAAGCGATTGATAAAATGGAGAATTCTTCACAGTTTGGTAAACTGGTATTGACTATCTGAAATTAGAACATTAAACTAATTCCGCTCCGCCAACTGGCGGACCGACTTCCGAAATCAATCAAATCTCCATTACTTCTTTCTTCTTCCTGGTCTTCATTCGTTTGGGCACGAATTCCAGTATTTCGCTTTTGAGCGCCTCAATCATACGGCGCTTAAGAAAATTTTTTTGAATGACAATGCTTACTTCCCGAGCAGGTTCGGGCGATTTGAAGTAGCGGACCTTATCCAGTTGTTTATCATTCAATTCGGTTAAAGCAAGTTCAGGCAAAATTGTGGCGCCATTGTTTTGATCTACCATACGTTTCAGTGTCTCCACGCTGCCGGTATTATATTCAAAATGAAGGAAGCCTTTGGTCGATTTCCGGCGTTGGCAAATATTCAATACTTGTTCGCGCATACAATGGCCTTCGTTCAGCACCCATATTTCCTCCATATCTATATCGTCAGGACTGATGCTTTTCTTTTTGGATAACTTGCTATTCTTAGAAACATAGGCAACGAAGTTCTCATAAAATACGGGTATCTCCGTCAGAGATGATTCCCTTAAAGGAGTGGAAAGTATACCGCAATCCAACGTGCCAAGTTTAAGCTGCTGGATAATTTCTTCAGTAGTTTGCTCCCAAACGATCAATTTTACCTGTGGATATTTTTGTATAAAACTGCTGATGATCTTCGGCAATATATAGGGGGACACAGTCGGGATGATGCCTACTTTCAATTCACCTGATAACTCTTTCTGCCTGTCGGTAATGATCTCGCGGATTTTCTCACTCTCGGCTAATAATACCCTGGCTTGCTCTATAATTTCAACACCAATCTCTGTAGGGCTCACCGGCTGCTTGCTGCGGTCGAATATCTTTACACCAAGCGTATCCTCCAGTTTTTGCACCTGCATACTTAGGGTCGGCTGGGTAACAAAGCATTTTTCGGCAGCTACCACAAAACTCCTGTAAGTGTCAACCGCTACGATATATTCAAGCTGTGTAATAGTCATAATTTGAGAATCAAGAGCCAAGATTCAGGAACCAGGAATAAGTGCTGAATACTTAAATCCTGGCTCTATTTAACATATAGAATAAATCTATTTAAATGTAATAAAATAATTGATTTTTTCTATTATGAAATAATTGCGGAGTGTGAATTTCGGAAATATTTAAATTTAACGTGAGTTCGGGATAAGAGTTAGGTAGTAAATGGTTTGTTGTAAATTATTA
>JAFDZM010000067.1 GCA_018266915.1 Bacteroidota bacterium | reverse complement strand
TAAATCTACTCTTAACTCACATTGTTTTTATCCTATATGCAAACATAGGATGACACTTTTGTATAATTGCTTCTAATACTGTATTACTATACACTTTATTAGGCTGAATTGCTCCGCCAAAGGTTAAATACCACATATTACCTAAAGCATTATTAATATTGTCATCAAAGTCAAACCTTGTAGCATAAATAAAGTTGTGCACTTTATTCGCTCCATCGATATAGGAAAAGAAAGTAAATGGACCCGAAAACCCGATCCCTTTTGGCAATGGTTTATATTTGATCGGATGACTAGGGAAACTACCGATAGCAAATACCTTATTTAAACTCAGAATTACTTTATCAGGAACCCGATAAGATGTGTCCAGCATTCTTCCCTTAATGGAAAGTGTGTCACGGTCTTTTTCATAAAGATTATTTATGGCATGCAAAATTCCCGCGCTATCGATTTCCCTGATGTTTTCAATGCGAACTAACTTTTCACTCCCTTTGTCGTAAGGAGTGTAAGATACCATTAGAAACTTTTTAAATTCAGGCTTAACGTTTTGCGCGTGAATTGAAATAGAAAGACCAAAAAAAAGCGCTGAGACAAAAGATAATTTGATAAGGTTCATTTTTATTATGATAAGGTATTATACAAATAATAGCTAATAAAACAATTAACTAGGCACGACGGCTTTTCTTTTTATTAGTCTTAGGTAAACCTACGGTGCGCAGCATTTCATTGGCCTTATCTACTTTCTCCTGAAACAAAGGTAAATCCTTGTATTTTTCAAGTGAATCATCTATCACAACAACAGGTGCTTTCCTTTTATTTAGTTCTTCGATGTTCATAGCATAAAGTTACTGTTTTTTCTTTTAGCAAGAAAGGCTTCATATTCAATCCCTTTTTCAAAAACCTCCCATTCGTCGTTTCTCAACCCATACAGATCAAAATCCTTTGTTATTTCACTTAAGTATTTTGTAATTCCCATCCGGTATAATCGCGTTCTTGCCTTAGTACTGCCAGTGGCATATATAAAACTGTTGGGATATTTATCAGAAAATGCATAAACCGTTGAAACAACTGTTGCAAGTACCTTTTGGCTGTCGCCGTTGTTTGAAATAGCCAAATCATTTAAGTCTCCGCTTGTTAAATCCTTGTCGCCGAATGCGAGGTTATAAAGGTCCTTTAAATTGGTCTCACTAAATTTAATAAGTTTTGGTATCTGCCCTTTCGGGCCATTACTCGTAAATTCAAAAACTGTTAATGATTCTTCGGCTTTTAGTTGATAACGGTCAAGTTGCATTGGATAAAGTTATAGGTCACTAGCTTTCCAAATATAGCAACTCCTCTAATAACTTTTCGTAAATGCGATAATTCTCCTCATCAAAGCAAACAAATATTACTTTTTCGATCTTTGTATTGGATGACAAGAAATCTTTCACCGTCCGGATAGCGATCTCTGCGGCCTTATCTTTTGGAAAGTGATAAATGCCGGTACTAATATTTGGGAAGGCAATAGTTTTCACATCATTTTTTATAGCTAATTGCAGACTATTCCGGTAGGCATTGGATAGTAAAGCATCCGCACCTGTATTGCTTTTGCTCCACACTGGTCCAACAGTATGTATTACAAACTTAGCGGGCATGTTTCCGGCTGTGGTAATTACAGCCTCACCTACTGCACAACCGCCTTGCCGGTTTCGTATTTTGATACATTCCTCTAAAATTATCTGTCCACCAGCACGATGAATGGCTCCATCCACCCCTCCGCCGCCCAAAAGCGAAGTGTTTGCTGCGTTGACAATTGCGTCGGCATGCAGCCTGGTGATGTCGCCTTTCTGTAATTCTATCCGGGTGTTCATGTTAAATTTTTCAACCATTAGGCAATAAATTTGTTTGCGGCATTTTTATTGTTGTAACTTTTAAATACTTGCTAAACTACCTTGAGAAATGAAGAAACGTGTATTGATCCTGGAAAATGACCAGGACACCGCTGATATGCTGAAATTCCTGACCCGACAGCTGAATGTGGACGTTGTTACTTCTGATAAAGCAATGTTCGCACCGGATGTTCAAAGGCTATCTCCTGATTTGATTTTGTCTAACGATTTTCTGGGAGCCGAAATGGGCGGCGATCTTTGCAAGACATTAAAATCAAGGAATTCAACCAAAGAAATTCCAGTTATATTAGTATCTTCTGCAGAAGATCTTCCCAAAATTGCCAAAGACAGCAAAGCGGATGCTTACGTTAAAAAACCATTCAATGTAAATCACATGGTTGAAATGATGACCCGTTTCTTGTACAGGAAGAAGATCGTCAGCTTGGCTTAAAAATATTTTGTATAGAGGCGCTCCGATTAATCGGGGCGCCTCTATAATTTTATATTTCTACTTCTCCCTGGAAAACCTGTTTAGCAGGCCCTTCTAAAAAAATGTGGCTATAGTGATCGCCGTCTGTTTCAAAGCGGATATTCAGATCACCGCCTAATACTTTTATAGGCGTATTTAATGTACCGGTTTGATGATTATGTTTGGCCATGGCTAATGCTACTGCTGTCACACCTGTTCCGCAGGCAAAGGTTTCATCTTCTACACCCCGCTCAAAAGTCCGTACAAAATAACCCCCGTTTAAAGGCTCTACAAAATTTACATTGATGCCTTTGGCTCTATAAGTGTCATTATTGCGGATAGCATAACCATCCTGATAAACATTTTTATCTTTCAAACCATCAACCAGCTCAATATAATGTGGTGATCCGGTGTTGAGTACATAAGCTGCACCATCGCGGTTAATGGCATCAACATCAATCATTTGCAGGCTTACCCAATCGCCGTTTTCTGAAATTTTGGCATAATGCGGACCATCTACTGCCAAAAAGTTCGTCTCGCTCTCTATTACTCCAAGGAATTTGGCAAAGGCTACAATACACCGGCCGCCATTGCCACACATGCTGCTTGGCTGCCCGTCGGAGTTGTAATACACCATCTCAAAATCGTATCCAGCGGTGTCCTGCAAAAACATCATACCGTCCCCGCCAATGCCAAACCTCCTGTCACATAACCGGGAAATTAGCGCCGGATTATGATGATTTACAATATTCTGACGATTATCTAACAAAATAAAATCGTTGCCGGCTCCCTGATATTTATAGAATTTAATTTTCACTTATTTTTTATTAACTTTAATGAAAGTTTATTGTGGTTGTGACCGGATCTAATAAACTTTTTCCATCCTTTTATGTCAATTTAACAAAATTTAACAAAAAAGAAGATAACTAAAAGTTGATTATAACGTCTTACTGGTATTAAATTTGACACTCCAAGTGTAACGATTTAAAAATTATAAAACCGAAGCGATTTTATAATATGAAACTATTATGAAGCCCGCACGAAGGCCTGTGCTTGCTGCCATAGTTTCAAAGAATGATTAAAAAACAGATTATAGAAAATGAAAAAGTTTGGTTTAACCGTCCTTACCGCGTTTTTAGGCGGTGCTCTGGCATTAGGCGCGTACAAAGTAATTGAGAACAAGTATGCCGATAACATGAGCATAGAGGACAAGCAGAAAGTTTATTTTACAAACAACCCATTACCTTCCGGTGTATCATCTGCCGATGCGCCTACCGATTTTACAGTTGCAGCTGCCGAAGTAACTCCAGCGGTTGTATACATCCGTACTACTTATAAGAGCCAGGATAATAGTGGGCAGGACCAGATGCAGCAATTATTCGGCGACATGTTTGGCGGCCGTATGCAGCCACAAGGCCCGCAAATGGCATCAGGTTCAGGTGTTATCATCTCTCCAGATGGTTACATTGTGACCAACAACCATGTGGTTGATAAGGCGGATAAGATTGAAATTACCACCAACGATCACCAGCACTTTACTGCTAAGGTGATCGGCACCGATCCGAATACCGACCTTGCCCTGATTAAGATCAATGCTACCAATTTGCCTATCGTAAAATTGGGTAATTCTGACAACGTGAAAGTGGGTGAATGGGTATTAGCCGTTGGTAATCCCTTCCGGCTGACTTCAACCGTCACTGCAGGTATCGTGAGCGCTAAAGGCCGTGGTTTAGGCCTTATTGGCAGCAACCAGGACGAAGAGCAGGAAACACCATTCGGCCGTATGCGTGTTCAGCGTCAGAACGGTGGTAAGCAATTAAATAAAGGTATCGAGTCATTTATTCAGACCGATGCAGCCATCAATCCTGGTAACAGCGGTGGTGCATTGGTGAATACTAAAGGGGAATTGATAGGTATCAATGCCGCCATAGCTTCGCAAACAGGCTCATATGAAGGTTACGGTTTTGCCATTCCTATAAACCTGGCGAAAAAAGTATTGAATGATATCGAGAAATATGGTATGGTAAAACGTGGTTACCTGGGTGTTAGCTTTAAAGAGCTTGACCAGGATGCTGCCGATGCATTGCACATCAGCCGCAATACCGGTTTATATGTAGACGATGTTGCTAAAGGCAGCGGCGCTGCCCAGGCTGGTTTACAGCATGGCGATATCATTACCAAAGTGAATGGAAACAAAGTGTATGAGTCATCAGA
This sequence comes from Bacteroidota bacterium, assembly GCA_018266915.1. GTDB lineage: Bacteria > Bacteroidota > Bacteroidia > Sphingobacteriales > Sphingobacteriaceae > Mucilaginibacter. The sequence continues at coordinate 71,181 of JAFDZM010000067.1, read as the reverse complement.
CTTACAGGAACCTGTTGCCCGTTTACAACCAGGCGATAAGATCAACCTGACTTTTATGCGCGGTAACGAAGAAAAAACTGCAAGCGTAACCCTGAAAGCTGATGCTGGTAATTTAGGGCGTTCAACAGCATCAACCAAATCAGCCGAAGAACTGTACAATAAATTAGGTGCTAGCTTCAAACCGCTTACCCAGTCTGAAAAAGCTAAATACCATGTACGTTCAGGAGTGGTGGTTACCCAGGTTCGTCCGGGATTATTGTTTGACGATACCCAGATCCCTGTAGGTTCTATTATCACCAGCATTAACAGGAAACCGGTTAACAATTCAGATGATATCAGCAACGCTATTACCAGCATGCGTAACGGCAACCTGATCATCACCGGTTACTATCCTGACGGAACCGCATTCAACAATGTGTTTCAGCAAGGTGATGGTGAATAATCAAGCAATTATTAAGTGATAAATAGTAAAAACCCGGTTTATAGCCGGGTTTTTTTTTAGATATATGTGTGAAGGCCAATGTCCCGCGATCTAAACAAGAATAATATCTGGCTATAAATTGACTTTACTTTTAGTTAACGGCATGTTTGGCGGCAATTCAAATAATTTATCGTCGATCGGCTTTCTTTTAACTGAAACTGCCGTGAGCGTGAATGTGAAATATTTCTTCTGCATAATTTCCTTTAATGCAATTGATCGCGACTTTTCCAGAAATGCGTACCAGTTACCTTCCTGATGATTGATGTAAAGACGAGGGTCTACTACAAATTGCGGATTAAAATAGTATATCTCTATCCCGCGATTGCAAGTAAATGTTAGTTTGTCACATTTATATCCAAGGATTGTAGTATCGTTTTTTTTCAAATTAACTTTATAAATAGTGTCATGATTTATAGTCACATCATTCCACAAAATAGAATCGTTGCTTGCTATTTTATTGTATACTTTTTTATTCTTATTAACATAGATTTCCCATTGACTCATTTTCCCATTTAATACCGATTTATAATTGGCGCCTTTCATATAGTAGTGTTGTGTAGTGCCCATTATACTACTTAATTGTGCGTCGGTAAATTTTGGAGTGTTTGATTTGATGCTAATTGAATAAACTACTTCGCCTTCAAAGCTTTTCTGAGCAAATACAAGAGCTGCAAAAAATTGAAAGAAGATCAATAAGGTTAAGGTTTTTTTCATCTTCAAATATATTCATTATTCAGAAAGTAAGTCACCAAATTAAAATCCATTATTTACCGTTTTCTCACCAGTCTGTAGCTAGCAATCGATAATCCAAATTACTTACCTTTGCCCTTATGACGATCTGTGCCGGGCTCGATTTCAATTTTTTAGGACAAGACCTTGTCCTGTTAGCTCAAAAAGCCATTTACTGGAAGCAAGAAAAAACCTTAATTGCTGCAGATGTTCACCTCGGCAAAGTGGGGCATTTTCGCAAGGCGGGTATTGCCGTACCCCGCAACATGGAGCAAAGCGACCTGTCTACCTTGTCCGACCTGATATTTGAATATAAACCCGAAAAGCTGATCTTTTTAGGCGACCTCTTCCACAGCGATATGAATGCCGATTGGGAGTGGTTCCGCTTATGGCGACAGCAAAATAAAAAACTGAGGATCATCCTCATTCGCGGCAATCACGATATTATTCATGACAAGCATTACCTCGAATTGGATGTTGCTTTACACGATCAGCTTATTGTCGGACCTTTCCTGATGCTGCATCATCCTTTACCTGAAGCCGGATTACAAGAAGCAGAAAGCTATGTACTTTGCGGGCATATTCATCCGGGAGTGAACTTGTCGGGACGTGCACGCCAGAGTATCACTTTGCCTTGTTTTGCATTTGGGAAAAAGCAAGCGATTTTACCTTCATTCGGAAAGTTTACTGGGAGAGTAGCGATTAGACATGAGAGACAAGACAGGATATTTGGGGTGCTCGAAGACAAAGTCATTGCAATTGGATAATAATTTCATTGCCGTTGGCTTTAGCCGACGGAATATTAAACAGAAAGTCATGGCTTCAGCCTAAATAATTGTTTGGCTAAAGCCGATATATCAATCATCTGTTCCGTCCCATAAATGGGACGGCAATGAATAGAATTTTACAAGCAACCATTCAACACAATCAACCACTTAACCAATCAACCAATTTAGAACATTTCTAAATAAATCTTTCACGCTCATTTACAGCACAGCATTTATATCTTTTGTCATATAATAGATACTTTTGCCGAATAAATCTAATTTGTAATGAGCGAATTTAAACAAACCTTTAACTCGTCGCTGGGCAAAAAGCTGATCATGGCTTTAACGGGCTTGTTTTTGTGTACATTCCTGATTGTACACTTAGGCGGCAACCTGCTGCTGTTTAAACACGACGACGGTTATGCGTTTAATGTGTACGCTAACTTCCTGACGCATTTCCCGCCGATTGAGGTGATCGCCTACATCCTGTACCTGTGCATCATAGTTCACGCTATTTATGCGCTGGTGCTCACTATTGCTAATCGCAAAGCACGACCTGTAGGTTATGCTGTAACTGCAAGCGATAATGCAACATGGCAATCAAAAAACATGGGCTTGTTAGGCTCGATCCTGCTGTTGTTCATCGTGATCCACATGAGCGATTTCTGGTACCGTTACAAGTACACCAGCAGTGTACATTTTATGGAATATCGTACTGATCTTTCATCAGGTGTAACACAAGCAGTTGAATTTACACCAACTTCACCTGACTTTGAAAATTCAGTACAAACTGTAAATAATTTCGAAATCGTTCGGGTGAAGGATCTGCATGCCCGTGTACAAACGAGCTTTAGCCAATTGTGGTACGTGATATTTTATGTGATCGCAATGGTGGCAGTATCATTCCACCTGAAACATGGTTTCCAGAGCGCGTTCCGTACGTTGGGTTGGGTACACCGCAAATATACCCCGATAGTTGAATTTATCGGCACCTGGCTGTTTGCAGTGATCATCCCGTTAGGTTTCGCCCTGATGCCGGTGGTTTATTATTTTACAAGGAGTTAAGTAGTTGAATATGTTAAATGGTTGAATGGTTAAGTGGTTAAATGGTTTGTCGCTTTAAACAAAATCCAACATAATCAACCACTCAACTCAATCAACCACTCACTAAATAAGAAAAACATGATCTTAGATGCTAAAATTCCAGCAGGCCCTTTAGCCGAAAAATGGAGTACGCATAAGTTTAACCTTAAGCTGGTTAACCCCGCCAACAAGCGTAAATACGATATTATTGTGGTAGGTACCGGTTTGGCGGGTGGCGCAGCTGCTGCATCGCTGGCCGAGCTGGGTTATAATGTAAAAGCATACTGCTTTCAGGATAGCCCACGCCGTGCGCACTCTATCGCAGCACAGGGTGGTATCAATGCAGCAAAAAATTACCGTAACGATGGTGACAGCGTTTACCGTTTGTTTTATGATACTATAAAAGGTGGCGACTACCGCGCCCGCGAAGGAAATGTTTACCGCCTGGCTGAGGTATCTGTAAATATCATCGACCAATGCGTGGCGCAAGGTGTTCCTTTTGCACGTGAATACGGCGGTTTATTGGATAACCGTTCATTCGGTGGTGCGCAGGTGTCTCGTACATTCTATGCCCGCGGTCAAACAGGACAGCAGTTATTGTTGGGTGCTTATTCAGCTTTGAACCGCCAGATCAATGCCGGTAAAGTGAAAATGTACACCCGTACCGAGATGCTGGATGTGGTAATAGTTGACGGCAAGGCACAAGGTATCGTAACCCGTAACCTGGAGACCGGTAAGATCGAAACACATACCGGTCATGCAGTATTGTTATGCACTGGTGGTTATGGTAATGTGTTCTACCTATCGACCAACGCGATGGGCTGTAACGTAACAGCAGCCTGGAGAGCGCACAAACGCGGTGCTTTCTTTGGTAACCCATGCTATACACAGATCCACCCAACCTGTATCCCGGTAACCGGCGATCACCAGTCTAAGTTGACTTTGATGTCCGAGTCGCTGCGTAACGATGGTCGTGTTTGGGCGCCAAAAACAGTTGAGCTTGCTCAGAAACTGCGTAAAGGCGAACTGAAAGTAACAGACTTAAAAGAAGAAGACAGGGATTATTTCCTGGAAAGAAAATATCCGTCATTCGGTAACCTGGTACCACGCGACGTTGCTTCGCGTAACGGTAAGGAAATGGTTGACGAAGGTCGTGGAGTAGGTAGCACAGGTGTGGCAGTTTTCCTTGATTTTGCTGATGCGATCAAGCGCCTGGGCGAAGACGCGGTAAGGGCGAAATATGGTAACCTGTTCGATATGTATTACCAGATCACCAACGAAGATCCTTACAAACAGCCGATGCGTATTTACCCTGCGGTGCACTATACCATGGGCGGCCTTTGGGTTGATTATAACCTGATGACCAACGTAGACGGTTTGTATGCTTTAGGTGAAGCCAACTTCTCTGATCACGGCGCTAACCGCCTTGGTGCATCTGCATTGATGCAGGGTTTGGCTGATGGTTATTTCGTAATCCCTTATACTGTTGGTGATTACCTGGCTAAGATCGGTCCGAAACCGGTTGACGCTAAGCACCCTGCTTTTGAGCAAACCAAAAAAGACGTTGAAGAACGTATTAAGAAATTATTAGCTCTAAAAGGCAACAAAACTGTCGACGAGTATCACCGCGAGTTGGGCCACATTATGTGGGAATACTGCGGTATGGCACGTAACGAAGAAGGCCTGAAAAAAGCTAAAGGGTTAATTCAAAACCTGCGTGCCGACTTCTGGAAAAATGCCATTGTGTTAGGTGAGAACGAAGAACTGAACCAGTCGCTTGAAAAAGCCGGTCGTGTTGCAGATTTTCTTGAATTAGGTGAGTTGATGGTGGATGACGCATTGATGCGCAAAGAATCATGCGGCGGCCACTTCAGGATTGAATCGCAAACACCGGAAGGCGAAGCCTTACGCGATGATGAACACTTTGCTTTCGTATCAGCCTGGGAATACAAAGGTGACAATCAGCCTGAAGAATTGCATAAAGAAGAGTTGGTATTTGAGAATGTTCATTTAACACAACGGAGTTATAAATAATAGAATCAAGAACCAAGAGTCAAGAATCAAGAAAAAGTCCTGGTTCTTGACTCTTGATTCCTGGCTCTTAACCTTAAAATAAGAAAATGAGTGCAAACGGAATGAACCTGACGCTGAAAGTATGGCGCCAAAAGAATGCGCAAACAGCGGGTAAATTTGTGACTTATAAAGCCGAAGGTATTTCGCCGGATATGTCTTTCCTCGAAATGCTGGATGTGGTGAATGAAAGCCTTGTGCATAAGGGCGAAGACCCGATCTATTTTGATCACGACTGTCGTGAAGGTATCTGCGGTATGTGCTCATTGTATATCAACGGTCACCCGCACGGACCAAAACGCGCCATCACCACTTGTCAGTTGCACATGCGCAGCTTTCATGATGGACAAACTATAACTATTGAGCCCTGGCGTGCAGCACCGTTCCCTGTAATAAAGGATTTGGCGGTAGATCGTTCAGCTTTTGATCGTATACAACAGGCCGGCGGTTATGTATCGGTGAATACCGGTGGCGTACCTGATGCTAACGAGATAGCTATCCCTAAAGTGATCGCTGATGAAGCTTTCAACTCAGCTACCTGTATCGGCTGCGGCGCTTGCGTGGCTGCCTGTAAAAATGCATCCGCTATGTTGTTTGTATCGGCCAAGGTATCACAATTAGGTATGTTGCCGCAAGGCCAGCCTGAGCGTTATCGCCGTGTGCAATCCATGGTAGCGCAGATGGACGAAGAGGGGTTTGGTAGCTGTACTAACACAGGAGCTTGCGAAGCCGAATGCCCTAAGGAAATCAGCTTAACCAACATATCGCGAATGAATAACGATTACTTCAGCGCTAAGCTATTCAGACAGGAAGAACTGCATGGGCAGTCGCATGGGGAATAATTGAAAGAAATATATTTGAAAACCGCCTTAGTTTTAAGGCGGTTTTTTTATTCCTCCTCCCGATGCTTCTTATAACTCAACCAGATATAAAACGGCACACCCGCCATCAGGAACAAAAAACCATAAAATACAGTGTCTGCGCCTGAGCCATAAATCTCCCACAAAGAATAAATAAAAGCTAATAAACCAAGTACGATCACACTTGAGAGGCTTGCTTTGTGAAGGGCGTTCTTTTTAGTCCCTAAAATTATATAAGCACCTGCAGAGAGCAGATAGGGTATCAAAATACTGAGCGTAGCCAGCAGCAACAAAAATTTGAACTGCTCCACCAGGCCTTTAGTGTAATTCATCAATAAAAGCAAAGTAGTCATGCCACTGCTGATTGCCATGCCAAGAGCAGGTACACCCTTTTTATTAAGGCGGCCAAATATTCCGGGGAATAATTTATCCTTTGCAACGGCATAAGGCACTTGACCTTGTATTAATGTCCATCCGTTCAGAGCACCGAAAGCTGCGATAGCTACACCGGCGCTTGCCAGGTAACGCGCAGCAGGTCCATAAATAATTGCGGCAGCATCGGCATAAGGGGTTGCTGATTGCTGCAATTGGGCTGCAGGAATAATTCCCATAATACTTATACTGCCTAATAAGTAAACAATAGTCGAGATCAGCATACCCAACATAGTTGCTCTCGATACCGTTTTCTCTGCATGCTCGGTGCTTCCAGCAGGGATGGTGGCACACTCTATACCCACAAAGGCAAACATGGTCATGGTGGCGGTAACTGTGATGGCCGAAAAAATCGGCTTACCGCTCAGATTGAATGGATGAAAGTTTCCGCTTTTTAAAAAGAATAAACCACCTACCGATATTAAAACCAGCGGCAACAATTTCAAAATTGTAGTCATTAATTGAAACCGGCCTGACAATCCAACCCCTAATGAATTGATCGCAGTAATGATCCAGATCGACGCCAATCCGGTAAGGATCGCCGCTACCGCATTCGTTGCCAGAGCCGGGAAAAACACACTCATCCCACTGATGAATGAAATAACAATTGCTGCGTTAGCACCACAATTAGCCAACCAATATCCCCAGGCTACGAGAAAGCCTGCAAAGTCACCAAAACCCGACCGCGTATACACATAAGGTCCGCCGGTTGCATTTGGAACCAGTTTACTCAGATTGGCGAAAACCTTAGCCAGGAAGAACGAACCTATGGCCGAAAATAACCAGCCCAATAAGCCAATGCCCCCAAAAGCAGCCATAGCTGCAGGCATGAGGAAAACACCGGAGCCGATCATATTACCGACTACAAGTGAAGTGCTTGTCCATAGCCCCAGTTTATTTGATTCGTGCTGATTAGTCATTGAATTGTGCGGTCTAAACAAAACGAATATACAAATGTATTAGACCAAAGCACATAGGTTATTCCTTTCATTTTATACGGCTTATTAGTATTATGAATTTTGACATGATGGGATCAAATACATCATATAAAAGATGATACTTTTGAACTAAACCTATTATAATTCACATCTTTTTGTTAAAATAATAGCATTTATAAGACATTTGATTAATAAATTCATACATTATTTAAGTTTTTTATAAAATTTTATTAAAAATCATTTGCTTTTTTGATAAAATACTTCATAAATTACGTTTTATAAAAATAAACTGATCAATTTATCACATTTAGCCGGAGAATTTATGCAGGAATCAGGTTATTTTAGTCAATATAGTCCCATAAATGGCGTATGGGACGAAATGTATGGCGTGGACAGCATACGCGAACATTACAGCAAAGTGATCGATTATTTGTCGAGGGAATCGTCTGAGGATTTGGCCAGGAAGGAAGAGTTGGCCCAACGACTATTCATGAGCCAGGGCATCACCTTTACAGTTTACAGCAGCGGCGAGGGTATTGAGAAGATATTTCCATTCGATATTATTCCGCGGATAATCACTGCCGATGAATGGGCTTTTGTAGAGAAAGGTATCAAACAACGCCTCAATGCGCTTAACCTTTTCCTGAAAGATGTTTATAATAACCAATTCATTGTAAAGGATGGCATTGTTCCGATAGATATCATCTATTCCTGTCCGCATTTTCTGAGGGAGATGTATCAGTTGCAAGTGCCTTATGATATCTATGTTCATATTGCCGGCATCGATCTGATACGCGATCATGACGGAACATTTTATGTACTGGAAGATAACCTGCGAACACCATCAGGAGTAAGCTACATGCTGGAGAACCGGGAGATCACCAAGCGTCTGTTCCCAGACCTGCTGCCGCAATGCTGTGTGCGAAGTGTGACGGAATATCCCAATATCCTGTATAAAAACCTGCTTTCATTATCACCACGGCAGATTAGTAACCCGACTATTGTTTTGCTAAGCCCGGGTATCTATAACTCAGCTTATTTTGAGCATACTACTTTGGCAAGATTGATGGGCGTTGAATTGGTTGAAGGCCGTGACCTGGTGGTTAAAAATCAAAAGGTATATATGAAAACCACCATCGGTCTGCAGCAGGTGGATGTGATCTATCGCCGGGTTGATGATGAATACCTTGATCCGCTGGTGTTTAATCCGGCAAGTATATTGGGTGTAGCGGGAATTATGGGCGCATACCGCACGGGCAATGTCGCTATTGTGAATGCCATTGGTAATGGTGTGGCTGATGATAAAGCCGTGTACGCTTACGTGCCTGAGATGATCAAATATTACCTGAACGAGGAGCCTATTCTGAAAAACGTACCCACCTATCAATTGAGCAACCGCGACGAACGTGAGCATGTGTTTGCCAATATCAATAAAATGGTGGTAAAGAAGACCAATGGCAGCGGTGGATACGGCATGCTGATGGGTCACGCATCCTCTGATGAAGAGATTGAGGATTATAAGAAAGAGATACTAAAAGACCCGCGCAATTTTATTGCACAGCCTACTATCAGCCTGTCGGCAGCGCCTTGTTATATGCAGGGAGGGCTACATCCGCGCAGGATAGATCTTAGGCCTTATGCCCTTTGTGGGCCTGATGGGATAGAAATTGTTCCCGGCGGCTTAACAAGAGTGGCATTAAAGGAAGGTTCTTTAGTAGTGAATAGCTCACAAGGTGGGGGTAGTAAGGATACATGGGTGTTAGCTTGAGGTATTGATTAATTTAAACAAGAAAATTGCAAATATCGAACATCGAATTTTGAATAATGAACGCCGAAATATCGCTTTTCATCACTTCGAAATTCTATATTCAGTATTCGATATTCGTTATTAAAACTAAGAAATGTTAAGCAGGGTAGCAGCAAGTTTGTATTGGCTAAGCCGTTATGTGGAGCGCAGCGACGGTATTTTGCGCATGCTCAAGATCAATTACGCCTCGTCGCAGGATACGGTTCAGGAGTTTACCTGGGAACCGGTGGTCCGGATATTCGCCGGGCAGGATGAAGAAACTCAAAAGCTTGGAAATGATAGTCGCGCAGTAATGCGCTATATGGTATCGGGGAAGAATAATCCAAATTCAATTCTAAACATTATTACCCTTGCGCGCGAAAACGCACGTGGGGTTCAGGAACACATCACTAAAGATTTATGGCAGTGCCTGAATGAATATTACCATACTGTAAAGGATAATCGCATCGACAATGCTCTTAAAAAAGACGATCCTGTGAGCGTGCTGGATGTGCTCATAAAACAAGTGATGTTGTACTATGGAACAGTGGAGATCACGATGGAGCGTGGTGAGGGTAGAAGCTATATGAACATCGGCAAATACCTGGAGCGAGGAATACAATCAGTGGATATTCTGGACACCAAATTCGGCTCGATAGATGATAATCCGGATTTGCTCACCGACACTACTTACTGGAAGCACCTATTATTGTCATTGGGTGGCTATGAACTTTATCTTAAAAAGTATCGCGAAGGCTTCGAGGCCGAGAATGTTTTAGAACAGGTGGTATTGAACAATGATTTCCCGCGGTCGGTAATTTATTCGGTAAATCATATTCAGCGATATTTTGAGCGGCTGAAAAACGACAGCAACATTGATGATTACCGGGAGCTTTCTTTTTATATCGGCCGCTTGCAAAGCAATATCAAATACAGTTCGGTAAAAAGTATAAAGGATGAAGGGCTGCACCAATTTTTGACCCAGATACGAAGCCAGCTATATGGTATTGGCGATGCGCTGAATAATCACTACTTTGCCAACTCCTGATTGATAAACCTATTGAGCTATAATTATGCCTGAATTTAAGATTCAACATTTAACTAAATATACTTACCCTGCACCCGTTCGCGACAGCGCCAACCAGATTATTTTATACCCGATACAGGACGAATGGCAGGAAGTGATCAAACAGGAAATACGCATCAGCGGCGACCCGGTAATCGATACTTTTATTGACTATTATGGGAATAAGGTGGGAGGCTTTACTTACAGCGAACCGCATTCAACTCTGCTGATCGATTCAAAAATATTAGTTCAAACCAAACACAAACCGCTGCCAGGCAATGACATTTTTCCGGCGCAACAATGGGAGGACCTAAAGCATTTGCGTTTCATGGTACCTTATATTGACTTTTTGCGATTAGAGCAATTTGAAGGCTTTGATGATCTGAAAGCATTGGTTGAGGCTGAGAAATCAAAAGAGGATACACCTTACCAGGCTGTGCTGCGCTTTTCGCGATATGTTTATGATAACTTTCGTTACATCAAAGGCGTTACCTCGGTAGAAACCACCATGGATGAGATATGGAAACTGAAAGCAGGCGTTTGCCAGGATTTCGCTCATATCTTAACCCTTATGCTGCGACTGGTTGATATTCCGGCGCGTTATGTGAGCGGTTATATCTGCACTCATCGCAGTACCATTATGCGCGGTGAAGGAGCCACCCACGCGTGGGCCGAGGCTTATATTCCGGATTATGGCTGGCTGGGTATCGACCCAACAAATAATTGTATTGCCAATGAAACACATATACGTTTGGCTGTAGGACGAAATTTTTCGGATTGTTCTCCGGTAAAGGGGGTCTACAAAGGTACGTCAGATCACAGGCTGGATGTTTCTGTTAACGTCGGCTACGAGGATGATGCTCCTTCTATGAATCAGCCTGTGGAATTTATTAACACACCACCAGAACATACCGAACACAAACCATTAAGCAATATCCCCAAAAACAGTTATCAGCGCTATCTGGAAATGCTTCAGCAGCAACAACAGCAGCAGCAATAAACTTAAGCTTTCTTAACAGTAGCTATCAGGGTATCTAATTTAGGCGCTTTATCAAAAGCCCTAACCAGGTTGCCTTTGTGGTCATACACCGCAATATATGGCGTGGTAGTTACCTGGTAATATTTCTGAACCACATAGGTATGCCCCTCTGTGCCAACAGTCAGATTGTGATATTTCGCTAGATCGAAATCCCGGTTAAAGTTTTTAATCATCTTCAGCATATTATATTCGGTGAAGGTTACCATTACAATCTGGATGTCGCCAAACTGCTTCATTTTAGGTTTCATCTCATACATCAGGTGCTGGCAGTGGCTGCAATCGGGCGAGAAATAGATGATCATCACCGGCTTGTCTTTTTTCAGGTCGGTATAGCTGAAATAGGTACTGTCGGCCTTTAATATTTTAAAATGCGGGATGTGTTCAATATCAGGTTTGATTTGCGCCTGTGTGCATCCTGCAACAATGATCAGGCTTAGCAATAAAACTAATTTTTTCATTATGGTGATAAATGTACTGTTTTTATAGTTCATCGGTTTGATGTTACTATAAATTTACAAAATTCAGCCATTTGCTTCAAGCAGCTCTATCTGCCAGGCAATATGTTCCTCTGTTATGGGGTATAACGCACCGTTGCGAATAGTCTGATGCACCGCCTCAAATAATTGAATGTATTGACCCTTGTATGAAGGGATTAGTTCGATATTCTTTTGATTATTCCCATCAAAAGTAACGAGTTTACCTTCGCTGCCTTCTGGCTCTATTCCATAAGCAGGATCAGTTGGTGTAATGCCTTTGTCCAATTGCGCTTCCTGAACATCTACCCGGTCTTTGATATAGCTGCCCAATGTGCCATGCACCACGAATGAAGGTGTAGGCTGTGCAATGAGCAAACCTGATGTAAGGTAGACATTCAACTGATTAGGATACGATAAATGAAAATGGAAATAATCATCCACCTCCGAGTCTTCACGGTAAGTAGCTGTGGTTTTGGTAAACTTCAACGGTCGCCCGAAAAGACTGATCGCCTGATCGATCAGGTGCGGACCAAGATCATAAGCCAAACCATTTGGCGCCATACTTTTGGTCTCCTTAAATTGCTTTGGACTTAAAGTTGTTTTATACCTGTCGAACCGGAAATGCACCTCGATCAATTGCCCCAGGCGGCCGCTTTCTATTGCTTCTTTTACAGATAAAAAATCACTATCCCAACGGCGGTTTTGATAAACCATTAAATGTTTACCTACTTCCCTTGCCAGGTCATATAATTCTTTTACTTCAGCGACAGTTGCGGCAATGGGTTTTTCGACCAGTACATGTTTGCCTGCCTGCAGTGATCTTTTAGCCAGGTCAAAATGTGTGTTATTGGGTGTATTAACAATGATCAGTTCGATCTGTTGATCGTCCAGAAGTTCTTCGGTTTGATTATAGCTGATTATGCCGGGGTAACGCTCCGTCATTTTTTTCTCATGACGTTCCACAACTGCGCGCAGTTCAAAACCCGGATGCGCATAAATAAACGGCGCATGGAATACCCTACCGGACATTCCGTAGGCCATAAGGCCAGTTTTTATAGGTGATTGCATGATAAAATTAAATATTGAACACCGAATGCTGAATATCGAATTTCGAAGTAATGACTTCAGTGTTCATGATTCAAAATTCGTTATTCGATATTAAAAATTCTACTCCTCCATCCCAATTGGCGAACCATCAGGCATACTTAATGTTTCAGCCGGTTTAAATTTATCAGGATTATTCTCAAACTCCTTAATCTGTGATAAGCCAAATAATAAGTTTGCTTTCTGGTCATTTCCAACTGTTGGCATGGCTTTGTTCATCCATGTTTTTAGCTCACTTATTTGCAGTAGCGTAATCCCACGAACATTCTCTGGTGCACTCGTATTTGCAGCCAGTTCTAATAGTTGCTTCAGAGTAAGATTGTTCACCAATCGTTGCACTTCTCCTTTATAACCTGTTTGTTGCGGGGTTTTCCATGTTCTTGCGATCAATTTAGTCAGAACCGCTTCTAATCCTGGTTGTGTATTGTCTCTTGAATGATACTCCACCAGGCGTGCTGCCCTTTGCGGTTGCAGCGTAAAGGCTAACGTATTGCTTGCTGCTGATTCAGCCGCAGAAAGCGGGTCAAATGTCAATCCCGTTCTCGATTTAAATGTCTCGCGTGTGCGCGGATAACCTATTGGTCGCGGTGGTATTTTTTCGATCAGCTTTTCAGGCAGAGCCAATGCATCCGGCGAGATGGTATTCATCAATGCATCAAATGCTTTCCATTGTTCGGCAGGAGGGACAAATTTGGTGATGGTTTGCCCGTCATTTTTTAGTGCGAAGGAATAGTACAAGCCACCCAGCATTTTGGAAGCCGCTTCTACCTGGTAGCGGTGCATCAGGTACATCGGCACCAGTACCTCTCCAATAGTAGCCATCGGTGCATCCTGCCTGATCGCTTTTTCAGAAAAATTATCGATCACGTGTTTCCTGACAACCATCAAACGGTTGAGTTCATCAGCAGCATTGGTTCCAGCGTCCCAAAGGTGCGCCTGTGGGTGAGCTCCACTTGCAGGGCGCGCATCTTCATCTGAGATGTATAGAAAACCTTCTTTCAAGGTCTCGGTCATGATATCTTTCAGAGCCTTATCTTCATCCGTTCCGGCAGGAAAATCCTGGTATCCGTACAATACTGTTCGCTTATCCCATGCACCTATACCTGTGCTATAGGCATTACTTAAGTCGATAGTTCCATCAGCGCCCAGCGTAAATACAGGGGGTGGATAATCCATCACCGATGCCCTGTTATTCACACTTGCCGCAAAATTATGCTGAAAGCCTAACGTGTGCCCTACCTCGTGCGCTGCTAACTGGCGCAAACGCGCCAATGCCATCTTCATCATTTTATCACTCACGGGTTTACCATCCTCATAAGGCTGGAGCAAGCCTTCGGCGATCAGAAAGTCCTGCCTGTCGCGCAATGAGCCTAAAGAGACCTGACCTTTAATGATCTCGCCTGTACGTGGATCGTTAATTGACTCACCATACGACCATCCGCGCGTAGAGCGATGTACCCACTGGATCACATTATACCGAATATCCATTGGGTCGGCATCTTCGGGGAGTAACTTCACCTGAAAGGCATCTTTATAACCAGCCGCCTCAAAAGCCTGGTTCCACCAGGAAGCGCCTTCTATCAAAGCGCTGCGTACAGGCTCCGGCGCACCGCGATCAACATAATAAATAATTGGCTTCACGGGTTCGCTGATTGCTGCTGAGGGGTCTTTCTTTTCGAGCCTATGCCTGGTTAAATACCGTTTCATAATAGGTTGATCTATCGGTGTGGCGAAATCCATATACTCCACATCATACAATCCGGAGCGAGGATCAAACTTGCGCGGCTTATATTTATTATCGGGCAAGCGGATGAATGATTGATGCATTCTGACCGTTACAAAATCAGGATTGGGTGTTACTGAGCTGATCTCGCTGCCGGTGCCATTCCCTGCTAAAGTAATGATCGCCTCGAATTCTGTATTGTCCGGGAAACTTTTGGTGTTAGGCAAATAAACAGCAGACCGGCTGTCATCAGCATGGTAATTTCCCTGATTGCTATTGCCCAGTTTTTTGGCCAAATTATGGCTGTCGCGAAGCAAGAATGGTGTAAAGTCCACTAACACCTTGTCATCATCCTGCGCTTCGGTAATAAATCCCCAAATAACAGATTGCGCGAAGGCTTCTTCTACCGATTTGCGTTCGTCAGCACTATTGCTTACTGCCCGGTAACTATAATTGGGTTGAACCAACAAAACTTTATTACCCACTCTGATGAACTTTACGATACGGCTGTCACCAATCTGTCCACGGTCCATACCCAAATCATTCGAGCCAACACCGGCAGGCAATGAGTTCACGTATAAAAACTCATCATTAAAGCGATTGATCTCCAGCAAGACCTGTCCGGTCTTATCATTCCAGTAAAAATTAAAATAGCCGGAATATTTTTTCAGTCCTTTCGTTTTTGATTCAAAATCCTCGGCTTTCTGGGCATTGACAATTTGAAAAAGGCTGATGAAAAGAAATAGTGACAGGTAAAGTTTTTTCATCTGACAGGCTCTTGTTTTAAAACCTAAAAATATTGTTTTATCAGGCTTTATACAATAAAGGTTTTTCTTAAAAGCTGCTCCTAAGGGAGCAGTTTTTAGGAAATGGAATTGCGGGACTCACTCACAAATAAGGATAGATTTTGGCAATTAAGGACAGATAAGGACAGTTCATAAAAAGTTGTAAATTACCTTAGCAAAAATTATCGTCAACCAATCAGCTTAAATTAAATGCAGGTAATATTCGGAGTAATCTTCCATTTTATCGGCGGTTTCGCGTCGGGTAGTTTTTATATTCCTTACAAAAAGGTAAAGGGCTGGGCCTGGGAAAGTTTCTGGATAGTGGGAGGGTTATTCTCATGGCTTATCGTTCCGCCGATTGCGGCTTGGCTAACTATTCCCGGCTTTACCGAGATCATTCATCAAACTAATGGCGGTGTGATTTGGCTTACTTACTTCTTCGGCTTGCTTTGGGGCATTGGCGGTTTGACCTATGGACTCGGTGTTCGTTACCTGGGCGTTTCTTTAGGCAGCACGATCATATTAGGGCTTTGCTCAGTTTTCGGTTCATTGGTGCCTTCGGTTTATTATAGTCTTAACCCAAAAGCAGGTAAAGACAATTTTGGAACACTGCTACACACCCATTGGGGACAAATGGTGCTGATCGGCATCATCGTCTGTGTTATCGGCATCATCGTTTGCGGTAAGGCAGGTACCATAAAGGAGAAAGACCTGCAAAAAAACCAAACTGCAGCGGCAGATAACAAAGAATACCATTTCGGCATAGGAATATTCGTTGCTATCGTTTCAGGCGTGCTGAGCGCTTGCTTCAACTTCGGTATTGAAGCAGGTAAGGATATGGCTGATACGGCTAACCATTTATGGCAGGCAGCACACCCGGGACAGGGGAATTTCCTGTTTCAAAACAATGTCACCTATGTGCCGCTGTTATGGGGGGGATTAACCACCAACTTTATCTGGTGCATGATCCTTAACGCACGCAATAAAACATTTGATAATTACGGCGATAAAAAGACACCATTGCTGAAAAACTATTTGTTCTCAGCATTGGCGGGGACAACCTGGTTTTTGCAATTCTTTTTTTACGGTATGGGCGAAAGCAGGTTAGGTAATGGTGCAAGTTCGTGGATACTGCACATGGCATTCATTATCCTTGTCGCCAATATATGGGGACTGCTCCTGAAAGAATGGAAAGGCGTGAGCAAAAAAGCGATGACAACCGTAATTATGGGTATCATCATTATTATTATTTCTGTACTCCTGGTAGGGTACGGAAACTCATTAAAAGCTTAAAAATAAATATCTATATGAAAACAACTGCTGACTTCAAATATGTGAGTTATCTGTGGGATGACGCAGCAGCCGAACAACTGGAAGGCGATGAAGTAGGATTATTAATTTACAGGTCGAATTTGCTTGGTGCCGATTTGCGCCTTACCAACTATGGCGGCGGCAATACCTCATGCAAAGCCATAGCAAACGACCCGCTGACCGGTGAGGAAACCGAAGTAATGTGGATCAAAGGATCGGGCGGCGATATAGGCACACTAAAAAAAAGTGGACTTGCGGCATTATATGTTGACAGGCTACGTAGCCTGAAAAATGTATACCGCGGACTGGAGTTTGAGGATGAAATGGTAGAGTTGTTCAATCACTGCATTTATGATCTGAATTCAAAGGCTCCATCAATTGATACACCTTTGCATGGATTTTTGCCATTCAAACATATCGATCACTTACACCCCGATGCAGCTATTGCCATAGCAGCAGCAAAAGATGGCAAACGCATCACGCAGGAATTATTTAGCGGTACAATCGGTTGGGTAGATTGGCAAAGACCGGGTTTCGATCTGGGCCTGAAACTGAAAGAATGCCTCGATAACAATCCGGGTATCCGCGGCATTATGCTCGGTTCGCATGGTTTGTTTACCTGGGGCGATACGGCTTATGAAAGCTATATCAATACTTTGGAGGTAATAGAACGTTGCGCCGCTTACCTGGAAGATAACTATGGTAAAAAAGGCCCGGTATTTGGCGGCAAAAAGATGGAAAGCCTGAGCGAAGCGGATCGTAAAAAACAAGCTGCCGCTATAGCGCCAATATTACGCGGCTTCTGTTCAAGTGAGCGCCACATGGTTGGGCACTTTACAGATGATGTTCGTGTACTGGAGTTTATCAATTCAAATGACCTTGATCGTCTCGCACCAATGGGAACCAGTTGCCCGGATCACTTTTTGAGGACAAAAATTAGTCCGTTAGTGCTTGAATTAAAACCTGATGAGGACTTATCTGATGTAAAAGCGATCAAAGAAAAACTGCAACCGGCTTTTGAAGCGTATCGAAGGATGTATACTGAATATTACGAAAGCTGTAAGCATCTGAATAGTCCTCCGGTGCGTGACGCTAATCCAGTGATCATTCTTTATCCAGGCGTGGGTATGTTCTCGTTTTCAAAAGATAAGCAAACCACCCGTGTGGCATCAGAGTTTTATATCAACGCGATCAATGTGATGAAAGGTGCGGAGGCAGTTTCTGAATATACTTCATTACCTCGACAGGAAGCATTTGATATTGAATACTGGCTACTGGAAGAAGCAAAACTGCAACGTATGCCAAAGCCGAAAGCGTTATCCGGCAGGATCGCCCTGATAACCGGCAGTGCCGGTGGTATTGGTAAAGCTATCGCCAAAAAATTTGTTGAAGAAGGCGCAGTAGTGATACTGAATGATATGAATGCCGAGCGTTTGGAAGGTGCAGGAGAAGAGTTTAAAAAGCAATATGGTAAAGATTCTTATACGACAGCGATATTGGACGTAACCAAACAGGAGCAGATCGACGCGGCATTAAATGCTGCTGCATTAGCTTTTGGTGGGGTAGATATCGTAGTCAATAATGCAGGTTTGTCCATCTCAAAATCAATCGGCGATCATACCGAAAAGGATTGGGATCTGCTTTATGATGTGCTGGTGAAAGGGCAATTCTTTATCACACAGGCGGCCGTTAAAGTAATGCAGAAACAGTCTATTGGTGGCGATGTGATTAATATTGTTAGCAAAAATGCTTTGGTAAGTGGACCAAACAATGCCGGGTATGGAAGCGCTAAAGCAGCACAATTACATTTAAGCAGATTGAACGCAGCAGAATTAGGCGCTGATAATATCCGTGTAAATGTAGTGAATCCTGATGCTGTGATCAGCGAAAGCAATATTTGGGCAGGTGGCTGGGCCGAAGGTCGCGCTAAAGCTTATGGAATTACCGTGGAAGAATTACCGGCTTATTATGCCAAACGAACTTTGCTTAACCAGGTTATATTACCGCAGGATATTGCCAATGCATGCTTTGCTTTTGTAGGTGGATTGCTGAATAAATCAACCGGAAATGTGTTAAATGTAGATGGCGGCGTGGCCATGGCATTTGTAAGGTAGTTCATAGTTGATAGATCATAGTTCATAGTTTTTATCATTATGCAAATAGAGCAACACTATATACAAGAATTGAATCAGCAACATCTGGCTAACCATAATCGCCAATTTGAGTTTGTTGCTGAAGGATTGAAAAATATTGATGAGGTCATAAAAAAACTCATTGCGTTTAATATCGCAATCCCAAGCTGGGCATTGGGTACGGGTGGTACACGTTTTGGACGTTTCTCAGGCGGTGGCGAACCACGCAGTTTGGAGGAGAAGATTGCTGATGTGGGTTTGATTCATGCTTTAAACAGATCGAGTAATTCAATCTCGCTGCATATTCCCTGGGATATTCCGGAGAATGCTTCAACAATAAAAGCGTTGGCATCACAGTATGGATTGCATTTTGACGCAGTGAATTCCAACACTTTCCAGGATCAAGCCGATCAGGAATTAAGCTATAAATATGGCTCATTGAACCATGTAGATAAGGCAGTGCGCCAGCAAGCAATTGAGCACAATATCCAGGTAATAAAATACGGTGTTGAGCTCGATTCAAAGGCATTATCGGTTTGGTTGTCTGACGGCTCAAATTTTCCCGGACAGTTAAACATGCGTGGCGCTTTTGAGAGGACTTTTGATAGCCTCCAGCAAATCTATTCCGCGCTGCCTGATGACTGGAAAATGTGGGTAGAGTATAAGCCTTACGAGCCTAATTTTTATTCAACCACCATTGGCGACTGGGGGCAATCCTACCTGTTATCAAGTAAACTTGGTAACAAGGCCCAAACGCTGGTTGATCTGGGGCATCACTTACAGGGTGCCAATATCGAGCAGATAGTAGCCCTGCTTTTGATGGAGGGTAAGCTGGCCGGGTTTCATTTTAATGATTCAAAATATGGCGATGACGACCTGACGGTTGGCAGTATTAACCCATATCAACTGTTTCTCATTTTTAATGAATTGGTTGAAGGAATGGACGCCCGGGGCATGAATCACGCCACAGGCATTGGCTGGATGATCGATGCGTCGCATAATATAAAAGACCCGATAGAAGATCTGTTGCAATCAGTAGAAGCCATAAAAATAGCTTATGCTCAGGCTTTATTGGTTGATCAGTCTGCTTTGAAAAAGGCGCAACAAAATAATGACGTTGTACAAGCGCAGGAGATTTTGCAACAGGCTTATCGCACCGATGTGCGCCCATTAGTTGCACAAGCTAGATTACTTGCGGGCGGTGCATTACAACCTTTGGCGCTTTTCAGAAAGCTGGGTGTGCGTGATAACCTGATCAAGGAAAGAGGGTTGAAAACTATTGCAACCGGATTGTAAATGAAGCCAATACCCGTCATAGCTATTTTTGATGTCGGCAAAACGAATAAGAAATTGTTCCTGTTTGATGAACATTATCAGATAGTTTATGAAAAATCAGCCCGCTTTATTGAAACCGTAGATGAAGACGGATTTCCTTGCGAAAACCTGGAAAGCCTGCGGCTGTCTGTATTTGATTCATTAAGCACGATATTCCGGCTGAAGGAGTTTGAGATCAAAGCTGTAAACTTTAGCGCTTACGGTGCAAGCCTGGTTTATGTAGATGAAGAAGGCAAACCGTTAACGCCATTATATAATTACCTGAAGCCATTTCCAGAAGAACTGAGCAAACAGCTTTACGCTAAATACGGTGGTGAAGAAAAGTTTGCATCCGAAACGGCATCACCCATTTTGGGCAGTCTAAATTCTGGTCTTCAACTCTATCGACTGAAAATAGAGAAGCCTGAAATATTTAGGAAGTTGAAGTATGCGTTGCATCTGCCTCAGTATTTGAGTTCATTAATATCAGGTCAGTATTGCTCGGATATTACCAGCATCGGTTGCCATACTGCCTTATGGGACTTTAACAACCGTCGATATCACGAATGGGTTGAAAAGGAGGGTTTGTCGTTAAAACTGGCACCAATCAAAAGCCCTGCCGAGACTTTAGAAGCTTGTTTCCCGGGTAATAATTATTGCGTTGGCATTGGTTTACACGATAGCTCTGCTGCGCTTATCCCCTACCTGGTCAGCTTCAACGAACCCTTTATCTTGATCTCTACCGGAACATGGTGTATCAGTATGAACCCGTTTAACCAGGCTCCGTTAACCCAAAATGAATTGGAGCATGATTGCTTATGCTTCCTGCAATACCAGGGTAGACTGGTTAAGGCATCAAGGCTGTTTGCGGGGAATGAGCATGAGCAACAGGTAAAGCGAATAGCTGAGCATTTTAAACAGGACGCGATCAGTTTCAGAACAATGCCTTTTGATCCTGACGTAATTAATAAATTACAGCAATCTATTCAGCAAAACAAGCATTCGGAGGCATTTTTGAAGGAATCCGTTTTTAAAGACCGAGATTTAAGTATTTTTAGCGATGAAACAGAAGCCTATCATCAACTGGTCCTCGACTTGATACATCAGCAGGTATACTCAACCCGGCTGGTGCTGAAAGGTACTTTTGTGAAGCGGATTTTTGTTGACGGTGGTTTTAGTAAAAACGCTGTATATATGAACTTACTGGCAAATGCCTTTCCCGGGATCGAGGTTTTTGCAGCTTCAATGGCCCAGGCGACTGCCATTGGTGCGGCACTGGCCATTCACCGATCCTGGAACAATAAACCTATACCAGGCGACATTATTGAATTGAAGTATTACGCGCAAAGCAAGCCTGTAACCAAATGACTGTCGGACTTTTTATTCCCTGCTATGTAGACCAGTTTTATCCCGGCGCTGCAATAGCTACTTTACAATTACTCGAAAAATTGGGCGTAACTGTGGTTTATCCGCCCAAACAAACCTGCTGCGGACAGCCGATGGCAAACTCCGGTTACGAGCACCTGACGACCGGGTGCAATGAACTTTTCATAGATAATTTCTCAGATTTTGATTATATCGTGTCTCCATCCGGCAGCTGTATCCTGCATATAAAAGATCATTTACATTCTGAAGGCAGGGAAAATGAGGCAGTGCAGGTGCGCCGTAAAGTGTATGAGCTCACGGAATTCTTAACCGATATATTAAAGGTAGATCACCTCGACGCTACATTCCCACATAAGGTGGGTGTGCATCAAAGTTGTCACGGTCAACGCGGGCTTAAGATATCTCAGATGACGGAACTCGTAGCTGAGCCATTTTCCAAGCCAGTGCAGCTACTCAATATGGTACAGGGAATTGAGTTGATCCCATTGAGTCGCCAGGATGAATGCTGCGGTTTTGGAGGGACATTCTGTGTGGCAGAAGAAGCAGTTTCAGTAAAGATGGGGGTTGATCGTGTTGCAGATCATCTGGAGCATGGCGCGGAGTACATCACTGGTGCTGATATGTCGTGCCTGATGCATATGGAAGGTATTTTAAGAAGACAGGAGAGCAAAGTGAAAGTGATACATATTGCCGAAATATTAAATTCTTCAGCCCAATGAGTACGACATCGACAAAAGACCATGCCGAACTTGCCGGGCAATTCAATGCCGATGAGCAACGCGTCGACTGGCATGATGAAACTTTATGGTGGATCCGCCAGAAGCGCGATAAGGCTGTAAATCAGTTTCCTGAATGGGAACTGCTGAGAGAAACCGGTTCTAAAATAAAAGAACACACATTATCAAACCTTGGGAATTATCTCGAAGCATTTGAGGCCAATGCACTAGCAAACGGCATTACCGTGCATTGGGCCGCAGATGCGAAGGAGCACAACCAAATCGTTCACGGGATCATTAAAAAACATGGCGTTAACCGTATGGTAAAGAGCAAATCCATGCTGACGGAAGAATGCCATTTAAACGAATACCTGGCTGAAAATGGCATCGAAGTAATTGATTCAGATTTAGGTGAACGCATCGTGCAGCTAGCAAAAGAACCGCCAAGTCACATCGTTTTGCCTTGCATCCATAAAAAGAAAGAAGAAATAGGTGATTTATTTCATGAACATTTAGGAACTCCCGCAGGTGTTTCCGATCCGCAAATACTGGCCGAAACTGCACGCCAGCATTTAAGGGAAGTATTTTTGACGCGTAAGATCGCTCTGACCGGCGTAAACTTTGCCGTAGCTGAAACTGGTGAATTTGTGGTCTGTACCAACGAAGGCAATGCTGATATGGGAGCACATCTTTCCGAAGTGCATATTGCCAGCATGGGTATTGAAAAGATCATCCCAAAGCGGGAGCATCTGGGTGTGTTCCTTCGATTGCTTACCCGCAGTGCAACAGGGCAGCCGATCACCACTTATTCAAGTCATTATAAAAAACCGCGGCCAGGTCAGGAGATGCATATTGTGATTGTCGATAATGGCCGGAGCGTTCAATTGGGCCGAAAAGATTTTCGCAATTCACTTAAATGCATTCGTTGTGGAGCCTGTATGAATACTTGCCCGGTTTACCGTCGTAGTGGTGGACATAGTTATCATAATGCCATCAGCGGACCAATTGGTTCTATCCTAGCCCCAAACCTGGATATGGAAAAATATGCGGATCTGCCGTTTGCTTCTACACTATGCGGATCGTGTTCCAATGTTTGCCCGGTAAAAATTGATATTCACGACCAGTTGTATAAATGGCGGCAGGTGATTGTTAAGGCAGGCTACACCACCAAAACTAAAAGCGCTGGCATGAAGTTGATGCAATGGACGCTTTCTTCTCCGGGTATTTATCATGCAGCAGGCAAGGCCGGTAGAATGGTGATGAAATACGCGCCATTTGCTGTTAACAATGCGTTAAACCCGTGGTATAAGCAAAGAGACATGCCAAAGCCACCGGCACAATCATTTGATGAATGGTATAAAAAGAACAGGGGGAAGAAATGAGCACACGAGGGGGAATATTATCAGCCATCCGGGCCAATCAGCCTGAATTGACGGTGTTGCCGGATGTCGAACCGCTTAAAGCATACGCCAATAAAGAGAATTTATTAGCTCAATTTACAACCATTGCCACAAATATCGGTGCCAAGATATACGAGGCTAAGAATTTGGCTGAGGTAAAATCGGTCATTCAAAATAACTTCGGTGCAGATGTAAAAATCATCTCAACTATTTCTGAACTCAGCGACATCGCTGACACCAAAGAATACTTAAATGATCTACCTGTACAATTAGCCGATGTGGAATTGACTATATTGCAGTCTGATCTTGCGGTAGCCGAAAACAGTGCGATCTGGATCACAGAAGATCAAATGGGGCAACGGGTATTACCTTTTATAACCCAACATTTGGCTATAATAGTTAATGCTAAAAACATTGTTGCAACGATGCATGATGCATACAGCTCTATCGGTATTACTACGCAGGGTTTTGGTGCCTTTATAGCAGGTCCGTCAAAAACAGCTGATATAGAGCAATCCTTAGTGATAGGTGCGCATGGCCCGCGAAGTATGAGCTTGTTCTTGCTTACCGGGGATTAAAGCGAACTCCTCTCTGTGACTTTAAAAGGGATGGCGATGTGTTCGGTTGAATTGGTTAAAACCAGCTCAGCAGTTTTTTTACCCATCAGCGCAAAATCTGTCGAAATTGTGGTTATGCCATCCAGGATGATCTTTTTCAATGGGGTTTCATTGTAGGAGATGACGCCTACATCTTTACCTACTTTTAATTTGACAGCAATGATTTTCTCGATCAGCTCCACCAGGTGGTCTTCCATTACATTGATGTAAGCCACATCTTTTGATACTTTTTCCTCCTTTAACGAATAGATTACTTCATAATCAAAGGCATATTGCTGACAAAAATTGAGGAAGCCGGTGAGTATTTCTTTTGGATAATAGGAGTTCTCAGGAAATATGATCTTCAATGTATGATACTTGCCGAGCTTGCCGAGCAGTTTTTCAAGGGCCCCGTAGATATCTTTCTCAAAGCTTTCATAAACAGCACCGAAATTGCCCGTGACTCCTGACTCCAGCTTATCCATCAGGATCAGCTTATCCTTTGGGATAGTATTGATCACTTCATAGGCACGCTCCGTATTCTCTATAAAATGAGGGATGATTACGAACTTGGCGTAGTTGTTGATCTTGTCCAGGATGAGTTTTTTAAATACGTTGAAGTCATTATTATAAATGTAGAAGTCAATCGCTGCATTAGCTCCCAATGTTGCCGCAAAGGCATCATACATGATCTTTTTATGACTGCTGAGCTTGTTGAATAACAAGAGGACCTTTACAGGCTGATTGAAATTTGTATTTGCTATAAAATAGCCTTTCCCTGCGATGGATTTTACTACACCTGCCTTCTTTAATTCGGTATAGGCTCTTTCAATAGTGTTCCTAGAGGTATCCAATGCCACACAGAAATCATTGATGGATGGCAGAATATCATCCTTTTCAATCTTCCCAGATTCAATACCCCTTAAAATGGAATTTATAAGCTGTAAATATTTGGGGGTGATAGAATACTCATCTATCTCAACAATCTTCAGGTAATTCTTCATAGTGGCTTACAAATACAAACATAGTTTTTTTAATAAAAAAGAAGAGCTCCTGATGGGCAGGAACTCTTTCAACCAATTATAAAACCTAAGAGAGAGAAGAGAGACGCAGGGGATGGGTTCGAACCATCTGTTTGCTCCGGTAAGCGCTCTGCATTATGTGTGATAGAAATTATTTCGCGTAACTATCATGAGGCAAATATATGGATAATACTATAAAATCTATGGGAAAAGTAGTATATAAGTAAAAATATTTATAAAGTTGTAATTAATAATGAATTAAGGCTAAATGGTTATGAGATTAGCCGGGAAAATTAGCTTAAATGTAGTCCCCACTTCCGGCTCTGAAGCTACTTCAATGCGAATCTGATGAAAGTCAGCAATAGATTTTACGATAGGTAGTCCCAAACCGAAGCTATCCTGCTGAAGCGATTGCGTGAATTTTTTAAAACGATTAAAAATGTGAGGTATCCGTTCGGCGCTGATGCCTATACCGGTATCAGCTACCGCAACAATAAAAAACTTATTATCTGTATGCCCCGTTATTTTAATTTCGCCATGCTCTTTATTGTATTTGATAGCATTATTTATCAGGTTGAAAAATAAATTGAAAAGCAGGAATTTATTTACATGATTTAACTGCCATTCAGCAGGAATATCGATCTCACAAGCAATTTCTTTCTCCTGTAAGCGAATAGATATTTCTTCATAAACTTCATGTATCAGTTCCGACAACGATATATTGTCTTCCTTCAAAAACTGCTCATTTTCTATCTGAGAGATAAGAAGTAAAGTTTTGGTGATGCTTTTTAACCGGTTCAAAATCTTCTGCATCTCGATCAGCCTCACCTTGGTTTCATCCGGAATGTCCTCCTCCTCAAACATGTTCTCAATCTTGGATTGAAGGATAGATATCGGGGTCATCAGCTCGTGCGATGCATTCGAAATAAATTCGCGCTCTTTCTGAAAAGTGTTCTCAATCGTCTGGATCATCTTATGAATACTGATATCCAGGTACTCAAAATCTGTCGTCGAGGTTTTGACTTTTTTGTATGGCGTATGGTTCGGGAACTTATGCCCGATCAATTTGGTTTTAATGATAAGGCCTAACGGTCGCAGAACATAAGTGGAGTAAACCTGGTCGGCAAGGATGGTCAGCAGGATCATCCCCAATAATATTTCAAGGGCGATGTTTTGTAAGGGAGTAGTCGTTTCGTTAATGGTATCGATACTTTTGCCTATCTCCAGTATGTAATTTTGCTTGCCAACCTTAAAATTGTGACTTAAAATCCGGTACTGTATCGTATCGCCTTCGACAAGCCGGTTCTCATTAAAAATAGTATCGATGCGCTCATTTAATGAATCAACATCCAGACTCACATATTCTTCCTTAAGCAAGGCGTTATAGCTGCCATAGCCTTCGCCATTTTGGATATAGTTATTGATGCCGGGCCCATTTACAAGTTTCAATACTTTTTCTTCCTGCCGCCGCAGCCAGTTGTCAGTATAGCTTCGGTTTATGTCCCTTATTAAAGTTGGCAACAATAAAACAAACAGCACCACTATTACCACTTTAGAGATGGTATTAAACAGGGTCAGTTTGGTTCCGAGCTTCAAGATATTTAGTTATTAATATTTATGCGGTAACCCAGCCCCCGCACAGTCTCCAGCCAATCAGGAGAGTTATAGGTGTTCAGTTTTTTACGGATATTTTTAATGTGAGCATCAATGTAATTAGAATCGTAATCATCATTTACTATGCTTCCCCATATATGCTCACTTAATTGCGACCGCGTTAGCGTCCGGTTTTTATGTAATAGCATATAAGCGATCAGGTCGAATTCCTTCTTGGTAATGGTGCTTATCGGAGTGTTATTGTGTGATATGGTGCGGTTGGTCAGATCAATCACAAAATCGCCCAGCATCACTACGGAATGCTTTAGCCCGAACTTCCTGCGCATAATAGCCTGCATCCGACTTTGTAGTTCGAGCAACGAAAATGGCTTTGGAAGGTAATCATCTGCACCCAAGTCGAGTCCTTTTATACGGTCATTTACTTCTGCGCGCGCAGTTAATATGATACAAGCTGCTTCGGGATTATATTTTTTGGCTTCCTTCAAAAGATTAAGTCCATCGTAATCGGGCAGGCCGAGGTCTATAAGGATAAAATCATACAGGTTGGTTGCGATTTTTTCTGATGCAGAAGAGCCATCAAAACAGATTTCGCAGATATAGTTAGAGTTGGACAGGAAGATTTCCAGCTCATTGGTCAATGCTTTTTCGTCTTCAACAATCAGAACATTCATCGGCTAATAAAAAACATAATAAAAAGTCAGGTTATAGAACGATTCTTTATGGTTTCTTAATATACCCTCAACATTTACGGGTATAGAATATTTGTACGCGAACTCAAATGTATAATGCGGCCTGTTATAAGCGATAGGAATTTTGAAACTGTAATTCAACATATCCAATTCACTGTTGTGCCCGGCATACTTCTGAACGCTGATTGGCGGACCGATAGGTTCATCGTAATCCACCCTGCCAGGGTGATTCAAATTATATTTCTGTACGAAATTCTGGGTACCTAAAATGATGTTTACCCCCGGGTTAAATGACAGGTAATCCTTATCGTCAAAAATACTCCAGTTGGTCTCAATATACTTGGAGTTAGTTATAGTGATGAAAAAGTCGTGCGATTCACCAAACAAATAATCCAGCACAACCCCTGATTTTAATATCTTCCAATCGTAGCTGTTATTGAAGTTTATATCATTTGACGAAGCCGATTTAATGATGAGCGCGTTCCGGTCGAAAATAAAACGGGTATAGCTGATATTACCTGTGAATTTTGGAGTGATATGATAAACATAGCCACCACCCAGGTCAACTTCGTCGATATTAGGAATAGAGCCCAATACTTTATAGGCAGACCCATAAACAAACCACCCAGATTTGGTATTGTAAATAACATCCGTATTTAAAAAAGGATATTTAACCGGCCCTGTACGACCGAAAAAACTTGCGTCGCTGCCGTAGCTTATACCAGCTGAAATGGATCTTTTCTTTACGAGGGTATCTGAATCAGCAACTACCCTAACTGAATGATCGGCAAAAACACTCTTCGCCGGTGTGGCGCTCACATCCAGGTAAATTGTTAAAAGAAGCAGGGCACAGATATGTCTCATTTTAGCAAATACGTAATATAATATCCATTGATACAATTAATTACCATTCCTCCTCGGTATTTCAGGAGGCCGCTCCAATCCCGCCGGGCGCCGTTGACGCTTTGGCTTTACTTTATTTTGTGAATTTGCGCTACCATTATCATCAACCTTTTCCGGTTTTGGTAAACGCTTCGCCTTGGCAACTTCTTTTATTTTCTTTTTGTCGTCGGCTTCCTGCTGCTTCTTTTTAGTGGTATCACTATAAAGAACTCTTACAAGTGCCGAATCGGTATGAAAGGCGACAGATTTATGGTGATAAACACCATTATTAAATTTTGCGGAAGATAAACATGGTATGAGTATCAATAGCAGGACAATATACACAAACCACTTAATCATTAGGAGTAGAAAAGTTTAAAAGTTTTTTCAAACGCTATCCATTCAAAGTTAAACCATAGCCCCGGATGTCCTGCCAGAGCGTATGTAACGATATTGTTTATAAGTCAAAAATGGAAATTTTTAGCGATATAATTTGCCCACCGACTGAAAGGGGGCCATTAATGGCGGTAAACCCTGGTTTATAATTCTGTATAACAGGTGGATGTTTTATCAGCATCCGGACAAATTCCGCGTCGGTTATCTTACCCTGATATGGGTATGACAATATTCCAAACTAAGACAAATAATTAACTTCTTTTGAAGTGTAAACCCTGTCATGGTCATCAATGATAACGCATGCCAATTGCTGCAACTGGTTAATCAGGTATAACCCTGTGTTAACACCCATGCTCATTACCGGCGTAGCCATGGCATCTGACAGCTCTGCAGTTGGACTAACTATGCTTACACTTTTTAGTGCACTAACCGGAAACCCCTTTTTGGTATCCACGTTGTGCATATATTTTTTATTGCTGATGGTCACATTTTTCTCGAAGTTGCCCGATGTGGCCACAGCCATATTGCTGATATTGATATTTGAAAAAGGTTGAGATTTGCGGTCAGGGTCGGCTGAAGCAATAGTCCATGGGGCATTATCTGGTTGTAAGCCCCAGGTAAGCAAATCGCCGCCTGCATTGATTACGCCGCTGCTTACGCCCATTAGTTGCAGAACATATTTTGCCCTGTCGGCAGCATAACCCTTACTTAAACCACCGAAGCCTATACGCATCCCCTTCTCAGTCAGGAACACAGTAGTTTTCACGTCGTCGGTTTGTACATTTTTGTAGTTGGTGAATTTTACCGATTCGAATTCGATTTTGGCAGGTTCTGTATTTGTATCGACTGCGTTATAAGTGATATCGAAAGTGCCGAAAGTAAGCTCAGAAATTTTAAGGGCGCGTTCAACCAGTCTGAATATTTCTGCATTAACTTTTACCGGTCTGATACCCGCATTGCGGTTGATCTCGTTGATCTGGCTGTCGTCGCTGAAGGTGCTGAGTAGTTTTTCAACCCGGTTGATTTCGGTAGCGGCAGCGTCGATACAATTATCTGCCCAAACCGGGTCGTTACCAACAACACTGATCTCGAAACGGTTTCCCATTAAACGGATTTCGCGCCTGAATACGTTTTGGTCGGTATTATAATGTTTTACAGCTAACATGGGGTATCAATAAAATTTTGAAATTGTGCCACCAGGGCACAATTAATGCAATATGCATTATGCCCGAAAGTAAAAGCCAAACATGAAAATAACATGAAAAACCAAACTAGCTTAACATTATGTTAAACTTTTAAGAAAATCTGACTTAAGGAAGACGATTTAAGCGATGGTGCCTTCTTTTAATTTCTCAGCATTTTCAGCAAACTGCAATGCCTCAAGAATTTCCTGAATGTCGCCGTTCATTACACCTGGTAAGTTATACATGGTTAAGCTGATACGGTGCTCAGTAACGCGCCCCTGCGGATAGTTGTAGGTACGTACTTTAGCAGAGCGGTCGCCAGTAGAAACCATGGTTTTACGTTTTTTGGAGATATCTTCGAGGTGCTTTTGCAGCTCCATTTCGTATATCCTTGAACGTAGTACCTGTAAGGCTTTATCGTAGTTTTTTAATTGTGATTTCTGGTCCTGGCACTGCGCAATTATACCGGTTGGTATGTGGGTTAGCCGCACGGCAGAATAAGTTGTGTTTACAGACTGGCCACCTGGCCCGGATGCGCAGAAAAGGTCCTTGCGGATATCACTTGGATTTAGTTCGATGTCAAACTCATCAGCTTCAGGTAACACCACCACACTGGCTGCCGATGTATGTACACGGCCCTGGGTTTCGGTATCAGGCACACGTTGTACACGATGAACACCTGATTCATATTTTAAAGTACCATAGGCATCTTCTGCCAGTACGTTGAAGACAATTTCCTTATAACCGCCTGCTGTACCTTCGGTATAATCAACCAGCTCGGTTTTCCAGCCGCGTTTTTCGCAGTAGCGCATATACATTCGGTAAAGGTCGCCCGCAAAAAGGGCGGCTTCATCACCACCTGTACCACCGCGAATTTCCACGATGGCATGCTTGGCGTCTTCCGGTTCTTTAGGGATAAGCATCAGGCGGATCTCTTCTTCCTTTTCATCTTGCTTTACCAGCAGGTCATCCAATTCGCCTTTGGCCATTTCGCGAAAATCCTCATCTTTCTCAGTAGCCAATATTTCTTTATTGGTTTCGATATTGCTGATGATGTTGCGGTAGATATAATATTCGTCCACAATTTTGGCAAGGTCCTTATATTCCTTGTTCAGCTGCGCAAAACGCTTCATGTCCGACATCACATCGGGACTGCTTAACTCGGCTTCTACATCTTTCCAACGCTGGTGGATCGCTTCTAACTTTTCTAACATAGTTTCATACCTCTCTGCCGGGGCACTGAACCTCAGCAAAAAATCGCACAAAAATACGAAATTTTAGGGAGATTTTAGCAGCACAAACGTGGTGTAAACTAATAAGCCTTCAAAATTTATCCGCAGAAGGAGGCTCCAGCGGAGCCAATATATTTTTTGCTTCAATCTATAAACAGGTGACTCCGATGGAGTCAACAATTTTAATAGTTTTAGCTCCATAGGAGCTTCCTGTTTATAGAAAGAAATAAAATGACATTAGGCTCCGTAGGTGCCTCCTTTTCAAAGCGATTTCCTTGAAAAATCAAATCAGTTCTAATGGCTTATGTGAGCGATCGGCTCAGCATAAGCTGCTAAGTTCTCTAAAGTTGAATTAATACCGTCTTGATGATCTTCTGGTTTTATTCCATTCGGCACATTGCTGCAGGTAAACGTTACCCTGGTAGCCTCGCCAAGGGGTTCCAAATTTGTAGTGACGGTCATTTCATCCGCATAAGCCGGATCATCTGATTCAAACTGAACAACCTCGGTAATTTGCCTGTTAGGGATTAATTCTTTAAAATAGCCATGAAAAATATCTTCATGGGCAGATGTTTTACCCTCTACGTCATGCTGCTGACTGATATAACTAAATGACATTCTGAATTTGCCGCCCTGCTGCGGATCAAACTCAAAAACATAGCATTGCATGCCCTTTGGCGGTCGCCATATGGTAACAGCTTCACGATCCAAAAATGCCTTATAAATTGTTTCGGGAGATGCGTGGATCACCCGTGATGCAGCGTCTGTTCTTTTATTGCCCGACATATGATTGTTGCTTTATTTAGCTACAATCGGGCTTTCAAAATGTTTAAGATGAAGTTCCTGTCCGTCGAATTCTGCGTAAGAAAAAGTTTTGACCCACTCGCCAAGGTTTACATAGCGGCTTTTTTCATTCAGCATCACATCCATAGTTTTATGGCGATGGCCGAATATGAGGTAGTCAAAATGTTTGGTCTTTAGCAGATCGTTGCAAAAAGTCACAAGCCATTCATGCATACCAGGTTTTGAGCCCTCATTCTTTTCGCCCGCAATGCGGCTATGGCCCGACCAATAATTAGCCACACCGACTCCCAGGTTTGGATGTATTCGTGCAAACAACCACTGACAGAACGGGCTACGGAAGAATTTTTTTAGGAATTTATATTTTCTATCACCCGGACCAAGGCCGTCTCCGTGGTGGATATAAAATTTCTTGCCATTCCGTTCAATCTCTAACTCGTCGCTGATGATCACTGCGCCAAATTCTTTAGGAAAATAATCGAACATCCACATATCGTGATTGCCCTTGAACATATAGATTTTGATGCCCGAATCTGCCAGTTGAGCAAGCTTGCCTAAAAAGCGGACATATCCTTTTGGTACTACTGTTTTATATTCAAACCAGAAATCGAACACGTCACCCACCAGGAAAATCTCTGCTGCATCTTCCTTTATCATATCCAGCCAACGGATCAAACGATCTTCCCGCTCGCGGCTGGTAGCATAACTAATAGCACCTAAATGAATATCAGAAGCAAAATAAAGTTTATTGCGGGTCGACATGTGCCCAAAAGTAAGGTATTGGGATGAAATGAGAAAGGGTGGGCTGATTTCGGAATGTGAAAGTTCGATTGCGGAATTGAGGATTAATGGAATTTAAAGCTGTATTGTCACATTATACTTCAATATTTGGCGTTCAGTATTCATTATTCGATATTTACGAAAATGAGCAGCATCCTTCACATCCTCAACGGCGATTCCACCGCATATAGCTTTAAAGATACAGGTCTTGATGGCGATATTCTGGTTTGGCGCGAGGTGCTTTCGCAAGGGCCTCTGATCGAAGATATTTCATCTTCTGAATTTTGGGAAAAGCGCTCCGAATGGATATCAAAAGGATTTAATGAGTCTCCTGAAAATTACCGTAAGAAGGTAATTGAGCCGTTGGGCAAGCTGAGTAACATTTACGACGAGATCACGCTGTGGTTTGAGTTCGATCTGCATTGTCAGATCAATATGCTCGGTGTGATGGAAGTGATGCTGAAACATACCGATCTTTCAATACCTAAAGTTTATTTGGTGTGCCCGGGCGAGTGCGCGGGAGTACCAGACTTTCGCGGAATGGGCCAGCTTAACGGCAAACAATTAGCAGATTTGTACGATGACCGTTTCCGCCTTAACGACTGGGATTTTATATTAGCATCACAAGCCTGGAAATTGTATGTAAGCGGTAATACCATAGCCCTTGAAAAGTGGATAAACGAAACCACCTTTTGGGGGAGCCTGCATTTACTAAAACCTGCATTGCAGGCACATTTGAAACGAGTAAGAACAAACGAAGCTGGTCTGAACCATATTGAACAAATACTGTTAGATATTTACAACAGTGGCATCAAAAGAAAGCATGCTATTTATGAAGCTTTCTGGAAAACCGAAAAAATTTACGGCATGGGCGACCTTGAGATAGATATCTACCTTCGTTTGCTTGCCGATAAGAATCTTATTGCAATGCCTGCATGATCAGCCTACTGCGTTGTAGGGTAGTTAGTAGTTACAGCAATAGTCGGACTTGGGTCGCTTTCGTTTTTCATCCTGTCAAGCGTAGTGATCACATAAAGATAAGTTTTACCCCGTTGCGCAGTTTTATCCTCATAAGCCTGATCGTCGTTGTATTGAATATGCAGGATATATTTCGGATCATTTAAGTTTATTTTCTCAGTCGCCTCAAAGCGATACACCACAAAGCCGTAAGCAGGATCACCGTCACTGGCTGTATCAGGCATCGACCATGCTAAACGAACATAGCTGCCGTTAAATTTACCAGCCACATTTTTAGGTGGATTGGGCGGTACAGAATCCAGCCAGAGCATTACCGGTGGCAGGGCAGGATACTTATAATAATTATTTTTGAGAGTATCGGTAAAGCCATAGGCATTGTGCATCAGCGAGTTATTACTGAAAAACACGCTGCCTTCTACGCGTGGATTGTTTCTCAGGTATTTGATCTGGTTTGGTAATTCATATGGGTTCAGAAAAGCCCGTGATCTTGGCTCCAATGCCCGGTAAGCGGCATGACCAATATATAAATGACGGCCAAAAGTATTATCGCTCCACCAGTCAACCAATTTATTATAATCCATCAGGCGGTCATTTGTAGGGCGGTAAAGTTGTGGCACCACGTAATCTATCCAGCCTTCCTTCATCCATTTACGGGCATCGGCATACAATTCATAATAAGTTTCCAGGCCGTGAGAATCTGAACCCGCAGGGTTATGGCTTTTATTCGCCCATATACCAAACGGACTGATGCCAAATTTGACATAATATTTATGATCGTGAACGCTATCGCCCAGCATTTTTATCAATTGATCGACATTGTTGCGGCGCCAGTCGTTAATATCGCTATAGTCGCCGCCATAAGTTTTAAAAGTTTGCGCATCACGTATTTGCTGCCCGTCGATTTTGTAAGGATAGAAATAATCGTCCATGTGCACGCCATCGATGTCGTAATTGTCGACCACATTAAGGATCACCTTAACAATATAATCGCGCACCTGCGGTATACCCGGATCGAATACCTTAATGCCGCCATAAGTAAAGAACCAACTTGGCTGTGTATTGGTGATATGGTTGGGACTAAGCGCCCTGAAATTACTATCGAAAGTTGCCCGGTACGGGTTAAACCAGGCGTGCAGTTCCATACCGCGTTTATGGCATTCCTCTATAGCAAACTCAAGCGGATCAAAGCCCGCTGCCGGGGCCATGCCCTGTTGCCCCATAAGCCATTTTGACCACGGCTCCAGGCTTTTTGCATAAAATGCGTCAGCCGCTGGGCGAACCTGGAATATTACGGCGTTAATGCCAATGCGCTGATCTTCATCCAATATAGTTATCAGGTCCTGTTTTTGTTCATCGACAGATATCCGGCCCTCTTTGGGCCAGTCAATATTTGCTACCGTAGCTACCCAAACCCCTCTGAATTCGCGTTTTGGCGCCATTTTTACCTTACTTAATGTATCAATTTTTACCTTAGGCAGAGTATCAACCTGTTGCGCATGAACATTTAGGAAGAAAAGAATTAGCAATATAAAGTATATGAGATATTTGTAAATACGCATCAGAAGGGCACTTTTAAAAGTTGCAAAGATATAAAACTCAAAAATCTGTTGCTTTATTATTAAATCAATTTGTACTTAAGTATTGTGTTTTTAGCTTTTTTGTACTTACATTTAAAGCAGATTTAGCTATGAATCTGAGCCAACAGAAAATCGAATGTCATAATTTTATCATTTTTACGTTTAATAATTTTAAGTTATAGTAAAACAATTTGGTAACAAATTTGTTGCCACAAAGAATATTTAATGCTAAACGTCTAAAAACACAAAATTTAAACGCTTGTTGGCTGTAGCACCACATTATTTAAACAGCCCTAATTAATTTAAAACTAAACAACTTAAGACCGCCATGGAAAATCAATCCGGACAAACTCCCAAAAAGAATTCTAACGTAATCTATTTTCTGATTGTTGTGGTTTTGGCCTTGCTGGGGACAGATGTATACTTGTATCTGCAAAAAAATAAATCGGATACAAAAATTATATATCAGGACGATGAAAGAAACAGGCTGAAGATCGAATTAGACAGCCTGGAAGCACAAATAGAACAGGTAAACACCGGCAAAGCAAAAATGACTGCCGCGATGAAAGCCAAAAACGATTCGCTTGAATCTAAGATCAAAGTTTTACGTGTTCAGCTGGCAAAAGGAAAACTGACCAAAGCAGAACTTGCGAAAGCCCAGGAAGATGTAAAACAATTAAGATATTTTGTTACTAAATACACTGCCGACATTGAGGAACTGAAAAAACAAAATACCAGCCTCAGCAATGAGCGGGATACGCTGAAGACCAATCTGGCGGCATCTACAGCCAAGAATACTGATCTCACCAAGCAAAACCAGGATCTGGATTCAAAAGTCAAGGTTGCGTCCGTGTTAAAACTGGCCCAGGCCAACGTCGTCGCCTATAAGATAAAGAACAGTGGTAAGGAAGTGGATGTAACCCGTGCTAACCCGGCTAAGAAGATTAAGATCAACTTTACGGTGGCTGAAAATAGCATTGCAGAAAAACGCATGCATGATGTTTATGTACGTATCCTTGATCCAACAGGTAACCTGATAACCGATCCGAAAGATGCAGGTACATTCCAGTCTGACGGTCAGGATCTGCAGTACACCTACAAAACATCTATTGACTTTAAAGATGATGGTAGCGGCTATACTATTGACTGGGTTAACCCGGCCCCTCCGTTTGTAAAAGGTACCTACCAGGTATTGCTTTATGCTGATGGCGGTAAAATGGGTTCAACTTCATTTAGCTTGAAATAAACATAGTTTTTAGTTCAGTGCCGAAAGCTGCTTGTAATGATACAGGCAGCTTTTTTTATGGTAAAATTGAATTTTGTAAGCGTGAGCAAAGAAATAATCCCAGACTATTTACAGCGAATAGAAAGGTGTAAAATTTGTGCAGTCCGACCTGTTTTCGGGGTTGCTTCGTTTCTTACAGCAATAACGGTTCGGCCCTCTCTAAGCCGCTTTAGAAATATATTTAACCAAACTTCTTTTTGCTACAGGCAACAGCGTTTGTTCTAAAGGAAAGCTAATATCGCTGGCTACATAATATACTGCCGGGTTAGGCAGATGCCTGTGTTTATTAATCAGATCAAGTTTGATGAACTCTGGGGTAGTGGTGATGCTTTGCTCGTAGGTATCCACAAACTGAATATTGATACCCCTGAATTTATCGTCCTTATTCTCAAAAATGGTGATCTGGTATTCGTATACCCAATTGGTGCGTTCCCTGCCATTACGTAACGAGAAATAGCCATTATAAGGCATCAGAGGTACCAGGCCTATAGGATCAATATTCAAATGGCTTTCTACAAAATCATATATCTCTTTCCCTGTTTGTATGGCCGGGTTCATTTTATAGAGCGCGTATGAAATAATACTTTCTATTTCGTGCATTGAAGCATCATCCTGGATAATTTTCTCGTAGGTCAGCTTTACAGCATCAATATCAGCCTGAGTCATCCGATGAGGGAAAGACTGCTGCAGTGTAGATTTGTTATGCTTAAAATCAAGCAGGTTATTATAATGAAAAATCAGGTCGGTTAGGTTGGGATACAACCGGCTGCGGTCAAAATGGCGGTTGATCTCCTGCAGATAATCGAGCAGGATATATTTCTTGTGTTCGAAATCTATCGATCCTTCTATAAACCAATTGATGCCTAACGATTTCATTTATTTAAACCAAAATCCGATGTCTTAATTTACGACAAAAAAGCCAACTTTGCAATATGCCTGCCGGAACGCTTTATTTAATCCCAGTACCACTTGCCGAACAGGCAGCTGCCAAATCGTTCACCCCTTACCTTGTTAATACCATTAACCAGATAAAGGAATACATTGTGGAAAACGAAAAAACCGCACGCCGTTTCCTGAAAGAAGCCGGGCTGCGCACGCCACAAAGCGAACTTATTATTCATGATTATGGTAAGCATAACCGTGATATACCTATAAACGAGTTCTTTAAAGGATTGGTTGCGGGTAATGATGTAGGGCTAATGAGCGAAGCTGGTTGCCCAGGTGTAGCTGATCCCGGTTCTGAAATTGTAGCCGAAGCACATCGTAAAGGGATCAGGGTAGTGCCATTGGTTGGGCCAAGTTCTATTCTATTGGCGGTAATGGCCTCAGGTTTTAACGGGCAAAGTTTTACTTTTCATGGTTATTTGCCTATTGATAAAGCTGAACGCAGCCGTAAGATCAAAGAACTGGAAACATTAGCACAGCGCCACAACCAAACGCAATTGTTTATCGAAACTCCTTTCCGCAACAACCCGATGCTGGAGGAAGTATTACGCTCCTGTTCACCAAAAACAAGGCTTTGCATAGCCTGTAATCTGACGGCAGAAGACGAGTTTGTGCAAACAAAAACTATTGCTGAGTGGAAACAGAAAGTTCCCGATCTGCATAAGCGGCCAACAATTTTCCTGATATTTCATTCTTAATATAAATGCCGATCACCGATCAACATACCAAAGTATTAATTGTAGGTGCGGGGCCTTCCGGACTGATGATGGCTGCCCAGTTGTTGCGATATGGCATTCAACCGCTTATTATTGACAATAAACAAGGGCCTATTTCACATTCCAACGCGGTCGGTGTTCAGGCCCGCTCATTGGAAATTTATCGCCAGTTGGGTATTATTAACCAGGTCGTACCTTATGGGAAACCCACAATGGGACTAAGTTTTAACCAGGGTGGCAAAGAAAGGGCATCGCTGTCCCTCAATAAAATAGGGGAAGGAATGACCCCGTTTCCATACCTGCTTTTATATCAGCAAAGTAAAAATGAGCGCGCACTGCTGGATAATCTGACTCAAAACTGCTGCCCTGTTTATTGGAATACTTCACTCATTTCGCTTCAGCAGGAACCCGGTTCGGTAACGGCACAAATAAAAAGTAATGATACAGAGCATGTGTTGAAATGCGACTGGGTGATCGGTGCTGACGGAGCACATAGCACAGTTCGTAAACAATTACAAATACCTTTTAAGGGCGATACCTATCCAAGCTTTTTTTACCTGGCTGATCTGAAACTGGATACTGATTTTTTAAAAGGTGATTATATCGAGTTATATCTTGGCAAAGATGATCTTGCCGGTTTTTTTCCGCTACCAGAAAAAGACTGCTACCGTATAATCGGCACTCTGCCCGACAAGTTCGGGCAACGCGAAGAGGTCACTGCCGATGATATTTTGCCATTTCTATCAGAATTGACAAAATCATCTGTAAAAATAGAGGAGAACCACTGGTTCACTACCTACAAACTTCATCACCGCATGGCCGAAAGGTTCCGTGAGCAGCGATGCTTTCTTATCGGGGATGCAGCACATATCCATTCCCCGGTAGGTGGCCAGGGTATGAACACCGGCTTACAGGATGCCTATAATCTTGCCTGGAAGCTGGCGGGTGTGATTAATGGGCAAATCAGGGATAACATCCTGGATAGCTATGCCGGTGAGCGCATGCCGGTAGCAAGAACTTTATTAAAAACCACAGACCAGGCGTTTAACGTCGTCATGTCTAAAAGTTGGTTTACGCGCATTTACAGACAATGGATATTACCCAATGTGCTGAATCTGGCATGGAGAAGCAAAAAGTTAAGAACTTTCTTTTTCAAGGTAGTTTCTCAAATTGGCATAACCTATCGGGAAAGCAATATCAATCTGCACCTAAGTAAAAGCACCCTGGTAAAAGCCGGCGACCGGATTCCTTACCTGAAAGTTTACGATGAAAAAAAAGAAATAGAAACCGACCTGCACGAATGGTGCGCCAAACCGGGCTTTACATTGATTGTATTTGGCAAGTTTGATGAGATGTTTTTGTTTACCATTGCCAAGTGGATCACAACTAAATATCCCGGTTTCCTCAATTTCTTCTACCTGCCGCCATCAGGGAAAAATGTTGAAGTATTTGAAGCCTTCGAGGCTGATCCGCATAAGCAAATGACAATTGTTGTGCGGCCCGATATGCACATTGGCTACATGAACGATGTGGTCGACCTGGGCATGCTCGACAATTACCTGCAAAATGTTGCCGGCATCATTCCGCAGAAATAAGAAGCGCCTGCGGGGTTAATTGCAGACGCTCAAATTAAAACACAGTTATGAAAAAGGGGAGTAACCTGTGGTTTTTCTATTAGGATGCACTCAATACAATTTGGGGTTGATCCACTTCCTCGAAACTTACGATTGATAGATCGGGTTGCATCCTTAAAACGAAGGTGTCGATGGGGCCATGTTCAGGCAGATCATCAGTGCAAAGCAGCAAGTATTCGCCCATGATCTCTATCAACGACAGCAAGCCTGTCTCGTAATTGATCGCCACTTTATGAAGTGAAATATCTTCAATGTGTGATTCGATCACCTCGAAGTTTGCTGCTTCAAAGGCTATCTTATTGCCCCGGTTATCTTTTATCACAGGTATCTTATTATTCAGTTGGGCGATAAAATGCCCCACTGAAAAACTCAGCTTGTAATGCAATGAGTTGGCCCGACCGTCATTCGCTTTGATCTTGCTGAATGTTTTAAACTTACCCTCTCTATTGTAAGCCTGCGATTTTAACAGGAACTCATCATACGAAGCCTGGAAAATAGCTTTCTCAAAAGCGCTGGAACACGACTCATCAATTACCTGCCTGTAAACCATTTTGATCTTTGCCTTACCCATCGCCTTACTTTTTTAAGTTTAAAATTTTATCCCTATAGTATATGATCCGCTGTAACCCTCGCTTACACTGCCGGTCAGACTTACAGTTTCGTTAGCCAGGTCTGTCAGCGAATTGCCGAAAATGCTGTCAGCCTCGTTGGTTATCGGGTTGACTCCGTGGGTAGAATACAGTGAGCTGGCATAAACCACATTGTTTGTCGACTCAGAAAAACAAATCTGGGTGGTCTTCTTCATTACACCATTCACATAAACTTCGATGTGAATATGTGTGGCCCTGCCTGCATACCAGCCGGGATAGATGGTGGTGAATTTTGCCACGCCGGTTGAGTCTGTTAACTGGTAACCCCTCAGCCAGGTTTCGCCTACATAACTTTTAGTACCCAGCGAACTGTTCTGATTAGCATAACCGGAATAGTAACCGTCTTTATTACAATGCCATATATCCACACGTGCATTGCTTACCACATTACAATTATTGCTTGCGTCAACTACGACAAAGCTCAAGGTCAATGGTACACCGGTCTGTCCTGCGGTCACGTCACTGCGATCCAGTGGATTGGTGCTTTCGCCCCCCACATAAGGGTATGGGCCTTCTACTTCATCGGCTGTCACAATACAACTGCTTGAACTGCTGGATGTACTGGTAGAAGTTGAACTGCTTGTCCCGGTGGTGGAGGTTTTGGTAGTCGAGTCTTTTTTACAACCATCAATGATCATCGGCCCGGCGGCGGCCATCAGGGCGAATGTTTTTAGAAAATTCTTGCGTTCCATCGGCGAATCAATTTGCGTTTGATAATTTTATTAACTGATGTAAAATTATCGTTACAGGGTTTAGCCGTTGATAGTGTGTCGGTTAATCGTGGGTTTGTCCCGACAAAAAGGGCTTTTTCATTTAAATTTCATCCATTTGCGGACAAAATCCATATAACTTTCGCTTACGGGCAGTTCCGCATCTGCCAATTGCACTTTACGGTTATGGATGGATTTGATCTGGTCTACAGCTACTATAAAGCTGCGATGTATGCGCTGAAATTTGTCGGCAGGCAGCTTTTCAAGCACTTTTTTTAAGGGCATCAGGGTAAGAATAGTTTTAGCATTGTGCACGTGGATTTTTATATAATCTTCCATGCTCTCGATATACTCAATATCATCCAGGTTGATTTTTACCATCCGGTACTCGGAGTAAACATACAGGCTGTTATCCGTCTTTTCGTCAGCACCTGAATGCTTGTATTTATAGTAATCAATGGCTTTCTCAACAGCCTTGGCAAAGCGCTTGGCATCAATTGGTTTCAGGATATAATCCAATGCTTCCAACTCAAAGCCTTCATAAGCAAAGTTTTTATAGGCTGTAATGAAAATGATGATCGGTTTCTTCTCCAGCGATCGTACCAGTTCTAAGCCGGTCACATCGGGCATATTGATGTCGATGAAGAGCAGATCGATTGTTCCCTGTTTTAAATATTCCGCTCCTGATATGGCATCCTCAAAAGTCTGCATCAACTGCAACTCCCGGAACTGGTGTACATATCTTGAAATCAGTTTCAGCGCCAGCGGCTCATCATCAATGGCAATACATTTCAGTCTTGTCATGATGTTTGCAAAATAAGTTTAACCGTGTACAATTGGTTATCTGTATTGATATTGAGGATATGTTTGTTAGGGTACAAATGCTCTAAACGTTGCTTCGTATTTTTTAGTCCGATGCCCACCCTTCTCTTTTCATCTTTTTCCGGGAAAATGCTATT
This sequence comes from Bacteroidota bacterium, assembly GCA_018266915.1. GTDB lineage: Bacteria > Bacteroidota > Bacteroidia > Sphingobacteriales > Sphingobacteriaceae > Mucilaginibacter. The sequence goes on along the minus strand of JAFDZM010000067.1, from coordinate 28,933 downwards.
CTGACAAAAGAAAGTGATGCCAGTATTATCGCCGGTCAGTTTTATGGTAATGTTTGAGCGGTGATGCTTACTTATTCCGTATTTGAATACGTTCTCTACAAATGTCATCAATATTAGCGGGGGCACCTTCTTATCGTCAATATCTCCGGAGATTTCTACATCAACCGTGGTCTTTTCGCCGATGCGTAAACGCTGTAGTTCGATATAGTCATTAATACAATCCACTTCCTGCTGCAGTGGCACAAAATCTTCCATTGCGTCATCGGTTACGTAACGCATAATGTTTGATAGCTTCAGGATACTGTCCGGCGCGTTATCATCCTTTATCAGCGTTAGTGTATAAATGTTATTCAGCGTATTAAACAAAAAGTGCGGATTAATTTGTGCTTTCAAAAAAGAGAGCTCGGCACTTGCTTTATCTGATTCAGCCTGAATAGCACGTTTTTCAGTCATTCGCCATTGCTCCATGATTTTCATTGCAGTGCTGAGGGCGATGATCATTAAAAAAATGAAAAAGCTGATCACATCAAAATGATTCGGAGGCTGGAAATGAGCAGGGCCGCCATACGGGCCAAATCCTTTACCATTATCCCCGGGTTTCCCTGGAGGGCCAATCCGCTGGCAAGTATCACAAGCGTCGTTGTGCTGGCGATGCCTGTGTACCGTATCTCCCGGGCCGCCGCGCGGCCCGGGAGGACGATCTCCACCGGGCCGGTCCGACGGTCGTTCATGTGGCGGACCTGGTGTTGCACGGCCTAATAATCGTTCACGCATGGGTCGTTGATCGGGCGGTGGGCCTTCGTGGCGTGCGCTTCTTATCAATTGGTCATAAGGCTTTAAATAATACGTGCCCGCTAATAAGACCAGTATAATACTACTGTATAAAACATATTTCTTTTTCAGGAATAGTTTGGGTATCAGGAAGAAGGCATTGAAATAAAAAAGGAATACATAAGTGCCGCAGAATACCCAGTAAAGTGGATTGGCAAGTAGCAGTAATACATTATTCTGCCCGCCATTGATAAACAACAACGGAAGGGCCATAAACAACAACCAGCCTGCTATATGTAGAACAACCTCGTAGGCCTTTAGCTTAAACATATGCAAATCAACGCATTCCTGAGCAGTATTTGAAAATGTGTCGGTAATTGAGGCATTTGTATAGACGAATCAACCATGAATGGTCTCGCCTTTTCCGTAGTTTTGGATCACCTGCGCTTCGTATTCGAGGAACTCTTTCCAGCGTTTATCCACGTCGATGCCATCCGCATATTTTTTAGCTAAACGAATGAACGTAGTATAGTGGGTAGCTTCGCTGATCATTAGCTCGTGGTAGAATTCGGATAACTGCTGATCATCGATATGTTCGGACATCACTTTGAAGCGCTCACAACTGCGGGCTTCTATCATTGCGGAAAGCAATAGGCGATCTATCAACTGAGAAGAACGATTGCCACCTGCACTCAAAAACTTGCGGAGTTCATTCACATAATCATCCTTACGCTCCCTGCCTAATATATAGCCGCGCTCTAAGATAATATCGTGCACCCGTTTAAAGTGATCCATCTCTTCCTGTACCAATGCCGCCATTTCCTGAACCAGGTCAGACAATTGAGGATTCTGCACAATAAGAGTTATGGCATTGCTTGCGGCCTTTTGCTCACAAAAAGCGTGATCGGTTAAAATTTCCTCGATATTGCTTTCAACAACATTTTTTACCCAGAGCGGGTCGGTAGGCAACTGAAGTTTAAGGATGGTTCTTTCGCTCACGACGCAAAAATACTTTTATTAGCTTAAAGCTGAAAGACCAAAGCTTAAAGCTAATATTGGGTGTGGCAACAAGCTTTTAGCTTTCCGCCTTATGCTTTTACCTTTATCCCCAAAGATCAATTTCTTTTTCCAGCTCTTCTTCGTGGAGCGCGTGGGCTTTTTCCTGCTGGGTGGAGTGCTCGATCTTAGCCATTAACAATAGCTTGTCAAAAAGTTCCAGAACGTCAATCTTCTCGGGCATGTTATTCACAAAGTGTTGCAAGTTGTCTTTTGAAAGCTGCATAATATTTAACTGGCTAATTTATTGTCTATTACGCATTAGACGCTCTGAAAGTTATGAATGTTACAAATATGTTACCCGTGACGATACAAACCTTTGCTTTCTATAAATTCTAATACCGGATCAGGCACAAAATACTGCACATTCTTTTTTTCAGCAATGGATTTACGGATGAATGTGGCCGATAATTCCATCAATGGAGTCATGGTAATGGTAACCGATGGATGCGACGCAAATTCAGCATTCTCGTAGCCCGGACGGGGGTAAACGTAGATGCGGTAGTCACGCAGGATAAGTTTATAGTTTTTCCATTTATGAAGCGTACCCAGGTTATCAGATCCCATAATAATGGCAAACTCATGCTCCGGGTATTTCTCTTTTAAATGGGTTAAGGTATCGATGGTATAAGATGGTTGAGGCAGACGCAATTCAACATCGCTTACGGCAATATTTTTTGAATTATCAGTAGCCAATTTCGCCATCTCCAGGCGGTCGTACGTATTGATCAGGTCACCGTATTTTTTTAAAGGATTTTGTGGAGATACTACCAACCAGACCTTATCGAGGTTAGTATGGTTGGCCATATAGTTGGCAATGATCAAATGTCCGACATGTATGGGATTAAACGACCCGAATAGTAAACCTATTTTCATTTAGTCTACGGTTAATAGTTCACAAATAATAGTATTTGCTAAGTCTGCGGAACCCCTTTCATGGTTCATGGGATGAACCACCAACCACAGGCTTAATTAATTCTTGAGAAAATTAGTAACAAGCAACTCAGCCTCTGCACATGCCGTTTGAAGATCGTGATTTTTCAGGATAATATCAAATTGAGGAGCGTAATTCAATTCTTTTTCTGCTTTTGCAAAGCGTTCCTGTAATTTTTCCTTACTATCCGTACCGCGACCGGTTAGGCGCTCTATCAGAACCTGCAAGGACGGGGGTTGAACAAAGATAGCTAAAGCAGCTTCGCCGTATTTACGTTTCAGGTGTAAGCCACCTTCAACGTCTATATCAAATATTACGGTTTTACCGTTTGCCCAAATACGTTCTATCTCTTCGCGCAAGGTGCCATAAAAAGTACCTGAATAAACTTCTTCAAACTCAACAAAATGTTTTTTGGCGATTTTATGCAGAAACTCTTCCTTGCTAATAAAATAATAATCCTTACCCTCTTTCTCATCGCCCCTTGGCGGACGTGTGGTTGCCGATATAGAAAATTCCAGGTCAGGTATTTTAGTAAGCAGATACTGCACAATAGTTGTTTTACCTGCTCCGGATGGCGCTGAGAATATGATCAGTTTTCCTTCTTTCATTTTGTTGAAATGTTGGAAAGTTGGAAAGTTGAAAAGTTCTTAATTGATGCTGTTATAAAACAACATTCCGGCTTTCCAACATTTCAACTTTACAACACATTTAGCAGTTGTTCCTTAATTTTTTCCAATTCTTCCTTCATACCCACTACCAATTTCTGGATGTTGGCATCGTTGGCTTTTGAGCCTAAAGTGTTGATCTCGCGACCGATCTCCTGTGATATAAAACCCAGTTTTTTACCGTTGGCGTCGGCGCTTTTCAGTGTCTCAATAAAATAATCACAGTGGCTTTTCAGGCGGATCTTTTCTTCAGTAATATCCAGTTTATCGATGTAATAGATCAGTTCCTGCTCAAAGCGGTTTTGGTCTACATTTTCACGCCCTACAGCCTCACCCAAAAATTGGGTCAAACGCTCACGGATAACGGGGATACGTTTGGGTTCCTCAACTTCTACCGCCTGCAGATTTTTCAGGATAGAACCAATGCGCATTTTTACATCCTGCTCCAGCACGTTTCCTTCATCGCCCCTGAATTTCTGAAAAGCAGCAAGCGCCTGTTGAAAGGTGCGTTCAACTATTTTCCATTCCTCTTCAGATACAGATTCTTCATCATATTTTACTACTTCCGGTAATCCAAGCGCTAATTGCAGTAGATTACCACCATGCTCGCCCAGTTCTTCGCTTACTGCTTTAAGCTGATTGTAATAGTTTTTCAGTAAATCGTTATCGATACCGGCAGCTTTAACAGATGAATCTGCCTGCTCTACATTGATAGATAAATTAACCTTTCCGCGTTCGATCTGCTTATTGCATTCGTTGCGCAACTGGAATTCTTTTTCGGAAAATGCTTTTGGAATACGGAGCGATAATTCGAGGAATTTGCTGTTCAGGGACTTGATTTCGACGGTATATTTTGTACTGCCTGAATCAAAACTGGCAATCCCATACCCTGTCATTGATTTTATCATGTGCAAAGATAATTTTTTTGGTGATTAGTTAACCGGTGATCGGTTAATCAGTGACTAGTTACAATCTTACACTCCTAGTCACCTATAACTGGTTAACCGATCACTAAACATTAACATCTTTTTACATTTTTTGCGTTCTACATTATATACTTTTGCAGGAATGCGTTTATTCCAAAAACTAACATACTATACTTTAACGCTTTGTTTATTACATGGCTTAAGCTATGCACAGCAGACATTGACCATTAAAGGCATTATATTCAAGAAAAGCACACCCGACAGGATATCGCAGGCTGTGGTGACTGACTTAAAAACGCAGACATTAATGATGAGCGATGAACTGGGCGGGTTCAGTATCAAAGCATCCGTTGGCGATACATTAGAAGTTACAAAAACGGGGTATACACCACAGAAAATTGCCGTGCTCAATAACAATGATCTGATAGTCTACATGCAGCCCGTGGTAGAACTAAACCAGGTAACCATCAAGAGTCAATCCAAACAGCAGGAGTTGAGTGAAGTAATGAAGGAATACCGAAGCCAGGGTATTTATAACGATGGCAAATCACTTCCGTTCTGGCAGTTTGTCAATTCACCTATTACGGCATTTTATAACCTGTTTGGCAAGACACCAGCCCAAGCCCGCCGCTTTGCTGAATATGCAAAAAATGAACAGGAAGCCAGCGCTGTTGACAAACGGTACACGAAGGAATTGGTAAAAAGTGTTACTAAAATGACTTCTGATGACGAGGTTGATAAATTCATGGTAGCATACCGGCCCTCATATGATAATATGAAGGAATGGAACGATTACCAGCTGATCCAGTTTATCAAGAAATCCTATAATTATTACTTAAAGGTGAAAGACAGGCCTGAGGCGAGGTTGCAGAAGTTATATTGAAATTATCTGAACTATGATTTAACTGATTAAATGAATACTATGATTAATGAACTAAGTCATAGTCCATCAAAAAATCAATAAAATCATAGTTCAGATTATATCGACAATGCCTCGCAAGCCCGCTCAGCAGCCAGCTTCTCTGCATTCTTTTTATTGAACTCCTTACCCTGGCCCATGATCTCGCCATCTATGCTGGCTTGAACGGTAAATAGCTTATTGCTTTCGCCGTCACCGTTTTCTATGAGTTCAAAAGTAATATCCTTACCGTGGCGCTGGCACCATTCAATGAGCTTGCTCTTGAAGTTGGTTTCGGTTTGTTCCAGTTTGTGGATATCGATGTGCGATTTGATAATATGGTTCACCAGGAAGTTTTTGGTAAAATCATAACCCTTATCCAGATATATAGCCCCGATCAATGCTTCAAACGCATCACCCAATAACGAGCCCTGGCGCGTAGAATTCACCATGCGATTGTCGTATTGAATCAATTGCTCAAAACCAAGCTTACGGGCCAGTTGGTTAAGATTACCACGATTTACAATTTTTGAGCGAAGCTCCGTCAGGAAGCCTTCGTCTTCAAAAGGGTATAGTTTGAAGAGTACTTCTGCTACCACGCTGCCCAGTACGGCATCACCCAGGAACTCCAGGCGTTCGTTGCTGTTCTTCACACCTTTTTTTACGTTCTGTGCTACGGATTTATGACGAAAAGCCAATCTGTATAAAGACAAATTGCCCGGAACGAATCCGAGCAAATTCTTCAAAGATTTTACGTATTTTCTGTTAGGTGATAAATAAAGCTTATAGAACCGTCTGATTGGCATTCAATCTATTTAATCTTCGTACTTCTTAAATATAACTGAAGCGTTGTGGCCGCCAAAGCCAAATCCGTTGCTTTGTGCTACCCTAACTACTCTTTTCTGTGCAACGTTGAAGGTAAAATTAATTTTCGGATCGAAAGCAGGGTCGTCAGTAAAGTGATTAATCGTTGGTGGGATCGTATCATTTTTAACGGCCAGAATAGCGGCTATAGCCTCAACAGCACCGGCGGCACCAAGCAAGTGGCCCGTCATTGATTTGGTAGAGCTGATATTTATACGGTAAATATCTTCTCCAAAAGTATCTTGTATTGCTTTAACTTCCTGCGGATCACCAATTGGGGTTGATGTTCCGTGAACGTTTACATAGTCAATATCAGTTGGCTTTAAGCCTGCATCATCCAAAGCAGCTTTCATTACCAATGCAGCGCCTAAGCCCTCAGGGTGCGGGGCTGTCATATGATATGCATCCGCACTCATGCCGCCGCCTATCATTTCAGCGTATATCTTGGCACCACGTGCTTTGGCGTGCTCCAGCTCTTCCAGGATGATCGTTCCTGCACCTTCGCCGGCAACAAAACCATCGCGGTCAAGGTCGAACGGACGAGAGGCAGTAGCCGGATCGTCATTACGGGTTGAAAGAGCGTGCATCGCGTTAAAGCCGCCTATACCTGCTTCGTTTATGATTGCTTCAGAACCTCCGGTTATGAACATATTAGCTTTACCCAAACGGATATAGTTAAATGAATCGATAAGCGAATTGTTGGATGAAGCGCAGGCAGAAACTGTCGTGAAGTTAGGCCCTCTTAAACCATATTTAATAGAGATATGCCCGGGAGCAATATCCGCTATCATTTTAGGAATAAAGAATGGGTTAAAACGTGGTGTGCCGTCACCTTTGGCAAAAGCAACTACTTCGTCTAAAAAGGTTTTTAAACCACCAATGCCCGATCCCCATATCACGCCTATACGGTTGGTATCAAGCTTTGAAAAGTCTAATCCTGCGTCTTTTACAGCTTCCTCGGTCGAATATAAAGCGTATTGAACAAAGGGGTCGAGTTTGCGGGCATCTTTGCGGCCCAGGAATGCGTCGGCATCAAAACCTTTTACTTCGCATGCAAACTTTGTCTTGAAATTTGTAGTGTCAAAACTCTTAATCAAGGCTGCGCCACTCACTCCATTGATCAAAGATCCCCAATATTCAGGAACGCTGTTGCCAATTGGAGTAAGTGCTCCAAGCCCGGTTACTACAACTCTTTTAAACTCCATTTAGTAAGGTTAGGGAGCTTATTTAACGTTTTTTTCAAGGTAAGCGATAGCCTGGCCTACAGTACCTATAGTTTCAGCCTGATCGTCAGGAATAGCCACGTTAAATTCTTTTTCAAACTCCATGATTAGTTCCACGGTGTCTAACGAGTCTGCACCAAGATCGTTGGTGAAGCTAGCTTCAGGTGTTACTTCACTTTCGTCAACACCTAATTTTTCTACGATAATAGCTTTTACTCTTGAAGCGATATCAGACATACTTTTAATGGTTTAATGATTAATAAAATTCAGTGCAAAGAAAAATAAAATCTATCAAATAACAAATCTAAAAACTTTCGGCATTTACAAGTAACAAATTTTTACTGTGTGAGTTTCTATTTTGTATTTTTGAGCCGGGCAAAATTAGTGATTTTGAACAGGAAAACATTAAAATTTGAGATCGATTTGGATTTTGTGTTGATCGCCATCACCACATCACTGAAAGATTACCGTATTTGCCATCATATAAACAAGCACCTAAGATTTGGTTTTACCCGCAGCGCCGACCTGGAAGTAGATTTACTGCCCGGATCGGGCCCGGTTTATTTTTCCATGTTCCAATATTATTGGGAAGCCAGCGAAACAGATTTTTATTTTTTAGCCAATAAAGGATCAGACGGCTACCTGGTGCCTGAAATGCGTAAGGCCGATTACTTTCTGATGATCAGGAACTATATTGATGATGTAGATTTGGAACAGCTGATCACAGGGCTTAACCGGATACCCGAAATTGTGGCGGCAGTAAAGATTGATCCAAAAAAAATTAAATCACGCGAAAATCTTTTATTTTAGCGCCGATTTTAAAAAGTGTACGTGCTACACTAATTTAGATACCAAATAAGAAAACAGCCAGTTTAACCCTGATAAATATGAAATTATCTTACAACCGTACTAAAATTGTTGCCACAATGGGTCCGGCATCAACCAATAAGGACATCCTATTGTCAATGATTAAGGCAGGTGTAAATGTATGCCGCCTCAATTTTTCGCACGGAAGACCTTCTGATCATCAGAAAACTATCGATACTATTCGTGAAATAAACGAACAATATAAAGTAAACGTGGGCATCCTGGCCGACTTGCAGGGCCCTAAGATCCGTATCGGACTGGTAAAAGACGGTGGTATACACCTGGTAAACGGTTCGCAGATACATATTACTACGCATGAGTGTATCGGCGACGACAACCGTATATATATAACCTACGAAACTTTCCCGCAGGATGTAAGGCCAAACGAAATCATCCTGTTAGATGACGGAAAGATACAGATGCGTGTTATCGAAACCAATCGTAAAGACTCTGTACTTTGCGAGGTTGTACACGGCGGTATCCTGACATCACGTAAAGGTGTAAACCTTCCTAATACTAAAGTATCCATCCCAAGCTTAACAGAAGAGGATTTGATAAATCTTGAATTTGCGCTTCAAAATGATGTGGAGTGGATCGGTCTTTCATTTGTTCGTACCGGTGAGGATATAGTTGAATTGAAACGTATCATCGCACGAAGTGGAAAAGCCGCCCGCGTAATAGCTAAAGTTGAAAAGCCTGAAGCAATAGAAAATATAGATGCGATTGTTGCTGCAACTGACGGCGTGATGGTTGCCCGTGGCGACCTGGGCGTTGAAATGCCATTGGAGGAGGTGCCCTTGCTGCAAAAAATGATCATCCGCAAATGCCGTGAAGCTTCAAAACCGGTTATCGTTGCTACACAAATGCTCGAATCCATGATCACAACCCCTCGCCCAACCCGCGCTGAGGTAAATGACGTCGCCAACTCAGTTCTTGACGGCGCTGATGCAGTGATGCTGAGCGGCGAAACATCAGTTGGCGAGTTCCCGGTAATCGTTATCGAAACGATGGCTAAGATAGTACGGAATGTAGAAGAACTTGGTTATCCTTATAATACTACTCTGGAGCCACCTACACCGCTTAATCCGGCTAATTATCTAAGCGACGCGCTTTGCGGATCGGCAGTTTACCTTGCCGAGCATACCAATGCTGTAGGGATTGTTTCCATGACTGTATCGGGCTATACTGCGTTTGAAATATCGAGCCACCGTCCCAAAGCAGGCACTTATATATTCACATCTAACAAAACGCTATTGAAGGCTTTGAGTTTGGTTTGGGGTGTGCGTGCATTCTATTATGATAAATTGGAAAGTACTGATCAAACCATTGCCGATGTAAATGAGATATTAAAATCGGAAAACCTGATCGAAGTTGGCGATGTAGTGATCAACACTGCATCGGTGCCTATCACTAAGCAGGGTAAGACCAATATGCTTAAGGTTTCTGTGGTGGAATAAGGCCGTTGTAAGGTTGGAATGTTGTAAAGTTGAAAGGTTATTTTGAACCATAATATAAATCCCGGATAATCCGGGATTTTTTTGTTACCTGGCTATTTATAGATAAAACCAAACCGTAAGGCTGATCGCTGGAAAGGCAACATTCCAACCTTTCAACTTTCAAACCTTCCAACAATCAATACACCGCCGCTTCACAAACTTTCAGGAATAGCCTGTCGAGATTGACAAAGTAATAGTCCCAATAAATTTCAATCATTTTCCTCATCTCAGTACGTTTGGTATCGTTTATAAGAACCTCAAACGGCGCCAGGGTTTAATTATTACTTAAATTTTAAAGAAAAAGTGCCGCAGCTTCGTCCCGTTGCCCTTTGCTAAAAATATTCGTATCTTTAAATAATCTTCCACTTCATTATTAAGCGAAAAACATAACAAAATTAACTGAAAATTCTTCGATTTTTTTTCATTTTTTAGTTTTCCACAGTTACAATAAACTATAAATCAAATAATTATAGCGAAGCATTTGCAATAATCATGTTCCACTTCACACGGTGTGGAAAACTCCAAATTGAATCGGATTATAGAGAACAATAAATTTGATTAAAAACCCCTAAGGATTTTTTAACACTATAATAACTTAGTAGATATATAGATATGGGCAAAAACATTTCAAAAAAAGCAAGCGCTCCAAGCGGCAAAGGAGGGTTAAGGGTCGGGAGATACTTTACCAAAGAAGGAACAAACGTATATGACCTGTTCAAATACGAGAAACGCTCATCAGTGATACGTAACCCTTCGGGCGACGCTGTCTTTGAAATGAACGATGTTGAAGTACCGGCTTCATGGTCGCAGGTAGCTACCGACATCCTTGCACAGAAATATTTCCGCAAGGCAATGGTTCCTCAACCCGATGGAACAACAGGTTCTGAGAAAAGCATTAAGCAGGTTGCCCACCGTATGGCTAATTGCTGGAAAGACTGGGGAATGCGCTATGGCTATTTCGCATCAAAACAGGATGCTGAAGTATTCTATGACGAAATCGTGTACACTATAGTTGGTCAGCTTGCTGCACCAAACTCACCGCAATGGTTCAACACCGGTTTGCATACTTCTTATGGCATCACCGGTAAACCACAGGGCCACTATTTTGTGGACCCTATCACCGAAGTGCTAAGCAAATCAACATCAGCTTACGAGCGCCCGCAGCCGCACGCCTGCTTCATCCTTTCTGTTGAGGATGACCTGGTAAACGAAGGCGGTATTATGGACCTGTGGGTTCGTGAGGCGCGTATCTTTAAATATGGTTCTGGTGTAGGTACCAACTTCTCTAAGATCCGCGGCGAAAACGAAAAACTTTCAGGCGGCGGTTATTCTTCGGGACTGATGTCATTCCTGAAAATAGGCGACCGTGCTGCAGGTGCGATCAAATCAGGCGGTACTACCCGCAGGGCTGCTAAAATGGTTTGCCTTGATCTGGATCACCCTGAAATTGAAAATTTTGTAAACTGGAAAGTAGAAGAAGAAAAGAAAGTAGCAGCTTTAATAGCTGCAGGTTACTCTTCAGACTACGAAGGCGAAGCTTACCGCACTGTATCAGGCCAAAACTCTAATAACTCTGTACGTGTGCCAAACGAGTTCTTCTACGCTTTGCAACAAGGCAAAGACTGGGAACTGAAAGGCCGCATGAATGGCAAAACTGTAAAATCGATCTCTTCTCAGAAATTATGGGACGATATATCATTTGCTGCATGGGCCTGCGCCGATCCGGGTATACAATATGACAGTACCATCAACGAATGGCATACCTGCCCAGAAGGTGGCCGCATAAACGCATCAAACCCTTGCTCTGAGTACATGTTCCTGGATAACACCGCATGTAACCTGGCATCTATCAACCTGGCACACTACTTTGACGAGAAAACCCGTGTATTCGACGTAAAAGGTTTTGAGCATTCATGCCGTATCTGGACAATCGTTTTAGAAATATCGGTATTAATGGCTCAGTTCCCGTCAAAAGAAGTAGCCCAGCTTTCATATGACTACCGTACACTAGGTTTAGGCTATGCTAACTTAGGTTCTGCCCTGATGGTAAATGGTATTCCTTACGATAGCGACAAAGCACGTGCTATCGGTGGCGCCATCACCGCTATCATGACGGGTACCGCTTACGCTACCTCAGCTGAAATGGCAAAAGAGTTAGGTACTTTCAGTCGTTACGAAGAAAACAAGAAACATATGTTGCGTGTAATGCGCAACCACCGCTATGCGGCATATAACTCATCTGAAAATTACGAAGGCCTGGATATCCTGCCTCCGGGAATTGATCAGAAACAATGCCCTGACTATCTCCTTTCTGCAGCATGCAATGCATGGGACAAGGCTGTTGAAATGGGTGAGCAATACGGCTATCGCAACGCACAAACCACCGTTATCGCTCCAACCGGAACTATCGGTCTGGTAATGGATTGCGATACTACCGGTATCGAACCAGATTTTGCTTTGGTTAAATTCAAAAAATTATCAGGTGGCGGTTACTTCAAGATCATCAATCAGGCAGTACCGGAAGCATTGAAGAACTTAGGTTACCAGGAGCATGAGATCACTTCTATAGTTAACTATGCTAAAGGAAGTGCAAGCCTTGAAGGAGCTCCGCACATCAATCCTGACAGCTTGAAATCAAAAGGCCTGACTAACGCTGAGCTCGAAAAATTAGATAAAGCTGTTGTATCAGCATTCGAGATCAGCTTTGCATTCAATGTATGGACCTTAGGTGAAGATGCTTTAAAACGTCTTGGATTCACTCCTGAGCAGTATAATGCACCGGGTTTCGATCTGCTGCGTGGTTTAGGCTTCACCAGGAAACAAATTGCTGAAGCAAATGAATACGTATGCGGTACCATGACTATTGAAGGTGCTCCATACCTGAAAGCAGAACACTACCCGATATTCGATTGCGCTAACAAATGCGGCGCTAAAGGCGAGCGTTACATCCATGCACACGGTCACATCAAAATGATGGCTGCTGCACAACCGTTCCTGTCAGGCGCTATCTCAAAAACCATCAACCTGCCAAATGAGGCTAAAGTTGAAGAAATAAAAGATTGCTACGAACTGTCATGGAAATTGGGTTTAAAAGCTAATGCGCTTTACCGCGATGGTTGCAAACTGTCTCAGCCATTGTCAACTAAGTCTGACAAGAAAGAAGAAGCGGACGAAAAACTGGACAGTGTAGAAGAAGTATTGGGCGAAGCAGCTAACGTAAAATTAAGCGACCTTACCCCTGACCAGGTATTGGAAGCAGCTGTGGCTATTATGGAGAAATCTAAAGATACCCACTTCATGCGCCAGCTGTCACGTGTGGTACAGAAGAAGAGCCTGCCGTACAAACGCCGCGGTTATACTCAGAAAGCAAGCATCGACGGACAGACCGTATTCGTTCGCACAGGTGAGTATGAAGACGGAACATTGGGCGAGATCTTCGTTGATATGCACAAAGAAGGTGCAACCTTCCGTTCATTAATGAACTGCTTTGCTATTGCAGTTTCAGTAGGTTTACAATATGGCGTGCCATTGGAAGAATATGTAGAGAAATTCACCTTCACCCGCTTTGAACCAGCAGGTATGGTGATTGGCCACGCCAACATTAAGAGCGCCACCTCAATTATCGATTATATCTTCAGGATGCTGGGTTATGAGTACTTAGACCGCAGCGACCTTGTACACGTAATAACTGAACAAAGGGGTGTGGTAGGCAACCCGCAGATGGATGATGAAGACATCAACCCTGATACTACCAACGTTTACGAGCCATCACCGGCAAAAGTATCTTCGGATACGACAGGCAGCAAAAAACAAGGCATCAGTCTTGATTTGAGCATGGGTGTGCAAAGCGATGCACCGGCATGTAACGTATGCGGTCACACTACTGTACGCTCAGGCACTTGCTACAAATGCCTGAACTGCGGTAACTCGATGGGTTGCTCTTAATAGCTGAAAAGGCAGCGTGAAAGCGTAAAGAAACAAGCTATTCGTAAAATTGGCTGTTAAGCTCAGTTTTATAATGGTTAATGTGTGTGAAGCCCCGGCCTTTTGGTCGGGGTTTTTTTGTTGACAGTTGTAAACTGTCATTATCCGTGGGTTTCAGTTGCAAACTGAAACCAGTAGAAGGGGAAAAGAAATAAAAAAGTACTGGCTTCAGTTTGCAACTGAAGCCTAATGATGAAAGAAAGTTTGTAACTTTCGACTCCTATGCCTTCCAAATACAAAATATACGACAGCCAGGAAATCTACTTTATCACTTTTGCAGTGGTTGAATGGGTAGATGCTCTTTCAAGACCTTATTATAAAGACATAATTATAGACTCCTTAAAACATTGTCAGCAAAATAAGGGGCTTATCACTTATGCATATGTTATCATGAACAACCATGTGCACTTGATTGCATCTGCAAATGAGGGATACAATTTGTCCGATATTTTACGTGATTTGAAAAAATTCACAAGCAAGAAACTTATCTCAGAAATCGAAAACAATGTGCAAGAAAGCAGAAAACGTTGGATGCTTTGGTTATTCAGGTCAAATGGTGAACGAAACAGCAACAATGAAAAATATCAATTTTGGCAGCAAGATAATCATCCAGTTTGTCTAGATAGTGGTTATTTGGCAGACCAACGTTTAAACTATCTGCATAATAATCCTGTGCAGGAGGGTATTGTTGAAGAACCTGAACATTATGTTTATAGTAGTGCGCGGGATTATGCCGGGATAAAAGGGCTACTAGATATCGTGTTGCTTTATTGAAGTTGCAAACTTCAATTTATCTGTAGGCTTCAGTTGCAAACTGAAGCCAGTCCAAAGACATATAATATTTATCCATCTGCCAATCTCACCATTTTAAAATACCTCATCTTACCGGAGAATATATTCTCTAACTTAGGTACAAGAAATCTCAAACCTAAATATTTAAACCATGAAAAAACTAGCACTATTATTTACTTTATTAATTGCCTTTGTGGGCGCCAATGCGCAAACCAAGGACCAGATGATCGCCGACTGGCAGCGGGCTAAAAACTACACCAAAGCATACCTGGATGCTATGCCCGAAGACGGGTACAGCTTTAAACCAACACCTGAGATGCGCACCTTTGCAGGCCAAATGCTGCACCTGGCTGATGGCAACTATGGCATAGTAGGCGCTGCAAGCGGTAAAGCCAATCCGTTGGGAAAAAACTCTGCTGAAAAAACAGTAGCTCAAACCAAAGAAGCTACAACCAAAGCAGTAATGGACAGCTACGACTTTGTGATCGCTGCCATACAGGACATGACACCGGATCAGCTACAAGCCACCATGAAAATGGGCGGGAAAGACCTGGCTAAAGCTACATTGATCAACAAAGCATTTGAGCACCAAACACACCACAGGGGGCAAACTGTGGCTTACCTGCGTTTAAAAGGTGTTACTCCTCCGGGAGAAATGTTATTCTAACCACGCTCTCTTAAAAAAGGAAAAGGCAGATATTGAAGAAATATCTGCCTTTTTTATGCTGTCTAAATTTTGATTATTCGTGTGCCATTGGCTCGTCAAGATCAGTAATGTTTGCTAAGCCATCTTTAAATACATGTTGTGGCTCATCGGTAAAAGGAGATGTCTTGGTAAACACGCCGAGGAAGAATACGATACCGCCCATCAGTAATTGCGGCAGGAATACATGGCTTGAAAACCCGTATACCCATGGTGACGCCAACAGGAATGATCCACCTACTACATCGATAAAGCAATGCATAGGAACAGGGAATACATTCATAAAACCGAACTTATGCTTGCTGAATACAGCCATGATAAATTGCAACCATCCGAAAACTAATGGTAAAAAGAATGACGCGCCGCCAACATGATAAAATCCAAAAAGCCATGGAGAAGACATCAGGACAAAAGCCATCACCCAATTTAAAAATCCGTAAGTTGATGTTGATACAAAAGGTTTCATTTTTTAAATGTGTTAACAGCGCAAAATTAATGTTTATTCTAAAGTTTACAACTCAAACTTTACTGCTTTTAAAATAAAAAGGCTATATCGTCAAATATAGCCCTCATATTATATCAATTTATACAATTCCTTAATAAGCAGCTGCCTTTTTCTTAACGATAAAAGAGGCTATAAAACAGAAAAGCCCTAATATCAAACCAAAGCCTATACCAAACAGAGGCCCCATAATTAGCATGGCAAGCCGTGGGTGCGTTGGCAACATAGGGTGTTCTGCAGACATTTTTGCAACACTCGGGTGATTGGCAATATAAGCAGTGTAAAATAAGATATGTGCTGCTGTTATCCAGATGCAATTTACCAGGCTCACACAAAAACCGTGTAAGAAATGCCTCCTGCCAACTGCTTTGGCAATAATATAAGCTGAGAAAATAAAGATAAACAGCCAGAAGATAGGTTCTACTTTTTCAGGGATCAGGGATATGGTTGCAACAGCCATAATCAGTCCGAATACAGACAATTGAAAAATAATTTTCCAGTTCATAATAAAGGGATTTTAGTGAAAGGATGTCAGTTGATTTCTGATTGGTTTATTAAATTTAATAAAAACCAATCAGAAAATCAAATAGTTAGCAACCTAACAAAGGCTTATTGCGGCTTGCTGAGATTCGCCTGAGCCTTCTGAACAGCCTCTTTAGTCTTAATAACCACAACACCGTTCAAAGCTTTTTTGCCGTAAATACCGGCATAAACCTCTTTTGCAGGTTGCTGTTTCAGCACCCGGATAGACGCGATATCGTTAGGATTTAAACTGTTTAAATCAGCTACAGCTTTTCCGTCTACTACATACAACGGATCCATATTAGTATCCAGACCGATCAAAACTGTACCTGTATTCTGTATGGTATCTTTCGGAACGACGTAAGTTACTTTATCAGGAATAACCACTTTGGTTTTTTGAGCTATAGCTTCTGATGTAGTATCAGGTGCAGGGCCTTTAGAGATATTAAAACTGATGGGTATAGTATACCTTACTCTTACTTTATTGCCGTTCTGATATCCCGGCTCCCATTTTGGTGACAACTTCAACACCCTGATCACTTCTTTTGCTGCACCGCATCCAATATCTTTTACAACTTTTATATCAGAAAGCGATCCGTCAGTTTCAACGGTTACTGAGATCAACTCCTTGCCCTGCACGTTTTTGTCGAGCATAGCTTCAGGGTAATGAATATTTTGGCCCAGGAATCGGTAAAATGCAGAAATGCCCCCTTTAAATTGCGGTTCTTCTTCTACGGTAATGAATACAGGGTCATCATTATGTTTAATAACGGTCTTAGGCTCACTCGGAGCTGCTGGTTCAAGGTCCGTTAACGTGTAGGCAGAGTCTTGTACAACCTGCTTTTCAGTATTTACATGATCCGCAACAACATGATTCACGTGCTTTTTACCTGTGGTAGTTGGCGTAAATGAAATAGCTGTGGTTTCAAACAAATGCTCAGCCTTTTTTTTGATCGCTTTTATAACATTAGTTTTTCCAATGGTCACCGAAGCGAGGATCATCATCAATACAAACAAAGGGGCTGATAACCCATATTTTAAAAGCGCAGTATATTTCGACCGGTTCTTTTGAAGCATAATGATCCGCTGTTTCAGTAAGCTATGATTAAAGAAAGGCGTTACAAGCTGGTGTGGCGTTTTTAATGTCTGGCTCAGGAGCAACATCGCATACTCAGCTTTATCGATACCGTTTTCTAACGCATGGCGGTCGGCAATGTACTCATGAATATGCTTGATCTCCAGCCTATACCAATATACTATTGGATTAAACCAATTGATAATAGCAACTGCTTCTATCAACAATACATCAACAGTGTGCCATTGGTTAGCATGTGCCTGTTCATGTGCTGTTATGATTTCGAGGTTATCAAGGTTTCCGCCAAGCTTAATGCTTCTGAAAAATGAAAATGCCCCTGCCGATTCTTCCGGCTCATCTATTATTTTTTTAAGAGATATTAATTGTAAAATAAATCTGGTGATCAATATTGCTGCGCCCAAAGCGTAAATGATCACCAATATCTGGCCTATGGTAAGGTGGTGTTCTTCGATATTTTGAAAACGGTAAACCAATATAGGCTTAGCATAAGTATATAGGGTATGCTGCACCTTTTGAGTAATGAATAAATTCTTTACCCAGTCAGAATGGATTACGGGGATAAAAAATGAGAAAATAGCTGTTGAAACTAAATAAAGGCGATTAAGGTGGAAAAAAGTTTCCCTGCGTAGTAACAGATAATAAAAACCGTAGGATAATACCAGGTAAAGGTTTACCAGCAGTAAATATTGCCACCAGCTCATAGTTTTATTTTTCTTTGAGTTTTTCGATCAGTTTCATGATCTCGTCAGCTTCTTTGAGGTCGATTTTTTCCTTTTTCACGAAAAAAGAAAACATGTGTTTTACCGAATTGTCAAAATATCCGCTTAAAAGCTTTTCAGTGGCAAAACTTTGGTACTGTTCTTTGCTGATGATAGGGAAATACTCGTGACTTTTGCCAAATGCAGTATGATCAACAAAGCCTTTGGCCTCAAGAATGCGGATAAAGGTGGATACCGTATTGTATGCCGGTTTGGGTTCGGGCAGGGTATCAATCACATCCTTCACAAAACCTTTCTTAAGCTGCCAAAGCACCTGCATAATCTGCTCTTCCGCCCGAGTTAACTCTTTAATTTCCATGATGTTAAAAATTTGTTTATCGTTTATTAAGGCGCTTAGGTACAATTGGTTATACTAAAGATATGAAACCTAATTATAATATGCAACTAAGCACTTCGTTTTTTGCAAAATAAAAAAACCTCCGGCAAAAACCGGAGGTTTTAATAGCCATTTATTACTGCACCTTAGTTAGTGCTTTGAGCTTTAGGCAGTTCGGCTCTTGGAATCATTTCTGCGCGTTGAGCGGTATTGTATACAAACGAAGCAATTATCGTCGCGGCCTGTTTCAGGTCATCTTCGCTCAAACGGTCATAGGTATCCTGGTTGCTGTGGTGTGTGCGGGTGCCATAATCCATACTATCCTGAATGAATTGAAAACCCGGAATGCCAACAGCCACAAACGACAGGTGATCGGTGCCTCCGGTGTTGCCGATGGTAATTGTGCCTGCTCCTAAATCTTTAAAAGGCTCAAACCATGGTTTAAATACAGCCCCGGCAAGCGAATCGCCCTGCAGATAAATACCGCGAATTTTTCCTGTACCGTTATCCAAATTATAGTATGCCGATACTTTGGCCTGTTCTGGTTTCAATTGCATGGTTTTAGGATCGCCAAAATGATTCAGCACATAATAGCGCGAACCGAACAGCCCTTGTTCCTCTGAACTCCATAAAGCGATGCGAATGGTACGTTTCGGTTTAAAACCGATTGCTTTTAAAATACGCACAGCTTCCATCATTACAGCGCTGCCGGCCGCATTGTCTGTTGCACCAGTAGCAGCATGCCATGAGTCAAGGTGACCGCCGATCATTACGATCTGGTCTTTCAATTTCTTATCTGTTCCGGGTATTTCGGCTACCACATCATATCCCTGCAAATCGTCGGTAAAGAATTGCGTTTTAATATCGGCTTCCATCTCCACTTTCTGACCGGCTTTCACCAATCGCAAAATACGCAGGTAATCCTCACCGCTGGTTTCCAATTCCGGTGCAGCAATTTTTGCTGTATCAGCGTATGACGCACCATTGGTTGTAAATACGGTGCCATCTGTACCACGAGCCATGCTTAATATCAATCCTACATTTTCTTCCTGCAGAAATTTACTTATAGTTGTACGCAGTGCACGTGCCCTTTGCATAGCCACAAATTGTGGCGAGTTCCTATCAAAAGCCCGGCGTTGAGAAGGCTGTGATGTAGCTTTGGCCATCTTATCCAACTCCTCGTCAGTATAACGGGTCAAATCAGGCTTAGTGCCGCCGACCAATTTAGTTTTGGTATCGAATATTACAATTTTCCCGGCCAGCTTTCCCTTGTATTGGTCCAGATCGGTAATTGTATCGGCTTTAATTAAGATTACTTCCCCTTTTATAGGGCCGTTGGTTCCGGCAGTCCACGCTTTTGGTATAGCGATGATAGCATGATAATATGGAACTGTTATAGCAGCGTAATTCTTCTGCACTTCCCAGCCTTTGCCAAACTTGCCCCAAGGCTCACGCTTGGCATTCTCCAACCCCCAGCTTTTTAATTGATTTACTGCCCAATCCTGCGCCCTTTTTAAACCCGGAGATCCTGCAAGCCTCGGGCCAGCAACATCGGTAAGATAAAAGGCAGTTTCCATTACTTTGGAATGGTTCAGCCCTTCATCGCGTATCTTTTGAACTGCAGCGGCGTCAGGTGTTTCCTGAGCAAAAACAGAAGACGCCATTCCGGCAATGAGAACACCGGAAAAGAGTAGTTTCCTTTTCATTTTTATAAGATCAGTTAATAGTTAATAAAACAAACCTATCTATTTTATATTGAATTTATTGCGCTGACAGGCTAACAAATTTGTTACATCAAATGGAAATCCGCGCTTAACTTTTTCCATTGTAAAGTTGGAAGAAAGTGAAGCCCCTTGGACAATAATGGGAACATTATTCATTTCAGCGAAAGAATTTAGGTTCGACGGGAATTACTATATTCGGGCATCAAAACCCGCTTCACTAAATGAATACCAAATTAGTAATGACCATCAGCGCAGCATTACTTGCCGTAGCTGGCATCAGTCTATCCTTTTTCCCAAATGAGATCTCCAATTATATCGGTTTAGGGGTAGCTAAAACCCCCCAATTGATCCTACAAGCGCTGGGCTCATTATATTTCGGGTTTGCCATGCTAAACTGGATGGCTAAAGGAAGTTTTATCGGCGGTATTTATGCTAAGCCGTTGGTGGTTGCCAACCTGTCGCACTTTACGATCGGCGGACTTTCACTCATTAAGGGAGTGATCAGCATACCCAATCCGCCTTATCAGCTCGTTATACTTACCGGCGTTTATATAATCTTCGCGACAATTTTCGGAATCTTATTTATGCGCAATCCGTCAGCCAATGCTAATTCCTAATTGATCAGCAGCTTATACCCGCGCCCGTGTACATTGATGATCTCGACATTTGAATCGTCCTTCAGATACTTGCGTATTTTGCTCAGGAAGACATCCATGCTTCGACCATTAAAATAGTTGTCATCATGCCAGATGTTTAGCAAGGCTTCTTCGCGGGTAAGCACCTCGTTTTTGCGCAGGCAAAGCAGGCGTAATAGTTCAGCTTCTTTGGTTGATAGTTTTTGTTGAACATCACCGGCTGATATCATTTGCGACGTATAGTCAAAATCATAACGGCCGATTTTGAAATGGGTCTGTTTTTCCTCTTCGCTTTTTTCGCTGTTGCTTACCCTCTTTAATAAGGCGTTGATGCGAAGGAGTAATTCTTCAATACGGAAAGGCTTGGTAATATAATCATCTCCGCCAAGATTAAACGCCTGGGTTTTATCTTCGATCATGCCTTTTGCGGTAGCAAAAATGATAGGCACCTGCGTATTGAATTTCCGTATCTCTTTACCGAGCGTAAATCCATCCTTTTTAGGCATCATTACATCCAGTATCAGCAAGTCGAAATTTTGTTTTGTGAACGCTTTCAATCCTTCCTCACCGTCTTTACACAAAACCACTTCAAATTTGCCCTTTAACTGCAGGTAGTCTTGTAAAAGTAAGCCAAGGTTGGGGTCGTCCTCTACTAATAATATTTTCTTCATGCTTTAGGATATATGAAATTTAAGCTCAAACTCAGAGCCTTTTTCCTTTTCAGATTTAACGCTTATAGTTCCGTTCAGTTTCTTTACTATCGTGTTCACATAGCTTAAGCCAAGGCCAAAGCCCTTCACATCGTGCAGGTTACCGGTCGGTATTCGGTAGAATTGTTCAAATATCTTTGATTGTTGGTCGCGGTTCATACCTATGCCCTTATCAGCTACGCGGATAACCACCTCATCATTTTTATTAAAGGTGCTGATGGTAATTTCAGGCACATCCGGGCTATATTTTATAGCATTGTCGATGAGGTTATATAGTACGTTTGAGAAATGCAGCTCATCCGCCTCAATCATTGAGTTTTGAGCATCCAGATGCAGATTGGCAATCACCTGGTATTTTTGCAGCTTAAGCGACATGCTATCCAATACAGTGGTTACCATTTCGTTTACATCCAGTTTCTTGATATCAAGCCTGAACTCATTTTTTTCAATACGGGCAATATTCAATACCCTTTCAATATGATTACCCAATCGTTGGTTTTCCTCAAAAATGATATTTGCCAACCGTGCCACACGGCCCTTGTCTTCCATTATCTCCTGGTCCTTCAATGCTTCGCTGGCGATCATGATGGTTGATACCGGGGTTTTAAACTCGTGGGTCATGTTGTTGATGAAGTCCATCTTCATTTCTGATATCTTCTTTTGCCGAAGGATGGAGAAGATGGTATAACCGAAACAAACGATCAGAACCAGCAGTAATGCACCGGAAGTAGCCATCGAGGCAGTCATTTTTTCGAGTATCAGTGAGTTTTTATGAGGAAAGGATATCCTGATCTTACCCGGGTCGTTGATCACGTCTTTGGTAAAAATCGACACCTGGTACGTATTAGCCGGGATGATATTGGCATTACTGCCGTCAGTGTAGGAAGCGTTGGTATAAAGCAACGAATCGCTGTTAAAAGTACTTACCGAATAAGTAAAAGGCAGGAAAATACCCTTGTCATGCAACTCAAAACGAAGCAGCGAATCGACCCAGAATGGGTTAAGACGCTTTGCTAATGGCTCATTCGATTTTTGGTATTCATCCGCCAGGTTAGCGATCACACTGGTTGGCTGAATGGTTTTATGAAGATTTTCGATCGAGTCATCCTCCAGCATCTTCTTCACTTCCTGGAACCTGCGTTCGCTCTTCTTCCTTTCCTGTTCCCGCTGCCAGAACGGGTTGATCTGCACTACAGGTATTACCTGTTTACCGAACTGCGGATCCATATAGTCAACCAGTAAAGTATCGTACTTATGCAGCTTCATCGGCTTCCTTTTATAGGACGGACTTAGTGGCACCCTGACGATTTTCGGGTCAGTCATGCGCTGATGTATGTTGCCATATTCATCCGTATATTCTTCATAACGAAAATGGAGATTCAACTCACCCGACTGGGCCATCGTGTAGAATTCCTCATCCAACTGATTGCTCAGTATCACTTTTTTCAAGCTATCACGTAACAGATTTAATCTTTTTTCGCGTGCGGTGAGTTTCTTTTTGGTAGGCTTTGTAAAGCCGAAAGTTACCTTAGCGTACTTCGTTTCAACTGACTTTACAAAACTGCGGTGGCTGGTACTGTCTTTCTGCGCATGCTGTTTATCAAACACCTGCGCCTTTTTATTCAGGAAGTTGATCGCATCCTGTTTGGCCAGTTTAGATACCACTTTACCCAATGCGTCATTCACCGAGCGGTCAAACAGATCAGACTGTGTTTGATACGATTGGCGCAAAAAATAAAACTGCATAGACATTACACCTAAAAGTGCAAATCCCATCAACCCAATTATAAGGCCTATACTTTTCTTCTTCATCCCTGTAACAAAAATATTTCAAATACGCTTATATCATTTGCATTTAACAATTTTTAACATATCAAGGCTTAGATTTAACACCTTGTAATTGAACTGCTTGTTAACTTTGACATTATAAATTTAAGCAATATCGCATGAAAGCTAATTGGATAAAACCCGGTTTCGAGCTAATATTCGCGCTAAGCATTATAGGTATAATGGCTTTGCCGCTGTTAGTTTTTGCACAAGGTAACAAGAATATGGACATCACCATCATCAATGTCGATACGACCATTAATGGTAAAAATATCAAACAACTTTCTCCTGCCGACCGCGAACAGGCGCTGAAAGATATTGGTAACCTGAGCGGCCCTGAAACTAACGGTCGGCAACGTATCGTGATCAAAAGAAGGTCATTAGCCGATACAGGTGAAAGAAATATGATTTATAAGCGTCGTTTTTTTAACGATGATGACCTGACCGAAAATCATCGCTTCTTTAACGACAGCGCAAAACATGTATTTAAGTTCAGGATGAAAAGACCTGACGGCGCCGATTCAACATTTACTTTCAATTACAGGATGAATGGCGACCGCGATGATTTCTTTAACGATCACATGCGCGATTTTAATTTTAGCATGCGCGGACCGGAAGGCTTCCGTCACCGCAACGTGCAGCGGTTTGATTATACCAATACCGGCAACGATGGCATCAGCACCCATACCAATTTCAGGGTAAGCGATGCATCACCTGAGAAAGTAAAAAATGTAACCGGCATTGAAAAAGCCGAACTTGAACTACGCGATCTGAACCTGGTAGCGGAGTTTTCTTCGGGTAAAACTTTACTGATGTTCAACCTTGCTACAAAAGCTGTCGCCGAAGTGAAGTTTACCGATAGCGAAGGC
Organism: Bacteroidota bacterium; assembly: GCA_018266915.1. GTDB lineage: Bacteria > Bacteroidota > Bacteroidia > Sphingobacteriales > Sphingobacteriaceae > Mucilaginibacter. The sequence continues at coordinate 4,774 of JAFDZM010000067.1, read as the reverse complement.
AAACTGATCTGGAGTGAAAAAACTCTTAATGGTGAGTTTAGCAGAAGTTTCCCGCTGGGATTGAATGGGGTATATTTTCTGCAAGTGAAACAGGGCAGCAAAGTTGCTTTGAAAAGAGTAGTTAAAGAAGATTGACGAACTCTGAGAACTCAGTGATCTTCCTTTGTGAGCTCTGTGGTAAATTTAACCACCAAGCTCACAAAGGATTTACACAAAGAAGCACAGAGGTAGTTATCACTTCGCTTTCACAAACTTCAGCGCATACGAATCCAGGCAATAGCGCAAGCCGGTGGGTGCAGGACCATCATCAAACACATGGCCAAGATGTAAACCTGTACTACGTTCAACTACCTCATCACGCACCATACCATCCGAATAATCTTTAACAATCATGATCGCTTTCGGATCGATAGGTTTAAAGAAACTTGGCCAGCCTGTTCCTGAATCAAACTTTGTGTCTGAACTGAACAACGGTTTGCCCGTAGCGGCACTTACATAAATACCTTTTTCGTGATTGTCCCAATACGGATTATGAAACGGCGGTTCAGTTCCCTTGTTTACCATAATGTCGTATGCATCGGGAGACAATACCTTTTTCCAATAGGAATTAGGCTTCGCCTCAGGGTAAGTTTTTACGTCTTCTGAGCTCCCGGCAACTATTTTCTCTTTTGATTGGCCCTGTCCGCAGGCGCTTAGTGCCGAAAAAAACAAGGCCACAACAATCAGATTAACTTTTTTCATATTCATTATCAAAATGTTATATAATTTATGTACATTTATTTGTCGAATGGGATGAATAATCCTTACAACTACTCCCTGAAAATTTATTCTATTGTAATCTACTGTTTTTATAAACGAATAAGCTGGCTAATAGCATATAAGTAATACTATTTTGATTCTAAATTTACTTTAGTTGCTTATACTATACTTTTGATATTCAATAATTTATTGTGGAAAATTTTACACAAAATACAAAAGTTTTCCACGCTTTTTGCGGAATATACTTCCCAGTGCATCGAAATACGGGTTTCTCGATTTATATAAAACGGTCAAAGTGTTAATAAACAGCCTTTTATTCAAATCAGGCACGATATTTGCAGAAATTATACACCATAATTCAAAAAACCAATGAATGCACAAACCTTGAGTGGTGTGATCGTATGTGTTTTACCGATAGTGTTAATTATCGCTACGATAGTTGTTAGGGGTAGAAAGTTATTCGATTAACCGGACCATTGCCTGAAAGTATATTTTAGGTTATGCAGTATCACAGTACTAGCAGGGGGAATGTCATGTGCTCCTTCACCCCCTTTTTAATATCTTCTTCTTCAGTTGTTATTAAGATTCTTATTTAGTTGGAATTACAGACCGCGTCTCATTGCCCTGCCTTTTGATTTCTCTGGCTTTCTTTGTGGTTTATCTATTTCATCAGGATAATAGGGACGGGTTAAACGTGCGATACGCTCTTCCAAAGTTTCAGTAGTCAGGCGTTCTCTTCCTAAACTGTCCACCATAATCGGGAAGGCAAATGGTGTGGGCCGGTCTATCTGTTTCAAGATGATATTTTGAGTTACTATGCGCTGTAATGCTTCCCTCAGTCTGAACTCTTCCAACTGAAAAGCCAATGCCTCATTATATGCCTGCCGCACTAAAAGATTATTCGGCTCATATTCGGTGAACACATCAAACAACAACGATGTAGACGCCTGCAAATGTCTGCTCTTAACCGGCTGGCCCGGATATCCGGTAAATACCAATCCGCCTATATGCGCGATATCCCTGAATTTTCTTTTCGCCATTTCATTAGCGTTCAGGCTATGCAGAATGTCATCCAGCAGATTATCGATGGAAAAGAAGCTGGCGTCTTCCAAAGCCATTTCGATAGGTATCTCATCATCAGCCAGCAATTCAAAGCCATAATCATTCATGGCGATAGAAAATGAAAACGGCTTGATTTTAGATATACGATAAGCCAGCAGGGAGGCCATTCCCTCATGCACCAACCGCCCCTCAAAAGGATAAAATATCAGATGATGCCCTTCGCGTGAGTGGAATGATTCGATCAAAAACTCATGGCTTTGCGGAAGATGTGATAGCGCAGTCTGCAAATTAAATAAAGGCTTAAGCGCAATGACTTCTTCATCATTTTCAATTCCGTGCGCCACTTCATTCAGCTTATCCCGGAATACAGCCGAAAGCTGTGACGACAGCGGCATCCGACCGCCCATCCAGCTCGGTATTATCCCTTTTTTGGCCGTAGACTTCCTCACGTAAGCGCTCATTTCCTTTACCCGGATAAATTCCAGGCTTTGCCCGGCGAACCAAAAATTATCTCCCGGTTTAAGTTTAGAAATGAACGATTCCTCTATAGTTCCCAAACTTTTGCCGCTTAGCCATTTCACCCTGATGCTTATATCGCTTGTAATAGTGCCTATGCTCAACCGGTGCCGCATCGCCACCCGGCGACTTTTTACCTGGTATAACCCATTTTCGACTTCTACCTTTAAAAACTCGTCATATTGGGCAAGCACATTGCCACCGTGGGTTACGAATTCCAGCAATTCGTCAAACTCCTTCCTGGTAAGATCAGCAAAAGCATAAGTGGTTCTTACTTCATGATACAGATCATCGGCCCTGAAACCATCCGAAACCGCCAGCGTGACCATATATTGTACCAGCACATCATAAGTAAGCAGCATAGGGTCGCGGCTTTCATAGATGCCTTGTTTGATACCTTGTTTCAACGCAGCACCTTCCAGTAATTCCAAAGAATGGGTAGGTACGTAATACGCTCTTGATATCGCTCCGGGAGCATGTCCGCTTCGGCCTGCACGCTGCATAAATCTCGCTACTCCTTTAGGGCTGCCCACTTGTATTACCGTATCCACCGGCCGAAAATCAACTCCCAGATCCAAACTCGATGTGCATACAACTACCTTCAAAGCCTCGGCATGCAAGGCCTGTTCCACCCAATTGCGCAATTCATTATCCAGTGAGCCATGATGCATAGCCATAATACCCGCATATTCGGGGTAATTATCGAGAATGGCATGATACCAAATCTCTGATTGCGACCGTGTATTGGTAAATATCAGCGTGGTTTTACTTTTTGCCACAAGATCCATCACCTGGGGCAACAACTTTACCCCGATATGCCCTGACCAGGAATAACTCTCGATATTTTCCGGAATGACGGATTTGATCACCAGCTTTTTATCAATAAACGCCCGTACCATCTTTACCTGTTCCTTAGGAAAGTTATTGCCAAGTAGCACTTCTGATGCCTGCTCCAGGTTGCCTATGGTTGCACTAATACCCCAGATTCTAAGTCCTAAGTCTTGAGTCTTAAGTCCTGAGTATCTTCCTTCCGACTTCGAACTTCCGACTTCCGACTTCCAACTAAGGCCCTTGAGCCTGGACAAACCCAATTCCACCTGCACCCCACGTTTCGTGCCCAATAACTCATGCCATTCATCTATCACAACCACCTGCAACTGCGTAAATATTTTGGGGTACTCTTTCTGCGCCATCATCAGGTGCAGGCTTTCGGGCGTGGTGAGCAGCACTTCGGGGAGTTTCTTTTTTAGGGCCTGTTTTTCGGCTGCGGGCGTATCGCCTGTGCGGGTGCCTATCTTCCAGGGCAGGCCTATCTCATCACAAACTTCCTGCATAGCTTTTTTGATGTCATTGGTTAATGCCCGTAATGGCGTTATCCAAAGCATCATCAGGCCGTTGTTTAAGCGGGTATGCCAGGTATCCGGATTTTTATCAATATAATCGGCCAGGAAAGGCAGAAATAGCGCAAAGGTTTTACCGCTACCAGTAGGCGCATTCAGCAAACCCGAATAACCACTCAGGTAAGCCCCTTCCATTTCCTGTTGAAAAGGAAACTGCTCCCAGTTTTTGCGCTTATACCATTCCGCTATGATTTGTTGCCCTGTCGTCATTACAATTCAACATACAATTTTAATTGTGAATTAGTTGTATGATGCAACAAAAATTACCCGGAACAGGCATTCTGCTCACTATGTCAATACAGCTAAAATTTGTAAATAAACCATTTACATTTTAATAAATGGTGACAAAATGCAGTCACCACATTATCCATTTGATCATCGTAAATTTATATTTAAAGACTGAGGATTTTAGCCTGTAATAATCTTAGACACCGACCAAAAACACTTCTCTTTTTCTTCTTTCGCAATAGCCATTTTACAGCCTCCGGTTAATCTTAATTATAAAAATACTATACCATAATTAATCTATTTTTCTCTAAACCAAAATTTTATGTAACTATTGGTTAATGACCATCGTACAAAAGACCTAATTGATTTAACTATTATGATTCTAAAACGCAGACCAACCACCTCGTGGATGACCGTAATGTTAGGCATTACAATGCTTTCCACATCAGTTTTTACATCATGTCAAAAGGATAGTTCGGTTATTCCAGCCTCATCCAAAACCACAGGTTTGGGTGATAATGGCAACACTACAGGGACTAGCCCGACTAAGACTTCCGGCGGTACTACCGGTACAACGGGCGCAACCGGGAGCACAGGTGCTACCGGAACAACCGGCAAAACCGGAACTACCGGTACGACAGGCACAACTGGAAAAACAGGTACATCAAGCTCTTCAACAAAATTTATATATAAGGCATCAGCACCGATCAGTTTAAATAATCAAAGTAATATCACCATCAGCGGAGACTCCATCAACGTTGGTAATGGTGGTACAATAGGCATCAAACTAAGCAATTGCAACAACGTGC
>JAFDZM010000066.1 GCA_018266915.1 Bacteroidota bacterium | reverse complement strand
GGTTCGACCACAGGTACTACAGGAACAAGTGGCACAACTACCGGAACTACGGGTACCAGCGGTTCGACCACAGGTACTACAGGAACAAGCGGGTCAACTACCGGAACAACAGGTACCAAAACGGGAACAACAACTGGCACTACAGGAACCTCTGGTACAACGACAGGGACTACCACTGGTACAACGGGGTCTTCTCATTTTACGTATAAAGCATCAGCGCCAATCAATTTAAGCAATCAGAGCAACATTACAATCAGTGGAGATTCAATTAATTTGGGTAATGGTGGTACAGTAGGGATAAAGTTGAGCAATTGTACCAATGTACATATCACCAAATGTAAAGTGATGAACTCTACCAATGACGGCATTCAACTTAACAATTGTACTAACATAATTATCGACAGCTGTTTTGTTACCAATGTGAGGGCTGGTGTTAACGCCATGTACAGCACAACTGTAAAGGTAAACAATAATCAGTTTTTGAATATGAACGGTCCGTTCCCATCAGGAAACTTTGTTCAGTTTAACAATGTGAGCGGAGGTGGTTGCCAAATTGAGTACAATCATTGTGAAGATGTAGTAGGTATAGCACAGCACCCTCAGGATGGATTAAGTGTTTACCAGTCAAATGGTTTGCCTGGAGATTCTATTATGGTGATTGGTAACTATATCCGTGGCGGTCAGGTATTACATGATTCAGGTGGTGCAGCAGGTATTGTTTTAGGGGACGTAGGCGGTTCATACCAGGTAGCTCGTTATAATGTACTGGTTAACCCTGGTTCAGTAGGGGCACAGGTACAAGGCGGTAGCCATATTACTATGGATCATAATACGATTTATAGTTCAGCAACCACTTATACCGTCGTAGGTATAGCTTACGGTAACTATTCGGGAGCAGCCAGTACAGATGTAACCATGAGTTATAATAAAGTAAAATATTTCCAGACTTCAGGAGCAGAACTTGACGCATGGTGGGATCCAAGTACTGCCACACAACCGCAGGGATGGAACACAAATATTTTGAAAGCAAGCATTGATCCCAGCATATTGCCAGCAACAATAATTACACTCAACTTATAAAGAAGTTAAGGATACCCTTAATCTAAATCAAAACGCGAACCTGGTTAATATGTTACATATTACCGGGTTTTTGCTTTTTATACTATAGAAATTTCCTTCGGCGACACATTTTCCAGAAAGTAAACATAATTGTTTAAAACTATGTAGAAAATGTGTTGAAATTTAATCGATTGATAATCAGGCTGTTTGAATAATTTCAGCATTGGAAAATTTTGAGGGGAATTTTATCGGGCTTAGCCTTAAAAAAATTGTCCTCAGAAACCCTAATTAATTTAACTGCTATGATTCAACCTGGACTCGCCAAAGGCTGTGCTGCCTTTGCTCTGCTCTCATGTGCATTTCTCTTTGTACTATTTGTAACTTCCTGCAAAAAGGATGAGCCAAATCCTCAACAATCAGCGGGCATAAATTTCGGCGAAAGTAACAGTCTTATTTTTAAACATTCACATCCACGGACGCGTCAATCATCGTCTGGAACAAGTGGCACTACAGGAGTAACTGGTACAACGGGAGCGACGGGGACTACAGGAACAACCAGTACCACCGGAGCAACCGGCTCGACAGGTACTACGGGTACAACCGGCACCACTACCAGCACATCAAGCACTTCAACAAATTTGGTATATAAAGCATCTGCACCTATTAGTTTAAGCAATCAAAGTAATATCACAATCAGTGGCGATTCAATTAATCTCGGTAATGGAGGTACAGTAGGCATTAAGCTTACCAATTGCACTAATGTGCACATTACCAAATGTAAAGTTATGAATTCTACCAATGACGGTATCCAGCTTAATAGCTGTACCAATGTGACTATTGACACTTGTTTTATTACCAATGTAAGAGCGGGTGTTAATGCAATGTACAGCACAACAGTAAAGGTGAACAATAACCAGTTCCTGAACATGAACGGACCATTTCCTTCGGGCAATTTTGTGCAGTTTAACAATGTAAACGGAAGCGGCTGCCAGATCGAATATAACCATTGCGAAGATGTGGTAGGTGTAGCACAGCATCCCCAGGATGGATTAAGTGTTTATCAGTCAAATGGTTTGCCTGGAGACTCCATTATGGTGGTCGGCAATTATATTAGGGGAGGACAGGTTCTGCATGATTCTGGTGGTGCAGCGGGTATTGTTTTAGGCGACGTTGGCGGTTCGTACCAGGTGGCTCGTTATAATATCCTGGTTAATCCCGGTTCAGTGGGGGCACAGATTCAAGGTGGCACTCATATCAAAATGGATCATAATACTATTTATAGTTCTCCGACAACATATTCGGTTGTTGGAATTGCTTATGGAAATTATTCTGGTGCAGCAAGCTCAGATGTGACCATGAGTTATAATAGTATTAGGTTTTATCAAACTTCAGGCGCAGAACTGGATGAGTGGTGGGATCCAAGCACAGCGACCCAGCCGCAGGGATGGACTACAAATATTCTGCAGGCAAATATTAGTGCCAGTATATTGCCAACTGTAATAATTACCCTAAACTTATAATAATCAGCCCCGAACAGAATATATAATAGGTGGCTATCTTGTTTTTAACTCATGGATAAGCCTAAACACAAAGCGGTTAGCATACAACAAGATGTTAACCGCTTTCTTTTTGCCCATCACTTTTAATTATTAAATTAAAAATCATAAAAGCTTTAGCATCACTAAAACTCTTAACCAGGCAAGTGATTTTTTGCATACTAATTAAAAAATGTGCATAAAAATGTGGAAAGTATAATTCTTTGGTAACCAGGTATTTTAAATATTTTGCGGCGTTAATAATTCCGAAGAACGGTTTTCATTGAACTAAAACTTTGAAAGCTTCGTTCAAAAAGGCATAATTAATTTAACTACTATGATACAACCTGGACGTGGACAAAGCCGCATGGCTTTTACTTTATATTGTTTTGCCTTAATTCTGGCATTATTAATATCTTCCTGTCAAAAAGATGAATCAGCAATTCCATCCGGGACCTTAACTAGTTCTTCTGGTGTGGGAAAAGGATCTTCATCAATCGATAACAGTGGTACTACTGGTACAACCGGTACAACGGGAAGCACGGGCGCCACTGGTTCAACAGGAGCTACTGGAACTACCGGCAAAACCGGAACAACAAGTGTTTCAACCACTACGGTGTATAAGGCATCAGCACCGATCAGCTTAAATAATCAAAGCAATATTACTATCAGCGGCGACTCCATTAACGTTGGTAATGGTGGTACAATAGGCATCAAACTAAGCAATTGCAACAACGTGC
>JAFDZM010000065.1 GCA_018266915.1 Bacteroidota bacterium | reverse complement strand
ACAACAACAACAATATTCATTAGGTATCTACTAATTTTATCCAAAGGATGGAGCCCGGCATTTGCTTAGACTTTTTCTATAAACAGGTAGTCCCTACGGGACTTTCATGTGATCAAGGCTCCATAGGAGCCACCTGTTTATAGGAAAATATAATAAAGGAATAAACTCCGTAGGAGTATCCTGAATAACCGCCATACATCTACGCCATACTCATAATCATCTGTAACCAACTGTACTTTGAAAAAATTTGCAGAAAAATTTGGGGAACCGAAAGGTTGCATTTATATTTGAAACCAAAAGGTTTCATATTGTATGAGAAGAGATGTGTTTCAGGCGATTGCCGATCCGACGAGGAGAGAGATTTTAGGTATGATAGCGCACAAGTCGCTCAATATAAATTCGGTGTCTGAGAATTTTGATGTGAGCAGGGCGGCCATTTATAAACACATGAAAATTTTAGCGGAGTGTGGTTTGCTCGAGATTAAGCAACAGGGGCGCGAACGTTTTTGTGAAGGCCGTTTGGAGAGACTGAATGAAGTATCGGACTGGGTGGAACAATACAAGCAGTTTTGGGAAGCGCGGTTTGATTCATTGGATAATTATCTAAGAGAAATACAATCTAAAGAGAAGAAAAATGGCAAAAAGAAATGATCTGGAGATTACCCGCATATTTGACGCACCGCGTAAGTTGGTATTTAAAGTTTGGAGTGATGCAAAGCACCTCGCTCAATGGTGGGGGCCAAAAGGTTCCGAAATAGAGGTGAAGACACTGGAGTTTCGTCCGGGAGGGATATTCCATTACGGCATGTCTTTTGGAGGCGGCAAAATGTGGGGCAAGTTTGTTTACCGCGAAATAGTTGAGCCTGAAAAGATAGTATTTGCCAGCTCGTTTGCTGATGAAGAAGGCAATAGTATCAAGACATCATTTATAGATCCATGGCCGTTGGAGATATTGAATACAGTAACATTTACAGAAAGCGGTGGCAAAACCACACTTACTATAAAAGGAGCGCCAATTAATGCTACTGATGAAGAATACGACAAGTTTGAAGAAATGACTGCTTCAATGCAGCAAGGCTTTGGCGGTACATTCGATCAGTTGGCTGAGTACCTGCAAAAAATTAACAAGTAATATTTTGATAACTTAGAATAGAAACTAAAACGCATGTAATCAACACTAAATCACTTAAAACAATGAAAACAATCAAAATTCTTTACTGGGTATTTACCGTTCTGCTTGTCGCGTTAATGCTGTTTTCGGCTGTTGGTAGCTTTTTCAGCAGTCCTGAAAGTGCAGCATTTGCAAAACAATTTGCCTACCCAACATACATTTTTAAATTCCTGGCTGTAGCGAAAATACTGGGTATAATTGCTATCCTGGTACCAGGCAATCCAAGATTAAAGGAATGGGCTTATGCAGGCTTTACTTTCGATATGCTTGGTGCTGTCTACTCATTTTATGCTAATGGCACATTTCCGGCAGCATCGTGGGTGCCATTCCTCGGCTTGGGATTGGTATTCGTAGCGGGCTCCTACATCTGTTATCATAAACTAAAAGCACAAAAGGTATGACAATGGTACTGAACATGGTAGAAGTGTATAAAACAAATGTGAGACACAAAAGACAGGCAAAAAGAATATTGGGTGTGTTGTCGGAGCAATTTCCCATGTTCAGTATCAATTTTGACCTCGAGGATTGCGATAAGATCCTTCGTGTTGAAGGCAGGAACATCCCGCAGAAAAAAATTGCTGAGCTGGTAACCGAAAATGGTTATCAGTGCAGTGTATTAGAATAATTATATATGTAGTCGAATTCCCTCCCTGGGGGAGGGGTGCGGCTGAAATGTGTAATGGCAGGGAGGGGTTTGTACATCTGAAATGAAGCAGAAACCCCTACCTCCCCTTCCCCAAGGAAGGAGTCGCACAATCCGCCGCTCTTTTAAATTAAAAAAACGTTATGGAAGCTATATCAAAAGATGGCACCCGGATAGCTTATGATAAATCGGGTAGTGGTCCCCTACTGATCCTGGTTGACGGCGCCCTGTGCAGCCGCGCATTTGGACCGATGCCAAAACTTGCCCAACTGCTAACCGGCAATTTTACCGTAATCACCTACGATCGCCGTGGCAGAAATGAAAGCTCTGACACGAAGCCTTATGTTGTCGAGCGGGAAATAGAAGATATGGAAGCCTTGATCAACGCTAACGGCGGATCGGCGTTTGTTACGGGTTTTTCATCAGGCGCCGCTCTTTCCCTGGCAGCAGCAGCGCATGGTTTGAATATTACGAAACTGGCATTATACGAACCGCCTTTTATGGTGAGTAACCAGGGCCACCATCCTCCGGCTGATGCGCAGCGGCAATTGCAAAATCTGATAGCCGAAAACAAGCGGGGCGATGCAGTAAAGTTTTTTATGAAGGATATGGTTGGCGTACCCGGAATAATTGTTTTCATCATGAAAATAATGCCGGTATGGTCTAAATTAAAAGGCGTTGCACACACATTGCCCTACGATGCAGCCATATTGGGCGATTTTTCTCTTCCCGAAAAAAGGGCCGCATCTGTTCAAATACCAACACTTATTTCCGGCGGTGATAAAAGTCCGGCCACATTGCGAGAGGCGGTTAAAAAGTTGTCAGAAGTGATGCCCAATAGCCAGATCAAAATGTTAAAAGGGCAAACCCATAATGTTCAGGGCAAAGCCATCGCTCCTGTACTGATCGAATTTTTTGAGAAGAAGTGATCGGTGTTAAAAAACGTTAAAACTTTGACGTAGATACAGATGCCTTATTAATTTTATAGGGTATGCGCAGTTACAAGATATTTCTGATCGGTTTTCTGCAATTCGTCTGTGCTTCATTGGTCAATGCGCAGACTAATCACGAACAGCAAGGCATGGTGTTTAAAGCCGGCACAAAGCTTCGGCTAAGTGGTGTGCAGATTAACAATAAACGGATATCGGCAACAACGCAATCAAATTTGTATGGCGAGTTTTCTATCGCTGCTGCCATCAATGATACCCTGGATATTACCTGCGATGGCTACTCTTCAACTCAGTTTATTATAACCGATTTAGCAGACAAAATAATATTTCTTGAGCCGATTTACTCGTTGCCGGAGGTATTGATAAAGGAAAATACGGTATTAGCTGATCTGAACTCTGTTAAACGAGGCTATCGGAAGAAGAGCGTTTTTTATACTGGAACGCCTCATTATTATTACCTGGTGTTAAAACCCATGACCTTCATCTATGAGAATTTTAAAAGTGAAGTGATCAATGCACGAAAGTTCAACAGATTTGCTAAAAACGAAATCGCTTATTATGAGGTGGCTGCTCGTTTTACCGATGAGTTAATCAAAAAAAATATTTCTATAAATGGGAATGAACTCGAAGAATTTAAGACGTACTACTGGCCAACAACTGAACAAATACACAATTGGAACGATTATGACTTGGTAACCTATATTATCAAATCATACCAAGAGTTCGAAAAAAATAAAAATATTGAAATGATAAATAATAAATAGCTATCATTTTACTAATAATACGCTTGCTATGCCTCTAACTTGCTGATTCACCTATAATTTCATATCTTGTAGCGACCCTGCGTTAATTCATTCACCTCAATTTTAGTCGCTATGAAAAAACTTCTTGCTGCAGCAGTAGCTGTAACTATGCTTATGCCTTTGGCTAAAGCGCAAAGCTGTTCAGATTTTATTAATGCTTCAAACGGGGAAAAGTTGGTTTACAGCAACATGGATGCAAAGGGCAAAGAAACGGGTCAAATCACTTACACTTCTACAAAAAAAGATGCCTCGACTGTTGGTTATCATACCGAGATGACCGACAAAAACGGGAAGTCAATGGGAAGCTCCGACTCGGAAATCAAATGTAACGGCGATGCGCTTCGCATCGATATGAAATCCTTTGTTCCGCCTGCATCTGCCAAACAGTTAGAAAAAATGGAGGTAAGCGGAGAAGCTAAATACCTAATTTACCCGTTGAATGTAAAGGCGGGGCAAACACTTGAAGATGGCACCATGACCATGAATATTACAAATGATGGGCATCAAATGGGTGATATGCAAATGGACATCACCAACCGGAAAGTGGAACAGGCAGAAACAGTAACCGGTCCGGCAGGTAGCTTTGATTGTTTCCGAATCAGCTACGATGCCATGGTAAAGGTCAAGATGATGGGCATTGGCTTCCCTGTACACATGCATGTAATTGAATGGTTCTCGCCAAAAATTGCGCGCCCCGTAAAATCTGAAACTTATACTAAGAACGGAAAACTTGCGGGAACGATGCAACTTGTATCCATTAACTAATAATTAACGTATAAGCTATAGGTTTATAAATTGAAGGAGCAGTAAAAACAATTTTAGTATAATTGGGTTTTTCACACATTAGCTTATCACGAATACCATGGCAAAGCGGATTTTAATAATTGAAGATGACGAAGATATACTGCAGGTACTGGAAACCGTGCTGGAATATAATGATTTTACTGTCAAAGGCTTAAGCCGGACAGACGATATACTTAAATCAGTAAGCGAATATAAACCCGATCTGGTTCTGACGGATTATTTATTATCAGGTACAAACGGAGGAAAAATTTGTCAGCAGATAAAAAGTAACAAGGATACCTGTCATATCCCTGTCATTTTGATATCTGCTTATCCCGAACTGGCATCATCTCTTGGAAATTTTGGCTTTGATGCGTTTATCACCAAGCCTTTTGATATCAATATGCTGGTACGGAAAATCAACCAATTGCTCGGTCATCACCAACATTAGCATACTTAAAGCATTTGTTTCAACGCTATTGTATTATGATATATGATGGCGTTTTTTATTTACTCGCTGTTCGGAGCGCCAGTATAAATTCTATGGTCTAAGAAGATATGCTATAGAGTTGATAGAGGTAAAATTTAGTCACCATAAATTGCATGTTGTAACCTTTTCATATATAGTGCGTTATAAATATTAAAAAAATAGCGTTTTAGCCCAATTTTAACTATAATAATGCTATATTTTAGGCAATTAAAGAATAGTAACAACAGGTTAAACTTTTTCGTTAAAGGCCCTGTTTATAGCTTAAAATTTATACAAATCCTTTTTTATATTGCAGCCGAATGCCCGATAAACCTACCAATAAAATAGTTGCTAAATTCTTACGATGGGAGACTATAGCAAACAAGGCCCTATATTATGCTTATGAAACGGCCCTGGCGCGACTTGCGAAGCGTAAATATAAAATACTGTTTTCCCTGAAGGCTGAGCGTGAAGAGGATATAAAAAAGAGCTTCCGTAATTTAAAGCATGAGATACATTTTGATGAATTCACACCCGAAAACTTCAAGAAATACGATATCGTGATGCCGCTAAATATGTATAACCTGCGCCGGCTGATCCCGAATAGCGATTTGGTTGACAACAGTATAGTGCCTACCCCTACAATGGAGGCGATAGATATTTGCGACGATAAATATCTGTTTTATACTACACTGGTTGAAAAAGGCTTTGAAAACGATATGCCACGCGTTGGCAAAAATTTAAAAATACCTTACATAGTAAAAAGAAAAGTGGCGCATATGGGAGTGGACTGCTACGTAATTGATACACCCGAAAAAGAAAAAGAGCATTGGAAGGAAATTAACGATCCGGATTTCTTTTGCCAGGAAATAGTGCCCGGTAAAAAAGAATATGCAACGCACCTGATATTCAGAGACGGGAAAATGGCATGCGCATTAAACGTTATTTATATTTTCTCTACACCTTTTTATGTTAAAGGAGTGGATAAATTCATAGGCAATAAGCTGGGTAAATGCCCGCATTTGGATCTTTTTGCCGATATGCTTAAAGCAATCAATTTTGAAGGGATATGCTGCTTCAATTACAAGGAGATTGATGGTAAACCATACGTTTTTGAGATCAACCCACGATTTGGCGGCAGCTTAAGCATGTTCTTCTTTTCTTTCCTGAGACGATTATGATCATTAATAGTATTTTCTTAGGTTAAATATGGCAAGCACTTGTACAAATTGATACAATTTATAATATTTGTGCATACCCCTATTAGTTGTGTTTTACTTAAAAAAGGAACGTTTGATAAATAAATCAGTTATTGTACTGATAGTATTGTTTCTTATTATAAAAGCCAACCCATATTACTACATCTGCCAAAATATGCCTGCAACCGGCAGGGTAATCGAAAATAGTATCGACATAAGCAAACACGATAATCAGCAGGCTTTCCTGATCAAGTTCGATAAATCGATCACCGAAAGCATCAACGATCAAAATGTCCCGGACATCAAATTCACCGGGATACCATTTGTTTTCTTTTTCTTCAGCCTTTTTCTGATATTTTCTACCTTAAAAACAGGCTTACCAATTAAGTACCCGGTTTTCCAAAACGAGGGATGCATACGACTCTGCATTTTGCGCTTATGATGGGTAATAAGACCCTCTTTTATCTCATTTTAACTCCTATATCTAAATATAACATTGCGCGGAACCTTGTTGGGTATGCTGCGTAATCAATAATTTTTTATTAAAAAGCATAAATTAAAATATGAAACCTTTTAAAATATATCTATATGTTATGGCTTTTGCTTGTTTAGCCATTACTATGCAATCGTGTAAACCCAAGAAAATGATTGCAAAAAGCACACCACCTGCTGAAACAGAGGCTAAACCTGTTACAAAGCCTGCTCCTCCGGCACCAGCTCCGGTTAAAGCTCAACCCGCTGCTGTAAAAGTTATACCTCCCGATTTTAATTTTAAAAACATCCAGTTTGATTATAACTCGGCCGTATTGCGTACAGATGGTATCCAATACCTTGATCACATTGCTGATGAAATGAAGAAAGATCAATCCGCCAGGTTTATTTTGAACGGTCACGCCTCGTCAGAAGGTACAGTGAGCCATAATATGCAATTATCAATAGACAGGGCCAACGCTGTTAAACAATACCTGGTTAATGCAGGCATTGATGGATCGCATATACAGACAAAAGGCTATGGCGCAAAAAAACCGATCGCCTCAAATAAAACCGAAAAAGGAAGGCAGCGTAACCGCCGGGTAGAGGTTAAATTAATCAAATAACCAGATATTCTTTAATAACAAAAGCCCTTAGGTCATTCGATCTAAGGGCTTCATTTTTTATGGGTTTAGGTTAAGCTGTATGCTGTTTAGAAAGTTAAGGTAACGTGAGTAGTTACACCGTTCGATGTAAAGTCAGCCTGGTGGTTGCCAAGGAACACTATAGTACCTTTTGTATTCCAGTTGCTGCCATATGCTGCAAATGTTGCTGTACCGCTTAAAATATCTTTGTTAACAACGTCGATCTTTAAGTTTGAGAGCTCATAGAAAGCGCCGCCTGTTTCGGAAGCATTACCGTTAGTATAAGTTACGGAAGTGTGCAGGTCGTTAGTACCGTTTACACCGATAAAGTTTTTAGCAGAGTCAAGCGCTACAATGGTATAATATTGTTGTACTTTGTAGGTAGATACAGATGCTGGTGTAGTTTTAACAGTATTCAATGAATCGTAAGCAGTATAACCTGATAATTTACCGTTTACACAGTTAAAGTAGAATTTAAGGTCACCGCCAGTGTGAATAGTAGTATCACCAATAGTTGCGTTGTAATTTACCAGTGAGTCGGTAACGAATCCGCAAAGCGGGTTGTTAGTACAACCGCAGTCGTGGTGAGGGCCAAGGTGGTCAGCCACAGATACGTTAACACCATCCTGAAGATTTACGCCGCCAAAAGTACCGGCAAGTGATTTAGATAGATTTAATGCAATTTGTTTGTTCAAAGCAGAGCTGGTAGTTGTCTGAGTTGAAGGTGCAGTTGTAGCGTCTTTACGACATGACGTGTACACTAACAGTACACAAAGCATAATTGGTAAAATACCTTTTATGTAACGTTCCACAACAGTTCCGGTTTTGTAAGGTTTCAGTTCCATAGTTTTAGTAATTAATTAGTAATAATTTTTTGCGTTTTTTTAGAGTTTCAATAATTCAATAGATAAATCTGATATGGATATAGCCAATTATTGTACCATTTGTTGATTTTTAGTTCATTAGCAGCATTTTGAGGTAAATTAAGTTGGTTTACACCTCTTTAAGCAACCCGTAATAAATGCCGAAAGACCAGCAACTTATGAATAATTTACTAAACTGCGAAATTTTACCTTTATCTTAAATCGAATAATTTTCAGAGAAAAGTTTTAATCTTAAAACATAATATTTTCTTTCTGCTTAAATTGGGGAATTGGTAGAATAATTTCCCCATAATATCCCCAACTCACTCAAAAAAACGGCCTAATCAATTAGTTAGGCTAAGAGCAGGATGCCCGTATTGAATGATAAATCAATATTAACTTACATTTATTTTACTTTAACTACAAAGAATTGTAACTCTTAGATAATATGTGAAGTGAATTATTATTCATTTTTTGCTATTTTTTATTTGAAATTCTTAAATATTGGTTTGATAATCATTACCTGCTCTGAACAAAACCGGGCTACCTTTGCAGTGTTTTAATCAAAAGCATTAAAAGAAAAATGGAAATCAAAAGAATCGGCTCACAACCTTCGGGAAAAGGGCCTGCTGAATATTTTACCGGAACAGTGCGGATCGATCCGCTTAATAGTCCGCCTGAGCCTGCCCGGGTAGCGATGGCTTTAGTAACGTTTGAGCCGGGCGCCCGCACGGCATGGCACACCCATCCGCTCGGGCAAACTTTAATTGTTACTGCAGGTTGTGGCTGGGTACAACGTGAAGGTGGCCCGCGGGAGGAAATCAGGCCTGGAGATGTGGTTTATTTTGAGCCAAATGAAAAGCACTGGCATGGTGCTACGGCCACCACCGCCATGAGCCATATCGCCATACAAGAAAAATTATATGGTTCTCCGGTTGACTGGATGGAACATGTGGCAGATGCACAATATAATGGATAATCATATATTAGACCAGGTTAAACCATGACAATGAAAAGTACCTTATACATAATTCTTACCATAATGGCTGTAACACTACTTTCATCAGAGCAGGCCAACGCCCAACAGGATCACCGTATGATAAGGATAGCGAAGATACAGGTAGACCCTGCTCAGCTTGATGCCTATAATTTGGCGCTTAAAGAGCAAATGACAACCGCTGTAAAAGTAGAGCCGGGAGTATTAACCTACTATGCTGTTGCAGATAAAGTGAATCCTTCACGTATTACTATCCTGGAAATCTATGCCGATACTGCCGCGTATCAATCACATATACAAACTCCTCATTTCAAAAAGTATAAGGCAACAGTTCAGAACATGGTAAAGTCTCTTGAGCTGGAGGATGTTAACCTGATAGGTGTTGCTAAAAAGCCGGGAATGTAAACTTTGCATGTTATATAAATCAGGTAACTCCGGGGGAGTTTAACCGACTTTATTCAATTGGCTTTAATTCCGTTAGGAATATCCTGTTTATAGTATAGGTTTATCCGGATATTTTGACTCCATAGGAGCTTCCTCTTTAATGTTTATGTCAATTCTTTCGCATAGTTTATTATATCTGCCATATTAATTATCTTTGATATTGAATAATAAACTATTGATATGGCGGCAGATAAAATAGTAGTACTTTATGTAGACGATGAGCCGGATAATCTGTTTTCTTTCCAGGCTACGTTCCGTCTTACGTTTAAAGTATTCACTGCTTCGAGCGGACAAGAGGCCTTAGACCTGCTCGAAAAACGAGGGTTTCATGTGATCATCTCCGATCAGCGTATGCCGCAAATGACCGGGGTGGAACTTTTTGAAAAAATACAGGAAAAATATCCCGACCCTATCCGTGTATTACTAACCGGTTTTGCTGATATGAATGCGGTTATTGATGCCGTAAATAAAGGCAAGATATTCCACTATTTGACCAAGCCCTGGAACGAAGAGGAATTGACAATGACTATACAAAGGGCCTATAAAGCGTGGCAGGATAAGCAGGCATTGAAAGATTCTAACGAGCAGCTTGAATTTTTACTACGTCAAAAATTGCTTTCCTGATCAGATCTATTTCCCGTTAATATCTATTTGAATTTGTTCTAAAACAGCCTTGAACTTTTCTTGCGTAAGGGGCTTCGCTATCACATTTTCCACATTTTTTTTCTTGCCAAGCCTATCCAGTTCAGCTTTGTTCATTGATGAGGTAACGATGACGATCTGGTAGTGATCGGTTATTTGTTCAGGCAATGCTTCAAACAAGCTGATAAAATCGGCGCCATTTAAGCGGGGCATCATCAGATCGAGCAATATAATGGTGCGGTCGGCCTTTTTTATTTTTGTGGCTGCAATATGGTCCAGGGCGTCTTCAGCGCTTGTAAAGGTTTCGATCAGCGCATCATCACCCATTGTCATTTTGATCAGTTTATGTGCTATATATAGATCAATCTCTAAATTTTCGATAAGAATAAACGACAACCCCATGTTATTTGCTTGGTATAATTAATTTAAAAACGGTGCCTTCGCCCAAAACAGAATTCACATCTATACTGCCACCCAGCTTAAGCAAACCGCCTTTTACATTATAAAGACCTATGCCTGACCCTGCCCGGTGAGATGTGGCCCTTGAGAAAAGATTAAAGATCTCATCAAAATGGCTTTCGGGTATACCAATGCCTGTATCGCTGATAAGTATAGTTGCCAATCCATCGTAAACAGAAATGTTCAGCTCGATTTTTTTATTTTCGAAGTTCTTCTTTTGGTATTTTATGGCATTGGTGATCAGGTTATTCAGCACCATTTTGATCACCATCTCATCACTCCTGAAAGACTCAGGCTGATGGACCGTTGCCTCAAAACATATCTTGTTTGTGGTGGTATATATCCGGTATACGTCCTTTAGCTCATCAGCCACCTGGTTAAAATCGATATCTACGATTTTAAGCTCACCACGCCTTGAGCTATAATAATCGTGCATGCTGGAGATATAATCCTCCAATTTAAACACCGATTTTTCCATCAGCACCAGCAATTCTTTGAGTTCTTTGATATCAGACATTTCTTTCGCAACATCAATAGCACCTAAAATACCTGTAAGTGGCCCCCTCAGATCGTGACTTACGCTGTAAGCAAATTTATCCAGTTCCGTATAGGCCTGCTGCAATTCTTCGTTTTTGATCGCCAGCATAGAATTGGCGATGTAAAACTTATTGCCTTCTTCAATTGCAGAAATAATGTCCTGCTGTATCCACGGTTTGCGGATATACCTGAAGATATTGCCACGATTAATAGCAGATATGGTAGCTTCAATATCAGTATAAGCAGTGATCAATATTCTTATAGGGTGCGGAAAAATGGTTCGGATCTCTTCAAAAAACTCAACTCCAGTTTTTCCAGGCATGCGCTGGTCGCAAAATATTACCCTTATGTCAGCATTCTTTCTCAGGTGTTCAAGGGCCTGTACTGTATTTTCGGCTATAAAGACGCGATATTCCGTTCGGAAGTTAGCCTTGAACCCGGTTAAGTTATCCGGTTCGTCGTCTATATACAGTATTTTGATTTTCTCTGACATGAAGTTTCGGCTTTTAATTTATCTTGACTGTATGTTGTACTGGCAGTGTAATTATAAATTCTGCACCATTACCAGGCGATGAGTTTATTTTGATGGAACCGTTATGTTTTTTGATAGTATTGTAGGCAATGGACATACCTAAACCGGTCCCTTCGCCCACATCCTTGGTGGTAAAGAATGGGTCGAATATTTTTCTCTGTGTTTCCTCATCTATGCCCACACCATTATCCTTAAACCTGATCTGAACATGATCATTTTCTGCAGTTGTGGTTATCTTGATCTCGCCGCCGTTGTTCTCCCCAAATTGTTTATGAACGGCATAAATACCATTGGATAAAATATTAAGAAAAACCTGGTTAAGTTTTCCCGGATAACATTCCACCAGTGGCAGCTCGCCATATTCTTTTATAACATGTATGCTACCCAATTGGTTGTTCAGAATGATCATAGATGAGTCGATACCTTCATTAAGGTCAGCCCGTTTAAGATCGTCTTCATCCAGCCGCGAAAATATCCTGAGGCCCTTTACAATTTCGGCAGTACGCGAAGCCCCATTGTAAATGCCATTCAGCAAATGTTTGATCTCTGTTTGTAAATAGTCCAGTTCCTGCCCTTCTTTGTATTCTTCCAGCTGTGACCTTTTATCTTCTGCGCTGGCATCCGATAATGCGACCTCTTCTATAAAATCAATCGCGCTAAATATCATATCAATATCTCGCCGTAACGGGGAAACATTTGAGGTGACGAAATTGATAGGATTATTGATTTCGTGCGCAATACCTGCCGTAAGCTGACCGAGTGAAGCCATTTTTTCCTGCTCGATCAATTGGGATTGAGCCTGTTTCAGGTCTTCTAACGCGGTATTCAGTTCTGAGGTACGTTCTTTAACCCTTACTTCAAGTAAAGTATTTTGTTCGCGTATGATCCTTTCATTTTCCTGTGCTGCCTTCAATGCTTCTGCCTGTGAAATCTCTTTTTCTCTTTTCAATACGTTGATACGATCAGCAAGGGCGATGGAAAGCAGGGTAACCTCGACAGCTATGCCCGATTCCATCGTGTAGTTGGTAAAATCGTTATAAGGTAACACGCCAAGATTACGCAAAGTGAACATCAAAATGCCCGCAAAGAAGATAGTCCAGGCTATCAGGAAATACCGGGCAGGCTTATAACCCTGAAGGGATATTTTTACTGCAACCGCGTAAATAAGAAATGTAGTACAGATTGCCGAAATGTCGATCATCCGATAGCTTACCTGGTCAACACCAGCCAGCCGAAGAACAATTGCACAGCTGTATAAAATAATAGCTACCTGGAATATCTTATGTAATATGGGCGTCCGGTGTTTAGTGTCCAGAAACACCCTTACAAATAACATTGCCATTATACCAGCCAGCGCCGGAAAAATGATGATACTCTTATGGAAAAGTAAAGGCGTTTCAGGGAATAAGAAATGATAAGTGTAACCACTTAGTGTGGTTTGGGTAAGTCCAATAAACGATACATAAAGTACATAGTAAATGTAGCTGCGATCCCTGGTGAACAGGTAAATGAAGAAATTATAGGCTACCATTACGACGATAATCCCAATAAAAATTCCCCATAAAATATTTTTTACCGATATGGATTGGGCTACATGCGCCGGGTCACCTATTATCAGGGGAAGCACCATTTGCTCAGAACTTTTTACACGCAAATAATAGGTTGCGGTACTATCCCGGGGTAGCTTGATATCGAACAAAAAATTTTGATGCTGATATTTTCTTTGACTGAACGGTAAGGTATCGGAAAGTTTTTGTACCTCGTAACGCCCGTTCTCAGGATAATAAAAATCACAGGCTGAGAGTGTGGGATAATCAAGCTGCAGCATCAGGCGATCGGATGACGATGCATTGTGAATGGAAAACTTTAACCAAAATGCAGACTTACTTAGCTGCATGTTGGGTGTTTCGATTGTTGATGGCACAAAAGCGGTTGATTTGCTGACGGTTTGCAGATCAAAATTGTTAGTGCTGTCTTTTAATATTGATACATATTTGCCTATAATGGTATTCTCACCATTGAATATTACCGGGGCTTGCGCCGCCAGCTTTGCGGCAAATGATATTTGTAAAAGCAGTAATAAAAATAAGATCCTTTTCATGCAAATCAGATTCTGCCAGCAGACTGACAGGTATAGGTATTTGTTTTATTCTATTATAAGCGTTTTCTCTAACGGCAATCTGAAACTCTTTAATTCTGGCTCAGGGGCTATAGCAATTTTAGCCAGGAACACCTCGGCACGATCATCGCCCATGCTTGTCAGCTCACAAAACCTTTTACGTAAATCTCGCAAAACAGGTACAAATTTTGGATCAATACCTTCACCATTTCCATAAACAATTCTTGGGAATAGGTATAGCGGCGAGATCAGTGGATGAACAGCCAGTCCAAGATCAGTAGCAGCCAGCCAAAAACGCTCCATCGCACGGCCACCTTCAAAAAAGGTCTTCAATTCATATTTAGGTAAAGTAAGCAGGCATAGCGCCGATGCTGCCGATACAGTACGTTTGGCTAGCATATCTAATGCTTTGCCACCGCCCAGGTCGTTAATAGTGCTAATCACTTGTTCACTTTTGATAACGCCCAATGCCGCCATTTGAGAATTGCTGAGGCCAAGTGTTTTGATATCGATACCGTCACGTCTTTTTTCAGCCTCTTCACTGGTCCACCGCATTTCGTGATGAACAAAGTCGTAATGTCCTTCTTTGCTCAACAATCTTACGCGATCGCAAAAACCAATTATCTCCGCAAACTGATTAAGGGATGCTTCATCTGTAAATACTTGGACTTCTGCACCCGGTATTGATTCAGCAAGGTTAACCAAATGGTAATAGGTATCTGACGAGATATTTGTCTTTGGCGCCTGGTTGCGATTGGTCATACGTTTATATATTGCTTTATCCAGTGGCTCAAGCTGTTGCGCCAATTGTTTATTTTCTATCGCTTTGAAACGTATGGCTGCAACCATTTTCTGATCAGGCCCGCCAACAAATTTGCAGTAAGATTCCAAACCTTGTTTCAGGGCATGGATATTTAGATTTTCATACGCTGCACCGAATGAGATATAAGAAGCTATTTTCCGGAAATCGCCAAATGAAAAAGAGCGATATTCATCATGAAACAAGTAAAGTGTACCCTGATGATACAGCCATTTCCAGGGTTGATCATTCCCTGTTGAAGGAGCTGCACAAGCCGCATTAACCAAATCCTGTATAACCAGATCCGACGGTATAATATCTGAAGGCCTGGCTTCAACAGTTATCTGCTTTGCCAGAATCAGCATTTCCTCTTTTGAAAGTGGCTGGAATGGATTGCTCCGTTCAAGTTTAGGTGCTGCTTCTGTTTGCTCACTTACGATCTCATCAAAATCGATATAATACCTGCCCGATCCACGGAACTGATCAAGCAATATACGCCGGCATGCATCTGCACCTGCGGCACCACCCAATGCTACGGAACTTGCTAACTGCGGCCAGGTATTAATGCTTTGCTGCACCTCAACCATTGATGCCTTGGCGCGAGAGGAGATATTATCTACCCCCAGCATCTGCAGGATAACGGGCACTTTATCCTCATTGGATAATTCCTTAATATTTTTCGGATTGATACCGGTAACGGTGCCATGCAATAACGGACGGTCAGGCTCCAGATCAAAACGTTCTATATCCAGCATCCCACGGTCACTGGTATCCATCACAACAGGTATACGCAGTTCACGGGCTTTATAACGGGCCAGAATTTTTATATCCAGGCCATCACATTCGTCTACCAATACATCGAGTTTCCCGCCGCCGGTAAAGAAATCTTCCATATTGGCGTCGGTCAAGCCGTCAAAAAAGCAGGTTACCTTGAGGAATGGATCGATCTCCGCTATTTCGCGTGCGGCAATAACTACTTTAGGCACACCCAGATTATGCACCCCCGTACGGATACGGTTAAGATTGCTGAGCTCCAGTAAGTCAAAATCAGCTAAGCGCAATTCGCCATACCCCCGCTCCATAGATAGGGTTAAGGCTATAGACTGCCCAACAGAAAGACCAATAATGCCGATCTTTTTTGTTGCCAACGTATCCCTTTCCTGCCGTGTTATTTTATATTGATTACGATTGGTACGAACCTCGATAAATTCATCTTCATCCAATAAATGCACCAGCCGGCGGCTCCACGGGTAGTAAACCCAAACGCCATAATCATGTATGTCGGTACCATTAAGGTGCCCGCTGACCAATCCGGCATATTCTTCCGGCTTTATCATCACCCAGGGCCTTTGGCTTTTTACAAGCTCTTTTAACTGGCCCTCTATTTCGTCTGAGATAAATAACGCGATCTTGTCTGACAAGAGTTTGTCGTATGTTTTCTTATCCTCAGCATTGCTGAGCCTCAGAATGATGGGTGCGTAAATACTGCCTGATCGCTCAGGGTGTGCAATATGTTCTTCTATAGGATTCATAAAATTATAAGCAAATATAATTTAATTGTTAGGAAAAAAATCAGTGCCAACACCAATGTTCTCTTACAATAAATTGAGCCGGGCTTCTGTCCAGTCTGTCTCCTGAAAAGTCTTTTTGGCATTCGCGATGGTAGCCTTAAGATCCCAATTTTCAAGATTAGGAATTTTCAGTTCATAATGTATCTCGATCGATTTTTTACGCAGCACTTCTGTTCGTACCAGGTTAAGGCTTTCCCTTAGTTTAAGTATGGCGCTACGATCATCCTCATTTGCTGTGTTGAGGGTATCTATATTTTCGTGAACCATTGATGTTGCCACCAGGTCCATTTTGGGGTAGTAAAATGTGCCGCTATTACCTATACTGGTCTCGCGGTGATAGCCTACGCTTTCGGCCATAGCAACAGTATATTGGGCGCAAAGTGCAAAAAGCGAGGTTAGACCTATTTGAGTGGAGATGGCTACTGCGGCACGTGTTAAAAAGATGCTGCCAATACCATAACCTGCTATTTCGCGTGAGTTCCATAAACCGCATATTTCACCGGTACCGTATTGCGCATATTTCCATACCAGGTTAATTACGGATGGATCCAGTCCAAAGGTAGCTTGTTCGATAGGTAAAGCCTCTGTGCCGCCCGCCACATGCACGCGAGCCCCCCCATATACTTTCTTGCCATCAAGAGATTCAACAATGATGACAAAAGCTGCCGGGTTACTGGTCCATTCATGCCTGGATGAGGTAACTTTGGTTACGCCAATGCTGGTTAATACATGCGTATGTCCTTCAATAAAAAGCTCACAGGCAACAGGGTCGTCAACTGCCCGGAACGCTCTTAACCTTACTACAGGTCGCTCCCTATTCAAACCTTGGTCCATTGCAGTAATTATTCAGCCAATTTATTAATTGGAAATTTTATATAACTGTGCAGCAATGAGGGGTCATTGCATTTATTTTATTCCTATCAGGTATTATTACCAGAATGGCGGGAACTTTGCTTCTAAAAACACAAAACATCTGTAGCCTCACATAGTTCATTTAATCCCAATTATTCTGACACGCGCCGTACCGTACCTATCCATTCCAATAAGTAATATTAATTTTTAAATAAAATTTTGATGATGATTATAAACCGTAGCTTATGATCGACGAGGCAGAGGTAAAGCAAATATAGCTATTTTTTTACGTAAGCAGCGGGAAGCAGTTTCGTTTAAGGCAAAATTTACACTTTGATTGGATTGGGAGAAAAGCGTATCAAAAAAGGGCCTTCAATTGAGGCCCCTGTTTATGCGATAGTTTGGGATTCAATAGCTAATATCAAACTTCCCTGCCGCGTCTTTTGCTTGGAGGGTGAACTGAACCTGGTTATGATTTGGATTGTCAAAAATCACAGAGTCACGTACGGTACCTGTTACGTCGCGGATTAAAACCGGTGTGCCATTGCATTTTACCTCCAGCGCCATAGTGCCTGTGGTGATATCAGTTGAATATTTAACTTTCATTTTAGTGCCGGAAAATGACATCGCATTAAAGTCCTGGTGGCCATTAAAGCCATCAAAAGATGCATAAATGTGCCCGGGATTATCGCTTCCATGCCAGTTTTTGGTGTAGTTACCTCTTAAAACCGAGCATGAAGTAATCGCGATAGCAAAAGAAAAGAGTAATAAGGAGAAACGGATTTTGATTTTTTTCATAATAGAACATCTTAATTTAAACAGTAGACGAACTGAAAATAAGAATGGTGTCACAGATTCGGAATATTTTATTTGGCAGACGAACAAAAATTTAACCCGATAATTGAGATCATGCATAAAGCCATAAAGAGGGCAATTTTATAGCTTAAGATCGTTTTGAACAGAAGCACATCCAATGTTGTGGTCAGAACGAGCGAGACACCAAACCAGATTACGGTAGCGATACTTAGAGGAAAGTGATCCAACGCTTTTTTGAAAGTAGCTATGCCAATCAGCAAAAAGCTTATGCCGATGATATTAATCAGCCAGTCAGTTATTCCTTTTGATTGTTTTAAGCAGACGTTCCATACCGCATCGCAAACAGATGAGGCTAAAAGAAAAAGTATTCCGATATTCATTATAAAACCCGTAATGTTAAATCAGCTTAGTCGCTCAACAAGCAGTGACCTTACAATACACGATTTATAACAGCGAGAGAAGAGCTATAGCAGCGTCTGGTCCAGAAATACGGTGGCTTCCACATCTTCAGCAGCTAACACACCTCCTGTGCCATCAATTGGGTATAATATGCAACTAAAAGATACTTTGACTTTGAGGCCCGGGTCGGTGTTATAAATACTGCCGGATACAGCGGTTTTTGATTCGACCATAAAATTGGTGCCACTTTGTGAGCCTATGCTCGAGTATTGTTTCCCGGTATTGTCTGTGTAATAAATTACAACTGATTTGTTACCAACGGTATAATCAGAGCTGCTGCTTGAAAAAGCCCAGGAACCAGTGGTAATAAAGTTACTCAGAACAGTTGCCGCATCGCTATCCATTGGTTTACTGATTGTTTTAAACTCGATACCCAATTGTGGTTGAAACGAACCATTATTGCCCGATACCAAAGCAGTAATGCCTCCGGTTATAGTGCCCTGATCATTGCTTAAAGCGCCCCTTGTGCCTACAAGATAGCCACTGCCGTCAGCAGGTACCGGCCAGTTCCATGCCTGGTGGTTTAATGTGCCTTGCACATAATATTCTGTAGTAGGGGTAGTGGTGTTATCATTTTTAGAATCCTTTTTGCACATCGAAAAAAGACTTGCTATCAACACTAATACAACTGCGAGTTTAATAGTTTTCATATTTCAAATAATAAGGTTTTGTCAAATATAAGTTTTTTAACGACTAAGAAAAGCATTTTAAACTGATCAGCTTCATCTAAGCCCAGTTGCCGGTGACCAACGAAGAGTTCCTTACATCCAGCCGGGACGGGCAAATGATCTTTTCGTTCTTCAGGGAGCGGTTATTAGTGATTGCACTGCAAATTAAGCTTGCGGCTTGTTCGCCAATCTCAAACGCGGGCTGTGTAATGGTGGTCAATGGAGGCGATAAAAGCGATGCATACTGAAGATTGGAAAAGCATATCACTTTTAAGTCTTCGGGAATGCTGATATTTAGTGCCTTGCAGGCCATATAAATAGGTATAGTTAGCAATTCAACCGAGATTACAATGCCGTCGGGGCGTAAATCAGGATCTGACAGCAGCGAGGTAATGGTTTCTATGCATTTATTCCCGTCAGTTGATATCTGGTATACGTTATTACAGGCATCAATGATATTGTTTTCCGATAGCGCCTGCTTAAACCCTTCTACCCGTTTTTGGAGGATGGAAAGATTCTCAGAAATGGAAAAGAAACAAACCCGCTTGCATCCCTGCTCAATCAGGTGCCGGGCAGCATTGTACCCGCTGGTAAAATCATCTGTTACTACCCTGCCTGTCTCTATATTTTCTACTGCCCTGTCAAAGAAAACCAGCGGTATCCCAATGTCCATTAGTTCTTTAATGTGGTCGCTGCAGGTGGCGTCGCGGCAAATGGAGATTAAAACGCCGTCAACTCTTCCGTCTGACAAAAGCTTAAAAATCTCTTTTTCCTTACTGATCTGATCGTTGGTAATGTAAATGTTGATATGGTATCCCTTTTTTTGAGTTATGGTTTCGATACCCTTGATAGCCAAAGAAAAGAAGCTGTCGGCAATTTCAGGAACAATGACAGCAATGGCTTTGCTTTTTCTGCTTTTTAATCCGCTCGCAAAATGATTTGGCTTGTAATGCAATTCGCTGGCTGCCTCCAATACCCTATTCTTGGTCGCGATGCTGATCTCGTGACTGTCCTGCAGCGCTTTTGAAACTGTGCCTTTTGAAATGCCAAGTTTCGCTGCTATGGTTTTAATCGTAGTCGGGTTTTGAATGATCATGAAGATCGTATATGGTATCAAAAATATTACAAGATATTAAAATTCCATTAGAAATAGTATTAAACTTTAATGATTTTTTTAAAAAGTTATTGCCAATTTTTAAAGTTAGTGTAATGGTAACACGCAACCGGTTTCGCAAATAAATCCTGATTTAACCCTAATATTCCTGCTTGTAAAAATTAGATTCGTCTTGCATTTTTTCAGAATGTGGCTCTAATCACATTTTTTTAATAGCAGTAAATCAGTGTTTTAAGCTATAAGCTTGGGAGGACTTATATGTAATGAAACCTTTACTAAAAATATTTCCTGCTTTTTTATTCGTGCTGATGGTTTCTTGTAAACATGGCTCCGATACCGTTTTTACAGAAATTTCGTCTTCCTATTCCAATGTTAACTTTAGAAACGATATAGAGGAGACCAAGGATCAAAACATCCTTACTTACGAGTATTTATACAACGGCGGTGGTGTTGCAGTTGGTGATCTGAATAACGATGGTTTGCCGGATATCTTTTTCACCGGCAACATGACGCCGAACAAATTATACCTCAACAAAGGTGATTTCAAGTTTGAAGATATAACTGAAAAAGCAGGTGTTGCCGGCAGGAATAAATGGAAGACCGGCGTAGTGATGGCCGATGTAAATGGCGATGGGCTGCTGGATATCTACGTCTGCTATTCCGGGCCGGGTGATGGCCTGAACAGATCGAACGAGTTATATATAAATAATGGGGTAAAAAACGGGGAGCCTACATTTACCGAAAGTGCCAAAGCCTATGGTTTGGATGCCCCGGGAACCTATACGACTTCTGTCGTTTTTTTCGATATGGATAACGATGGTGACCTGGATATGTTGATGGTTAACCATGCCGATGTTTTTTACAATCCTTTCTTTAATACAGAAAAGCTAAGAGCAACGCGAAATGCCAAATTTGGTAACCGCTTATACAGGAACGATAACGGTCATTTTACCGATGTAAGTGCTCAAGCGCATATTGACGGGAGTGGCCTGAATTTTAGTTTAAGTGCCTCCATCAGTGATATCAATGGCGATGGCTGGCCGGATATATATGTGACCAACGATTACGACGAGCGTGACTTCCTCTATCTGAACAACCATGACGGTACTTTCAGGGAAGTATTGCCAAAGGCCACTAAGCATATTTCGGAGTTTGCGATGGGTAGCGATATCGCCGATTTCAACAACGACAACAAGCCTGATATAATGGAGCTGGATATGTTGCCCGAGGACAATCATCGCCAAAAACTACTGCGCGGAGCAGATAACTATGACAAGTTCAATTTATTGGTGGATCATGGTTTCCACAAACAACTAATGCGGAATTCTCTGCAGTTGAATAACGGCAACGACGCAGATGGCACCCCGATATTATCCGAGATCGGTCAGTTGGCTGGCGTATCTAATACCGATTGGAGCTGGGCACCACTTTTTGCTGATTTCGATAACGATGGCTGGAAAGATCTTTTTGTTACCAATGGCATCCTGAAGGACATGACCAACCTCGACTTCGTCAAGTATACTTCCGGCTATTCGCCACAATTTGTTAAGGAGAAACAGGACAAAGGCGAGATATGGGAACTGGTACAAAAAATGCCAACTACCAAACTCACCAATTACCTGTTTAAAAACAACCGTGACCTGACATTTTCAAACGTAACAGCCAGTTGGGGTCTTACCAAACAGGCTGTGAGCAATGGCGCAGTTTATGCAGACCTGGACAATGACGGGGACCTCGATTTGGTTATCAACCAACTAAATGATGAAGCAACGATCTATCGGAATAACACTTCTGAAAAATCACACCACCAACATTATTTAAGGCTTCAGCTTAAAGGTTCTAATAAAAACACCTCCGGAATTGGTGCCAAAGTGTACATCACGGCTTCGCACGGCAACCAGTTCCAGGAGCAATATTTTAACCGTGGGTTTCAATCGTCGGTTGACCCTGTAATGCATTTTGGTTTGGGAAAGGATAGCTTGATAAAATCAGTAAAAGTGTTGTGGCCAACGGGTGAGGTATCTACCCTGCAAAATGTTAAAGCCGACCGCTTATTAGTCATTGAACAAAAGAATGCCACTATTCCTCAAAATGGATCACCTGCTAAGGATGAAAATATAAAACCCCTATTTAAAGATATAACTAATACAGCCGGAATTAATTTCGTTGATAAACCATCGCCTTATGTCGATTTCAAGACATCGCCGTTGTTGCCTTATCAGGTTTCTAAAATGGGACCGTGTATTGCCAAAGCAGATGTTAATTGCGACGGACTGGAGGATGTTTTTATTGGCGCCGGCGTTGACCAGGCCAGCCAGCTTTATCTTCAAACCAAAGATGGCCATTTTGTACTTTCCCCGTCTCAACCCTGGAATAACAACAAGCAGATATTTAATGCCGACGCATTGTTTTTTGATGCCGACGGTGATGGCGATATGGATCTGTACCTGGTAGGTGGCGGAGCTGAATATCCGCAAGGAAGCGAAAATTACAAGGACAGGATTTTTGAAAACGATGGGAAAGGCAACTTTAAGGAAGTACCCAACGCCTTACCAAAGGATGCCATCAGCGCAAGCTGTGCCAGGGCTGCAGATATTAACCACGATGGCAAGCCTGATCTTTTTATAGGGGGCAGGTTTAAACCAGGAATGTTCCCGATGGCGCCGCCAAGCTATATTTTGAAAAATGTCAGTCAACCGGGTAAGATTCAATTCGAGATAGATGCATCGCAGAAGGACGCCACCCTGGCTAATCCGGGCATGGTGACGGATGCCGTTTGGTGCGATCTGAATAAAGACGGCTGGCCCGATCTTGTTGTCGTGGGGCAGTTTATGCCTATCACAGTTTTTGAAAATCATAAAGGGGTATTAGTTAACAAAACAAATGAATACGGTCTTTCGGGCACCAACGGCTGGTGGAGCAGGATAAATGCTGCCGACCTGGATGGTGACGGAAATATTGATCTGATTGTTGGCAATATCGGCCTCAATACGCAACTAAAAGCATCGCAGACCGAACCCATTACCATCACCTGCTCAGATTTTAATAACGATGGTACGATGTTTCCCATCCTAAGCTACTTCATACAGGGGAAAAGCTACCCATACAATACCCGCGACGAGCTGATGGACCAGATGCCATGGCTGCAAAAGAAGTTTGCCCGCTACATCGATTTTGCCGATGCACAATTATCTGATCTGTTCCCGCAGGGAAAACTAGACTCGGCCAAGGTCTTCAAGATCAATTTGCTGTCGTCTGTAGTGCTGAAAAATAACGGTCATGGCAAGATGGATGTGAAAGCATTGCCTAAAGCCGCCCAGTCAAGTATGGTTAACGGTATAGTGGTGGATGATCTGCAAAAAGACGGTCATAAAGATATCCTGCTGGCGGGCAACTTCTATCCTTTCAGAGTTCAATTCGGGCCTTTGGATGCAGGTATTGGCGTGGTGTTGAAAGAGAACGGGAAAGCAGGCTACTCTTCATTGGGATATGCAGAAACGGGATTAAATATAGATGGCGACGTCAGGAACCTGATAAAAGTAAACGGCGCAAATGGAAGCTATTTGTTGATTGCCGCCAAAAGTGATGGGGCAATACAGGTGCTGAAGCGCAATAATTAAATGTAATGGAAAATCACAGAACCAGAATAGAACAACCTAACAATTAAACTTTTGAAACAACACTAACTAAACTCAACTCCATGATTCAAATTCTAAAAGAGAAATTCTTCACCGAACGAAGATTCTATCAGAGGCTTTGGCAAAAGTCTGCTGCATTTACGCTCTTGTTCGCCGCGCTGCTGTTTTCTGCAGTAACGGCGGGCGGGGTTGTCAGGGAGAATGCCCCTGCCAGATCAGAGTTATCAGAGGCTGCAACTCCTATTAAAGGTGTTGTGCTTGATGAAAACAAGCAGCCAATTCCGGGTGCAACGGTATCCATAAAAAAACTTGGCCTGATCGGAGCGACAGATATACAGGGCAGGTTCCAGTTTAATGTGCCTCCGGGTGAGTATGATATCACGGTTACCTATGTAGGTATAAAACCGATCCAAAAGCATATCGTAGTTGGCGACCAGGCAGGGGAAGACATCATTATTGTTGTTCCTGCTTCGGCCTCTACTTTGAATGAAGTAGTAGTCGTTGGTTATGGTACACAAACCAAAAGGGATGTTACCGGATCAGTAGTAAAAGTGAAAGGGGATGACATCAAGAACCTTCCGGTAAGTAACCCGGCCACAGCAATACAGGGAAAAGCGGCAGGTGTCGACATCGTTCGCAGCGATGGTTCTCCTGGTAGCATACCAAGCATCCGTGTTAGAGGTACCGGAACAGTAAATAACGCTGACCCATTGATAATAATTGATGGTGTGCCGGCGTCGGGGTTAAATGATGTGAACTCAAATGACATTGCGTCTATTGAAATATTAAAAGACGCTTCTTCATCAGCTATTTATGGTTCAAGAGCTGCTAATGGTGTAGTTATTATTACTACCAAAAACGGCAACTTCAATGAAAAATTAAAGACCTCAGTAAATCTATATGTCGGTTCAAACAAACCGGTAAAATTCATAGATATGCTTACGGCACCTGAGCTGGATAAGCTTAAAATTGAATCTTATACCAATAATGGGCAAGCAGCCCCGGCTATCTGGAACAATCCATATTATTCGGTTCAAAGAACAGACTGGCAGCGTGCACTGATTGGAACAGGTTATGTACGAAATGCTGATGTTGCTTTAAGAGGCGGGAGTGCAAGTTCTATATACAGTTTCTCAAGTAACTATTATAATGAGACGGGTATGATCCCCAACTCATTTTTCACACGTTACAATTTCAGGGTCAACTCTGAACACAAAGTGACCTCAAGAATTAAAGTTGGCGAAAATATACTTTTCTCAAACACCAATAGCAATGCACCTGATACCAGGTCTACCCAGGCAGGCTTAGTTTGGAGCGCTATCCGTTTTAACCCGGCTATACCGGTTACCAATCCTGACGGTTCCTGGGGAACTTCACAAGCCGATAACCAGCTTGGGGATATAAATAACCCCGTAGCAACGGCAAAAACGGCTGATGCTTATAATAAAGTTAACAGGTTGCTGGCCAATGGATATGCAGAAATAGAGATATTGAAAGGGCTTAAAGCAAAGGCCAACTATGCTTATGATATGAGCTATTCTGATTATTATAATTTTCAGGTTGCAATGCCCGATCAGACAAGGGGGCCTTCTATCGCCACTCTTAGCCAGGGTTACGCAAACACCTCATCATTCCTGGAAGAGTATTTCCTGACTTATAATAAAACCATTCAAAAGCACGCGTTTACGATATTAGGTGGGTATTCCGCACAGTTGATCAAAGGAAATTATGTTAATGCTGCCCGCTCAGGATATACCGATAGCGACCCTGATGTAAGAGTTTTAAACTTTGGAAGCAGCGCCAGTAACAACGGCAACAATTACGCAGACCAGGGCTTGCAGTCTTATTTTGTGAGAGGTAATTACGCCTATGACGATAAATATCTCCTCACTGTAACTATGCGTGCTGACGGTTCCAGCAAATTTGCACCGGATAAAAGATGGGGCTATTTCCCTGCATTTTCTTTAGGATGGCGCATTTCGCAGGAAAAGTTTTATACGGATGCAATGAAAGACATTTTCAGCAACTTAAAACTTACCGGTGGCTGGGGACAGTTGGGTAATCAAAATATATCCGATTTTAATTATTTGAGTACTTTGAGCTATGGCAGTAATTATGGTTATGCTTTAGGCACTACTACTGCTTTACAAAATGGAGCAGTAATTACAAGTCTTGCAAACCCTAACATCCACTGGGAAAGTACTAAGGAAACCAATATAGCTTTAGAGTTCACAACCTTGCAGGACCATTTAAATGGTACGGTTACTTATTTTAACCGCAATACCTCGCAAATGCTGATCCCATACCAGCTGGTTGAAACATTCGGAGCGCAAACCAACTTGCCCGATGATCCTGGGAATATCTCATTGCCTTTCCAGAATATCGGTGAGATGAATAACCACGGCGTGGAAATTGAATTAGACTATCATAACAAAGCCGGAGAACTTAGATATTCCGTTGGTGCAAATGCATCTTTTTTGAGCAATAAGGTAACCAAGCTTTACGGCGCCGACGGAAGTTACTTAGCCGGTACATCATACGGAAGAGAAAATGCGGACATTTCCCGTACCTATGAAGGCCAGCCGATTTCTTCTTTTTATGGCTTTAAAACCAATGGTCTTTATCAAACACAAGCGGATATAGATAATGATCCGAATATTAGAAACGATCCTAATAAAGGCAATATAAGACCGGGTGATGTGCGGTTTGTGGATGTTAATGGTGATGGCGTGATTGATGATAAAGACCGCGTGAACCTGGGCAACCCTAACCCGAAATTTGTATTCGGATTTCATGGAACGCTTTCTTTCAAGAATTTCGACTTCTCTTTCAGTTTTGCAGGTCAGACCGGCTTAAAACTGTATAATGCGGACAGGCTTGCCGGCTTAGATGCAACCCAGGTGTTTAACTGGTATGCCGAACAGGAAGGAAGATGGCACGGTGCCGGTACCAGTAATTCGATACCAAGGCTGACATCTCCGGGGAACAACCCTAACGATAACTATCGTTCCTCTGACCTTTGGGTAGAGAACGGGTCTTACCTGTCGCTGAAGAGTGTTGCTCTCGGATACACGTTCACAAAAAAGAGCATAGCCGGTGTACAGCTGCCTGATATCCGTTTGTACGTAAGTTCCTACAATGTTTTGATGATCACAGGTTATAAAGGATATACTCCGGAGCTGGGTTATAATGGCAACAACTTGCAAAAGGGTGTTGATGTTGCACAGTATCCGAGTGCCAGGAACCTAACATTTGGAGTGACAGCTAATTTTTAATTTCATAAAAAGACAGATATGAATTCGATCAGATACAAATTATTAAGCCTATTATGCCTTAGCACGGTATTGATAGGAAGCTGTGTAAAAAAGCCTCTTGATCAAAAACCAACGGGCTCGTACACTACAGCTACCTATTGGCGAAACCAGAACGACGTGATAGCGAACGTTTTGGGGATATACAATATCCTTTATACAGAGGATTGGGTAGGGCATGCCTTATATACTTATGACGACCAGTCGGATGATATTTATGTAGCAGGTGACCACTCCGATTTCCAGGCGGTTGGAAACCTCCAGGCCGATCCGTCACTACAGGTAATTTACTATACCTGGCCCTTTGCTTACGAACAGGTTGCAAGGGCTAATAATGCCATCATCTACATACCTAAAGTGCCGGTTATGGATCAGGCTATCCGCGACAGGTCAATGGGTGAAGCTTATTTCCTGAGGGCGCATGCTTACTTCATATTAAGCCAGATATATGGCGAAGTACCACTAATATTGGAAAACAATGTGTTGACCGCTAACTACAATGTTGCAAAGTCAACCTTAGATCAGGTGCGTACCCAGGTAGAATCTGACTTGTTGAAAGCAGTTAGTCTGTTACCTGAAACATACGATGCTGCAGACAAAGGCCGTGTGAGCAAAGGAACTGCTGAAGGGTTACTTAGTAAACTTTACTTGTTCGAGGATAATTTCTCGAAAGCGATTCAATACGGTACAGCGGTAACCAGCGATCCTAATTATGCGTTATCCGCTAATTATACCGATAATTTCACCCCGGGCATCCAGCAAACTACCAGTACCGAACTGCTATTTGCTGTTTGGAATCAAAATAGTGAAATATCCGGTTCGCTTCAATCACCAATGTCTATCTATTTTTCTCCAAGACCATGGCAGGGATGGGGCTTTCATCACCCAACCCAGAATTTTGTTGATGAATTTGAAGCAGGCGACCCGAGAAAACAAGCTACTGTACTGTCTGTAGGCGATTCAATCCCGTATCAAACAAACCTGGTTACAATTTCAGGAACCGATGCAGTACAAATGTTTGCAGGAAAAGAGGGGCAGTCTACTGGTCGTATGCTCCCAAGTATGTCAACCACCGGCTATTATATACGGAAATATACGGCCTACATGCCAAACGGCGATGGAAACCTGAATTTTGATCTGAAGCAGCCACTTTTAAGAACTGCGGAAATTTATCTGATAGTTGCTGAGGCAAAAATCAGGGCAAGTGGCGCAGGAGCAGGCGATGCAGAAATAAATGCCGTACGACAAAGAGTTGGGCTACCAGCTATTACAGGGGCAGGCATGCCGCAATTAATCCACGAAAAAAGGGTTGAGCTTGGCGGCGAAAATGTGCGCTGGCAGGATTTGTTGCGCTGGGATAAAGATCAGATCATCAACCTGGACACTATAGTTGGTAAACCGAAAAAGGCTTCACCGCTGCCACCTTATAATGGTGCAGTGATTATCCCGGCAAGAACATTTCAGCGTCCTAAGGATTATTTCATGCCTATTCCTCAGAAAATTATTGATGAGAGTAAAGGGGTTATCAAGCAGAACCCGAACTATTAATATGAGGTTATATTTTTTTATTGAGATCAGTTGTTAATGGGCGAACCGCCGACTGGCGGTAGCCCGTTAATTTCCCTAAACCATGTATTAACAACAGAAAAACAGCTATGGAAAATAATAATGAAATATCACCCTTATCCCATTTGGACGATTGGGATGAAGATGTGCTGAGAAGATACCCTGAACCAGGTCAGCCCGCTAAAACCAAAGAGGAATTCAGAAATTATGATAGTCCTGAGATAGATGGTGTACGCGAGTTTTACAGGCTTAATCATAAATATCAAACCTATGATAACGTTTTGGCAAAAAAAGCCAACTTCCTGAAGTTTGATAAGAAAGAGATGCCCTGGTGGGCCGCAATGGAGTACCTGAATACCCTGATCGATGATTCGGACCCGGACCTGCAGTTAGATCAGTTACAGCATTTACTGCAAACGGCAGAAGCCATCCGCGCAGACGGGCACCCGGATTGGTTTGTTTTAACGGGCTTTATACATGATCTCGGCAAAGTTCTTTGCCTGTTTGGCGAACCGCAATGGAATGTGGTAGGCGATACATTCCCGGTAGGCTGCAAGTTTTCAGATAAAATCGTTTATCCTGAATTTTTTGCAGATAACCCGGATACTTGCGATGAACGGTTTAATACCAAATACGGCGTTTATTCGCACCAGTGTGGCTTGGACAATATACATATGTCATGGGGGCACGATGAATATTTGTACCAGATCACAAAAGATTATCTGCCCGAAGAAGCTTTGTACATGATCCGTTACCACTCGTTTTATTCCCAGCACCGTGAACATGAGTATGATCATATACTGAATGCCCATGATCAGGAGATGTTTAAATGGGTCGACAAATTCAATCCGTACGACCTGTATTCAAAGAGCCCTAAACCACCGGTTGTATCCGAGTTGAAACCATACTATGAAGATCTGATTGCGAAATATTTGCCCTTGACTGTTAAACTTTAATACAATCACCGCACGCTGCTCTGCAGCCCCTTACGGGTGTTACCAAATGCGGTAGCACCCTTGCTAAGGGTTATACTTATACCTACTTTGCTTGCATGAAGAAGCTTCCTCTTATTCTTATTGGTATTATATCAGCTACCAGTTCTTTTGCCCAGGTTAACCAGGCTGCATCAAAAGCTTTTATTGAACGTATTATTCCGGGCAGATCAGGCACATTTATAGTAGAAAGCATCCCGAAGGAAAATGGTAAGGATGTTTTTGAACTGGATGGAAATCAAAATAAGATCATACTTCGAGGCGATAATGGCTTATCCATAGCATCAGCACTGAATTATTATCTAAAGAATTATTGCTTCTGCGATATAGGCTGGAATGGCACCAACCTGCATCTGCCGGCTAAATTACCTTTGGTGAAGTATAAGGTTCATAAAAATACGCCCTATCAATACAGGTACTACCTGAACTATTGCACTTTTAACTATTCCATGTCATGGTGGGATTGGGACAGATGGCAAAAAGAAATCGACTGGATGGCGCTGAATGGTGTCAACATGCCGCTGGCGATAACCGGCGAGGAAGCCATCTGGCAGGATGTTTATAAAAATATGAGCTTTACCAATAAAGATTTGGACGAGTTTTTTAGTGGACCGGCTTATTTCTCATGGTTTTGGATGGGTAATATCGATGCGTGGGGTGGTCCGTTGCCGCAGCATTGGATGGATACGCACCGGGCATTACAAAAAAAGATATTGGAACGCGAACGCTCATTTGGGATGACACCGGTGTTGTCGTCATTCACCGGGCATGTGCCGCCGTCATTTAAAGATAAATTTCCAAACGCTAAGGTAAAAAAGACCAACTGGGGCGCCGGGTTTCCTGACGTGTACATTCTTGACCCTGATGATCCGATGTTTGAGACCATTGGTAAAAAGTATATCGGGGCCCAGACGGCCGAATTTGGCACCGATCATTTGTATTCGGCTGATACTTTTAATGAAAATGTACCGCCAACAAATGATTCTACTTATCTGGATGGGATGAGTAAAAAAGTATTCAGATCAATGGCGGCAGCCGATCCCAAAGCGGTTTGGGTAATGCAAGGCTGGATGTTTCACTACAACAATGCTTTTTGGCAGCCACAGCAAATTAAAGCTTTATTAAATGCAGTGCCTGATGATCACATGATCGTCCTGGACTTATATAGCGAAGAACACCCTGTTTGGAACCATACAGAGGCGTATTATGGCAAACCCTGGATATGGTGTATGTTGCAGAATTTTGGCGGAAATATCAGTTTATTTGGACGGATGTGGCATGTGGCTGCTGATCCTGCTATTGCGTTGCACGATCCGGAAGCAAAAAGGCTAAGCGGCATTGGTGTAACGCCAGAGGGCATCGAACAAAACCCGGCTTTGTTCGAGCTGATGCTGGGAAATGTATGGCGTGATACTCCGATAGATGCTGAGGCATGGGTGAAAGATTATGCTCATAGGCGATATGGCAAGGTCAATCGCAACGCTGACAAGGCTTGGCATATTTTGCTAAACACAGTTTATAGTAGCGGACTGACCGAGGGTGGCCCCGAATCAATTATTGTGGCAAGACCAACCTTAAAAAGATCAATTGACCGTGTACTAACTCATCTGGATTATGATCCGAAGAAACTGGTTGCTGCCTGGGAGTTATTAATAAATGCTGCCGACAGCCTGAAGCAAAGTGATGGTTATCAGTACGACTTGGTTGATGTAACACGGCAGGTGTTGGCCAATTATGCATCGCCACTGCAACAAAAAATAGCATCGGCTTATCAAGATAAGGATAAAGCGCACTTTAACCAGTATAGCGCTGAATTTTTACAGTTGATGGATGATATGGATGCTTTGCTAAGTACGCGCAAAGATTTTCTGCTTGGTAAGTGGATAAGCGATGCCCGGGCAAATGGCATAAGTGAGCAGGAAAAGAATCTTTATGAATTCAACGCGCGGGATATTATTACCCTTTGGGGCGATAAAGAAAGTGAATTGCGGGAATACTCAAACCGCCAATGGGCCGGGTTAATAAAAGGATTTTATAAGCCCCGCTGGGAGTTGTTTTTTAACCAAATGAATAAAGCAATGGATGCCGGAACCGATTTTGATGCAGCTAATTTTGATAATCAGGTGAAAGATTGGGAGTGGAAATGGGTGAATACGCATGATAATGCTTACCCGGATTTTGTGAAAGGCGACGCAGTTGAAGTGTCTAAAAAGCTATTTTCAAAATACTACCAGATCATACAGAAATCTTTTTGAGCGGGTAGCTTATTTTACGATCATGAATATTAAAATACATTAAAAAATAATAAATGTTTGTTTTACAATTATTATTTTTTACTTTAGATTCGTAGCGGGTTCACAAGCGCCTGTCTAATTCAACCAATTTACTAAATCACTGATTCATTACCGGGTGTGAAAGAAAAGCAGCCGATCATTTAATAGTTTATGCCGTCCGTTTTCCGTTTTTTAAAGCCTTCCTGCGGCCTGGTTATTTTGATTCTTTTTGCCGGTTGCCATTCAAAAACTGCCGGGCCCGGCAATACACTTTTTACATTACTCGATTCATCTCAAACGCATGTTCAGTTCGCCAATACACTGACCGAGGATGCACAAAACAACGTATTGCTATATCAATATTTTTATAACGGTGGTGGTGTAGCTGTAGCTGATCTGAATGGCGATGGTCTGCAGGATATTTACTTTACAGGTAATATGACTAGCGACAAACTTTATCTTAACAAAGGGCACATGCAGTTTGCAGATGTTACCGATATCGCCGGTGTAGCAGGAAGGGCTGACGGGTGGAAAACGGGTGTTACCATGGTCGATCTGAATGGCGATGGTAAAATGGATATCTACGTTTGCTATTCAGGCGCCAAACCGGCTGAGCTTCGGAAAAACCAGTTATTTATAAATCAGGGTAACGATGCAGCTGGAATACCTCATTTTACAGAAGAAGCGGAGAAATATGGACTGGCAGATGCCTCATTCAGTACACAGGCGTATTTTTTTGATTATGACCATGACGGCGACCTGGATATGCTGTTGCTCGATCATAATCCACGCCAGTTTAACAGCCTGGATGAAACTACTATCCCGATCATTGAAAAAACGCCTGATCCTATGTCGGGTACTAAGTTATTCAGGAACGATAACGGGCATTTCACGGATGTTACTTTACAGACCGGGGTAAGAAACTCAGGGCTGTCTTATGGTCTGGGCGCAGGTATAGCAGATATCAATGGCGACGGTTGGCCGGACATTTATATCTCCAATGACTACTCTGTTCCGGATTATTTATATATCAACAACGGAAACGGAACCTTTACCGATAAACTTGCATCGCAAATTGGCCATACCTCCCTGTTTTCTATGGGCGATGAGATTGCTGACATTAACAACGATGCCCTGCCGGATATATTTACGCTGGACATGCTGCCCGAAAGCAATCTGCGCCAGAAAAACCTGTTCAACCCCGATAATTACGAACTGTTCGACAGAAACCTTCGTGTAGGCTTTTACTACCAGTACATGCGCAATATGTTACAGGTAAATAATGGCAACGGCACATTTTCTGAAATGGGACAGCTTGCCGGGATTTCTAACACCGATTGGAGCTGGGCGCCTCTTTTTGCCGATTTCGATAACGATGGCTTAAAGGATCTTTTTGTAAGCAACGGTCTGCTGCATGATATGACCAATAATGATTTTATTAAATACCGTAACGACTATCTGAGCTCATTGGGGAAAGATATCCGGGACGAGAACATCATAGAGTTACTCAGGCACATCCCTTCCACTTCCGTTAAAAGCTATTTTTTTAAAAACGTTGATGGCCTAAACTTTCAAAATTCCAGCGAGGCCTGGGGAATCAGTCAGCCTTCAAACAGCAATGGTGCCGCATATGCCGATCTGGATAATGATGGCGATCTGGACATGATCGTGAACAATGTGAATCAACCTGCTTTTATTTATGAAAATACGAGTGATAAGAAGGGTCATAACCATTATCTGTCTGTCAAGCTAAAAGGTTCGGATAAAAACACACAGGGTATAGGCGCGAAGCTTACAATTTATACCAATGGCAAAAAACAATACCTGGAGCAAATGCCAACGAGAGGTTATCAATCCAGTGTATCGCCTGTACTGCATTTTGGCCTGGGCGCGGCAAATAAAATTGATTCGCTTGTTATCATCTGGCACCCCGGTAAACAGCAGATCATAAAGAATGTAAAAATAGATCGGATACTAACAGTAAATGAAAGTGAAGCAACGAATGGTCCTTCAATTTCTAAAACCGGTTCGTCTTCACTTTTTGCTGAAACGAAATCACCGATAACGTATAACCAGGAGAAAAATGCGCTCAATGACTTTAAGCGACAGCCATTGATGGTAAACCCAATGTCGTTTTCGACACCGTGCCTGGTAAAAGCCGACGTAAATGGCGATGGCCTGGAAGATGTTTATATAGGTGGAGGATATGGTAAACCCGGTCAATTATTTATACAACAGAAAGGCGGCAGTTTTGCCCTGAAAAAAGAAGTAGCCTTTGAAACTGATGCGAAATACACCGATGCTGCGGCTGTTTTCTTTGACGCTA
Source organism: Bacteroidota bacterium (assembly GCA_018266915.1). Lineage (GTDB taxonomy): Bacteria > Bacteroidota > Bacteroidia > Sphingobacteriales > Sphingobacteriaceae > Mucilaginibacter. The sequence goes on along the minus strand of JAFDZM010000065.1, from coordinate 114,393 downwards.
ATGGAGACGGTAAACCCGATCTGTACGTTTGCTCGGGGGGATATGATAATATAGCTGCCAACAGCGAAGTATTGCAGGACCGGCTTTACCTGAACGACGGTAAGGGTGGCTTTACAAGGGCGGTCAATGCATTGCCCCCAATGCTCAGCAGCAAAAGCTGTGTTAAAGTGGTCGATTTAAATGGCGATGGCTATCCAGATATGTTCGTCGGTGGGCGCGTTGTTCCGGGTAACTATCCTGAAACACCTGAAAGCTTTATCCTGATTAATGATGGCAAAGGGCATTTTACAAACCAAACGCAACAATGGGTTCCTCAGTTGCAACACATCGGCATGGTTACCGACGCTGCATTCGTCGATATGAATGGTGACCATAAACCCGACCTGGTTTTAGTAGGGGAATGGATGCCCATAACCATCCTGATCAACACCAATGGAAAACTAATTGATCAAACCAAAAACTACCTGGATAAAGACTACTCTGGTTGGTGGAATACTTTAGAAGTAGCCGATATTAACCACGATGGATTTCCTGATTTGATTGTCGGAAATGAAGGTTTGAATACACAATACAAAGGAACCGGTGCAGAGCCTGCTGAAATGATTTACAAAGACTTCGACAACAATGGTTCCATCGATCCGATATTATGTTTTTATATTCAGCATAAAAGTTATCCATACCTCACACGGGACGAGCTGTTTGACCAGGTAAGCATGATGCGGTCAAGGTTCGCGGATTATGAAAGTTTTGCGAACGCAACTATTAATGAGCTATTTAGACCAGAGGAATTGCAGGGGGCACATAGCTTAAAAGCCAACGATTTCAATACCGCTTGTTTCCTGAGCAATCACTCCCGAAAGTTGGTTGAAAAGCCGCTACCTGCCCAGGCTCAGAATTCGCCGGTTTTTACAATTACTATGCTTGATTATGATCAAGATGGCAACACTGATCTGCTGTTATGTGGTAATATCAACCGTGCAAGGCTACGGTTTGGAAAATATGATGCCAACTATGGAGTATTGTTAAAAGGCGACGGGAAAGGGAATTTTACCTATGTACCGCAACTGCAATCAGGGTTTAAAATTACTGGCGATGTACGCAGCGTATTGCCTCTTAATAATATGCTTCTGTTTGGTATTAATCAATCGGCAGTTGTTGCTTACAAGAAAACGAAGAATATAGTGAAATGAGATATAAAATAATTGCTTTTATAGCACTGATTTCGGTCGTTTTATGGGGTTGCAAGCCAACCAAACAACCGATTTTAACCAACCATGATATTAGTAAAACAATCAATAAAATGTCAGCCATTATGATCCATGATGTGACCAATCCCCCCCTGGCTGCCCGCTTTTTCGCGTACAGTTGCCTGGCTGGTTATGAAGTAGTGGCTGAGAATGATCCCACTTTTAAAAGCATGAAGGGAAAGCTAAACAAATACCCTGACATCAAAAAGCCCGCAGACATTGATGGTTATGACTACAAACTTAGCGCCGTTTTAAGTATCATGAAAACGGCCGAAAAGTTACAGCCTTCAGGCAGTTTAATGAGCGACTATCAACAAAAGTTTCTGGATTCATGCGGGCGTATAGGGTTCAGCACCAAAACTATTGAAGCTTCTGTTAAATATGCCGAAGCCGTGAGTAAGCAAGTAATGGCCTATGCCAAAGCGGACAATTACAACCGCATAAGCAATTATATCCGCTATTCGCCGGTTGGTAAGCAGGGAACATGGGAGCCAACCCCACCGGTTTATATGGCCGCTGTTGAGCCGTATTTTAATACAGTCCGGTCATTTACTTTGGATTCAGCCTCACAATTCCTGCCTGTTCCGCCATTGCCTTTTTCTACGGATAAGCACTCAGGTTTTTATAAACAGGTAATGATTGTTTACCAGGAAGCAGGGGACAAGCTAACACCTGAACAACGCGCCATTGCGGGCTTTTGGGACTGTAATCCATTTGCTGTAGAAAACAGGGGGCATTTGATGATCGGCATAAAGAAAATTTCGCCGGGGGCACATTGGATGGGGATCACAGGTATAGCCTGCAAACAAAAGAACGTTTCTTTTTCCAAAACTATGCAAATATATACAGCAGTAGCTATCGGTTTGACAGACGGATTTATTTGCTGCTGGGATGCCAAATACCATTTTAACCTGATCCGACCTGAAACAGCTATCAGGAAGTATATCGATCCTAACTGGAAACCATTACTCCAAACACCGCCTTTTCCGGAATACTTGAGTGGTCATTCCGTGGTTTCGTGTGCATCTGCAACAATCCTTACTCATTATTTTGGTCCGGATTTCCTTTACACCGATAACATTGAGCAAAGATATGGTATACCACCGCGTACATTTTCATCATTTAAACAAGCCGCTGACGAGGCTGCAATTTCAAGGCTATGGGGCGGCATCCACTTTAAAGATGCTATTGAAAATGGCAAGCTGCAGGGACAGAAAGTAGGGGAACTGGTGGTGTCAAAACTTTAATCAGTATCTTTATTTATCGCCCAGACACTAAGTATAATCCCGCACCATGCTTACTAAGTGTTTTGGCAAAAGTGCCAGAGCGCGCTCCCAGGTTTTGGTGGTTCCAAAGATCCCTGATCTGCGCTTTGTCTTTGAAGCCTAAAGCGGACAGGTCAACAGATACACCATGCGTATCATCACTTATGTTAAACAGAGCTACATAAATCCCTTTGTGGTTTGGCGCTATGGAATACCATACCATGCTTTTATCATCTTTATACAATTGTTTTGGCGATTGCCCGGTTTGATTGACAGCCAATACTTCGTCGTTAGTTAATAGTTTACGCTCAATTTCCCTGTTTTCGGGCAGATTACAGCCAATCATCAGGGGCGACCTGTAAATACTCCAAAAGGTAATATGCGTATAAAGCTCATCTTCAGTAAACCTGCTGTAGCGTTCTTCACCAACTGGGCCACGTTTAGATAGTTTACCAATCTGCAGCATGTCACAATCCGGCCAGTGACCGGGCCCACCCTGACCTTCCCAGGTTTTTGCATAACTGAACATATGCAGCACCTCTTTCCAGTTATCCCAAAAGTCATCGGCCATACGCCACATATTGGCGTTTTGTTTAACGTGATCAGCCGAATTAATTGGTGTTTCTCCTGGAGAAATACTTAAAACAATCGGTCTTTTGCAATGCGCAATGGCCTTTCGGTAACCTTCAATTTCTTCTTGATGGTATGGCCTTGAGATATCATCTACCTTAATAAAATCTACACCCCATGATGCATATAGATCAAGCAACGAGTTAAGATAAGTCTGCGCGCCTGGCTTGCTCATATCCAGCCCATACATCTGGTTCATCCATTCACAGGTGGAATTGGTATCAGCAATCATATCGGCAGTAATACCTTTTGCGCCCAATACCGGTGATTTAGCCCAAACAGCCTGTCGTGGGATACCGCGCATTACATGTATACCGAACTTTAAACCCAACTGATGAACATAAGCGGCCAATGGCTTAAACCCTTTACCGCCAAAAGCCGATGGAAACTTGGTTGGTTGGGGAAGCAAGCGCCCCCATTTATCCATTGTGAGCCATGGAATATAAGAACCATCCTGAAGTCTTTTTTGATACGGATTACCTATATGGCTGGTTGGCGGGTTATCATACGACCATAAAAAATCAACCACCACATATTGCCAGCCATGCTGTTTCAGGTTTTTTGCCATGTAATCAGCATTAGCCTTTACGTCGTCTTCATGCACTGCCGAACCAAAAGAGTTGTAGCTATTCCACCCCATCGGAGGTGTCACGGCAACTTTTGGTGCCTGAGCAGTTGCGTTCAGATATATAAAGCATATCAATATACCAGCGGCAAAAACTTTTTTTCTCATGGTTGATATTTGTTGGCCTATAATTAGTGTAAAAATAACAATTATTTTTTAATGCGAAATTCCCCAGGTTTGTATTATCTCAATTTGAAATGCGATATTTCTTAAACCACTTCAACCAATACAACTTCTACAGCCATTCCAACCTTTACAACTAATACAACCGATCCCTAATAATGCAAAGTATCCGGGTTAGGAATAAAGTTTAAAAATGCCTGGAATTTGGCATAATAATTCTGCGTATTAAGGCGATAAAAGAAAGCGCCACGCCTGGAGCTGGTCTTATCTTTTTCGGTTAGTTTGATCAGCAACCCTGTTGCCAGCACCCGTTTACTAAAATTCCTTTTGTCAATTGTGGTACTGTATACGCTCTCGTACAAACTCTGTAATTGGGGCAGAGTAAACTTATCGGGTAACAACTCAAACAGAATAGGATGAAAGGCTGCCTTATAACGAAGTCGTTTTCTCGCCAATTCTACCATTTCGGCATGGTCAAAAATGAGTTTCGGAAACTTCTTGACAGGAAACCACTCAGCCCGGTAATCATTGCTCAGCTGCGTTTCATACCGGTGTATATCAACTAAAGCAAAATGACAAACTGTAGTGGTCCGCTCAGTTGGGTCGCGGTGCGGATCGCCAAAAGTATATAGTTGTTCCAGATATACCCCTTCAATGCCCGTCAGATCCTTTAAAATACGGTTTGCTGCCTGGTCTATACTTTCATTTTCCTGAACAAATCCGCCCATTAAGCTCCAGTTACCTTTTTCGGGGTTAAAACCACGCTTTATTAAAAGTATCTTTAGCTCCTCACTATCAAATCCAAAAATGATGCAGTCAACTGCTAAAAGTAAGCGGGTTTGTTTGGAATATTTCTGCATACAAAGGTTTAGCTAACGCTAATCAAAATGGTTTACAAGGTTAAATTAATACAAGTTTAACTATAATTATTGTTAAATTGACAATTATTTTTTGTAATTTTTTTATGCTGATTTTAAGAGCGGCTCGATTCCCTTTTGATAATGCTTGATTTGAGGCTGATGGTAATGTTTGGGTCATACCAGCGTTTGCTAAACATTTTAAACAGGATTGTGGCCGCTTCGTTCCCTATTTCAAATGCCGGTTGATTAATAGTTGAAAGCGGGGGATTGAGCAGCTCGGCATGCGCGAGATTCGAGTAAGTGATTAATTTCAGATCTTTGGGGATATTCAGATTCAGCTCCTTACAGGCATAATAACAAGGGAGGGCTAATTCTTCAATTGATGACACTATACCATCAGGTTTTCGTTCTGCAATAAAATCCTTCACCTTTGAGCGGCACGACTCATTATTTTCGCAATTACCTTCGATCAGGGCAGGCATACTTTCGAGGTTGTTGTCTTTTAACGCATCCAGGTACCCCTGTAACCTTTTTTTGCCAGTCGTAAGTGTTTCCAAAGCTGCCAGGTACCCAATCTTTTTGCAGCCGGCTTCTACGAGGTGCAGCGTTGCATTATACGCACTTTCGTAGTCATCAGTGGTTATTTTTACGCCTTCGATATCGTCGTGATCACGGTCGAAAAAAACCATGGGTATTTTCTCACTTACTTTCTGGAAATACTTTTTATTGGCGACATGGCATGCAGGCGAAATAAGTACCCCGTCAACGCGGCCACTTAAAAGGCTGGTCATAAAGGAAGATTCGATCTCCCCGCTTTCATGCGTTTGATAGATCAATACATGATGATCTTTTGCACGGGCCACTTCTTCGATTGCCTTAATCGCCAATGCAAAAAAATTGTTCGCAACCTCGGGTACGATTACCGCTATCGTTTTACTTTTTTGCTGTCGCAAACTGCTTGCAAAAGGGTTGGGCTCATAGGCCAGTTTCTTGGCCATTTCCATTACTCTTGCTTTTGTTTCGGCACTTATTTCATGGCTATCCCTTAAGGCCCTTGAAACAGTTGCAGCTGATAAATTAAGCTCACTGGCGAGCTTTTTAATGTTTACTTCCCCCATAATTCTAACCCTTCCCGTTCGGTTAATAAGTGTTCATTTTACTCTTATTCGTAAACGTTTACGTAAATAAATACCTGTAAATCAGGAAAAGCGATTTAAAAAAGTATCAACTTAGGTCTACAATATAACATTTAGCGGCGTTAATACACGCTCTGAATAAACCTGATAAAAGTATAAAACTTAGCGGAACGGTGTATATGCACTGATAATTGTATAAAAAACAATTATCTGCCGCTAATTAAATCTAACATTTTTTTATGAATTAATAAAGTGAACAAACCAAAATCAAAAACCAATTAAAGAAAACTATGATGACAATTAGACCCAAACTTTTAAAGGCAAGGTACTTGTGTAGTATTTTGTTTATGCTGTTTGCTTTTACTTTCAGCAGCGCATGGGCCCAAACCAGTACTATAAGAGGTACTGTTAAAGATGCCACCGGAGCACCACTCCCGGGTGTTACTGTTACAGTTGAAGGAACCAGCGCTTCAACCGCAACAACTGCTAACGGCACCTTCTCTATCAATGCCGCTAAGGGCGCGGTTTTAAGATTTACTTTTATCGGCTACCAGACTTTAGAGAAAACAGTAGGCGATGAAACTTCGATAACCATCACCCTTAGCGAAAGTGCGAGAGCGATGAACGAAGTGGTTGTAGTTGGTTACGGCACTACTACCAAAGGTCAGCTGACCAGTGCTATTTCGACAGTTAAAGCTGAAAACTTTAACCCGGGCGTTGTAGCTACTCCTGCAGACCTTTTGGAAGGTAAGGTGGCGGGCCTCAATATCACTAATGATGGCAACCCCAACGGAAGCGCCACAGTTACCCTGAGAGGCCCATCAACCTTGCGTGCCGGTGCTGCATCCTCTCCATTTTATGTAATTGATGGTGTGCCTGATGCGGATTTCAGCCTGGTTGCCCCTTCTGATATCGAGTCTATCGACGTATTGAAGGATGCATCGGCAGCGGCAATTTATGGTAGCCGCGCTACTAACGGCGTTATCATCGTAACGACAAAAAAAGCAAAGGCTGGTCAGCTAAAGATGACTTACAACGCTTATGCCGCTGATGAAAAGATTGCCAATCAATTCCAGGTAGCAACCGCAGCACAGTTAAAGGCCTATTTGGCTGCAAATGGACAGAGCTTAACCCCGGCAAATGACAATGGAAGTACCAACTGGGAGCAACAAATAGAGCGCAGCAGCGGTTTTTCGCAAAACCATAATCTGTCTTTCGGCGGCGGTACGGATAAAACAGTATTTAATGCCAGCATCAACTACCTCGAGGACGAAGGTATTGTTAAAACCAGTGCAATGGACCGTTTTATTGGCAAGATCAATGTATCGCAAAAAGCTTTGAATGACAGATTGAAATTGGACTTCTCATTAAGTAATTCGATCACCAATCAAAACCTGATCGTAAACGATATTCCGCTATATTCTGCCAATGGCGCCAATCCTAATCTTTTCAGGGCAGCGGTTCAATACCTGCCAACCCGGGCGGTTTATAATGCAGATGGCACTTTTTATAACGACCCCACGCTGGTATTGGGCTATAACCCACTTGGTTTGCTCGAAACTAATACCTACAAACAAAAGATAAACCTGGTTTTGGCCAATGCCAAAGCTGAATTAAAGTTGCCTTTTGGTTTTACTTATAACCTGAATGCAGCTTATCAGGACAGAAATACTACCAGCAATACTTATCTTAATTCTCAATCGGAATTGGCTATCGGTCAAAATGGTGTAGCAACCCGTAACCAGGATGAGGATACTAAAAAGCTATTTGAAAACTACCTGGGCTACGAACATACCTGGGCAAAGCATAATTTAAAAGCCCTTGTGGGTTACTCTTATGACGATACCGAAACCGGTAACGGCTTTGGTGTAAGTAACGAGAACTTCGTGTCCGACGCAACGAGTTATTATAACCTGGCGCTTGGTCAGACTAACTTGCCAAGATATGCCAACTATAATGACGAAACCTTAAAGATTATCTCATTTTACGGTAGGCTAAACTATAGCTACAACGGAAAATATATCTTGCAGGCCTCACTTCGCCGTGATGGTTCCAATGCTTTTGGTGCGGATCATAGATGGGGATATTTCCCGGCCCTTTCAGGTGCATGGAGAGTGAGCGATGAATCATTTATGAAATCAATTAACTGGCTGGATGATCTGAAGATCCGTGTAGGTTATGGTAAAACGGGTAACTCCCTGGGATTTGACCCATATACCCCTCTGGTGCTTTATGGCACAACAGGGACGTTTTACTACAACAATAACTGGATAGGCGCTATCGGCGCCACGCAAAACTCAAATCCCGATCTGCGCTGGGAAACCACAGCTACTACCAACGCCGGTATTGATTTCACATTCCTTAAAGGCAGGTTGAGCGGCTCGGTTGACGTATATGACAAAAAGACAACTGATATGATCGCAACCATCCCTGTTTCGACAGTTACCAACCTTGTGAACTATATGGTGGCCAACGTAGGCAGCATGGATAATAAAGGTGTCGAAATCAGCCTTAGTGGTACGCCCGTTAAGGCAAGGGATTTTAGCTGGGAATCTTATGGAAACATATCATTTAATAAAAACAAGATCACTTCACTGGGTAATAACATATCCCAGATATATGCCGGTGATCCTGAAGGACCAGGACAAAGTGGTACAACAGTTTCCATCATCAAGGCAGGTTACCCGCTGGGCGAATTTTATACGCTCAAATATATCGGCATGACCAACGGCGTTTCAACCTACATGGGTGCCAACGGTCAGCCAACCACCACTCCTACAAGCGCCGACCGGACTTATGCCGGAGATGCTCAGCCAAGGTACATCTTCGGTTGGGGCAATACCGTAAACTACAAGAACTTCTCGTTTAATTTCTTTTTCCGCGGGCAAGGTGGCAACAAAATAATGGATGCATCGCTGGCTGATTTCAACACGCCTTATTCGGCCTCAACACATAACGTGCCGGTGATGGCTTTGAGTGAGCCGGTAACCGATATAAACGCTAACCTGTATTCAACTCGTTACCTGGAAAGCGGAACATTTATCAGGCTGAGCAACGCGACATTATCCTACAGGTTTAAAGTTAGCGGGAACTACATTCATGCTGTGCGTTTGTATGTTACAGGTACCAATTTGTTTATCATAACCAAGTACAAAGGCGTAGATCCTGAATTAAATCTGTCCCTTAATAACCAGGCAAGCGGACAATTTATCGGTGTAGATATGAGCAACTATTATCCGAAAACCCGCACATTCCTTGGTGGTGTTCAAGTGGATTTATAATTAAACTTTAAGATCAAATAAGATGAATCGTTTTAAAAGAAATTTATATTCAGGCATTTTAGCCTTCTGTGCAGCTGCCTTCTTTTTGTCGGGCTGTACCAAGCTGGACGTTACCCCCGTATCAACACTTACCCCTGCAAACTTCCCAAAAACTGCCGCACAGTTTATAGCTGCCACAGGCCCTATTTATACCTCATTCAGAGGGGCGCCGGCCAGGCAATGGTGGTTGGTAGAAAACTTAAGCACCGATATGGAGGTTTTAGTAGCACGTGGGGGAAACTGGTTTGACGGCGGCAACTACTCTACCCTGAACCTTCATACATATACCGGCGACAACGGCAATCTTGAAAGTATTTGGCAATGGGGTTACGGAACCATCAGTACCTGCAACCAGGTGCTGTCTTTGTTCAACTCGGTGCCGGAAAGTGCAACCAAAGACCAGACTGTTGCTGAGATAAAGACCATGCGTGCTATGTGTTATTTTTTTATGATGGATAACTTTGGTAATGTACCAATCATTACCAAGTTTGGTGATACCAGCAGCATGGGCACACAACCACGTTCAAAAGTGTTTGCTTTTATTGAAAGCGAACTGCTCGCACAGATACCAAATTTGAGTACTACTGTTGATGCGACTACCTATGGCAGGCCAACGAAATACCTGGCTTATGCCATTTTAGCAAAAATGTACCTGAATGCCGAATATTATACTGGTACAAGCAGGTACAGTGATTGCGTGACCATGTGCGACAACATTATTTCAGCAAGCAAATATTCCCTCGATGCGGATTATTTGGGCATGTTTAAACGTAATAATGGCCCGGATATTAAAGACTTTATTTACGCTGTCCCTTTTGATGCCGTATATGCCCAGGGGATGTATTATGCACGCTGGACATTGCACCCCGCACTGGGTAAAAAGTATTCTATGCCTTATACCCCTTCTGGGCCCGTTTATACTTATTCGTCATACTACGCTTACTTTAACGATCCGAATGATATCCGTAACAAACAATATCTGACAGGAAAACAATATTACAATGATGGTACCCCTATAAATATTACAACCACTAACATCGGCCTAGATGCCAGTTACAGTGGTCCAGACCCTAATGGTACTGTAATACATCAACTGGAGTTTACACCGAATATAGTATGGAGGACCCCCGCGGCTTTTGATATAGGTAATGATGAACTGGCGAATGAAGAAGGTTACAGAAATAATAAATTCTATCCAGACAGCGTGTCGTCCACCCGCGATCAGAGCAATGATGTTCCCTTTTTCAGATACGCAGATATCCTGCTCGAAAAAGCGGAAGCTATATTACGCGGTGGCGCTGCTACCAATGGCGATTCACCTTTGTCCCTCGTTAATCAGGTAAGGACAAGGGCCAAGGCTGCGGCGTTTACTACGGTCGATCTGACCGGGGTACTGCAGGAACGTGCACGGGAATTCGCTGACGAGGGCTGGCGCCGGAATGACCTGATTCGTTATGGTCTGTATGAACAGCCATGGGGTATAAAAACCGATGCTGATCCGAACAAACGTATATTCCCGATACCAACCCCTGAGTTGCAATTAAATAGCAAACTGGTACAAAATCCCGGATATTAATAGGTTAATAATAGGTTGAGATAAGTTAGATGCAGAGTGTGGGCTTCGGCCCACATTCTATTTATCAACTCAGTTGTGCGCTTATCTGATTTGCTTTGTAACTTGATCTTATGAAAAGCATTATACTCATCCGTTATTTTCTGCTTAGCCCGATCTTTGCATTCCTTGTTGTATCGGCAGATGCGCAGGTTAATAAGGAAGCTTCGTATGCGCTTATCAAAAGGATAATTCCGCAGCGCGCAGCTTCTTTCGCAGTAGAAGAACTCCGGACTAATGGTAAAGATGTTTTTGAGATCGAAAGCAGGCAAGGTAAGATCATCCTGCGGGGTAATAACGGCATTGCAATTGCTTCGGCTTTATATTATTACCTGAACCAATATTGCCATTGCCAGGTAACATGGAACGGTACCAATTTGAAACTGCCCCAAAAGTTACCGGTTGTAGCCCGGAAGATTCATAAAGCAACGCCTTATACTTACCGCTATTACCTCAATTATTGCACCTACAATTATAGTATGAGCTGGTGGGATTGGGACCGCTGGCAAAAAGAGATTGACTGGATGGCTATGCATGGCATCAACATGCCGCTTGCCCTTACCGGGCAGGAATATACCTGGTACCAAGTGTATAAAGACATGGGTTTTAGTAATGACGACCTGAAAAGCTTTTTCTGCGGTCCGGCATATTTTGCGTGGTTTTGGATGGGAAATTTGGATGGCTGGGGTGGCCCGCTGCCCTTGAGCTGGCTGGAAAGTCATCGCGATTTGCAGCAAAAAATATTGAAGCGTGAAAGGGAATTGGGTATGAAGCCCATATTGCAATCATTTACCGGGCATGTGCCTGCATCGTTCTCAAAATACTTCCCTGCTTCTAAGTTGAAAAAAACCAACTGGAACAACGGGTTTAGTGACACTTACCTTTTGGATACAGAAGATCCTATGTTTGCCAAAATAGGTCAGAAGTTTATTGAAGAGCAGACCAAATTGTACGGCACCGATCATTTATACTCAGCCGATACTTTTAATGAGAATGAACCTCCAACGGACGATACAACTTACCTTTCGGCATTAAGCAAACGGATATACCAGGCTATGAACGTTGCAGACAAAAAAGGCATATGGGTGATGCAGGGCTGGCTTTTTTATAGCGACCGTAAATTCTGGAAACAACCGCAGGTAAAGGCTTTGCTGAATGTTGTGCCTGATGACCGGATGATCGTGCTTGATCTGGCTGCAGAAATACAACCAGTCTGGAAACGTACCGATGCTTTTTATGGCAAACCCTGGATATGGAATATGCTGCACAATTTCGGTGGTAATATCGTGATGTTTGGTCGGATGAACGAGGTAGCAGACGGCCCGGCAAAAGCCTTAAAAGACCCGGCTTCAAAAAAGATGGAGGGCATAGGGCTTACTATGGAGGCTATCGAACAAAACCCGGTGTTATACGAACTGATGACCGCCAATACGTGGCAGGATAAGCAAATCAACCTGGATGAATGGATAAAGCAATACCAGCTAACCCGTTATGGCAGCGCTAACAAATATACAGAACAAGCATGGGATGTATTGAGGAAAACTGTTTACAGCGGCGGAACGATCATACGGGATGGATCAGAGTCGATCATAACTGGTCGGCCTACATTGGATTCCATAACCGTTTGGACGCGGACGACCTTCAATTATAAACCAAAGGACTTTTTGCCTGCATGGGACGCCATGATCAATGCCATTCCACAATGCAGCAATAGCGATGGATTTAGATATGATTTGGTGGATGTTACCCGTCAGGCTTTAGCCAATTATGCATTGCCGTTGCAGAAAAAATGGGTTGATGCTTACCGCCAAAAGAATAAAGCGGATTTTGAAAAATACAGCAGCCAATTTTTAGAACTGATAGGCGATATGGACAGGCTGCTGGCTACACGCAAAGACTTTTTGCTCGGCCCATGGATCGCGGATGCACGCAAGCAGGGGAATAACCTTGATGAGAAAAATATCTATGAACGCAATGCCCGCGATCTGATCACGCTATGGGGCGATGAAAATAGTCCGCTGCATGAATATTCGTGCAGGCAATGGAGCGGTTTGCTGAACGATTTTTATAAAGTTCGCTGGGAAAAGTTTTTTGCTAAAATAAATATAGCGATGAGTGCAGATAAAGAGATTGATGTAAAAGCATTTGATCAAACCATAAGGCAATGGGAATGGCAATGGGTAAACAGTCATAAAGATTACCCGGTTAATCCCGTTGGTAACAGTATTGGGGAAGCAAGGGCTATTTATAAAAAATATCGCAAAGTGATAGGGGGAGCTTATGAGAACTAAAATCAAAATAATGCTTACTGTTTTATTAGTGAATAGCATCGCTATAAAAGCATCGGCACAAGGTAAGATATACAATATTGCCGAACGTGGTGCTGTTGCCGATGGCAAAACCAATAATACTACAGTTATTCAGAAGGCTATTGATGAAGCTTCCTCACAAGGCGGAGGGATGGTACTTGTACCCGCCGGCAAGTTTGTTACCGGTGTCATCAATATCAAATCCAACGTCGAGCTGCACCTGGATAAAGATGCTTTTCTGTTAGGAAGCCCGGTTCGAGCAGACTATGGTGATAGCAAAGCATCCGCGTTAATAGTCTCCGATCATCAGCATCATATTGCGATAACCGGACCAGGCATCATTGACGGTCAGGGTGAGGCATTGTTAAAGGATATTTATGTAAGATTAAATGCCGGCACTTTGCGCGATACAGAATGGAAAACAGAAAACCCATGGCACCAGGTTCGTCCAGAGGAAGATAATCGACCCAAGCTTATCGAGTTCAAAAATTGTGACGATATAAAAGTTAAAGGAGTCACTATCAAAAATGGTCTGTGCTGGGTGCAGAACTATAAAAGCTGCTCGAATCTTATTGTCGACAGCATAAAAGTTGAGAGCATTATTTTTTGGAACAACGACGGCATCGATATTACCGATTGCAAAAATGCCAGGCTAACCAACAGTTTTTTTAATGCTGCTGATGACGGTATCTGTCTGAAATCGGAGAATCCACAGGAAGCTTGTGAAAATGTATATGTAGCTAATTGCAAAGTGAGGTCAAGTGCCAGTGCCATCAAGTTCGGTACAGCTTCACGTGGCGGATTTAAGAAGATAACGATAAAAAATATTATCGTTTATGATACCTATCGCTCAGCAATTGCATTGGAGTCTGTCGACGGGGGTACATTGGAAGACGTCAACATCGATAACATAAAAGCAACGAATACGGGTAATGCGATTTTCATCCGCCTCGGTCGACGCAATCAGAAAGCGCCGGTAGGCAAGGTAAAAGGCATTCGCATTAGCAATGTAACGGTTGATGTTCCGGCCGGTAAACCTGACTCAGGCTACCAGACGGAAGGTCCTGTTGTGCGTGAACCTCATAATATTTTTCCTTCTTCAATTGCGGGTATTCCATCGGGCAGAGTAGAGGATGTAACACTGGAAAATATCATCATCAATTATGCAGGAGACGGTAAAAAGGGAAATGCATTCATTAACAGGGATACATTAGATAGGGTGCCGGAGCGCATTAAAAATTATCCTGAGTTCTCCATGTTTGGTGAGCTGCCTGCCTGGGGATTCTATATCAGGCATGCTGATGGTATAAAGATCAAGAACCTGTTATTAACCTGTAAGGGAGGTGACTATCGTTCAGCATTTGTTGCAGACGATGTAAACAGACTCAAGTTGGAAAATTTGAAGATACCTAAAGCTACCTCGCAACCGGTCATTATCATGAACAAAGTGAGTAATCTGGAAACCAAAGAAATTCAAATATCAGGGGATAAAAGCAAAAACATAGAGATAAGATAAACGAAGGGCATTATGAAAACGATTGCGTAAATAATTGCCTGATTAAACCTAACAAAACTGTACAAAGGCGTTTAACACTAGTATATTACTTAATTATAAATCAATTATGGAAAAGTTAACCAAGAAGGAAATGTCCCCGTTATCAAGCCTGGACCAATGGGAAGACGATGTACTTAAACGATATCCTGAACCCGGCAATATGGCCAAAGCGAAAGAAGAATTCAGGAACTATAATAGTCCGGAGGTAGATACCGTGCGCGAATTTTACCGACTGAATCATAAATATCAAACCTATGATAACGTATTGGCTAAAAAGGCACATTTTCTGCAATTTCAGCAAAAGGAAATGCCCTGGTGGGATGCTATGGAATACCTGAACACATTAGTAGATGAATCGGATCCTGATCTGCAGCTCGACCAGCTACAGCACTTGCTGCAAACAGCTGAGGCGATCCGCACAGACGGCCACCCCGATTGGTTTGTACTGACAGGTTTTATTCATGACTTGGGTAAGGTGCTTTGCTTGTTTGGCGAACCGCAATGGAATGTAGTAGGCGATACCTTCCCGGTTGGTTGCAAGTTCTCTGATAAGATTGTATACCCTGAGTTTTTTGCCGATAATCCAGATACTTACGATGAGCGATTTAATACCAAATATGGCGTTTACTCGCCAAACTGCGGAATGGAAAATGTAGAAATATCCTGGGGGCACGATGAATATATGTTTCAGATTACCAAAGATTATCTTCCGGAGCCGGCTCTTTATATGATACGTTATCATTCGTTTTATTCACAACATCGTGAAAAGGCATATGACCACCTTCTGAATGAGCACGATCAGAAAATGTTTAAATGGGTGGAGATGTTTAACCCATATGATCTGTATTCAAAAAGCCCGGTTACCCCGGTTGTTTCTGAGTTGAAGCCATACTACGAGGATTTGATCGCTAAGTATTTGCCAGAAATGGCCAAGTTATAATGAATTAAATTTCATTATCATTAAGGCCCTGCGTTTCAACGGGGCTTTTTTAATGGCTTTAGCATTGGTGTTAAATCAACACTAATTTATTATGTAATCACCTATTTTTAAGTAACTTAATTGAATAAATAAATTAATCTTTATTTTTAAGTGTTAATTTGACAATAATTATTATCTTGGCACATCAATTATATTAAACCTGATGAAGCACAAAGCATTAATCGCTGCTTGTATATTTTTTATTACAGTAGCAAACGCCGGAAAGGCACAAACCAGCATTGACCTCGATGTCAACCCGGGCACATCAAACCCGGTGATCAGTAAATACATTTACAGTCACTTTGCCGAGCATTTGGGCCACGGTATTTATGGCGGGTTCTATGTTGGCGATACCTCAAAAATTGCAAACACCAATGGCGTGCGGAATGATGTCATAGAGGCACTTAAAAAAATGAAGATCCCTGCCCTTCGCTGGCCCGGAGGTTGCTTTGCTGATACTTATCACTGGAAAGACGGCATCGGTCCGAAAGATAAAAGACCTTCAATTGTGAATGCGTGGTGGGGCGGCGTTACAGAGGATAACAGCTTTGGTACGCACGATTTTTTAAATATGTGCGAAAAATTGGGTGCCGATCCATACTTGTCGGGAAACGTGGGCAGCGGAACAGTACAGGAACTGGCAGACTGGGTGCAATACGCTAATACCGACAGCAAAAACCCGATGTCGGATCTTCGCAAGGCGAATGGCCGTGAAACCCCCTGGGGCGTAAAGTTTTGGGGAGTAGGTAATGAAGCCTGGGGCTGCGGCGGTAATATGACGCCTGAATACTATGCCAATGAGTTCAGAAAATTCTCCACGTTTATGGCAAATTCAAGGGGTAAATCCAAACTGTTCCGTGTTGCTTCGGGCGCCAGCTCGGCAGACTACCATTGGACAGAGGTGCTCATGAAAAACATACCGTCGGATCTGATGGAAGGTCTGGCAATGCATCATTATGCGGTGATCGACTGGGGGCATAAAAGCTCTGCAACTGCCTTTACCAAAGACGAATATTTTGAAACCATGCAGCGCGCATTGTTTATGGATACGCTCGTGATCAAGCATTCGGCCATTATGGATAAGTACGATCCTCAAAAGAAAATCGCCCTTGTGGTTGATGAATGGGGTGGTTGGTACGATGTGGAGCCGGGAACAAATCCGGGATTCTTATACCAACAAAACACCATGCGCGATGCGATGATTGCGGGAGCAACGCTCAATATCTTTAATAATCACAGTGACCGTGTAAGAATGGCCAACCTGGCACAATGCATCAACGTTTTGCAGGCTGTAATATTGACCAATGGCCCCCAACTGATATTGACACCAACTTACCACGTGATGGAAATGTATAATGTGCATCAGGATGCTACCTTGCTGCCGGTATCAGTTAACAGCGAGTGGTATGAGCATAAAGGTCAAAAGCTGCCTGCTATTTCAGCATCGGCATCCAAAGCAAAAGATGGAGTAGTGCATATTTCCCTGGTGAATATCGACCCGGATCATCAGCACACCGTATCGGTTAATATGCATGGCGCTAAATTCAAAGATATTAGCGGCAGAATATTGTCGTCTGCAAAAGTTAATGATTATAACTCTGCTGCCAATCCGGATAAAATACAGCCAAAGGCATTTAAAGGCGCAACCATGAAAGGTGAAAACCTGAGTGTGGTATTGCCTCCTGCTTCCGTTGTGGTGTTATCACTTAATTAAAATATTAGTATGATGAGGTTGAAAGCCGCAGGAGCTATTTTAATAGTATCCTCCATGCTTTGGGTAGAGAAGACTCATGCGCAGGCGCCTGAGAAGTTATCCGTTCGTGTAGATAAGACCAGTCCGAAAATTCAACCTACCATGTGGGGTGTTTTCTTCGAAGATATCAACTTCGCGGCCGATGGTGGTATTTATGCTGAAATGGTTAAGAACCGCTCATTTGAGTTTGCAGACCCGACAATGGGCTGGGACGATAAGCAATTGGATGGTTCGGATGCATCACTATTGATCGTGAACCGTGGAAATGGCAGCAATGCCCGTTATGCCAGCATATCATTAAAGAATGGCAAAGGTTCATATGTGCTTATTAATGAAGGCTTCAGAGGGATGGGTTTTGAGAAGGGGCATCAATACAACTTTTCTATATTGGCGCATACCGTTGAAGGTAATGTTAAGGTGAAGGTTGAGGCAGTAGACGAGAAGGGTAAGCCAATCGGTCATGCCTCGCTTGAAGAGATAAAAGGCGACTGGGAAACCTATCGCGTTTCGCTTACTCCTACTGAATCGGCATCAAACGGAAAGCTGAATGTAATATTTGAAGGACAGGGAAAGCTGGAGATCGATATGGTTTCTCTTTTTCCTGCCGATACCTGGAAACACAGACCAAACGGTATGCGTGCTGATTTGGTTCAGAAGCTGGCCGATCTGAAACCTGGG
Organism: Bacteroidota bacterium; assembly: GCA_018266915.1. Lineage (GTDB taxonomy): Bacteria > Bacteroidota > Bacteroidia > Sphingobacteriales > Sphingobacteriaceae > Mucilaginibacter. Next base: position 96,301 of record JAFDZM010000065.1, on the reverse strand, counting down.
TTTATGCGTTTCCCCGGCGGCTGTATTGTGGAAGGAAGGGATCTGGCTAACCGATATCAGTGGAAAAGCACAGTAGGCGATGTTGCAGACCGGAAGCTCATTATTAACCGCTGGAACATGGAGATGAAAGATCACCAGACACCCGACTATTTTCAGTCGTTTGGACTGGGCTTTTATGAATATTTCCAGCTATGTGAAGATATTGGCGCTTCGCCGCTGCCGATCTTAAACTGTGGGATGGCCTGTCAGTATAATAGCGCTGAAGTTGTTTCGCTTAACCAGATCGATCCTTTCATTCAAGATGCACTCGACCTGATCGAATTCGCCAATGGCGGAGCGGATACAAAATGGGGCAAGCTTCGTGCAGCGATGGGGCACCCGGCACCGTTTAATCTAAAAATGATTGGCGTAGGAAATGAGCAATGGGGCGAACAATATGTTGACCGGTTCAGGCTGTTTTCAAAAGCGATTTGGGCAAAATATCCCGAAATAAAATTGGTAGGCAGCGCAGGCCCTTATCCGGGCGGTGATTTGTTCGATTATCTTTCCAAAGTGATGCGAGATGAAAAGGCCAGCCTGATTGATGAGCACTATTACATGCGGCCTGAATGGTTTCTGAAGAACGTTACCCGTTATGATAACTACAACCGCAATAGTTCAAAAGTTTTTGCCGGAGAGTACGCTGCTCACATCGACGACAAAACGCAAAAGGATACTCATCCGGAGAGCCATAACACATGGTATAGTGCCTTATCCGAAGCAGCATTTATGACCGGACTTGAACGCAATGCTGATGTGGTACAAATGGCATCTTATGCACCGCTGCTTGCCCGCGTTGACGCCTGGCAATGGCGCCCGGATCTGATCTGGTTTGATAACCTGCATTCGGTGGCAACACCAAATTATTATGTACAGCAAATGTTCTCAAAATACAAGGGAACTAATATCGCATCGGTGTTGCTGAATGGGAAAGCAGTAACCGGCCAGGATAGCTTGTATAGCAGCGCGGTATTTGATTCGTATAAAAAGCAATTGATCATCAAAGTGGTTAACGCTTCGACAACTCCGCGTAATATTGAACTTAATGTTGAAGGATCAAAAGGAAAAAACGGGAACGCTGAGTGGATTCAGTTAGCATCAAGTGATAAACTACTCTTCAATAGTATTGATAACCCATACCGCATTCATCCTGAAACAAGGACGATTGGCTGGAACTATAAAAAGCAGGAGATAAAACTCGAAAGCCTCTCGGTGAATGTACTTATAGTAAGTTATACAGAACTTTAAAGTAATCAGCTGTTAGCATGGCAACCAACTAACGCCATCGCTAACAGCTGATTGATAAATGGACGGTTTGTAACCGATCCTGTCTTCATAAAAATCGACTAATGCATTTGAATAGGCGGGAAAAGCATCCTTTTCAACCAATGCAATTGCACAGCCTCCAAAACCAGCGCCGGTCATCCGTGCACCGATCACGCCTTCCCATCCTTCGCTGAACTCTACGATGGTATCCAACTCTATTCCGCTTACCTCGTATAGTTCTTTTAATGAATAGTGCGACTGGTACATCAGTTTCCCAAATGCGCAAATGTTGTTTGCCTCCAGTAAAGCAGCGGCTTTTATCACGCGCTCATTTTCCTCAACCACATGCAGGGCGCGCTTATAGATGGTTATATCCGAAATAAGATGCTGATGCATGTGAAGCTCACAAGGAGTGACCTGACAAAGATTCTCCACCGGTAAAATCTGGTTCAACAAAGCCAGGGCAATACCGCATTCCCTCACCCGCTCATTATATTTTGATTCGGCCAGTTTATGTGGTTTATGGGTATTGATAATCGCGAGAATATGATTATGTAGTTGAAAGCTCACTGGCTTATAGTTCAGGGTTTGGCAATTCAGCACCATCGCAGTATCCTTTGAGCCAAATACTACAGCAAAAGGATCCATCACACCACTATTAACACCGATAAAATGATTCTCGGTTTCTTTTGCGAGTTTAACCAGTCCAAGACGATCATAACCTAATTGAAAGTAATCGTTCAGCGCAAATGCCGTCAGTATCTCAATCGATGCCGATGAAGAAAGCCCTGAACCGATCGGCAGATTCCCGAAATATAGCAAGTCAATCCCACCGAAGCACTGTCCACCGACGGAAAAACGATCAATCACACCAAGCGGATAGTTATACCAAAAACCGCCTGTTTTATTGTACCTGTCTGTTACCGGAATTTCAAGATGATCCTCAAAATTTAGACTGCGGATACGGATTTTACCTGATTCGTTGGGCGCCATTACGAGGTAAGTTCCCATATTGATAGCGCAGGGCATCACCAGGCCACCGTTATAATCAATATGCTCACCAATCAGGTTCACCCGACCCGGACAGAAGTATATTCCAGCCGGTTTTCGGTTGTAAAATCGTTCAAATTCGTGCTTTAGTAATTCCGGGAACATAATAAGTTTATTCTGGCCTTACTGAAGCTTATCCAATATTGGGGTTGAAATGGCCGATATGGTTTTATGCGGATTCAATAATTCAAGCACCTCGATGTCATTATCCTTTTTCTTCAACCACTCTGCAGGCACATACACTGTTTGTTGCGGACCGACCTTCCAATATCGGCCAAGGTTATGCCCGTTTACCCAAACCACGCCTTTACCCCAATTCTGCATATCCAGGTAAGTGTCACCAATAGTTTTTAGGTCGAATTTTCCTTTCAGAATCACAGGCTGATTTTTATTAGGAGCACTTGCTGCGTATTTTATGGTGTTGACATTGTCAAACGGCAGCCCGTACATGCTCCAATGTTGCACTTTACGGCCGGCAAATGATACCTCGCCAGTCAGACCTTTTTTATTCTGCAAAAGGTATTTTCCGAAGTTGATACGACCAAGGTTTTCGACGAGGATATCAAGGGTGATTGGTCCTTTGGGTAAAGTTAGACTTAAACTATCCTGATTTAAACGACGATCTAACATACCGACACGCTTGCCGTTTATCATTACTACAGCATAATCTCTTAACCCTGCCAAGCGAAGCGTGCCTGTTTTACCCCCCTGGATTTTGGTCCGGTATAAAACAAAACCATAAGGCTGGTGCAGGTCTTCAAAAGTGAGCGCGTCTAAACTGTTTTTTGGAGCAGGAAGATTGCTTAAAATAGCTGATGAGCTTGTTAGTTTAATATCCGGAATGCTGATAGCCGGCTTTTTTGCCGGCACTTCAGGCAATGTTTGTCCTGCAGGTAAATGCTTTTTGATAACATCACGAAATGCATAGTACTTGGCTGTTGCGTTTCCAGCTTCATCAAGCGGCGCATCATAATCATAACTACTGATCTGCGGTTCGTAAGGCGTATTGTCTTTAAAATTGGCACCATTCATAAAGCTGCGTGTTGTACCACCATGAAACATATACATATTAATGGATATCCCTGCCCCAAGCACTGAATCCAGGCGACCGGTATATTGTGCTGCCGGGACAGTATGATGTGTCGTTCCCCACCAATCAAACCAGGCCGGGTACCATTCGGCTATATAAAATGGGCCCTTTCCATCGTGATTTTCCCTGATGATCTGCTTCACCTTCGCAGGGTTATCCAAACTATTTACTGCTGGAAGCAATCCCGGCAAATGCCCTTTTACCAAATCGGCAGGCGGGTCACAGGTATAAAGCAGCCCATCAAAACCAGCTTCTTTAAACAGTTTCTGATTAATGGCCAGGTATTCCTTATCGCTGCCGTAAGAGCCATACTCATTCTCTATTTGAACCATCAAAATATTACCGCCGTGATTCACCTGTAATGGCGCTAATCTTTTTCCTATCTCCTTAATGTATGTCGCGTACTCTTGCAGGTAATGCGGCTCTTTGCTACGCACAATCAGTCCTTTTTCGTTCTGCAGCCAGTAAGGATAACCCCCAAACTCCCATTCCGCACAGATATAGGGGCTTGGGCGAAGGATAACCCAAAGTCCTTCTTCCTTCGCTATCTTCACAAACTCTGCAACATCATTATTCCCCGAAAAATCAAATTTGCCTTTTTGAGGCTCATGCACGTTCCAAAAAACATAGGTGCCGACGGTATTCAAACCCATGGCTTTTGCCATCTTCATTCGTGCCCGCCAGGCTTCGCGCGGTATGCGCGGATAATGCATCTCCCCACTGATCATCTGAAAAGGCTTGCCATCGAGCATGAAGGCCGAGTCGGCCAGTTCAAATGTATGTTTGCTTCCCTGCGCCCTGACCGCTATTACCGACAGCATCAACAGGCAGGCGATGAAATATTTTAATTTTTGCATATAAGTTCGAAGAATTTTCTGTGTGATTATTTGACGGATAAGTTGACCGAAGCTGGTTTAAGGTCTTTGGCACTAAAGGAAACAGTGATGTTCCCGGGCTTGCCATTGGTTTGGATATAGGCCATCAGCTTGCCATTCAGCGCTTGTCTGTGATCAGCCTGGTAGCTTTCATGGCTGGTGGTACTTCCGCTTTCAAGCCCCAGCAGTTTTGCATTGCCGGATATGTTAACACTGATCTCATTTTCGGCCGTGTAAACCGGGTTGCCGTTCTCATCCGCAATTTGCAGTTCCACCTGGCATAATCCTTTTTTCGATTTTGAGAAGATCGTCTGATCGGGGGTTGCCTTGATCTGGGCGGCATTACCAAAAGTTTTTATGGCATAAGTTGCCACCAGCTTTCCATCATTATATCCTTTTACCGATAGCTCGCCAGATTGATAATCGACAACCCATGATGGTATCTGCCCTTTGCTGGTATCTCTCAGCACTTTCCCTAAGGACTTACCATTCAGAAATAACTCGGCTTCCTTGCAATTGGTAAAACACTCTACTCTAAGTTTGCTGTTTTCCGGCCAGTTCCAAGTTGATTGAACATTTCTATGGCTCCAGATGCCGTTATCCTCGCGTTTGGTAATTTCTTTTACACCGAGATACACCATTGGCTTAGCGGCCCACAGGCTTTGGCGATAATAATACTCCGGTTTTTTGAATCCGGCAAGGTCAATCAGTCCTGCGCCGTTACTTCTTTGCGGCCATCTGCCTGCCTCGCCCAGGTAATCGATCCCCGTCCATAAAAACTGACCGGAGATGTACTGATTGGTATCCACAGCGTCCCATGCCTGGCGCGCCATGCCATTCTCGCTTCCGTAAATTACCCGGTTTGGGTATTGTTTATGATCAGCGGCATAACGATATTCCTGGTAATTATAGCCTACCACATCCAATACTTCGGGATAACCAACTTTATTCGACATCACCACACCCGCCAAAGCTGCTGTAACCGGTCTCGTTGTATCAATAGCCTTTACGGTTTTTACCAAATCCGTGGCAATAACGGTCATCTCGCTTGCTGGTGGATTCTTGGCAGAATAGCCCCGGCCATATATCTGCGGATTCCTGCCGCTATCCAATACAGGATGCGAATAAGGGTCGTTAGGATAGTCAATTTCATTGCCGATACTCCACATGATAATGGATGGATGATTGCGGTCCCTTTTTATCATTGATTCAATGTCTCGATGGGCCCATTCTTTAAAATATTCGTGATATCCGTCTTTTGAAGGTATACCCACATTCCAACCTTTTACCCATTTGTTTTTACCGAGTTCCCATTCATCAGAAAATTCATCCATCACCAGAAAACCCATTTGATCGCACAGATCATACAAATACGAAGCATGTGGGTTATGACTCAATCGCAAGGAGTTTACGCCTGCATCTTTCAGAGCCTTTAAACGTCTTACCCATACTTCTTCTGGTACAGCTACGCCCAGCGCCCCGGCATCGTCATGAATGCAGACACCCTTTAGTTTGAGACTTTTATCATTCAGATAAAATCCTTTATCCGCATCAAAATGGATGCTTCTGATACCCACAGCCTGAGTTACCTCATCAATTATTTTTCCATCGCGGATAACAGACAATTTCAGTTGATATAGGTTAGGTGCATCAATGCTCCATAACAAAGGATTTGAAAACTGCCGTTTGAAATGAACTGAATTTACACCGGATTTTGCCGACATTTTTTGTTCCTCCTGAGCCGCAACTTTTCCTTTAGGATCGACCAAAATCATTTTTATTGTGACGGCTGAAGGTTTATTAGTACTGTTATTTATTTCAGCATTCGCTTGTACAGTAGCTGATTGTGCCGCAACTTCTGGTGTAGAAAATGCAATACCTCCAGGCCGCACATAAACCGGGTCTTTAACAATCAGGTGTACATCTCTATAAATACCTGAGCCCGTATACCAGCGCGAATCAGCAAACTCAGAATGATCTGCTTTTACTGAGATCAGATTCTTCCCGCCAAAGTTGAGATAGGAAGAAAGATCGTATTCAAAAGAAACAAAACCGTTCGGCCTTTTACCCAGAAAATGGCCGTTGATCCATACTTCGCTGTTCTTGTAAACGCCATCGAAATTGATGAATACTTTTTTGCCTTTCCAACTTATAGGTGCGTTAAATGATTTTTTATACCAGCCTATGCCACCTGGCAAATAAGCCGTGGCGCTTGCCCACTCATCGTTAAATGGCCCTTCTATACTCCAATCGTGTGGTATTTGTACATTTCGCCATTCCGTGCCCGGCACACCGCCTTTTTCACCTGCGGAAATTTCTCCCTTGTGAAAAAACCACCCATCATCAAATAATAAAGATCCCTTGTTTTGCTGTGCATGCAAGCCATCCGAAAATGTCAATGAAGACAACAAGCAAAGCAAGGGTAGTATTTTAGTTCTCATATAGATAAATTAATATTCTTTGGCATAACATCATTCTTGTATAATCTGCCATTGCTGATTTGACCCTCCGTTCCATGTCCATTGAATGACCGAGGCCCCATTTGTTTTAGAGGCACTACTCACGTCAACAACATCACCACTATTACGGTTGATCACTTTGTAAATTCCGGTTCCGGTTGATGTCAGCTGCCATTGCTGGTTGTTGCCGCCATTCCAGGGCCATTGAATAATAGTTGCTCCGGCTGTTGTGGAACCGCCATTGACATCAAGCGCCTGGCCGCTGTTGCGATTAGTTATTTTATAGTAACCATTCCCATTATCGGTGATGACCCACTGTTGGTTATTCCCACCATTTTGCGGCCATTGGATAATACTTGCTCCGTTTGTTGTAGAGGCACCGTTTACATCCATAGCCTGTCCGCTATTCATGTTGAGGAAGCGGTAATACGCTCCTGAATAGAATACATCAGTACCACCTGTACCGACACCCCAACCATACTTTAACCGGCTTAATCCTGAAGTGTTGTTGTTTGATAGAGTCAGACTATTTCCTGAACCCTGGAGGGTTTCCATCGCATAGTTATCGCCTGTGCGGATGCCCGGCCAGTAAACGCTGCCCATGCCGGTAGCACGAACCTTGTTGGTAAATCCTTGTATGTAGGCTATGTCTTCATTCCCGCCAATTGCTCCTGTGAAGTTTTCACCGCTATTCATTGTTACACCGAACTCTGTCAATACAGTTCTGCTTGCATAGCTGCCCACGTTTGCGGCAAGCCTGGTCTCCCACGAGTAAGCGGTGGTAAGTGATGAACTGGTAAAAAAGGTATAATCATGTATAGATAACAAGCAATTTGTAAGCCGGCTATCGACACCTACGCCGGTAACATCTTGTGCATAGCTGGTGCCGTCAACCAAAACGCGTCCCTGTGGTACGCTGGGGTAATTGCTTAGCCATTGTGCGCAAATGTTTGTCCAGTCAGTAAGCGAATAACCGTGCGGTTCGTTAAATATCTCGAAATAAACTTTAGAGTTATTGGCATACTTGTTGACCACCGTTTGCCACATCGCCCAGAATTGGGTCGTGTTGTCAATTTTACCATCCTCAGATGATTTACTTTCCCAGCAACCGATTATCACATTCAGCCCCTTTGCAGTTGCAGCATCGATAACCGCAGTATAAGAATTCCACCACGATTGTGAAGTTGTGGGGTAATTAACCGGTATCCTGATGGTATTGGCGCCTGTATTACTTTGTAATGATGTAAGTATTGAATTGGTTTTAGCTGTGACAGTCGCATAACTATCGGCTGACGTAAGCCCGCTTAGCACTAAAATAGTATCGGCAAAATTATCGCCCTGGCAGGCCCAGTTTACGCCCTGTAATACGCTTGCAGGGGTTGAAGCCAGTGCCTTGATAGCGCCTGCAGAAGCAGAGCCACTTGTGTTATCACTGCTTGTAGTAGTAGTCGCTGTTTGTTTAACGGCAGTTTCTTTTTTACAGCCGTATATCACAAATACGATTGCAAAAATTAGTATCAATTTCTTCATAGCAATACTTGGTTTTACTTGTGATCGCATTAAAACAGAAGGAGTAATTACGAAGTGGGAATTTATTTTTTCCCACTTCGTAAATCTTATAAATTAATAGCCGGGGTTCTGGGTAAGTTGCCCGTTAGATGCCTGAATTTCACTCAGTGGGATTGGCAGCCAGTAATGTTTTGCCTGGAAAGAGCGACCGGTAAGTGCTACTTTCTGTGCGTAATCATAGCCTGTTGGGCTTGATGCGTCAACTGTAACTGATACGCCATAAGCAGGAACGTTTTCAGTTTGATCAGCTATTTTCCAGCGGCGTACGTCATAGAACCGTTGCTCTTCGAAAGCCATTTCTATCTGGCGTTCGTTTTGAATGGCAGTACGCATTTGGGCCTGCGTAAGTCCTGCCGGAAGTGCAGGCATATTCACAGATGCTCTTGCACGGATGCTGTTGATGGCTGAGTAAACAGTTGCATCAGGTCCGGAAGCCTCATTCTGCGCTTCGGCGTAGTTTAACAATATTTCAGCATAGCGGAAGTAGATCCACGGTTGTGCACCGGCAACGTTCCATGGGTTATCTATCGGATAAGCATCATTCATGAATTTGCGCAGATAATAACCGGTTAAACTGGTGTTCCAGTTTGATGGGCCCTGGTTACTGTCCTTACCACCCGGTAAAAACACATCCACTGTGCTGCCGCGGTAAGGGGCTTTATTATAAAGGATAGTAGCATAGAACCTTGGATCGCGGTTAACATATGGGTCTTGCGCGTTATAACCTGAAGTAGGATCGGTGATTGCCTTACCATTATTCATCTCGTAAGCATCCACCAGGTTTTGCAGCGGTGTGTTACCACCCCAACCGTCGTAACCATTTGGTCCGTTAGCAATTTCCAAACGGGTGTGGGGCGCAGTGTTTGGATAGTAAAGGCGCTCGAAAATGATCTCGTCGCTTGATGGCGTTAAGAATATCTGAGAGTAACCATTTTGATCAAGCTGGTATTTATTCAAATCCATTACCGCTTTTGCAGCAGCGGCTGCATCCGCCCAGGTACCTGCATTATAAAGCGGGCTTGCCGCATACAACAACAATCTCGATTTCAATGCAAGGGCAGCGCCTTTTGTAGCACGGCCAAGCGCCCAGGTTCCATCATTATTTAAAGGCAGTTTTGAAGCTGCGTCATCCAACTGAGCGGTAACATAGCTAAAGCAATCGGCCAGCGAAGCACGTTTAAACAGGCTTGGATCTTGTAAATTGCTGTTCAGGTCGGTCACCTTATCGCCCATCAATACAACACCGCCATAGTTACGGATCAAATCCTGGTAGCGGAAAGCACGGATGAACTCCAGCTCACCGATCAATCTTGTCTTATGTGCAGCGCTAAGTTTCAAACCATTGATAAGGCTCAAAGCATAGTTACATTCGCGGATGCTGCGGTAGCTTCTTGCCCATAAAGTACCGGCTATACCCAGGTTATCTGGCGCCAATTGGCCTTGCTGTAATACCCAGCTGCCGTCGTTATTGGTATAAATTGACTCGTCGGTAACCGAGCTCCACATCGCGTATTCAAAGCCACGGCCAAATCCCGGGGGCGAACCATCGCCTTCTTTAGCTTGCAGCGTTACGCCCAGGTAGCGGTTAAGTACATAATCTTCAAAAAGTGAGGTGTCTGTCGTTATCGACGACCCCGAAAGCCTGTCTGTAGGCGTTGTTTGGAGGAAATCTTTCTTGCACGCGGTCAGGGCCATCCCTATAAGTGCCGCAAAGCAGATTCTATATTTTAATGTTTTCATGATAATTTTAGAATTTGACATTAGCACCCAGGTTAATTATGCGCTGCTCAGGATAGAACTGGCCACTGCCGTATTGGGCCTGACCATATTGGCCGCTTCCGTTGGTGCCTTCCGGATCGTAATCTTTAACTTTTGTAATGGTGAACAAGTTAAATGCACTCACATAAACGCGAATGCCCGAAATATGCAGTTTTGATACGGTTGATGATGGTATGGTATAACCCAGCTGTACGTTCTTGAGGCGCAGGAATGAAGCATCATTCAGCCAGAACGTGTTGTTATATTGGCCGCCGCTAACCGCGCTGGATGCACGTGTCGAAACCTTTGGATAAGTACCATTTGGATTAGTAGGGCTCCATGCATTATCGGCCCATGAGCTGTAATAGTTACCTATTGTTCCCGATTCAGGCAATACATATTGGTTTACTTCAGCCTGCCCTGCGAATAAAACAGACAAGTCAAAGCCTTTATAACCCGCATTCAAATTAAGACCGTATACAATTTGCGGGATATTGCCATATTTCGATCTGATCTGGTCAGCTGCGGTGATCTGCCCATCGTGGTTAACGTCAGCATAGATCAGGTCGCCCACTGTTGCACCCGAAACGTGCGGAGTGGCATCGATCTGCGCCTGTGAGCGGTAGATTCCGATTGCCTTGTACAAGAGGTAAGTATTAAGCGGATGCCCGGTTTGTGCCTGGTAAGGTATAGTTCCTGCTGCTTCATCCATGTAAATGATCTTGCTCTTGGCGAATGTAAAGTTTCCTGATACACCCCAGCTGAATTTACCCGGATGGTTGTAACCCAAAGTACCTTCAAAACCATTACTGTTTACTTTACCAATGTTCTCCGCCGGTACCAGTGGTGTACCGCCATAAGGGTTTACTATACCCGAGGTGCCTGGTAAAGAGCCGTTACGGTAAGCCAGGATATTTGAACGCTGCTGGCTGAAATAGATGGCTTCCAGCGTGAAGTTTTTAAGGAATGTAGCGTTGATACCGATGTCGGTTTTTTTGGCTGTTTCCCAGGTTACCTTTGCGTTGGCTAATTTGGTCAGGTCGATACCTGGTTGTACAGCTGCACCCGATCCATTGTCCAATACCACAAAGTTGTTAAATGAGTAGTTGTCGATATACTGATATGCACTGGTAATATCATCACCAAGCACACCGTACGAAGCGCGTATTTTCAGGTCATCAATAAACTTAAAACTATTGCTGAACCAGTTTTCTTTAGATATACGATAGCCGGCTGAAATTGATGGGAAGTATCCCCAGCGGCCCGCAAAGATTGATGATGCGTCTGCGCGCATCTGGCCTTCCAGCAAATATTTTTCATCGAAGTTATAAGCAATCCGGCTGATAATGCTTCGGCGCTGATAGTCAAAATTATTATTGTTATCGCTGCTGCTTCCACCATTCAAAGCGTCACCTGCAGCGGTACCCCCCTGTGATAGCTCTGGCGTAGTTGTTGTAGGGAAATTATTACGCTGGGCCCAGAAGAAATTGTAATCTGTTTTACTTTGCTCATAAGCTACAAATGCATTTACATTGTGCTTGCCAAATTGCCGCTCAAAATTCAATTTGATGTTTGTGGTGATAAGCGATTGGTTCAACTGCGACTCGTATAGATATGCCTTGCCACCAGAGCCGCCTTCAATACTTGGGGTGTAGGTATTGCTTGAACTATCATAACTATAAACAGTATACGGGGTGTAAAATGCTTTATCAAAAGCCCCTGATTTATCTGCAGATAAGAAACCATCCAAAGTCAGGCCTGTAATGCCCGGAATTTCATAGCTGCCCTTTAAAATGCCGTTGAATACCTGTTTTGGGTTTCTGTTTAAACCACCAATTGCGGTTGGAACTAAGCCGGGGTTCACCTGGTCGATACCTGCTGTAGGCAAACCGTTCGGATAAAATGGTGCCGATGTTGGATATGAACGATAAATAGAACGGAATATATCACCGGCACCCGTAGTAGGATATTGACGGTCCTCTTCGCGGCCCGACAGTGATAAGCCTACTTTAAATCGTTTGGTAACGGTAGCATCCAAATTGGTCCTGAAATTATACTGATGATAATTGGTTGCCCCATTTCTATAAATACCGTCCTGGTAAATAGTACCGATGGATGAGAAATACCTGATATCATCGTTACCGCCGGTCAGTGTCAGGCTTTGCTCATTTTGCAAGGCATCACTTTTCAGGATAGCCTTTTCCCAGTTAGTATTAGGATAATTGAGCGGATCTGAGCCGTCTCTGAATTTTTGGATCTGGTCAGCTGAATATACCTGGTTAAGGCCGCCTGTCGGGTTGTTATAATAGCTGATATCATTTACTATAGTAGCATAGGTAGGTGCATCAGCAAGCTTAGGTAAGCGGGTAGGTGAGCTGAACCCTTGGTTAAAGCTGTATGAAATAGATGCTTTGCCTACTTTACCATGTTTGGTGGTGATCAGGATTACACCATTCGCCGCGCGGTTACCATAAACTGCTGCAGAGCCATCTTTTAATACAGATACGCTTTCAATGTCATTCGGATCAAGACGCTCCAAACCACCAATCTGACCTGGTACACCGTCCACAACAATAAGCACGCTGCTGCTGTTCATGGTTTGTAAACCACGTATTACAATGTTTGAGCCGTCATATCCAGGCTCACCGCTACCGTTATTAGCGATTACACCCGATACCCTGCCTGCAAATGAATTGGAAACGTTGGGTTGAGGGCTCTTCACTAAGTCGCCACCTTTAACTACAGAAATAGACCCGGTCAAAGTGGCTTTTTTCTGGGTACCGTAGCCAACAACCACGATTTCGTTCAATGACTTGCCATCAGGACTCAACTGGACATTGATCTCATGATTTGCAGGAATTGGACGCTCTTGTGTTGCATAGCCAACCATACTGAAAACCAGCACGGCATTTTCATCGGCAACGTTTATTTTGAAGTGCCCATTTGCGTCAGCCATTGTGCCTTGTGAAGTGCCCTTTACCAGGATGCTTACACCTGGTAAGGCTGTGCCTTTCTCATCAACAACAGTACCGGTTACTGTAATATCCTGCACGTCAACTGCTGGTTTGAGAACCCGGTGATTACTGTGTTCAGCAGAGGCGTACAACTTACCGCTTGTTGATAATAGTGCGACTACCGCGAGGCAGAGCAGCCGCTTTTTCCCCCGGGGCGGGGAAAAGCCCTTTAGTAAATTTTTTCTCATGTTTTTAAATGTTAATAAATAATTGGTCGTTCAATCCTGCTGAGATCAGCTTAGTGTTCGGATTGCAGATTGCTAATCTCACTGAAAAAGACAAAATCGGAGAGGGGGTAGATCGCAAAATAGAAGGGGTAAACCCGTAATTTTAGTATAAAAAAGCGATGTTTCAGGCTAAAACTGATGTTTTGAAGTGGGGGGCGAGGTAAATCGCAAACTCTATACAAGTGTATTGCTTTCGTGATTCACCATACTGCTCTTAAATGTCCGCCTGTATTTTTTTATGTATTGGGACGGGTTCATATCAAACAGTTTTTTGAATTGTTCGCGGAAGTATTTAATGTCGTTAATGCCAACCATGTAAGCTGTTTCGAGGATGTTATAATCGGTATGAATAAACAGGTTGGCCGCCTTCCGTAACCTGATGGATCGGATAAAATTACTGGCCGATTGTCCTGAAATAAATTTGATCTTTTTATAAAGTCCTGAATGGGAAATATTAAGCTCTGATGCTAATACCTGCAAATTAAAAGATGGATCGGTAAGGTGCTTTTCTACAACGGCAATACAATTCTCCAGGAAGGATTTGTATTCAATGGATATCTTGTGGGGATTCCTGTTAAGGGTGATCTCATTATAAAAATATTTCTGCAGGTTGTTTTTACTCTTCAGCAAGCCAGTTACCCGTGCTTTTAAAATTTCCTTATCGAACGGTTTACTGATATAATCATCGGCACCGCCTTCAACACCTTTTAACTTAATTTCTGATGAAGAGCTTGAAGTAAGCAGAATAAAAGGTATGTGGCTGATCTCCATATCCTCCCGGACTGCCGCGCATAATTCTATACCGCTCATCCCCTCCATCATCACGTCGCTGATAATGATCTCAGGCAGAATTTCCCTTATCATTTTTAGTCCTGTTGCGCCATCGGATGCATCATATACCCGGTAATCGATCTTGAACAACTGCTTTAGATATTCCCTAAAATCTTTATTGTCATCAATGATCATGATCGATTGCAATTCGGCGTTCAGGTCCGATTCTACCAAAAGCTCATTGGCATCTTCGGCAAAGGTATTGGCCATGGTCTCATCTTCGATCAGTTCTTTCAGCACAGTTGAGTCGATGGTTTGTCTCATTGCCATTTCATCAGGTGAAAAGTGGGCGAACCCCTTAAAAAGTTGCACAGAAAATTCGGTTCCAACATTCGGGGTGCTTTTGTAATTGATAGCACCTTTATGGCGTTCAATAAAACTTTTTACCAAAAACAAACCGATGCCAAATCCGCCTTCAGCCTGTTTGTTCATCTGCTTTTCCTGGTAAAAACGGTTGTACAATTTATCACCAGTAGTTTCGTCAATGCCACAGCCTGTATCCTTTACACGGATGATTATATCATTGTCTTCTTCAGTTATACTGAAAATGATCTCGCCACCCTGCGGGGTAAATTTCATGGCGTTAGATATCAGGTTGAACAGCACGATCTCTATCTTTTCGCGATCGACAAAAAGCTCTATATGATCCGAATTGCTTATGAAATCAAAATAAATACCTTTAAGTTTTGCCTGGTGCGAAAAGCAAAGGAAAACCTCTTTACACAGATCTATGATATTCAATTGCTCTACCTTTAGCTTTTCTGCTCCAGCCTCGGCTTTCCGAAATAAAAGCAGCTGATCTACCAAACTCAAAAGCCTTTTTGCATTCCGGTATACAATACTTAAGCCTGAGGCATCAACCTCTCCATCTTTATACAAAAGCTCTTTAAGCGGATTGATAATAAGGGTCAGCGGCGTACGGAATTCATGGGAAACATTAGTGAAGAATGATAATTTGCGCTCATTCAGTTCCTTTTCTTGTTCGCCTCTTAAATGCGCCAGTTTGATCTCATATCTCATTGAAGCTTCATGCTCACGGTATTTGATATAGGCAGCAACAAAGAAAATGCCTGTAAGAATATAAATACAATACGCCAGCGAGGTTTTGTACCACGGCGGGGTAATAACTATAATAATCGATTTACCCGTGTTGTTCCAAATGCCATCATTGTTCGATGCCTTTACTCTGAAAGTATAAGTGCCCGGATCAAGGTTTGTATAAGTAGCCTTTCGCTGGCTGCCTACATAGTTCCATTTATTGTCGAAGCCTTCCAGCATGTAAGCGTACTGGTTTTTTCCGGGAAGGGTGTAATTCAATGCCACAAAGCCAATTGAGAAGACGCTTTGATTATATTTCAAGGTAATCTCTTTGGCGATATTCAGGTTTTCTTTCAGCGGACCTTGTGCTGATGGTGAAACTGATTTGTTGAACACCTGTAAATCGGTAAGATAAACGGGGGGGACGATAAGATTGCGCACCAACTTTGATGGGTTCAAAAATCCGAAACCGGTTTCGCCTGCCAGATAAATATTTCCGGCCTTATCAGTGCTTATGGCACTGTTTCCGAAAACCCCGTCAGCTTCATCAAAATTGTCGATTTTACCGGTTTGAGGGTTAAAGCGCGAAACGCCTTTTTCGGTAGTCAACCAAATATTTCCCAGTTTATCTTCCGTAGCATTATTGAACACATTGCCGGAAAAACCATCATCCTGAGAGTAAGCGATGAATGAATCCTTGTGTTTGTCATACCTGTCGAGTCCCTGCGGCGTGCAAACCCATAAATTACCTTTTGAATCCAGAAATAATGAGTTGATGGCGTTATCGCTTATCCCCCCTTTTTCTTTGTCATTGCTCAGATATACTTTAAACTTTTTTGTCTTTTGATCAAAACGGTTCAGGCCTCCCCCAATAGTGCCTATCCAGATATTATTATCGCGGTCCTTTAATAAACAATTCAGGTGATTATTACTGAGGCTTGATTTATCCCCGTCATTGTTATAATAATGTGTAAAAACACCAGTGTTGCTGTTAAAAATTTTGAAGCCGGCATCAGTAGCAAGCCCATAAATTCCCGGGTCAATTTGTATGATATCCCTGAAAACATCTTCATTAAACAAATGCCCTAAGTTTGAGTGATGATAATGATGTTTGAATTTGCCTGTCGCCTCATCAAATTCATCAAACCCGAATTCTGTTAAAATCCACATTTTTCCGGAAGCATCCTCATAGATCTTCCTGATCTGATCATTGCCCAGGCTTGAAGGATCAGCAGTATGTTGAAAGGCTTTGACCGTTTTATTTTTCAGATCAAATCTTGTCAATCCTTTATCTGCACCAAGCCAGATCACAGAATCATGGATCAGCATCCCCGTTATGACGCGATATTTTTTATCGAATGGGTGGAAATCGAACTTGTTCTGCCGGTGATCTATTTTGCTGATGCCATTTTTTGAGCCTATCCATACCAAACCCGCTTCATCCACATAAGCATGGCCATGCGGGTTGTTATCTACGCCGGTAACCTTTTCCCACACTTTTGCGGCGGAATTAAACCACCAGAAACTTTCACTATCGCCAACCAGCAATTTGCTGTCTTTTAAATTCAGCAAGGTAAATACCGGCTTCTGGGGATTTAATGGGTTATCAAAATGCTGGAATGTTTTTGTAGCAGGGTCAAACAGGTATAACCCTTTCCAATAAGAGCCCACCCATATCTTGCCGTCATCGCTCTTAACCGCGGCCCATAAGTCATTCGGGTTCTTTTCGGAAAAAGAAAAAGACTGTTTGTAGTTGTAAAACCTGTCCGAACTAATGTCGTATTTATTTAATCCTTCACCCCAGTTTGCCAGCCAAAGGTATTTACCGTCTTCAACAATGGCATTTACCGATTTGCCCTTCATCGCAAACGGATTCCGGGTATCCGGCAGGTAATTTTTGAATGTATGTGTTTTTTCGATGAAACGATTAAAGCCATTATCCGTCCCAATCCAGATGCGACCATAACCATCAGCCAGCAAACTCCATATTTTATTATTACTTAATGATGCATGGTCAGCATCTTTATGATAAAACCGGGTAAAGTTCTCTGTATTCGGATCAAAAACATTAAGGCCATCCATTGTTCCCACCCAAATCCTTCCTTTGGTGTCTTCCGCCAGGGCATTAATGTAATTATTAGAAATGCTGGTGCTGTCGCCTTTCTTATTAGTGAATGTTTTAAAAGTATAACCATCAAATTTGCAGAGGCCATTTTCTGTGCCTATCCACATAAACCCGCTCCGGCTTTTGATAACGGTTGTGGCATTTCTTGATGGTAATCCATCCTGTATAGTATATCGGGAGATTACGAGATTTGCAGTCTCCTGGTATCCCAAATGCGTATTTTGCATCTGCGCAAAGCCCGGAATCCAGCACAATAGAAAAACAAAAGTAGCTTTTAGCTTAGTAAACACGCTCGGTCTAATTGGTTGATACTCTCCAAGCTAAAGTAACATTTTTATTATAATTGTTAAAATAACATTTAAAAATAATTGACTCTCAGGACTTATTTAGATGCTTCACTGAAATATTACTGTTTTTAAATGGATTTATTTCTTGCTTTGAGCGCACCAGATTTGTGTTCGGATGTTATGGTATTCAGTATATTTGATTTAACGCATTCCAACTGAAATATCACCTATGGACCAGATTAAAAAAGAGGATGTAAGCCAGGAAGTTTTCGACTTGTATGATGATTATGCACACAGCCGCATAGATCGCCGCACTTTTGTTCAGAAATTGTCTATTTACGCCGTCGGCGGGCTGACAGTGTCTTCGCTGATGAGTTTCCTGATGCCGGATTATCAAAATAATATCCAGATAAAGCAAGATGACTCGCGCCTTGACTCCAACTATATCACGTACTCATCACCTAAAGGCGGCGGCAACATCAAAGCACTACTTTCAAAACCTAAAGACGCCAAAGGCAAACTTGGCGGTATTGTGGTGGTGCACGAGAACCGCGGCTTGAACCCATACATAGAAGATGTTGCAAGACGGGCAGCGTTAGCAGGTTTTATCACTATAGCACCGGATGCACTGACACCGCTGGGCGGTTATCCCGGCAATGATGATAAAGGGCGCGAGATGCAGGCACAAAGAAAACCCGCCGAAATGCTGGAAGATTTTATCGCTGCATTTGAATACCTCAAACAGAACCAATATTGTAATGGCAAGGTAGGTGTGGTAGGTTTTTGCTTTGGCGGAGGTATTGCCAACCAGATGGCTGTCCGTCTTCCTGACCTGGCTGCCGCAGTGCCATTTTATGGTGTGCAACCATCTGCGGAAGATGTACCTAAAATCCATGCACCTCTGCTATTGCATTATGCCTCACTGGATACCCGCATTACCGGCGGATGGCCAGCTTATGAGGAAGCTCTGAAAGCTAACGGCAAAAAATACCAGGCATATATTTATGAAAATGCTAACCATGGTTTTCATAACGATACAACACCACGTTATGATAAAGCAGCAGCCGAATTGGCATGGAAACGTACCATCGATTTTTTTAATATATACTTGAAATAGAGAAAGGTCTCCATCAGTCTAATCAATTTCATTTTGTTAAATAAAAGCCTTAAGACTTTATAACACAATAAAAGGCTTTAGCGAAAAGTGTATATTCGTTCACTATGAGAATCCTATCCCTATTATCAGGCATTTTATCGTTAATGCTTGTGTTATTCGTATCAATATCTGTATCTGCGCAATCGCCAAAGAACAAAAAACACGTCATTATCGGCTATGTTGGTGGTTATCACGGTTTATATGACACAACGATGGTCGACGCCAAAAAACTCACCCACATTAATTACGCATTTGTAGTTATTAAAAATAATCGCGCTTACCTTGAACATGAAAAGACGGATACAGTAAATTTTCGTAACCTGGTAAAACTTAAAAAAATAAATCCTAACCTTAAATTGCTTATTTCGATAGGTGGTTGGGGCGGCAGCCGTAATTTCTCGGATGCTGTACTGACAGATACTGCGCGGGAAGCTTTTGCGGCAAGTGCTGTTGCCATAGTGAAAAAATACAATCTTGATGGCATAGATATCGACTGGGAATACCCTAACGACATCGGGGCGGGTAATATTTACAGGCCAGAGGATAAACATAATTACACCCTGATGTTCCAGAAGCTGAGGCTGGATTTGGATACACTTGAAAAGCAAACCGGCAACAAGAAGTTACTCACAACAGCTGCAGGTGGTTTTACACGTTTTTTAAAGCTGACGGAAATGGGCGAAGCATCCAAATACCTGGATTATGTAAGTCTGATGACCTATGATTTTGCGCAGGACAGCCTTCATATGTTATTACACCACACTAATTTATATGCATCTAAAGGTTATAAGACACTTTGCTCGGCAGATATAGCCGTGCATGATTTTATGGCGGCGGGTGTCCCGGCAGATAAACTGGTGGTAGGTGTTGCCTTTTATGGCCACACACTGGCAGCTGCCGATTCACAAAAAACCGTACTCGGCGCTAAAACAGCAGCGATACATGTTCGTGGCGTTGGTGGCGGGTATACATTTATTAAGGACAGCCTGATCAACAAAAAAGGTTACAAATATTACCGCGACAAAGACGCCTACGCACCTTATTTGTACAACGCCAACCTTAGGCAGTTTATCACTTTCGACGATGAATGGTCAGTTAAGAACAAGTGCAAGTACGTTAAGAAAAATAATTTAGCCGGTGTCATGTTTTGGGAATATTCCTCGGACAGAAAGGAATATTTGCTAAAAGAGATAGATAAGGACCTTACTTATTGAATATCGATATAAAAGAAAAAGGGATCGACTTTACGTCAACCCCTTCTGGCAGCCCCAATAGGACCAAACTCTCTTTGGCATTTGCCATCATTAGGTGATCGTATGGATGTCAGGAGGCGAATTGCTTTTGCTGTTAAACGTCTTAATGATGCGATGGTGAAGATAATGGAATGGATAGGTAGTACCAAGAATGCTTCACAACATAAAGCGCGGCATTCCTTTGCGCAACGGGCTGAAGAAAAAGAAATTCATCCTAAAAGTATTACAAAAAATGTATCGCCATGAAAGCGTAATTACAAGGATGAATTATCAATCCAATTTCTCGTTCAAAAAAGCTGATGAGGCTATAGATGCTGTACTGGATTTTTAATACGATACACGGATTTTGGAAACCTGAATGAACAGCCAGCTTTAAAACGTTTATGATTGCTTTAACTCATCTCAGGATGATACCGTAGGCCGGGAGTAAGAAAATACAGCAATAGGATCCGCGAATACCGGTAATTAAAAGGTGATAGCACTGCAACTAACGGTAGCATAATTCCCAAATAGACCCACGGATTATCGCTGCCCGAAAGAATATTAGTACCGAGTGCCGCAGTTACCAGCTCAGCTACGATAAAGGCGTAGCCAACATACATGGCAGCATAAAAATAACCGGGTTCCTTTTCGTAAATAAGGCTGCAATGCTCACATTTTGGCAATATTTTACGATTCGTGAGGCTGTAAGGGCCGTGCTCGTAAACTTTGCCTACACGGCAGCGTGGGCATTTACAGGTGATTAATGCAGGCATCAAACTCAGCTCTTTATATTTTTCAGGCTTTTCCATTTCAGTGTTGCTAATGATACAAATGTACCGCGTGTCACAGCAACGGTTCGTGACTTTTATCACTTATTCCGTAAATTAGCTTCATCTAATCTGAATAATGGATAATATAGCTACTTTCCTTGATCAGCATTTTCCTGAACTCGATCAACCACTAAAGCAATTCATAGCTTCCGTATCGGTTTTAAAGCATATACCTGCCGGAACGGCCTTGGTTCGCAGCGGGCAATACGTAAAAAACACAATGCTCATTGCCAAAGGGCTTATTAAAATATATCGGGAGGGCGAAGATGGCGGTGAGTTCTTTATGTATCACCTGGAGCCCGGCAATGCTTGTGCGGTTTCCATGATCTGTGCTGCCACGGCAAAAGAAAGCGAGATTTTAGCAAAAGCGGTGGAAGATTCTACCGTCATCATGATCCCCATACAGCACATGGAAGACATGATGAAAAATTACCAAAGCTGGTACCGTTTTGTAGTTGAAACATACAGATACCGGTTTGAAGAATTGCTATCAGTGCTGGATGATGTGGCTTTCAAAAATATGGATCAACGATTGCAAAATTACCTTGACCGCCAGTTCAGCGAATTTAACACGCGCGAACTGAAATTGACGCATCAGCAAATAGCCGATGATCTGAACACGTCACGTGAAGTGGTAACCCGCCTGCTCAAAAAACTGGAGCAGAACGGCTCGATAAAAATACACCGCTCACACATTGAGCAAATTACCTGACGAATATCGAACTCACCGTTTTACGCCGGCAAGATCTAGTATTTTTTCCAAAGGACAAAAGCGGGTAACTGACGATTGTAGAAGGTTTAGCCCCACAAATGCCGTTAACAGCAGCCAATACGGACTGACAAACCATCCAAGTGTCAAACTAAGCAGCACCATACTCCCGGCGACTGCCCTTACTATTCTTTCTTTCATATGACTATAACTTTTATTAAAACTCAGCTTCTACCGGCACGATAAATCCATGGATCGCGTTCTGTGTCTGATTATCATCATTCACCTTCTTAATCAACGCTAATGCATTTGCCGCCCTTTGATCTTCAACGAAGCTGAAATAAGCAATTGAATTGGCCTGCCCTGCAGTCGCGGCGAACCATTCATCTGATAACGCTACCTTATCATTACCCACGGAACCGGTTGTATTAAACCTACTATAGATTGTAACCCCAGCTTCTTTTAGTATCTCTGTTATCCGGGTTTCATCTTCGTGCAACCCCAGTACCATCAGCATTTTCATATCTTTAAGTATTTGCTTTACTATTTTTTTTCCTCATCATTTTAAAATACAAAAGCGGCACCACCAAAAGCGTGAGGAATGTAGACGTAATAGTCCCGCCCATCAGCGATATGGCCAGGCCCTGGAAAATCGGGTCGAAAAGAATGATAACAGCGCCGAGGGCCACTGCTCCCGCTGTAAGTAAAATCGGCGTTGTGCGAACCGCGCCTGCTTCGATGATCGCCTGCTTCAACGGAACGCCTTCTTTGAGCCGTATATTAATAAAGTCGATAAGCAGCACCGAGTTTCGTACCATTACACCTGCCAGCGCAATAAACCCTATCATGGATGTAGCAGTGAAAAATGCCCCCATCAGCCAGTGTCCTACAATAATTCCGATCAGCGAAAGCGGTATGGCTGCCAGCATGATCAGCGGCACCATGAAATTCTGGAACCAGCCTACGATCAGCATGTAAATAATAATAATAACCACCAGGAAGGCTATACCGAGGTCACGGAATACTTCGAAAGTTATCTGCCATTCCCCGTCCCACTTTAGCGTGAAATTGTCTTCCAGGTCAGGCTGTTTGGTATAATTTTCGGTAAGAGTATATCCTTTAGGCAGCTTTATCGATTTTAACTGATCTGATATTTTGCTCATGGCATATGAAGGGCTTTCCAGTTTACCGGCCATATCCGCAGTTACATAAACCACGCGTCGCTGATTTTTACGATAAATGCTCTTTTCCTTAATATCCTTAATCACGGTTATCATGCTTCCGATTGGCACTGGCACTCCCTGTTGGTTGATCACCTTCAGGCCTTCCAGGTCATTTATGTCCGTTTTGCTTTTATCGGCCAATTGCAACGATATGCTTACTGGGTCAAATGAATTATCCGTATGCAGTGTGCCTGCATTTTGTCCGCTCATGGCTGCGTTCATCGTCATGGCCACCTGTGCAGGTGCAACGCCTAAGCGCATGGCTTTATCCTTGTCAACTACAAAGCGGTATTCAGGCTGATCATGTTCTACGCGCCAGTCCACGTCAACAACATCCGGTGTTTTTTCCATTAACGTTTTGACCTGGCGGGCAACGGCGATCTGTTGATCATAGTCAGGCCCATAAATTTCGGCTACCATCGTCGAAAGCACTGGCGGCCCGGGGGGCACTTCAACCATCTTTACATTAGCGTTGAATTTTTTGCCAATAGCCTGTACAGCTTCCCTCATTTGCTTCACGATGGCATGACTTTGTTCGCTCCGCTGGTCCTTATCTACCAGGTTAACCTGTACGTCGGCAACGTTATCGCCCCGGCGCATATCGTAATGGCGCACCAGGCCATTAAAACTGATAGGCGCTGCCGTCCCGATATATTCCTGGTAATTTTTTACCAGTGGCTGATGTGACACATACGAACCTATTTCGCGCGTTACTACAGCCGTTTGTTCAAGCGGCGTACCTTCCGGCATGTCGATCACAATTTGAAACTCATTTTTATTGTCAAACGGCAGCATCTTAACAGCCACAGCTTTGGTGTAGAACATAGCCATTGATCCGAGGAGGATCACCACGGTCCCAAGAATAAAAGTCCATCGTTTCCAGCGCACTTCCAGCATGGGGTTGATAAACCGATAATAAATTTTGTAGATGCCTGTATTTTCCAGTTTTACGGCGGCCTTCTCTTTACCCGGTTTGTCTTTTTCGCGAAGGAAAATATAACCCAGGTAGGGTGTAAGAGTTAAAGCAACTATAAGTGACAGCATCATAGCTATAGATGCACCAATCGGCATCGGGCTCATGTAAGGCCCCATTAAACCCGAAACAAAAGCCATAGGAAGTACCGCTGCAATCACGGTAAAAGTTGCCAGTATGGTGGGATTACCCACTTCATTAATGGCATACAACGCTGCCTGCAAAAACGGCAGCTTTTTCATTTTAAAGTGCCGGTGCATGTTTTCGGCAATAATGATAGAATCATCCACCACAATGCCGGTAATAAATACCAGGGCGAATAAAGTGATACGGTTTAAGGTATAATGCAGGAAGTAATAGGCAAACAACGTAAGCGCAAAAGTTACGGGAACAGACAGGAACACCACTAAACCTCCGCGCCAGCCCATTGCCAGCATCACGAACAGGGTAACAACTACAATGGCTATAAAAAGATGAAAAAGCAATTCGCTTACTTTAGCCGAAGCCGTTTCACCATAGTTTCTAGTCGTAGTGACGTTGACATCATTTGGAATAACGGTTTGTTTCAGGTGTTCTGTTTTGCTCAAAATGCTTTCCGAAAGCTTCATGGCGTCGGCGCCTTTCTTTTTAGCGATTGAAATGGTAACAGCGGGATAATCTACACCGGCTGTGGTTAGCCGGGACGTATCTGCCGCTCCCTTTCCATAATAAACATATTGGTTGGGCACTTCGGGCCCGTCAACTACTTGGGCAACTTGTTTTAGATAAACAGGTTGCTGCCCGTTAGAACCAATGATCAGATCGCCCACCTCATCCGCCGAGTGCAGAAAATTACCGGTTTGAATGGAGATCGCGCTGTCCCGCTGCAGCAGTGTCCCGGCGGGGAGTTGCACATTATTTCCCTGCAGCTGTTTGGTAATGGTTAAAAAATCGACGTGGCTGCCGGCCATTTTATCTTTATCCAAAATCACTTTCACCTGCCGGCTACGCCCGCCAATAATATTTACCGCAGCAACATCGGGTATTTGTTTGATCTCACTTGTCAATACTTCGGCCACTTGCTTTAGCCTGTAGTCATCATATTTCTTGCTCCACAGGGTTAAACCCAGCATCGGCACATCATCTATCGCGCGTGTCTTTATCAGCGGCAATGTTACCCCTTGCGGCAACTTGTCCATGTTCTTCATCAACTCGGAATACAATTTCACCAGCGAACGTTCAACATCTTCGCCGACATAGAACTGTACAATAAGCATAGACTGGCCTTGCATCGTAGTTGAATACACGTATTCAACCCCTTTAACATTGGCTACAATTTTTTCGAGCGGCGCGGTTACCCTGGCCTCTACTTCTTTAGGTTGAGCGCCGGGATACCCGATCATAATGTCAGCCATAGGCACTTCAATCTGTGGCTCCTCTTCACGCGGCATCAGGAATGTACTATATGCGCCTATCATCAGGAAGGCGATCATCAGCAGTATGGTGAGTTTTGACGTAATAAAAGCTTTGGCGATGTTGCCTGCAAATCCTTTTTCCATAATTATCTATTTTGCGTGCAAACTCTATTTAATTTTAACAAGTACCCCATTATACAATCGTCCGTCGGCGTTTGAAATAAAAGCGTCGTTAGGCGACAATCCTGAAAGCACCTCTACCCGGGCGCCTTGGGTCTTGCCGAGGCGCAGCCACCTGAGCATGGCCCTGTTGTCGTTGCTTACGGTATAAATGCCATCCAATTCGTCCTGGTGAACGATAGCCGAGACCGGTACCCATACCTGGCTGTCGCCAGTACCGCCTTTTGCCTTAACCGGGATAGAAACATTTACAAATGAGCCTGAATATAGGCCGTTGGTTTCATTGGCTGGTATATTGGCTTTGATAAGGTATTGGCCGCCGGTGTTTTCGGCTGACCGGCTGATCTCGCTGATCGTAGTATTAAGTGTTTTATTAGCTGAACTAATATTTAACGTCAATGGCATGCCTATTTGCAACAGGGCGATCTGGTTTTCTGTTGCATAGGCGGTCACCTGGTAACTTCCGGGCCGTTCAAGCATCAGCAATGGCGCCCCAGGATTAGCCAGGCTGCCTGCATCGGCCATTTTTTGTGTAATGACCCCTGAAAACGGAGCGGTCAGGTTGGCGTAAGCCATATTTGCATCAGCTTCCTTGCGCATCTCTTTGGCCGCGGTTAGCTGTGCCTGCGCCGAGTGGTACTGTAAGGTCATGTTATCCAGCTCCTTTTGCGAGGCGCTCTGTTGACCGAATAGTGCCTTGTAACGTTCATAATCCTTCTTCGCATTTTCGAGCGCAGCTTGCGCCTGCATTACGCTAGCATCTGCCTGCGCTTGCTTAGCGGCGATATCCTGGCTCGATATGCTTACCAGCAACTGGCCTTTGGCTACTTTGTCACCGATTTTTACGCGTATGGCGGTGATATAACCCATCATGCGGGTGCTGATAGCCGCCGTTTGAGTCGATGATAATTGCCCGCTCAAATTGATCTGGCCACTGGTTGATGAATTGACATTTGCCACTGTGACCATGACAGCGCTATCTGTAACCTTATTATGTGCCGGCTGGTGAGATGAGCAACCGCTTATGGACGTAAACAGCAGCATCGCTGCACTCGCGTGGAAAATATGCTTATACAAGTTCTTCATTGTTTTGTGAATTATTGGGGATTGGTGATTGTGGTGAGCAAGTTAATGTAGGCATTAGCGATTTGCGCGCTGAACTTAGCCTGTGCAAGGGCCAGCCCGCGTTGCGCTAGTTGCGTTTGTGCAGCGAGCAGGTCGGTTGTGTTTACCAGCCCCTGGGCGTACCTGTTTTGCAAAATGCGCAGTGCATCCGCTGATTGTTCAACGGCCAAATGCTGTTGCTTGAGGGCAATGTTTGCATCCGACAGATCACGCATAGCTTTATCTAATTCCAACTGCGCCTGGTCCTTTTGCTGGGCGAATTGTTCGGCTAACTTGTCCCTTTGCAGCGTTTGTATTTCTACTTGCCGCCGGGTACGGTTCCCCTTGAAAATATCCCAGGAAAGCTGGATACCGGCGAAGTAGCTGTTTGCGCCAAAGCCAGCAACACGGCTATCGTTATATTGGAAATTTCCGAAAGCGTTTAATTTAGGCAAGTAGCCCATCCTTCCCGATTTAACCATCATATTAGCAGCGTCTACCGATTTTTGCATTGCTGCCAGATCGGCGCGTTGCTGTGGCACCAGTGAATTGAAATTACCCGATAAGCTGACATTAAGGCTATCTGTTATTTGATAAACGGTTCCTGCCGGGCGGCCCAGCAGCATGGCCAGGTTATCCGATGCATTGGCAATACCGCTTTTAGCTTTTGCCAGGTCGCTTTCCATATTGCTTATCTCTACCTCGGCGTTCAATACGTCCGACTTTTGCAGTAAACCTTGCTGGTAACGATCGTTGGTAAACCGGTATGCTTCCTGGGCTGTGCGGCGTGCCTGCTCCAGTACTTTCGTCACGTCATAAGCCAGTTGCAATTGCATGCAGGCTTGCTGAACCTGGAAAACCAAATATTGCCGGTTGCGTTCAGAAGAGTAGGTATACATATCTGCCTGCAACTTCGCTCCCTTGCGTGCATACCACATATCAAGGTTAACTAAGGGTTGTTTGACAGTCAAACTGGCGTTGTAATTGCTGGTACGTTCCGGGTGGTTAAGCAGGGTGGGGTTAAAATCATTTGACGAAATAACCTGCTGCTCCAATTTAAAGCCGAAAGAAGATAATGGATCGTTTGTGGTATAGGCCGAATAACTTGCGGATACATCGGGTAGAAAAATGGCATCCGTCTGGCGATAATTCGCTGTTGCTATCTTTTCATCCAATTTGGCTATCGCGGCCTGGCGGTTATGAGCTAAGGCGATACGTATTGCGCCATCGATACTGATTCGCTCAGTTGCCTCTTGCGCTTTAACTGACAAACCGCAGGCGACCGCACAAATCAATCCGAATGAAAAAAAGTAAATGGAACGCTTATTAGTAATTTTGTTTTTTAACATGTAGCAAAAGTAGACCCGCTGCTATCTTGTTTTCGGTGACTTTAATCACCCACCGACCTATAATTTATCACCGTTGTGTCAGTAAAAAGGCCGGTCTTTTATTCAAAGCCGGCCTTTAAATGTTGCTGGACTAGGACTGTTATTCTGTTGGCTTGCTAATATACTCGACATGCGCTTTGCCGATGATTGGGACAAAATGATGCTCACAAGTACTTTTTACGGTAATGTTACACTCGATCAGCATCTGCCGATAGCTGTACTTATTATCAAATAGGGTGATCCCGGGCTTGTTTGCAAGGTTAAGGCCGCTAAAAATCTCATTGACATACATTTTAGCCACCCGTTTGGGGGGGGCCTTCAGACTGTCGTCGGTCATATCAAGCCCAATATATTCATGATGGCCTCAAAATGCTTTTCGATCAACTCGATCTTTGTGTCGTCATCGATCTCAAACGCATCAGGTTTCAACGGCGTATCGGGTGGATACCTACATGTTCTTGCCGTAATAAACCCAATAGTTCTTCAGACTCAGATAAGGCGATAGTTTCTATTTCTTTCATATAATTTATTTTCTCTTTTTAATCTAACTGAAAATACCCCGGTGCTGCAGCTCCCTTTTTCTGATTGCAGAGTAGACCCAAACATTAGCCAGGATCAATCCCATCCCGTAGAACACATCCTCCACCGGGATTGTAAGTATGCGCAAACCGATTATTCCGGAAGCGTTATACCATACGATAGGTGATGAAAGGCCGGTGCCTGTAAGTACTCCGTTTACGATCAAAAAAGGGATGAGCAGGATGACGTATACGACATAAAATTTAGGGAGCCAGGATATATTTTTTATTGTCCCGGCAAATATCATGGCCGCTAATAACGCAAAGGAAGATGCTGTATAGGCTTGCGCATAAAAAATTGTAGCAAACAATAGTAAAATAATAGTGAAGCAATAACCGAAAGGCTTAACGGCTTTTTGCATAAGAGCCGGTGAGAGAATCCCCGAAAGGCACTCGAACGTAAATACACACGAGTAAGGAATACAGACAAAGAAGAGCAACTCCTCCAAAGGTAAATTACCGACATAAATACCGGTTGTATACCTGGAGTTGAAGCCCCACACGCCTAAATGGGTAAACCAGCTATCCCATAATACGTAGCAGACGGCAGTGATTAATATGGCGGTTAATAAAGCATTCCAATGTCTGTACAGGCGTATTTTGGGATGAAACGAGAATACCAGCGGCACGGCCAGGCTTAGCAGATCGATCAAAAGATAGGTGTATTTGATCATAGCCGGCCCGATTTAGATTCACGAAAATATTTCATGGGAACCCACAACATGCCAAAACATTCCCCGTGTTCCTTACCTAAATGTTTGTGGTGAACTTTGTGAGCCCGGCGTATCGCGCGTAGGTACCAATTATCGCTATTTCGAAATATCCTGATGCGCTGGTGGATAAATAGATCGTGCACAAAGAAGTAACAAAGCCCGTAAAGCGTTATGCCAAATCCTATATACAATAGCCAGTTTACCGGGGTATAAATCCCGAGGGCAAAACAGGTGATCCCCGGGGTGGCAAAAATCAGGAAGAAAAAATCGTTATGCTCAAAAAAGCCATATTGATCCTTTTTATGATGGTCGCGATGCAGGGTCCAAAGCAAACCGTGCATCAGGTATTTGTGTGCCAGCCAGGCCACGGCTTCCATACAGGCAAAGGATACAATAGTAATAGCTATTTTAAATAAAAGACTCATTTTTCAATATTTTATGGTAACCCTTAACAATACGATCAAAACAGATGTTGAACCAAATTGTATACTTTTCAGGGTTTTGGAACAGATCTGACTCTATTTCATCTAGTGATGAATAGGTAAATCCGGTAACTTCGTCTTTGTCAGGCTGCGGCGTACTATCAGTGATCCCAATATAAACATGGTCGTATTCGTGTTCCGATAACCCGTCACCCAGGTCAGCGTGATAAATGAAGCTAAAGACATAATTCAGCCGGCAATCCAGGCCCATCTCTTCTTTAAGACGGCGTTTTGCCGC
Source organism: Bacteroidota bacterium (assembly GCA_018266915.1). Taxonomy (GTDB): domain Bacteria; phylum Bacteroidota; class Bacteroidia; order Sphingobacteriales; family Sphingobacteriaceae; genus Mucilaginibacter. The sequence continues at coordinate 66,470 of JAFDZM010000065.1, read as the reverse complement.
ATCCGGCGCTGTTTCGCCTGGCCTCGGGTGGCTGCAGCACGTATTACTCCATTTCTCTCCTGAATGATATTTGTGCGCTGCACGTTGTTGAAGCAACAATTCACCTTTCGAGTTAAATACGAATACTGAAATAGCCCTATGAAGTTTTCCGACACGATGAGCTGCTATCTTCTCCATAGTTCCGACCATATTGTCGTGCTGATCAACCAATATTACACTTTCATAATTCATCATCTTCTAATTTTTTATTCCCGCACTTAATCGTGTGAAATAATGGCCGATCCGGCTTCTCAGGTCCGTATCCGCCATGCTTTGTAACCTCTCCGCTATCATGGAACTATCCTTGCGGATATTTTGATCGTAACCCAAAAAGCCAGGCAGATTACGCTGTATTGTGAAGCGAACGAACCGCGACTCGACACAAGATGTATCACGCAAAATGGATCGTTCTATTAAATCTCTCCCTTTATTGAACCAGGACATTTTCGCAAAAGGGTTGACAGCATATTTTGCCTTCAGCATCTCTGCGGCGCCTTTATAGCAAAGTATGACCGGATCAGATTTTTCGCCGACCGTATCCAGCAGATGGCTTAGTCGGGACGACTCATCCTTACTCGTAGCAGCCCTAAAATAAGCCTCGCGCACTTGCTTCAGGGACAGTTTTGCCTGCAAGCCAAATGTGGATAGAAGTATAAGGACTGCCGTTCTCATATCAGGTTCATTTTATTTTTAATCAGAACATCAAATAACAACACCATCTTGCGTGCATTTGATACCCGAAAACGTTTTGAAAAAATGGAGCATGCAGTTGCCAATTTTATTTTTTCGAAAAGCTGGCGATAATACTGGTATGCCAAAAAAACGCCGCGGCGTGAGGAATCGGGCAGCTTTTTAATCCCTTGCAAGGCCTCTTCAAACTCTTCCTGTATCTTCTGCTCGATCTTCTTTTTATCAGCCTCTGTAAAATTCTCCAGGTCAACTTCCGGAAAATAAGTCCTGTTCAGATAAAGGTAATCGGCGCCGATGTCACGCAGGAAATTGATCTTCTGAAACGCTGATCCCAATTTCATTGCCGAGGGCATCAACTGGTAGTATAGATTCAGGTTTCCCTCAGCAAAGACATATAAACACATGAGCCCCACCACTTGTGCCGAACCAAGAATATACTCCTGATATTTCTCCTCACTGTACGTTTGCATTTCCAAATCCATTTCCATGCTCCTGAGAAAAGTATGGATCAACTGATGATCAATCTTATAATCCCTTACCACCTGCTGAAAGGAATTGAGAATAGGATTTAGACTAATACCGTTCTCGATCGCTTCAAAGCAATCTTTTTTAAATTCTTCTAACAGGTAAGGTTTATTATAGTCATGGAAGCTGTCAACAATCTCGTCTGCCAGCCGTACAAAACCGTAAATTGCGTAAATCGGTTCATGCAACTTTTTATCCAAGAAACGAATACCCAATGAAAAGCTGGTACTATAACGCTGTGTGGTGATCCTGCTAAACTCGGCAGATAATCTGTCAAACTTCTCTTTCATAATCTCCCCAAATATTTTAATAGCTGATTGGCAGCAACTTTACCTGAAATGATCGCCGGTGGAACACCCGGCCCAGGCACGGTTAAATGCCCGGCGTAGAACAGATTCTTTATTTTTTTATTGGCCAGGCTCGGCTTGAGGATAGCTGTCTGACGTAAGGTATTAGCCAATCCATAAGCATTGCCGCCGAAGGAGTTATAATCCTGCCTGAAGTCGGACACACAATAACTCCGTTTATAGTCCAAATAGCCTCTAATACCTTCTCCACAGTAATTTTCAAGGCGGTCCATGATGATATCGAAGTACTTTTCACGGGTATCTTCGTCGTCATTAAGACCCACAGCAAGCGGCATCAGGATGAAGATATTTTCATGACCGGCTGGCGCTACCTGGTCGTCAGTTTTCGAGGTGCAACAAACGTAAAAAAGCGGTTTGGTGGGCCATTGCGGGTCTTTATAAATTTCCCTGGCATGGGTACTAAGGTCTTCATCGAAAAAGAGGTTATGATGCCTTAATTTCTTGATCTTCTTTTTTGCGCCGAGGTAAAAGATCAATGCGGACGGAGCCATTACCCTTTTTTTCCAATAGCGGCTGCCATAATTTCTATACTCGGGCGAGAGCAGGTGCTGATCGACATGGTGATAATCCGCTGCGGCAATTACACCATCGAATGCCTTTGATTGATAATCAGAATAGACATTTTTGATTTTAGCATTTTTTATTCTAAATCCATTTACGGGCTCCTCTGTGTAAAATTTAACGCCTAGTTGCTCGGCTATCTTTTTCATTGCATCCACCACCGCTCCAAATCCCCCAACCGGGTACCAGGTACCTAGTTTAAGGCCGGCATAATTCATCAAGCTGTACAAAGCGGGTGTATCTTCAGCCATTGCTCCAAGGAACAGCGCAGGAAATTCCATTAATGCCCGCAATTTTTCGTCTTTGAAGTATTTCCTGATATGACTGCTAAGTGATGTAAATACTTGCAGCCTGAACATGCCTTTCACCAACTCCACATCTGCAAATTCACGAAGCGATAAACCAGGTTTATAAACCAATTTATTTATGCCTATCCTATACTTATAGGCCGCTTCCTTTAAAAACTGTTTCAAAGCTTCGGAGCTTCCCTTTTCTATCCCCTCGAATAGGGTAAACAGCTCGCTCATACTAGCTGGAATTTCAATCGTCTCGTCTTTTCCGAATATCATGACATACTCGGGATCAAGAAGTTTCAATTCATAGAAATCAGCCGCTTTATAACCAAAGTCGGCGAAGAAATTTTCAAAAACATCGGGCATCCAATACCAGCTTGGCCCCATGTCAAAGGTATAACCGCCGGGCGTGGTCAATTGACGGGCGCGTCCGCCGATATCAGCATTTTTTTCAAATACATCCACTTTGCAACCGCCCTTCGCCAGGTATGCGGCTGCGCTTAGGCCGGCAAACCCGGCGCCAATGACGGCAGTATTGTGTATTTGATCTGGTGTTGTCATGATTTTAATCCGGGGTTAATTGTCTCTTCAAAATTGTTCAGTGTTTTAAGCCAATAAGTCTGAGCTGGAAAATCCACTTCAGCCAGCACCCGTTGGTTACCTGATACGTAAATTTTTTTTCCGGAGAACTCCCGGGTTAATTCTGAAATATAACTCCGGGCGTCGTCAACAGGCCTTAATCGGGTCATAAAGAAAAGCAGATTTGAGGGTGCCGTGGAATTAACGGTATTTTTTAGCGCAAACAGCGGAACTTTTGGGCCCAGGTAAACCACCTGCTTCCCGGCTGTCCGCAGCAGGTAGCTGGCCAGCAGCAAGCCGATGTCGTGATCTTCACTTTCTGGCAGGAACAACAGCCATTTTTCGGCATCATCTGCCGCTTTCGGGCAATCATTTATAGCGCAAAAGAGTCGCTGGCGGAAAATTGATGAAAGAAAATGTTCTTGTGATGGACAAAGCGAATCCTGGCGCCACATCAAACCAAGTCTTACCAAAAGTGGGTAAATAACAAATTTATAGGTATCCAACAGACCATATTGATCAGAGCATCGCTGAATGAGCTGGTTCACCTCATACTCCTTATACTCCATACCATTATTTACAATTTGAGAAATGTAGTATTCAAAATGGTTTTCTTTTGAAATCGTGGTATCAATTTCTTTTTGAAGAAATCCTTCCATTTCTTCTCTATTCATGGAGCAGGCCTTGGATATTTTGTGGCCTGAATAATAAAGCCCGGCAATATTTAAAAGCCGTTTCAACTGGCCATCGTCATAAAAACGGGTATTACCGCCGGTCCTCAACGGTTGCAGCGCGTTGTAGCGGCGCTCCCAAATCCTGATGTTGTGAACCGAAATACCTGATAATTGCTCCAGGTCTGAAATCGAATAAGACATTTTGTCTAAATTTTATTAATACAAACTTAGACAAAAATTTAAAAATTATTATCATTGTATTTTTTATTGAATTTAAATGACAAAGCAAACCGTATCACTGATTTGTGGGCCAAAAACCGCCCAAAATCGCAATGCGTATGTTTGCAAAGAAAAATTATGGATACATCAAATAGCATCAACCGGCTCATGGACGCTACCGCCGATCAAAGACAGAGGCTGATAAACCATGAATTATACACGCGCTTGACCACGCTGAACGACATCAGGATATTTATGGAGCATCATGTTTTTGCAGTATGGGATTTTATGTCGTTGTTAAAATCGCTGCAACAAAAACTCACTTGCACAACTGTTCCCTGGCTGCCGGTGGGAAATCCGGACACACGTTACCTGATTAATGAAATTGTAACCGGCGAAGAAAGCGACATTGATGAAACCGGTAAACGATGCAGCCATTTTGAACTATATCTGAACGCGATGGAACAGCTTGGGTGTAACATGGGAACAATGAACCATTTTACGACTTGCATAAAAGACGACAAGACAGTAAATGAAGGGCTGGTTCTTGCCGGAGTTCCAGAAAGTGCAGCTGACTTTGTGCGATACACATTTGAGATCATTGCTACCGGCAAACCCCACATTATTACTTCGGTTTTCACATTTGGCCGCGAAGATCTGATCCCTTCCATTTTTATTGAAATTGTCCGCCGAATGAATACGGAGTCCCCTGGTCAACTTGCTAAATTGATCTATTATTTGGAAAGGCATATTGAAGTGGATGGTGACCATCACTCAAAACTTGCCCATGAGATGACTGCGGAGTTATGCGGTGAGGATAAAGATAAATGGCTGGAGGCCACCAATGCGGCCCGATCAGCGCTGGAAGCGCGGCTGGCGCTCTGGGATAGCATAGTACAAGCATTAGATTATTGCGAAGCATCATTAATGTAGTAATCGATGAAAAATAGAAGGATAATTTGCTATCTTTTAATAGCTACCATTTCACTAATGAGCTTTTCTATAACCGGGCAAAAAAATAAGAAACCGCTGTCAGTCGGCGACAATATACCTGCATTTGCGCTGTATGATCAAGATGGTAAGAATTTTGACGTTGCCGATTATATTGGTAAACAGGTGCTGGTAATTTACTTTTATCCAAAAGATGAAAGTATAGTTTGCACAAAGGAAGCCTGTGCTTTTAGGGATGACTTTGAAGAATTTGTTAAAAGCGGGGCCAAAATCATAGGGATCAACAATGGCTCCGTAGCAAGCCATAAAGCCTTCCAAACACATTATACGCTGCCGTTTACGCTGCTAAGCGACCCAGGAAATAAGGTCTACAACCTTTTCGGTATTACCAACAAATTATTTATGACCGGCAGAAAAACGTTTGTGGTTGATCTGAAAGGGAAGATTGTGTACACACACGAAGCCATGTTTGCCGGTCAGGAACACGCTGATGAAGCCTTAAAATTCATTCGGTCTTCAATAGCAAAACATTAGATTACGCCTTCATAGCAAAAAGTAAATGATAGTTAGCATCCTCTGTGCGGCTGGTATGGGCGGGCGTTTGCAAGTAAATTATTAGAAAAGGGTATTGTTGTCAACGAAGAATTCACCAGGCTGTGGTTTACATTTGTGAGAAATAAATATAGCATTTGAGGTGTTTTCTCTCCAAAATCCCGTGAATCTTTATATTTATATATCAAATCATTGCAGGATGCAATGATAAGGCTGGCAACTAAATGCATCAAAAAGGCCTTGTTTAAACATTGTTTTAACAAAAAAAGAAAGGCAGTCACGATCTAACGTAACTGCCTGATTCTCTGGTAGCGGGAGCAGGACTCGAACCTACGACCTTCGGGTTATGAGCCCGACGAGCTACCAACTGCTCCATCCCGCACTCTATTTTCCAACTTTCAATACCGAAATCGGCGTTTTAAATTGGACTGCAAAGATATAATTCGTTTCTTTGCAGTCCAAATAATATTTTAATTATTTTTCTATGAGTCATAAGGCAGGTTTTGTAAGCATAATTGGTAAGCCAAACGCAGGCAAGAGCACCCTTATGAATGCGCTCGTGGGCGAAAAGATGTCCATCATCACCCCCAAAGCACAAACCACACGTCACCGCATACTCGGAATTGTGAACGGTAAGGATTACCAGATCGTGTTTTCTGATACGCCCGGTATTATGAAACCTCATTATGCTTTGCAGGAAACCATGATGCATCAGGTAAATGGCTCATTGGTGGATGCTGATTTGGTTCTGCTGGTAACAGACATCAACGAGAAACACGACGAGAGCGACATCCTGGAAAAATTGCAGGGATCGTTCGCGCCACTTTGTGTGATCATCAATAAGATCGATAGGTCCGATGAGGAAGCTGTAAAACAAAAAATCGCTTATTGGCAGGAAAAGCTAAACCCGAAGGCCATTTTTGCTGTTTCGGCTTTGAAGGAGCATAATGTGATAGCAGTGATGAACTTTGTAATGGAGCATTTGCCAGAGCATCCTGCCTATTACGAGAAAGATTTCCTTACTGACAGAAACGACCGCTTTTTTGCATCGGAGATCATCCGCGAGAAGATATTTAAAATGTACGAAAAGGAAATCCCTTATAGTACAGAAGTAATCATTACTGCCTTTAAAGAAGGGGATGAACTGTACCGCATTAGCTCAGAGATCATTGTAGAGCGTGAGTCGCAAAAGAATATCCTGATCGGTAAAGGCGGCGAAAGTTTAAAGAAAGTCGGCACTTATGCACGCAAGGATATGGAAGAATTTTTCCAAAGAAAGATCTTCCTAGAGATGTTTGTAAAGGTGATCCCCGATTGGCGCAGCAAGAAAAATTACCTGAAAAAATTTGGGTACGAAGATTAAGAAAAGAATCAAGATACAGGAATCAAGATTCAAGACTTTTTATAATATTTATACTGAATTGAAAGACTAAGCTGTCTTGGTTCTTGTCTCTTGATTCTTGACTCTAACAACCATGAGCAATATAGTAGCCATAGTAGGCAGGCCGAATGTAGGCAAGTCGACCTTATATAACCGTTTAACTGAAACCCGCAAAGCCATTGTGGATGACTTTAGCGGCGTTACGCGCGACCGCCATTACGGCGTTGCCGAGTGGACCAATCATCAATTTACGGTGATTGATACGGGTGGTTACGTGGCCCATTCTGAAGATGTGTTCGAGGCGGCCATACGCGAACAGGTAATTATCGCTATTGAAGAAGCTACGGTGATCCTTTTCCTGGTGGATGTTACCACTGGTATTACCGATCTGGACGATGAGATAGCTTCGCTATTACGTCGTAGTAAAAAGCCGGTGCATGTGGTGGTGAACAAGGTTGATAACAACTCGCAGCAGTCAGACGCTACGGTGTTTTACAGCCTGGGTTTAGGTGAGATCTACAATATCTCATCTATGACAGGTTCGGGAACAGGCGAATTGCTGGATGCGGTAGTAAAAGATTTCGATGATGAGCCTCTGGAAGAAAATACATTGCCAAAATTTGCCATTGTTGGCCGGCCTAACGTGGGTAAATCATCGATCATCAATTCACTGATCGGTAAGGAGCGGAATATCGTTACACCTATTGCCGGAACTACCCGCGATTCTATACATATCCATTACAACCAGTATGGGCATGATTTTATGCTGGTTGATACTGCTGGGTTGCGCAAGAAGACCAAGGTTAAAGAGAATATCGAGTTTTACTCGGTAATGCGTACCATTAAAGCACTGGAGGAAGCCGATGTGGTTATCCTGATGATTGACGCGGTGGAAGGTATCGAATCGCAGGATATCAATATTTTCCACCTGGCAGAGAAGAATAAAAAGGGCATTGTGATTGTGGTGAATAAATGGGATTTGATTGAAAAGAACAATAAAACCAGCAAGGTTTTCGAAGAAATGATCCGCAACAAGATCGCGCCATTTACAGACATCCCGGTTGTGTTTACTTCAGTTACCGAGAAGCAAAGGGTGTTGCGTGTAATTGAGATGGCCGAAAAGGTATACGAAAACCGCAAAAAGAAAATATCCACCTCAAAGCTGAACGAGGTAATGCTGCCGATCATCGAGAGCTATCCGCCGCCATCTATCAAAGGCAAATACGTTAAGATAAAATACATTACCCAGATCAACGGTGTGGCACCGATATTTGCCTTTTTCTGTAACCTGCCCCAATATATCAAAGAGCCATACCAGCGTTTTCTGGAAAACAAGCTGCGCGAAAATTTTGATTTTACAGGAGTGCCGGTACAGATCTTCTTCAGGCAGAAATAGCCTTTTGATGTGCAAATATGCAGATGAGTGGATGTGCAGATTAATTAATAGCGGAAATCGCCTTTTTCAAAGTCTCATCGTCTTGGTTTAAGGCCTGGTAATAGGCACCATCGCCCCATTTAAAACGGGCTGCAAAGGCTTTGAGATATAATTTGATATTATCTTTTGAGGTTTTTATCTCTTTGGAATTCATCTCCTTTAATGTTTTGGAGGCATAAAGTATAAAATCATCAAACTGGTTATCACTTACAGTATAATTGCTCAAAAAGCTGTCATCGGTTTTATAGCTGTTCAAAATGCCCTGCATCTTATCAATCACAAAGGCATTAAACAACTGCTGATTGCCCAGTTCTTGTATCAACATCGTATTGCCGGTAGTATCCGCCGGAACAAATACATCGGGCATAATACCACCACCGCTAAATACTTTTCGACCCGATGAAGTATGATAAACCGCCGCCTTTTTAAAAGCGCTATCCTTTAAATAATTCTCTTCCGAAAATAACTCGCCTTTTTGCACACGCTCATTTACCTCGTTGCGGTAGTTTTCAGTACCGTCTTTATAGGATTTCTGGATCGATCTTCCTGATGGAGTATAATATCTTGCCACAGTAAGGTTCACCGCCGATCCATCATTAAAGGTAAACTGCTGCTGAACCAGCCCTTTGCCAAATGAGCGCCTGCCTACAATTGTTGCCCTGTCGAAATCCTGTAATGCTCCGGCCAATATTTCGCTCGCTGACGCGGAATACTCATCTATCAAAACAGCCATTTTACCGCTTTTAAATAAGCCTGAATCGGTTGCCAAATACTCAGCTCGCGGTTCGTGAACACCTTTCGTGTATACAATTAATTTGCCTTTTTCCAGGAATTCGCTGGCCAATTCGGTAGCTGCACTCAGGTAACCGCCTCCGTTTCCTCGCAGGTCGATCACTAGTTTTTGCATGCCTTTTGCTTTCAGTTTTTTAAACGCATCGCGAAAATCAGGATCGGTAGTTGCGGCAAATTTGCTGATCTTGATATATCCGGTCGATGGTGTCACCATATAAGATGCATCCAAACTGCTTAAGTCGACGTGGCCGCGTTTAAGGTGGTAAACTTTAATGGAATTATCACCAGACTTTAATACAGAAAGCGATATTTGAGAATCTTTATCGCCTTTAAAAGCCTTATTTACTATTGACGGAGTGAGGTTGGTGCCCGAAAATTTCTTATTGTTCACATCGATCACCTTATCGCCATCCGTTATACCCGCCTTTTCGGCTGGCCCGTCACCATAAACCTGGGTGATTATCAAGGTATCGCGAAGTATTTGGTATTCAATACCAATACCATTAAATCCACCATCCAGCTTTTCGTTAATAGATTCCGCTTGTTGGGGTGGTAAATAAAGCGAATGCGGGTCGAGGTTTTGAAGCAGGTTGTTTACAGCGACACCCTCGATGCTGTCGACATTCACCGAGTCAACATAATTGTGATGCACCAATTGCAGTACCCTGGATATTTTGCTGGTACCCGGAAAAGTGAAACCACGGCGTGGACTTTCGGCCAGGTATAAACCAATGGCTATACCTAACAGAAGGAGAATGGTTGACCTGAAAATAATCTGCGCCGCTCTTTTCATACCGTAATCACAAAGTTAATCAATTGAAAGTTACAGCAAATAATTATATACCCGCTTTACTTACATTTAATGATTTTTAACGATTTTTGTTAAAATAAGATACACCAAATGGAACGGACCACCGAAAAAGACTCTCATTACAACAACCTGGAGCAAATGCCGGTGTCTGAGATACTTAAAAGTATTAACAAGGAAGACCATACTGTGCCCGAAGCCGTTGCTAAGGCATTGCCGCAAATAGAAAAGCTGGTTGAAATTACTGCCGAAAGGATGAGAAAAGGTGGCAGGTTGTTTTACATCGGTGCAGGAACCAGCGGTCGTCTGGGGGTGGTTGATGCCTCCGAATGCCCACCAACGTTTGGGGTACCGTTTGATATGGTTGTCGGACTAATAGCAGGTGGCGATGGCGCTATACGCAAGGCAGTAGAATTTGCTGAGGATGACAGGGAGCAAGCCTGGAAAGACTTATCGGCTTATGATATTACTGATCATGATGTAGTAGTGGGCATTGCTGCCTCGGGCACTACACCTTATGTGATCGGTGGCTTACACATGGCTAATGAAAGAAACATTGCAACAGGCTGTATTGTATGCAATACAGGCAGCCCGGTGGCTGCCGAAGCGGAATATCCCGTCGAGGTAATAACCGGGCCCGAATTTGTGACAGGCTCTACCCGTATGAAAGCGGGAACGGCACAGAAGTTGGTGCTGAATATGCTGAGCACCGCAGTGATGATCCAGTTGGGTCGTGTAAAAGGTAATAAGATGGTGGACATGCAGCTGACCAATCATAAGCTGGTCGACCGTGGCACACGCATGGTGATGAACTACACTGGCCTGGATGAAACAGCAGCGGCAGAACTATTGATGAAATACGGAAGCGTGCGCAGGGCCGTTGAGGTGCATATGCAAGGTGAGTAGTGGATGTGCAGATGCGAGGATATGCAAATGTGCAGATGTTTTTAAACTGACGGATATATATTCTAATTATTTGCACATCTGCATATATGCACATTTGCACATTAAAAAATTAAGAAGGACTGGATATATGCACGATATAGAGCCATATTACAAGTGGAGGGATGACTACATCGCGTCGGAGGATGAGTATTCACCTTTTTATGCGACGGAGTATAGCGAGTTTGAGTATGACAAGCAGGTGTATAACTATCTTTTACATCCGCAGTGGGACTCTTTTGGCTCTAATACCTTATACCTGAAAGTGCTTTTTGCCGACTATGAACGGAGTTATGCGATAATCGAGTTTATCGGCGAATGGAACGACGCGATCAGCAACGATATTATGCTCCTTAAGCGTGAGTTGCTTGAGCTGATGATGGATAATGGCATCAATAAATTTGTGCTGATAGGAGAAAACGTACTCAATTTCCATTCATCGGATGATTGTTATTATGAAGAATGGTTTCAGGAGGTGGAAGATGGTTGGATAGCAGGTATCAACTTCCGTCAGCATGTGATCGATGAATTTAAACGCAACAATATCGATTACTATATCAACTTCGGCGGTGAGCTTGACGATATGGTTTGGCGAAACCTTAAGCCGCTGCAGTTCTTCAAAAAAGTAGAGGAACAGCTGGTTAAGAGACTTAATTGAATTGAGAATCAAGAATCAAGCTGTTTTTAGGGGGGGATTTTACCAAAATTCCTTTGTAGAAATGAAAGATTTTCTCATCTTGACTCCTGATTCTTGTTTCTTGACTCTTTTTCTTCGTATTTTCGTATAAATAAAAAAATCAATTATTTAAAAAAATGGAAAATCAAAACCCGGATTATACTTATCAGAATGTAGTCCAGATAGAAGACGCGGATCAATCGCGCAAATTTATAGCAGGGGTGTTTTCGTGGATGTTTGTAGCATTGGGTATCTCTTCAATCGCTGCTTATCTATTTGCTAGTACACCGTCTTTGTTACAACTATTAGTCGACCCGGCTACCGGTCAGGCTACAATTTTATACTGGGTGGCTATGTTTTCACCTTTTGCATTTGTGCTGATTATGAGTTTTGGCGTAAACAGAATATCTTATTTAGGTTTGTCGTTGTTATACATCGCTTATTCAGCTGCCACAGGCATAAGCTTAAGTCTTATTCTGTTAATATATACCGCATCATCAGTATCAGGTGTATTTCTGACTTCAGCATTTGTATTTGGTATAATGGCTGTTGCGGGATATACTACTAAAACCGATCTAACCAAATTTGGTGCACTACTTATCATGTTATTGATAGGAATACTTGTTGCAACCGTAATTAATAGATGGTTTTTACACAGTTCAGGTATGGAGACACTTATTAGTTATCTGGGAGTTGCTATTTTCGTAGGCCTTACCGCTTATGACGTGCAAAAACTGAAAAGAATTGGTGCTGGTTTAGAGTATGGCGACGCATCAGCCAAGAAAATGGCTTTGATGGGGGGCTTAACGCTTTACCTTGATTTCGTGAACCTGTTCTTATTCCTGCTGCGTATTTTTGGCAGAAGAAGATAAATAATATCGTAAAAAACTTAGAAGTCCCGGTTATGTTACTAACCGGGACTTTTTGTTTTATACCATACTGATTGCTTGATATTTAGAAATAAGGTTGTATTTTAGATAAATTATCAACCTGTAAAGCATCAGTTTCTGCCGCCCCGTGAAGAAATTATTGGCCGTATCGCTTCTTTTATTACATCTGTACAGCTTATATGGGCACATGGCTTTGTATTTTTATTCTGTCTACCGGTCTGATAAATTGTTTAACGAGCAGATCAGTATGGATAAATACAGTCTTGATGACCTGGTGTCCGTTAAAGTCCCGGTAAAAATGCCCTCCGTTGAAGACTGGAAAGATTATGTAGCTGTCGCAGGGCAGGTGCAGTTTCAGAATAACAGTTACAATTACGTTAAAATCAAGATGACGAGGGATACACTTTACCTGATGTGTATTCCGAACTATAAGAAGACAAAGCTCATCAATCAGAATATTATAAACGCTCGTAGAATTGCAGATATCCCGAATGCTAAAAAGGACCACGTGCCTTTTGGAAAATTAAGTATACTTAGTGACTATAATTGCCAGGTAGTGAAGTATCTTTTTGTTACTCCTATTACTATATTGAAAAAAAATAACGCCAGCATCAATTCTGACATTATTGACCATATCCTCGCCAGTCCGGCACCACCACCTAAGTGTTAAATCCCTAATCAAATTTTCCGGAATAGTTATGCTCAGCTAATGGCTGTGCTTTTGGTGTGTTTGCCTGATATGTTAGTTCAGATAAACCATAGGCACTAAGCCAACTATTCCTTTTAGCACATTTGCACAGGCTGATTCTGTTATACAGATCGGGCTGAGAAATCGGGATATTATTTACCGCATCGCCTTTCATTACCTCTAAATGGGTGTGGCGTGATGCATTAGCACTTACAACAATGAAACTTAAAAAACATATACCTAAAGTTATTATCTCGGCGGTGATACTACTGAGTATAACGGGGTTTATTGCATATCGTAATGCAGAACCCTCGCCGCATGCACAAATGATTGAACTGCTTCGGGCCCTGGCAAAACGCAATAACAATATGGCCAACCCTTTTAATGCTAAACCCAAGCTGGCTTATATTGATTCGCTTCTTAACCAGCCAAACAATACGCAGAATGTTTTTTCGCTAAAAGCAAAGGCTGCCTTATTACTAAAAGAAGGCCAGGAGCAAAAAGCTGTCGATATCTATGAAAAGCTGATGAACAGGATGGATTTTAATGATGTAAACGATATGCTTCCGGATATGGGCATTGCTTATATGCGTTTGGGCGAACGTACTAACTGCATGCTTAATCATACAGGTTCATCATGTATCTTCCCGATAAAAGATGAAGGTGTCCACCGCATTAAAGCGGGCTCATCAAAGGCGATACAGGTATACGAAACTATACTTAAGTCCGAACCTGATGATCTGACATCGCGCTGGCTGCTTAACGTAGCTTTTATGACCTTAGGCACTTACCCCAAAGCGGTGCCTAAAGAATTTTTGATACCGGGGCTTGATGCAGACACCGGCTACAAAGTGAAACCATTTACCGATATGGCTGCCGATCTGGGTTTAGATGTTTTTGGACGCGCGGGCGGTGTTATTATAGATGATTTTAATAACGACGGTTACCTGGATATTATTACCTCCGGCTGGGACCTGACTGACCCGTTGCATTATTTTCAGAGTAACAAAGACGGAACCTTTACTGATGTTACTGAACAAAGCGGGCTGAAGGGGATAACTGGTGGACTGAATATTCAGCAGGTGGATTACAATAATGATGGCAACCTGGATATTTTTGTCTTAAGAGGCGCATGGAATACCGAGGGCTTTGGCAATCAGCCGAGCTCACTGCTACGAAATAATGGCGACGGCACATTTACAGATGTTACGATACCCAGTGGCTTGTTATTTTTTCACCCCACACAGGCCGCTACCTGGGCCGATTTCAATAACGATGGTTACCTGGATGTATTTATTGGTACAGAAAACGCGGGAGGTATGGATGCGGGTGGCACGCATACTTGCATGCTATATGTCAACAATGGTGATGGCACTTTTACCAATGTCACCGACAGTGCACATTGTAACCTGACGGCCTTTGCAAAAGGGGTAACTTCTGCCGATTATAATAACGACGGCTGGCCCGACATATTTATATCGACTATGGATGGTAATAAATATCTCCTTAAAAATAAGTGCAAGCCAGGTAAGGCCATTGATTTTGATGATGTTTCTGTACAGGCTGGTCTCGATAAAAATACCGAGCCCACTTTTACCACCTGGTTCTTTGATTACAACAATGATGGCTGGCCCGATATAATAGTTGGTGATTACAATAACCGGATGAATAAGCCATTGGCCTATTTTGCTGCTGCGGAAGGCCTTGGCAAGCCTATCCCGAAAATGGGTAATACGTTTCTGTTCAGAAATAACCACGATGGTACTTTTACTGAGGTGACCAATGAAGTTGGACTCAATAAAGTGGTTTACAGCATGGGCGCAAATTTTGGTGATATTGATAACGACGGTTACCCGGATATGTACTTCGGTACCGGAAACCCTGATTTCAAGTCGCTGGTTCCTAATAAACTGTTTAAGAATATAGACGGTAAACGATTTGCGGATGTAACCACTTCATCACGTACTGGTAATTTACAAAAGGGGCATGGAGTAGCCTTCGCCGATATTCGGAATACAGGTATCCAGGACATTTTTATTGAAATGGGCGGTGCTTTTAAGGGAGATTCTTACAACAGCTCATTATATGTAAACCCTGGTCAAAACAATAATAATTGGATATCCCTAAAGCTGGAAGGCGTAAAAGCAAACCGCTGTGCAATAGGCAGCCATATAAAAGTGACTTTTACTGAAAAAGGGGTAAAAAGAAGCGTTTATAAAGATGTTAACTCAGGAGGAAGTTTTGGATCGTCGCCTTTGAGGCAGGAGATTGGGATTGGCCAGGCTAAATGGATTGATGATATCGAGATCAAATGGGCTGGAAGCCAGACTGTGCAGCATTTTAAAAATTTAGCACCCAATCAATTCTTGCATATCACAGAAGGCGATGATAAAGCAATGGCCATGCACCTGAAACAATTAACATTTAAACACAAAGCTGGCATCCCGATGTGTATGCCTATGAATGCCAATAAATAAATAATTATTAATAGTAATATGTTAGCTATAAGCAAAATAAACGTCTATATTTAAATCATATTTAACCTTAAAACCCATGAAGAAAATTTTGTTAATATGCTGTTTGGTTATCGGAATAACAGCAGCACGCGCCCAGGGAACTCATCCAACAGTTGGCACTCCGGAAGAAAAAGCCAAAGGCCTGCAGAAAGAGCTAAAGTTGAACGATAAGCAAACTGAAAAAATTCAGGCTATTTATAAAGAGTCGGCTGATAAATTTGAAAAGATAAAAAAAGACGAGCACGGCAATACCGATAAAATGGTAGTGGCTGTTCGCCCATTGCGCGAGGCTACAGTTAAGAAAATAAAAGCTGTATTAACTCCTGCACAGGCAGTTAAATATGATAAAATGGTAAAAGATACCAAAGCCGGAGGTAACGGATGGAGTGATGGGTGGAGCGCTACGAATTAGCAAAAATCAGCATATAACGAAAATGCCCCGTAAGGGGCATTTTTATTTGTTATCTTTTTGTTGCTGCTTTTTTATTCTCGATAACCTGATCAAAATTAATATGATTGGTACGATCATAATAACTGACGAGCCGGCAGCAACTGCGATGCGCCAGGTCTCATGCTTCTCTATCCCATTAATGATACTGTTTACATTAACGATCATCATGCCAACGAAGATGACCATGATGAGTATGAATAATGTTTTTGGTGAGCTCATATTCTAAATTACTATTAAAAAACAAAAGCCCCGATTAATTCCATCGAGGCTGTTATATTTTCCTAACTCCCTCTCCCCTGGAGAGGGCCGGGGTGAGGCTATTTTGTAACGTACATTACTTCTTTTACTGCCTTGATCACGCGTTCTGGGTTAGGCAAATATTCTTGTATCAAAGTTGGTGCATAAGGAAGCGGAACATCGCCGCCCATAATACGCAGGATAGGAGCATCTAAATAATCAAATGCATCTTTCTGCACTTTGAACGCAACTTCAGTAGCGATTGAACCCAACGGCCAGCTTTCTTCAACAAAGACCATACGGTTTGTTTTCTTAACTGAGTTGATCACTGTGTCATAATCGATAGGGCGTACAGTGCGCAGATCAATCACTTCGGCGTGGATCCCTTCTTTTTCCAACTCGGCAGCAGCAGCATTTACAACTTTCATAATCTTGCCGAAACCAACCAGGGTAACATCGGTACCTTCTTTGGTTACGTTTGCTTTGCCAAGCGGGATATAATAAGTTTCTTCAGGTACTTCGCCTTTATCGCCATACATTAATTCTGATTCCATAAAAATCACCGGATCGGGATCAAGAATAGAAGATTTTAATAAACCTTTGGCATCGTATGGATTTGATGGAACAACCACTTTCAGGCCCGGGCAGTTGGCATACCAGTTTTCAAAACACTGGCTGTGCTGTGAGCTTAGCATACCTGCGTTACCGGTAGGACCGCGGAACACGATAGGCACTGAAAACTGGCCACCGCTCATCGACATGATCTTGGCAGCGCCATTGATGATCTGGTCGATAGCTACCAGCGAGAAGTTGAAGGTCATGAATTCGATAATCGGACGTAAACCGTTCATTGCTGAACCGATACCGATACCGGCAAAGCCTAATTCAGAGATCGGGGTGTCAATAACGCGTTTGGCGCCAAATTCATCCAGCATACCCTGGCTTACTTTATAGGCACCGTTATACTCGGCCACTTCCTCACCCATCAGGTATATTTTATCGTCCTTGCGCATCTCTTCGCTCATAGCTTCACGAAGCGCTTCTCTGAATTGTATTTCTCTCATTATTATTTTAAATGAATTTTTGCGAACGCAAATATAATCACTAATGTGTTAATTGCAATTGGGGTAAACAGCCGTACAACTTTTTTACATTCAACTGCAAAAAACTGCTACTGCCGCTGGTACTATTTCCGCTCACCTTTCATCTTCGACGCAATCTCTAATGCCAAACGTGCATTCACAATACCACCCGTTTTACAAAGCGTGGTAAAATCTACCTTCTCTTTTGTGCCCGGTTTTAATACCATTACACCTTTTAACGGAGTGGCCGATTCCAAAATCGCCTGCTTTACCTGCTTGGCACTTAACGAAGGATAATATTCCAATATTAGCGAAGCTATGCCGGTAACTATCGGTGCTGAAAAACTGGTACCGTCTTCAGTATTGGTTTCAGCATCACTGTCTATTGAAGTAACCTTCACGCCAGGCGCAAATACATCAACATTTTTTTGCCCATAATTGCTAAAACTTGCAGCCAGGCTATCACCCAATTTTAAGCCCGATGCACCCACGTTGATCACATTATCCATATCAGTAACTGAACCATCGGCAAATGTGTCATTCGGATAATCGGGTTTTACATCCACATTCTGGTTATCATTTCCTGCAGCTTGTACCAATAATACATCGTGATCTGCCGCGTATTTAAAGGCTTCGTCAAGCCATACTTTATGAGGTGATATTTTTTTGCCAAAGCTCATATTAATTACCCGTGCGCCATTGTCAACTGCGTAATGAATAGCGTTAACTTCATCCTTATCATACTCGTCGCCGTTAGGCACGGCTTTAAGAATCATCAGCCTAACATTATCAGCTACGCCATCAATGCCATAACCATTGTTGCGAACTGCACCAACAAGTCCGGCTACACCTGTACCATGCGAAGCATCACTGAACTTTAGCTTATTGTTGCCATAAGGTTTATGATCTAGCGCATCCGGATCATCGCCTACGATACGTTTGCGGGCATCCAGGTCGGGATTTAAAGAGTTGTTGAGCTTGGTCATGTACTCGCTTAATTCTTTAAGAACTTTTACGTTGGTACTGGTGGATACCTCTTCACTGAAGGCAATCATCCACAGATTTTTTACTTCCGCAAGAGTGTCGTTGGCCGCTTGCATTCGTTCCACATCAGCTTTGGTAAATGTCTGGTTAGATTTCAGGTTTAAAGCATGCCTTACGTAACCGCTGGTTTCAACCAATGCATTCAGGATAGGCGATAACTGGTTGCTTTCAGTGCGGGCTTTAGTGACAGTGGAATCATACTCCATTTTTACTTTAGTCCAGTACGCAAATTCCTTTTTATCGGTAGCTGTTGCTTCGGTCAGGGGCAGATATTTTTCTTTCAGACGCTGATATTCCCTTACTTCTTCTTCGGTTTCGTTGAAATCGCATTTACCGCCCGGTCCGCCCAGGAAATCCCATCCGTGAATGTCATCTACATAGCCGTTATGGTCATCATCCTTTCCGTTGCCGGCTTTTTCTTTTGGGTTGGTCCAGAAAACGCCTTGCAAATCTTTTTGCAGAGTATCTGCACCGCTATCGATAATGCCTACGATCACAGGCTTACTTTTCTGCCCATTGACGAACTGGTAAGCCTGTTTAAGACTTACGCCAAAATAATCATCGGTCTTTTGGTCGAGGGCAAACCAATCCTTGGGGGGATCGGGTTGAGATGGCGGTAATGTTTGTGCCGAACTGGTTAAACCAGTAAATAAACAAGCTAATAACGTGCAGCTTATCAGGAATTTTTGGGGTATACGCATCTATTTTATAAAGTATATAAGCTACAGGTCGAATTTAATACCTTGTGCCAGCGGTAATTTAGTTGAATAATTGATTGTGTTGGTTTGCCTTCTCATATAAACTTTCCATGCATCCGATCCCGACTCGCGACCGCCGCCTGTTTCTTTTTCGCCTCCAAATGCGCCGCCTATTTCGGCTCCGGATGTACCTATGTTTACATTGGCTATGCCACAGTCAGAACCAGCGGATGATAAAAATTGTTCTGCTTCGCGCAAATTATTCGTCATAATGGCCGATGAAAGCCCTTGAGGAACTGCATTTTGCATCCCGATAGCATCCTCTAATGAACTGTATTTTATTAAATATAGTATAGGGGCAAAAGTTTCGTGTTGAACTATTTTGTAATGATTTTCCACTTCGGCAATGCAAGGCTTTACATAACAGCCTGATGCATAGTCGCCACCTTCCAGTTTGCCGCCTTCAACAACAAACTTTCCGCCTTCTGCTTTACACTTTTCAATAGCATCCAGGTATAGTTTTACAGCATCGTTATCGATCAGTGGTCCCATGTGGTTATGCTCATCCAACGGGTTGCCGATACGCACTTGTTCGTAGGCTTTTACTATTTTTTGTTTGAACTGATCATAAACACTCTCATGAATGATCAACCTGCGTGTAGAAGTACAACGTTGGCCCGCAGTACCCACAGCGCCAAACACAGCGCCTACTAATACCGTATCCAAATCCGCATGCTGACTTACAATAATGGCATTATTTCCGCCAAGCTCAAGCAAACTTCTGCCTAAACGTGCACCTACTGCTGCGCCAACTGCCTTACCCATGCGTGTTGAACCAGTAGCGGAAACCAAAGGTACACGAGTATCATTCGACATTAATTCGCCAACAACCCTGTCGCCAATTACCAGGCACGATACGCCTTCTGGAATATCATTTTTGGCAAACACCTCCTGAGCAATTTGCTGACAGGCGATAGCTGTTAAAGGTGCTTTCTCAGATGGTTTCCAAACACATACATCGCCGCAAACCCAGGCCAGCATCGCATTCCAGCTCCAAACCGCTACCGGGAAATTGAAGGCCGATATAATACCTACAATACCTAGCGGATGATACTGCTCATACATGCGGTGCTCTGCACGTTCTGATTGCATGGTGAGCCCGTATAATTGTCTGCTTAAGCCTACAGCAAAATCGCAGATGTCGATCATTTCCTGCACCTCGCCGTAACCTTCCTGCAAACTTTTTCCCATTTCGTAGGAGACTAAAGCACCCAATTCCTGTTTTTTGGCACGCAAAGCTTCGCCTATCTGGCGCACAATTTCTCCGCGTTTTGGGGCAGGCATGCTACGCCATTTTTTAAATGCTTCAGTTGCTTTCGCAATCACTTTATTATAATCTTCCTCTGTAGCCAGCTTCACCGAAGCTATCTTTTTACCATCTACAGGTGAGGTGATAACCTTCACTTCAGCGCCTGCGCTGCTACCCCATTGACTGCCTGTACTATAGGCATCATTATTGTCGTTGATATGTAAATGATTAAGGATCTCTGAAATATTATGGCTCATAAATCGTAAATTTGTCAAAGGTAAAATCTTTAGGGCAATTTATTTCACTCATCTTTTGCCAGGCTAACAGCGCCAAAAATGTTTGTCATTTACTATCAGGCACTTGTAAATAACCTTGTTAAGAATGTTTGAATGTTGAAAACTTGATATAACTAAGGATGGTTACTAATCGTAATTTGATCTCAGCAAAGGCTAATTAGACCTAAAAACCCCGATGACGTCGGGAAGATCAATGGCAGCTGGCGTTCTTAAAAATATTATTGAATGGAAGAAGAATTTGAATTTGGATTCACTGAGGACCCCAAGTTCTCAGTGGAGCGTTACGAAGAAATGATTCGTAATCATGACCAGTATTTTTTTGATGCGCAGGCGTTTGAAAACATTATCGACTACTACATCGAAAAGAATGACCCGGCGAAAGCCCTGCAAGTGGTAGAGTACGCGTGTAACCAACATCCATTTGCAGCAGTATTTTTGATCAAGCAAGCCCAACTTTTTGTTGTCACCAATCGTGTCAGCGATGCATTCGTGTCGCTGGAGAAGGCGGCCATGCTCGAAGCTTCGGATGCGGACATCTATATTATCCGCGGTAATCTGTATGAAAGCATGGAACGCTACTCGGAAGCGTTGGAGAATTATGAAAAGGCCCTTGAACTTGCTGATGAAACTGACGAAATTTTACTGCACCTGGCTTACGTGTACCAAAACATGGGCGACTATGACACTGCTATCAGCTACCTGAAGCAGTGCTTACAGCAGAACATGGAAAACCAGGATGCCCTTTACGAACTGGCTTTTTGCTACGACGTGATGGACAACCAGGAGGAGAGTGTGCAATTCTACATGCAGTACATCGACAGCGAGCCTTACAGCTATGCTGCCTGGTATAACTTAGGAAATGCTTACACTAAGCTGAGCCTGTTTGAAAAGGCTATCGATGCTTACGATTATGCCATCCTGATTAAGGACAGCTTTGCGTCGGCCTATTTTAACAAAGGCAATGCTTTGGTAAACCTGGAAAAGTATGCAGAAGCGATAGAAGTATACCGCCAGACATTTGAGTATGAGCAGCCTAATGCGGATACTTATTGCGCGATTGGCGAATGCTATGAAAAGCTGGAGCAAATGGACGACGCCCGCGCGTTCTACAAAAAAGCAGTTAAAATGGACTCGAAATTGGCCGATGGCTGGTTCGGTATTGGTGTAACCCTTGATTTTGAGGAACGCTATTTTGAAGCTTTGCACTTCTACAAAAAAGCGCTCGACCTGGATATAGCTAATGCCGACTATTGGTTTGCTATTGCTGACGCCGAGTACAAACTCGGTCACATAGCCGAAGCCGAGCAGGCTTATGAGAAAGTTGTTGAACTGAACCCTGTTGATATAGATGCATGGCTGGATTATTCATCTGTGCTTTATGAGCAAAGCAAGCTGGCAGAAGCCATCGAAGTAATGTCGCAGGCGATAAAGAATAACCCGGATGCTGCAGAATTATACTATCGTATGGTAGCTTACCTGTTCGCTGCCGGTAACTATAACGAGGCATTGAACTTCCTGGAATCTGCTTTAGCAGCCGACCCGGAAAAGCATTATATCCTGTTTGATTACCTGCCACAGTTGCAGAAAAACAAGGTGATACTGGATATCATCAACAGATACTGCAAGTAAATGTGCAGATTTTTGGATGTGCAGATGTGCAAATATGCAGATGTGTGAATGTGCAAATTAGATTTGCATGCCGTCCATCTGCATTTAACTTAGCTATACCATCTGTTAATTCATGTGCACATCTGCACATCCTCGCATTTGCACATCCACCCCTTTGTAAAAAATCCGTTTCTTATTTCATCTGCACATCCGCATATTTGCACATCTGCACATTTTTCATCAACTTTGCGGCGTTAAAACTTTTTGTTATAGTCTATAACTAAAATAAATAATGATGAACTACCCTTTGAATAATATTCCGGAACGCACTGTTAAACCCCGAAACAGTGGCATTACGATGGTAATGGATAAGGGGTTAAGTCTGCGCCAGGTTGAGGATTTTATAGAAGTAGGCGGTCCGTATACAGATATTGTGAAGTTGGGCTGGGCAACATCATTTGTTACTCCAAACCTGGATGAGAAGTTAAAGCTTTATCGTGCAGCAGGTATCCCGGTCTATTTTGGCGGGACTTTATTTGAAGCATTTGTTATACGTAACCAATTTGACGACTATCGCCGCACGTTGGATAAATACCAAATGGAACATGCCGAAGTATCGGACGGTTCGATAGAAATAGAACACGAAGTAAAATGCGACTACATCCGCAAACTAAGTGATCAGGTTACGGTGATATCCGAAGTTGGCTCTAAGGATGTAACAAAGATTTTTGCGCCATATAAATGGATCAAACTGATGGATGCCGAAATCCAGGCAGGGTCATGGAAGGTGATAGCTGAAGCGCGTGAAAGTGGTAATGTGGGTATTTATCGTGATTCAGGAGAAGTAAGACAGGGTTTGGTAGATGAAATATTAACCCAGATACCTGAAGAAAAAATTATTTGGGAAGCCCCGCAAAAGGCACAGCAGGTGTGGTTTATTAAGTTGATAGGCGCCAATGTGAGTTTGGGTAATATAGCACCTGCAGAAGTGATACCGCTGGAAACACTTCGTTTAGGTATCCGCAGCGATACTTTCGATCATTTTTTGAACCTTTAAATACATCTGCATATGTTAGCGAGGCCTTCGGATTGATTTCTGAGGGCTTTTTTGTTTATCTTCGGACGTAAAATTATGGCCGCATCCAAGCTCATCAATTCCGATATAGACGATTTTTATTCTAATACTTCAGAAGAAGGCCGTTTGCAATTGGGCCTCGGTCCGCTGGAGTTTGAGCGGAATAAGGAACTCATTAGTCGTTATCTGCCTAAAAAAGGAACGATCATAGATGTAGGAGGTGGGCCTGGAGTTTATTCTGAATGGTTAGCCGGTTTGGGCCATGAAGTAATCTTGATCGATCCGGTTGAAAAGCATATCCGCCAGGCAACTAAACGATCAAATAAGTTAAAGAAGTCTTTTAAAAGTCTATTAGGCGAAGCGCAAAAACTGGAGTTGGCAGATAATATTGCAGATGTGGTGATCTTACACGGACCGCTTTACCATCTTCAATCTAAAGTAGATAGAATCCGCGCAATGAGCGAAGCAAAAAGAGTTCTAAAGCCTAAAGGAGTTGTATTAGGTTTTGCGATAAATCACACCGCCTCAACCATTGCCGCCTTGTTAAATGGTTTTATCCATGCACCTGAGATATTCGATATGTGTATGGGCGAATTGAAAAGCGGAATCCATACACCACCTAAAAATATGCCGGGCGTACTACCATCAGCCTATTTTCATCGTCCTGATGAGCTGAAAGCTGAATTTGTAGAGTCCGGTTTAACCTATATTGATACTTATGCCGTTGAAGGCCTGATCTGGATGGACAAAAACTATTTTGAAACGCGTTCAGATTCAAAAAAGAAGGAAAAGATAATGCAACTGGTGAAGCTTACCGAAAACGATCCGGGATTACTTTCATTAAGTCCGCATATGATGATAGCAGGGAGGAAGTAATGATGAATAGGGTCTTATATCTTATTGCGGTACTGTGGTTGACAACCAGCTTTACCTACAAAAATGATCAGGAGGTGAGAAACTATTACAGTATCCCCGAAATATTGACATTTGATAATGTCAAATACAAACTTATGGCGAGCTATCACCCTAATGATATGTATTATAAGCAGGAATATATTCCGGCGGGTGAATCTATCGATCACTTCAATAGAATGATTTTTATTGATGTTGCCATTGTTGATGCAACTCCCCGCGAAATGCTCGATGTAAAAGCAAATGAATTGCAAGACCGCAAAAAAACCGACGCTATTGTGAACTATGAAATCCTGGAAAATAATGATAAAGCAGAATGCATGCTGGATTTTATACTGAGTGATGGTGCAGGAAATAAAACTACCGTGGTTGAACGCAATGTTTATCGCTATAAAATCTATTCAGACAAGTCGGGTCGTAGAGGGATAGTATTATTTTCTATTTCCCAGCGCGGTTATGATAAGGACATTTCTTCGTTTTTAAAGAACCTTAAAACCACCAGGGTTGACGATCTTAATAAAGTAGGTCAGTATAGTATCCCTGATATCGAAATCAAATAGACAATAGGCCAATATTTTTTACTTATTCCGTTTCTTTGTTATAATATTACAGACATAAAAATGTCTTATATCTCAATACTCAAATCTCATATCTAATAATGAAACTGTACGGTTTAATTGGATTTCCGCTTTCTCATTCCTTTTCTAAGAAATTCTTTACCACAAAATTTGAAAATGAGGGGATAACAGACAGCAAATACGAACTGTTCCCTATACAGCACATCACCGAGTTGCCCGCTTTATTGAAAAGCCACCCGGATTTGTGCGGACTTAATGTCACCGTTCCGCATAAGATACATGTGCTTAAATATCTCGACTGGGTTGAGCACGATGCCCGTACAGCCGGAGCCGTAAACTGTATCCGTATAACAGCTGAAAGCCCCGTTACCGCTGCCTTTAGTGGCGAAGTAGGCATAAAAGGTCATGATTTTAAGCTGGAAGGTTTTAATACAGATATCTATGGGTTTGAACATTCATTAAAGCCTTTGCTTAAGCGTCAGCATGACGAAGCATTGGTTTTGGGCGATGGCGGTGCAGCCAAAGCAGTAAAATGTGTGCTGGATAATTTGGGTATCAATTATAAAATAGTTACCCGCAAACCTGCACCCGGTCATATTTTGTTCAGCGAATTAAAGCCTCATCATATTAAGCAGCATAAACTGATCATTAATACGACACCCATAGGCATGTCACCAAATGTAGATGAATGCCCTCCAATCAGGTACGAGGTCATTACGGATGACCACTTGCTTTATGACCTGATCTATAATCCCGAAGAAACCTTATTTTTGAAAAAAGGGGCGGAAATGGGTGCCGCTACAAAAAATGGATATGAAATGTTAGTATTGCAGGCTGAAAGATCCTGGGAGATATGGAATTCAAAAAAAATATATCCATGAAGAAATTAATATGGCTCCTGCCAGTTTTGATATTAATTGCCGCCTGCAATGGCAATCATGATTATTCGCCGAAGCCGCGCGGGTACTTCCGTATTATTTTTCCTGAAAAGGCATATCAGCAGTATAACAGTCAATATCCGTTCACTTTTATCTACCCAAAATATGCAGTGATAGAAAAGGATACTAATGTTGCGCCTGAAAGAAAGGATAAGAAGCTGTACAATATGAAATACCTGCTCAATATGCAATTCCCGCAGTTTAATGGCACACTTCACCTGAGTTATGAAAGCATTACCTCGAAAAAAGTATTCAATGAACTAACCGAAGATGCCCGTAATTTCGCTTTTAAACATACGGTAAAAGCTACATCGATTGACCAGGCTATCATCCATAATCCTGATCGGAAAGTTTACGGTATTTATTACACTATTGATGGTAATGCCGCATCATCTATTCAATTCTTTATTACCGACAGCGTAAAAAACTACATGCGTGGTGCACTCTATTTCAACAACACCCCGCGCCTGGACTCGATACAACCGGTGTTGAAATTTGTGAAGAAGGATATCGATACGATGATCAAAACGTTCAGGTGGAAGTGAGTTTGAATGCGGAAGTCGGAATGCCCAGCGCGGAATTATCTAATCTAAGATAGTTACAAATAAATTCCGCATTCCACCTTCAGCATTCCGAATTCAAAATCATTCCGCAATCGGCACTTCGCATTCCGACTTTCGCTACCTTTGCATCATGTCTAAAATCCGAGCATTCGTAAATAACCCTTACCAGGAGAATACCTATATTTTATTTGATGAGACGCGCGAGTGCGTGATCATCGACCCTGGAATGTATACCGCTGCAGAGCAGAATGCTGTGGTGAATTTCATCAGGGATAACCAATTAAAACCTGTACTGTTGCTGAATACGCATTGCCATATCGACCATGTGCTGGGCAATAAATTCATATTTGATCAGTATGGATTAAAACCTCAGTTTAATGAAGGCGAATCCTATGTACTGGCCTCTGTTCCTGCCTATGCGCCACAAATGGGTTTTCAGTATGAGCTATCCCCACTGCCGGATCATTATCTTCCTGAGGAAGGAACGGTTTCTTTTGGCAATACCGATCTGCAATTGATCTTCGCTCCAGGCCACTCACCCGCGCATCTTTGCTTTTATGACGAACCTGCCAATATGCTGGTAGGCGGCGATGTGTTGTTCAGGGGAAGCATAGGCCGTACCGATCTGCCCGGCGGAAATTATGATCAACTGATCACCAATATACGCGAAAAACTATTTACCCTGCCGGAGGATTGCGTAGTTTATCCTGGCCACGGTACCGAGACCACCATCGGCTTTGAAAAAAAGCATAACCCGTTTTTTTAAGTTATACGTTTGAAGTTATACGTTTTACGTAGTTTTAGCGGGAAATGAAGCGTATAACGAATACGTAAAACATACAACCTTTGAATACTGCGATTTACATAGCCAAACGGTACCTTTTTTCAAGAAAGAAGGTTCATGCTATCAATATTCTTTCTGGGATATCAATGTTGGGTGTATTTATTGGAAGTGCAGCGTTGGTGATCATTCTTTCTGTATATAATGGTTTTGAAAAGGTAATCCTGAACCTGTACAGCAATTTCACGCCCGAACTAAAGATCGAACCAAAGCAAGGCAAAACATTCAACCCGAATACAGCTTATTTTAAGGCTTTGCATAAGGATCCAAGGTTATTTTCCTATACCGAAGTACTGGAAGAAAAGGCGTTGATCCGGTATGGCACTACGGGCCAGTTCATCGGTACAGTAATGGGTGTGAGCGATGAATTCCTGAATAATAAACAACTGGATAGCACGGTCGAAAAAGGCTCGTTTACGCTTAAAAATAACGGGCATAATTATGCAGTAATAGGTGCTACGGTACAGGGTAAGTTGTCTGTCAACATTAATGACCAGCTTTCGGCTTTACAGATCTATACCCCTCGCCGGGATGCATCCAACGGGGCTGATCCGCTGAGCGCATTTGAAGTACGATATATTTATCCGTCAGGTATATTCAATATTCAGCAGGACTTTAACGGGTTGATCATAACACCGATTGATTTTATGCGCGACCTGCTGAATGAGCCCGCCAATGTTTCGCATATCGACCTTAATTATAAAAAAGGGACTGATCTGGAATCAGTCCAAAGCGATATAAAAGACAAGTTAGGCGACAAATTCACGGTCAAAAATCGATACGAGCAAAACGCTGATCTGTACAAAACTTTGAAATACGAACGTTGGTTTATTTTCATGATCCTGGTGTTTGTGATGATTATAGCCATCTTCAATATCATCGGCTCGTTAACCATGCTGGTGATCGATAAACAAAAAGATATAGCCATATTAACCAGCCTGGGTGCTGATAAAAAATTGATACAAAGTATCTTCTTTTTTGAAGGGATGATGATATCCATTATCGGCTGTATTGCAGGTATGGTTATAGGTTTGATCTTTTGCATTTTGCAGGAACAATTCGGCTTTATCAAGTTTGGCGATAACCTAACGGCAATTGATGCATACCCTGTGGCGATGAAGTTCATGGACTTTATACTGGTGTTTTTAACCGTAACT
Source organism: Bacteroidota bacterium (assembly GCA_018266915.1). Lineage (GTDB taxonomy): Bacteria > Bacteroidota > Bacteroidia > Sphingobacteriales > Sphingobacteriaceae > Mucilaginibacter. The sequence continues at coordinate 38,102 of JAFDZM010000065.1, read as the reverse complement.
GTCATTGCTGCAATCGCATCGGGAATTAGTGCACGATTAAGTGTTAAAAGACTCGCAGAGATCAAAGAGGAATTGTAGATTTGGGTAGTGAGCCAAAGGCTTAAGGCAGAAAGCTGAAAGCTCTCATGAAAATAAAACAAAATTGTGGCTATATAGCTTTTAGCTTTATGCTTTTACCTTTCAGCTTAAAAACATGGAATCGAAACGTCAGCAGAAATTTGCAGGAGTAATACAACAGGATTTGGCAGCTATATTTCAGCGTGAAGGCTTGAACCTTTTGCCAAATGTATTGATCACCATCACCAAAGTAAGGGTGACGCCCGATCTGGCGATCGCACGTGTTTTTTTAAGCTTTTTTAATACCAGCGATACCAAACTGGCATTAAACACCATCAAGGCACATGCATCCGAGATCCGCTACAAACTTGGCGCCCGCATAAAAGACCAGGCAAGAATAATCCCTCAACTCGAATTTTTTGTAGACGATACCAGCGAGTACGTTGAGCGCATGGATAAGATTTTCGACAAGATAAGCAGGGAAGAAAGACAGCCGGATACGGAGTAATCCTATTTGCTTAATGAATAAGCATACCCTGTTATCAAACTATATCAAAGTGCATCCTGACAAGGTAGGCAAGGTAATTGACTATAATTCTGAGACCGATCATCTTTTTCAGTTTGATTTTACATCTGCAAGTACTGAATTAAGTCCGGAAGATATTCTCGATACAGAAAAGTTCAGTGCCTGGGTAAATTCCAAATTAGCCGAAAATGATTGCAGGTATGGCATCGGTGGTTATATGGAGCACCGCACGCTGTATGCCCGCAGTGAATTATTCAATACCGGGGATGAACCCCGTCGCTTGCATTTAGGTGTCGATATCTGGGCGGAGGCAGGTACGCCGGTTTATGCGCCAATTGAAGGTATAATACACAGTTTCCAGGATAATGATCATTTTGGAGATTATGGGCCAACAATTATTTTGCAGCACAATCTTGATGGATTGGCTCTGTATACACTCTACGGGCACTTAAACTGTGAGAGTCTTATTGAATTAACAGTTGGAAAACACATTGCCAAAGAAGAGCAGATAGCAGTATTCGGCAATCAGGAAGTAAACGGTCATTGGCCGCCGCATCTGCACTTTCAGCTGATGTTTGATATGGAGGGTAAGTGGGGTGATTATCCCGGTGTAGGTTATCATTCAGAGAAAGAGAATTACCTGAAGAATATTCCTGACCCTAATTTGATCCTGCAATTTCCGGATGTAAAATAGATACGGTATATTTAGCTTACACCAAACTTAAACCGCATGACACCACGATCCTTATTTGCCATAATCATAAAAATTATTGGTATTTATCTACTTATTGGCGCTATTGTCACCATTCCCCAAATGATCACAACCTTGCTTTCATTTCGGGGGCAAGCTGGTTATGCCAGTTCAGGTGACCTATTTGCAATAGCATTCTTTATATTAATTACTGTGATAATTTATGTAGCAATCATGAGGTATTGTCTCTTTAAAACAGATTGGCTGATAGATAAACTACATCTTGATAAGGGTTTTGCAGAAGAGAGATTAGAGCTCAATATCCATCGTTCAACAGTTTTACAAATTGCTGTAATCGTTATTGGTTGCGTAATGGTTATCGATAATCTGCCATTGCTTTGCAGAGAAGTATTTGTTTATTTCCAAATGAGTATGCCTAACATTGGGTTTAAAGAGAACCCATCGTCAAAGTTTATAGTAATTGATTTTGCCAAATTCTTTATTGGGCTCTTCCTGATGACAAGCAGCCGGTTGGTTGTAAACTTTATTGAACGCAAAAGAAAGGGGCCATCTCAGACGGAAGACATTTAATTTTGGAACAAAAAAGGGATGAGGTTTTTCATCCCTTTTTTAATATTATTTTGTTTGATTACTGTTGGTCAGAGGGACCGTCGTCAGGTGTGCCGACAATTTTGTAAACTTTTTGATTGTTATTGTCGCGTGCTTCCTGGTAGTAGTAACCGTCTTCAGACACATAGTATTTTTCACCATTCAGGCTGATCTTACGACAGTCAGGGGGTAATGCCTGAACAATATCACCAATCTGCGGCAGTTGCTGATCCATGTCGCCATTAGGATTGTTGGTGTTAAGCTCACCGTCTTTGCCGGCCACCTGGTAACTAACAGTGCCATCATCTTTAGTGATCTGTTGATAATAAACGCCATTGGCTTCGTAATACTGCTCACCATTGATAATAATGGACTGCGCGTTTGAGGGCAGGGTAGTTACCTCTGCACCAACCGGTGGCTCTACTACGGTATATTCGTTGTTGTCATATTGATAGAACAAACCACCGCTGTAGAAAAACTCAGCATCATCATAATAGAACGGATAGTATCCGTAAGGTAAAAATCCGATGCTGAAACCTAAGCGTGGCGCATAGTAGGTACCGTAATAGCCATGATTATAATGGTAATAACCACGGGTTCTCCAGTAAGATGGACCATAAAACCCATGACCGCCAACACCTACTGAAGCACGTCCGCCTTCACCGATATAACCACGGGTACCTACATAACTACGTGCGGTAGTAGCACCGCCATATGCTGTTACTCCCGGGTTTACTATACCCACTCTATGAGTAGCTGCAATGCCATAGCCCGGATTTACAAAACGTTGAGGCGCTATAGCAACACGGCTATTAGGGTTAACTCCGGGTCTTGCATATCCTACTGTACCTGACGGTCTGTAACCAACAGTTGGCCTGTTAACACCACTTACAGATGGCCTGAAGCCACCATTTGATGGACGCTGTGCAAAGCCACCGTTTGACGGGCGAAAACTGCTGTTGCCTGAGCTTGTAGATGGTCTGAAACTTGAGCCACCACCGGATGAGCCGCTGCTTGCAGGACGTGAACCGCCGCCGGAAGAACCACCCCCGCCTTCCCTATGCTGGGCACTGGCAGATAGCGCTATAAACGAACATAATAAGCCATTTACAGCCAAGGTGAACAAATATTTATATGTCTTTTTCATGATTTTGAGTATGATTATCCTTCTGATAACTGCGCTGGGGTTCGGCTTAGTTGTTAATTTGACTAAGTTTAAAATAAAAGGTTTAATGTGTTAGTTAAAAAAATCAGCAAACGTGGCCTTTTACAATTAGTAAAGTATTATCCCAACTTTTGTAAAAACGTAAATATACTAAACAAGTTGGTATTCTTTTAAATTTACGAGAAAACAATGTTTTTGATTTAACAAATTGCTGACGAATAAGGAAGATTTTGTCAGATTTTTTCGGCAATAAACAGGAAAGGCGGCTCATCAAACCGGAGGCTGAAAAAGCCGTCATGCGTAGTGGTAAATTGATGGTTGCCAAGGGATTCCAGCCCGCTGTATTTTACCTCATGCGGGTGAGTTAATATTTCAATCTTATCACCGGCAGGTTTCCATTTACTAAAGCCAGAGTGGACAGGATAAATTTTCTGATCCTTATGGAATATCACCAGGTTGATCTTATCAGCAAAAAACAAATAATCCTTTAGCTGCAGGTCATCGCAAATCACATTAACCGCGGGGTAGCTGTGCGTAACCAGGTATTTCAAAGCAGCCTCGGCAGGGGTGTCATTACCAACCGGCATAAACTTGACATCCGATTGAATATGATTGTGGGGATTGTCAGTAATCACCCAGTCGATCTTAATCCCGAAATCGATTAGTTGCTGAGCTGTCTCTTTTGTGGTGATCACCGTAGGGTTCCATTCCAGCAATTGCCCAAGCATCTCTGCCGGAAAAGTATCCAGGCCAAGCACCAATAGTGCAGGTTCCTGTTTTTCGCGGACGATGTGATGGGATGACACTTTTTTTTGAGTGATTAGTTAATCAGTGATCGGTGACTAGTTTTTCTCAACCGAAAATTAAGCAAATAGTTTGGTATTAGAGAGTAGTTAATTAGTGGTCAGCGACTAGTTTTCAGAAGGTGTTGATAATGCCTTGATTATATATTGCAAATTCAACATGAAATCAACGAAATCTAATAATCATGTAAATCAGCGGTAATTATTTTAATGCTTCAGTTATTGGCTTGCCGATACATCCGTTGGGAGCCTGTATGTGAAGTAAGGTAGCTACTGTCGCGGCAATATCGGTCATGTGCGTTTCACGGTTCAGGTGACCGTGCGGTATGCCCCAGCCCATAAATACCAGCGGAATATGTGCATCGTAAGGGTTCCAGGTGCCGTGTGTGGTGCCGGTTTTGCTGTAGGCATCAAACCATCCCGGCTTCAGAATGATTTGGATAACACCACTATGCGCTACATTATAACCGTTAATGATACGCTCACGTAGCTCATCCGGGATATTGGCAGTGCGTGCTTTGGCCATATCGATTGCAAATGCCACACCTTCCTGCTTGCTTAAAAAGTCGATGCAATCTTTTTTGATGGCTTCTTCATCAAGTCTTGCATATTTGATTGAAGCATTGTTTAGGTTGACCTGGTAATTGGCAAAACTGATAACAAGGTTTTCTACTTTGTATTTTTCTAACAATAATTTATTCAGAACTGTCCTTACAGTATTGCCCTCCCACATTCCGGCAGGAATGTTATGATCAAGAAGGAAATTAGGATTATGTGCGGCGCCGTGGTCGGCAGTTAAGAATACAGTATAGTTGCCTTTACCCAGCTTAGCATCCAGAAAGGTAAAGAATGAAGCCAAATCGCGGTCAAGTTTAAGATAGGTATCCTCCATCTCAATAGAGTTTGGCCCAAACTGGTGGCCAACGTAATCTGTCGATGAAAAGCTCACTGCCAGGAAGTCGGTCACATCGCCCTGGCCCAGTTTTTCACCGTTAATGGCGGCTATGGCCATATCCAGTGTTAAGGTGTTGCCGTAAGGCGTCGACCTGATCAGACCTAAATTATTTTTATATAAGGCCGACGTTTTAACCGGCAGGCTTGGCGTGTCGGTGCCTTTAAACTTGCCTTCGTAACGGTTGATATCGGGCGTACTTTGAACGTATGAATCTATCGGATAGGCTGGTATCCAGTCCTGCTTTAAATAAGTTTCAGGCAGCTTCTGATCATTAAAATCTTTAACCCATTGCGGCAAATCATTCATGTAATAAGTGCTGGTGATCCAATTGCCGGATTTATCCTCGAACCAGTAAGCGGCATTAGCAGTATGTCCCGCAGGTAAAATGCCACCGCGGTCTTTCAATGCTATACCAATCACTTTTGATCTGAAATTTGTAGCCAAACGAAGCTCGTCCGTAACGGTGCTCGTCAGCAGGTTACGGGGTGAATTTTGTCCTTCCTGTGCAGGAGGGCATCCTACCGCCTTAACGTTTGTATCGCGGGTGCAATAAAGCGATTGCCCGGTAGCCTGGATTATAAAATCATTACCGGCAATGCCATGCAAAGCCGGTACCGAACCGGTATAAATACAAGTATGCCCCGCAGCAGTTACTGTGGGGATATAATCTATTAAAGTGTTTTCACAGGTGAAGCCATCATTCAGCAAACGCTTAAAACCGCCGTCTCCATAACGTTCATAGTAGCGGTATAAATAATCCCAGCGCATCTGGTCGACTACGATACCGACTACCAGTTTTGGACGAGGTAGTGCTGGAGTATTAGTTGCAGTAGCAGATGCAGTAGGTTTTGTCGGAGCTTTCTTTTTTGGTGTTTGTGCTGAAAGGGTTATCGAAACGGCAGCGAGGGGTATTAAAAATAGATGTTTTAGCTTCATCTGTGATCAGTTTAATGAAAACGCAAATATCAACAATGCAATTAAAATTCAATGTGATATTTGCGTTACGCCAACTTAAAATTAATGAAAAGCTGAAAGCCGAATGCATAAAGCAAAAAGCTTAATCCAATGCTTATTAAACCGAAAAAGTGAGTAGCGAATGCTGACTTGCCGTGTGTATATCCCGCCAGGTTTTATTGATTTCCGATTCAGGGTTAGCAGCCTGCAAACCACAATAAGGATAAAGCTGATCAACGCATTCCCGGGCTGTTTTGGCCAGTTCGCGGCTGGTTGAACTGACAGCCTGCAAGGCCTGGTCATTTTCATCATCCCATGAACGGTCTGCGGCTCTATAAAATTCCAATCTTGCCATCTCAAGCTCATCTTGTAATCGTGTCAGGGTTTCTTTTAAGATATTTTTTTGAGCTTCAGAATATTTGTCCTGACACAACTTCCCCTTGAATATTTCCGAGCAAAGATCCATAAAATGAATAGCTATCCCCGAAATGTTAGCCGCCAGTGTCGCCTCTGCCAATTGCAGGAATGGGTATTGATACAAAGAGCCATTTACAACTGCGGCAGTAGGATTTATTTTGAAACAGCAATCAGCGCTTACAACAAGATTAGTTACTCTAAAAGCATCGCTGCCAGTACCCATCATTCCGATATATTTCCATGCAGGGAAAACCTCTACGTCATTGCTGTCGAATATGAAAGGCAGGATTAATGGATTGCCGTCTTTATCCAGTACTGTTTCATCGCCTCTTTTGATGACACAATTTGCCGTAAAATGCGTAGCATGATGTGCTCCACTGGCATATTTCCAGTTGCCATTGATGAGATAGCCATTGTCGACGATCATGGCTGTGCCTGTTGCTGCTCCGCTTCCCGCCAGACAAACTCTTGGGTTGCTAAAGACAGTTTTTGCTTTTTCGGGATTTAAAAATCCGCCAAACCAACCTGCACCGCAACATAAAGTAACTACCCATCCTACGCTGCCATCCGCCCAACTAATGCTTTCTTCTAAGCGAACCAATTCAGGCAAAGACATTTCACGACCGGAGTACATAGCGGGTGCCAATACCTTAAACCAGTCTTGTTCGTAAATGATAGCCAATTGATCGGGATGAAGTTTGGCCATGCTTTCTGCTTCGAACGCTCGTTCGCGGATGGTTTTCACCCATTCAGGCTTTAAATAAAAGGATGGATGTTCGATTCCCATTTTATGCTGATATTACCGGATGAGCAGATACAATTGATTTCTCTTTTTTAAGGATATTCTTCCATTCAAAGAATCCCCAAAAGGCAACAACAAACAGGAACAGCGTAAGCACCGCAAACATTGGAAGCCCTTTATAAAACAATAAAGGGATAGCGAACAGGTTGGAAACATTTAAAAATATCCAGTTCTCTATTTTTCTGCGTGCCAATAGCCACATACCCGCCCAGGCCGTCGATGACACCCATGCATCCCAGACAGGCACATTGGATGGCGTAAAGTTTTTGAGCAAAAGGTACAAAACCAGCCAGCCCGCAAATGTTATAGAAAGACTGATCACCCATTCCCTCGGGTTGCACCAACTGATTTTTACCGGAGGTTCGTTTTTTCTTTTTACCCAATATATCCAGCCATAAAAGCTCATCACCAGGTAATACAGGTTGAGTACAGACTCGGCATATAACTGCACCGTTAATAACAAGTAAATGGAAATTAAAATGCCTGCTATTCCGGTTGGATACAGCCATATGTTGTTTACGCGTGCAAACAATACCTCAGCTACGCCAAGCAAAACCGCCGCCCATTGCAGCCATGTGGTCTCCATGATCTGTTCTTCAAAAAGCGTTATCCAATGTTGCATAGCTGTTAAAATTTTAGGTTCAGCGAAGCCAGGAAGTTGATCGGGGCCTGTGGGAAGAAGTAATTATAATTTACCACTTTGCCGCCTTCGATATCAGGGTAGGTAGCTCCGTCCGACTCATATTTCTTGCTAAAAATATTATTAACCAATAATCCAACACCTACATTCTTAAAACCTTTTATGCTGAAATTATAATTCAGGCGCACATCATTCACGAAATAACCATCCAATGATCGGCTTCTGGTGGAGGTATTATCCAAATATTGCCGGCTCACATATTTGCTGATAAAAGCAATCTCGGCATTTTTTACAGGGCGATAGCTGATCACGCTCGATCCAACGAAATCAGGCGAGTAAGCGATGTCAGTCTTTCTATACTGGGTCACATCAACATTCCCGGTATCATAGTTTTGAAGATACTGCGGAAAGTTCTTCGCCTTGTTAGTGCTCACAGTCGCATTTACCGACCAGCTTAGCGGCTCGGCAATTTTCACCCGCGCACTTGCCTCAATACCTGCACGGTAGCTGTCTTTTATATTGGTGCGGATGGCTTCGCCTACGGTATCCAATTTCCCGGTGAGCACCAGCTGATTTTTATAAAGCATATAAAAGCCGTTGATGCTGGCGCTGAAGGTTTGTTGGCTATAGCGATAGCCGATTTCCAGGTCTTTCAGGTTTTCCGGTTTAGGGCGGTCTTGTGGGGATGATCCGGTATAGTCGCTGCGGTTAGGTTCATGATTACCCACAGCAACTGATGCATAAACATTGCTATGTTGATCGATCTCATAAGTAATACCTGCTTTTGGGTTAAAGAAATTCAGCTCAACCGATTGTTGCGCACTATTCAACGCAGCATCAAACCCTAAGAATGAATAGTAAATATGCCGGTATTGCAAGTCACCATAAAACAGCACTTTGCCCACATGGTATTCAGCGCGACCGAAAATGTTGAAGTCAGTTTTTTTAGCATTGTCACGCTCATACTCATAATCCGGCGGGACGTTGGTACTTTCCTGCGTCCATTCCAGGTTATTATAATGCGCACCCTTGTATTCATTATAAGCGCCGCCGAGTGTCATGTTCAGCTTATCATCAGGCTTGTAATTTAAATTGTAGGTTGCCCCGTAAAAATCATTGTTGAGCCATAAGCGACGAACAAGGTCTGTTGTCTCAATTGTAGTCCCACCTATGGTGACTGGAGTAACACCGTAGTTTTTCAACGAATCAGCATTTTTATATTCCTCATAGTAGCCTGAGCCTTTGGTATAATGCAATGCCCCGCTAAATGAAAGCTTGCTGCCCAACTGCTGATCATAAAGCAACTGGTAATAGTTTTGAGTATAGTTGTCGGTTTGGTTTTTATAATAACTATTGCTTGAGGCAATATATCCCAGTTCATTATACCTGCGGTTGCCGGCTTTTATGCTGTCTTCAGGAACCCCATCCCAGGCCTGGTAGGTTTGCTCGTAGCCTGAGAATACATTCAGACGCAGCACACTGTTCTTGCCATAATAAGCGCCGGTCAAAAAATAGGATTTAAGATGAGAAAACGCCCGGTCGATATAGCCGTCTGAATTTGTCCTCGACAATCGTCCGTCAAAACTGAAATGTCCGCCAAGCAAGCCTGTACCTACATTGACCGTGTTTTTAACCGTTCCGTATGATCCTGCAGAATTGTTCAATTCAGCATAAGCTGTATCACGGCGGGTGGTGGTTTGTATATTAATGCTGGCCCCGAAAGCGCCCGCACCGTTAGTGGACGTACCTACGCCACGCTGCACCTGTATATTATCAACGGATGAAGCCAAATCTGGCAGATCGACAAAATAAACGCCCTGGTCTTCTGCATCATTCATCGGGATGCCATTCAGGGTAACGTTTGTCCGGGTTGCGTCCGAGCCGCGTATCCGAATGCTGGTATAACCAACGCCTGCACCTGCATTTGAGGTGACTACGGTAGAAGGTGTTTGCTCTAGTAGATATTCAAAGCCACGACCGGAGTTGTTTTTGTCAATGTCCTTCTTGCTCAGGTTAGTAAAGGCGGTCGGCGAGTTGTTGGATGCCCGCGTAGCGCTTACGGTAACTTCTTCTGTCAGCCTGCTGCTGGTGTTTAGGATGATGTTCAACGTCAAATCAGAACTTAATGCAACCGGCTTTTCAATTGTTTGATAGCCGATGTAGCTTACTTTAAGCACATAATTACCATTTGGTAGATTGCTGAACTTGTAACTCCCCTGTGCATCTGAAACGGTGGCCAGTGCCGGGTTGATGGAAATGGTTGCTCCGGGCAATGTGGCCCCGGTTTGCTGGTCGGTGATTTTTCCTGAAATGGAAAACTGGGCTGAAGCCAAAACAGGCATCAGCAGGGCGAATAACGCCACAAATAAATTTTTCAAAATGTAAACAAATAGTAGTTAAACCATCTTCGCATCAGGGTTAACGCGAAGTACACTTAACTTTTTTACCTCTCCCTACGCCGGCATTACCCGGATCAGGTGTATGTTTAAGTCGGAAGTCGGAGGTCAGAAAGCCGGAAGTCCGCATGCAAGACTAATGACTTTTGACTCAAGACTCTGTACTCAAACAATGGGTTTGATCTCAGCCCGTCTTTCAGTTTGATCGCTCAAAGCAAGGCACCCCTTGAGAATTATTGAGCAAAGGTAATAATCATTTCCATATTTAATACCTTTCTCCTTTTACCTTTCAGCTTTCACCTCAAAAATGTAAGTTTGCAAACTTTCATAAAATACACGATATGTTACGGACACATACCTGCGGAGAATTAAATATCAGCCATTTGGGCCAGCAAGTTACTTTATGCGGATGGTTGCAAAAATCGCGCGACCTGGGTGCACTTACCTTTATTGATGTGCGCGACCGCTATGGTTTAACTCAATTGGTATTTAATGCCGATAGTGATGGCGCCCTGCGCGATAAAAGCCGCTCACTTGGCCGTGAATTTGTGATCCAGGTAACTGGCAAAGTAATAGAACGTACAAGCAAGAATACGCGTATCCCAACAGGGGAGATCGAAATAGAGGTATCAGAACTGCAAGTACTGAATGCCGCTAAAATCCCGCCGTTCCTGATCGAGGATGAAACTGATGGCGGCGAGGAACTACGCGCCAAATACCGCTACCTGGATTTGCGTCGTAACCCTATCCGCAACAACATGGTGCTTCGCCACAAAATGGCGCAGGAAGTACGTAAATATTTAGATGGCTTGAACTTTATCGAGGTGGAAACCCCGGTACTGATCAAATCAACCCCGGAAGGTGCCCGCGACTTTGTGGTGCCAAGCCGCATGAACCCGGGCGAATTTTATGCGCTGCCGCAATCGCCGCAAACATTTAAGCAATTGCTGATGGTAAGCGGGTTCGACCGTTATTTCCAGATTGTAAAATGTTTCAGGGATGAGGATTTACGCGCGGATCGTCAGCCTGAGTTTACACAGATAGACTGTGAGCTGTCATTCATCACCCAGGAAGATATCCTGAATATTTTTGAAGGTCTGACCCGTCACCTGTTTAAAACAGTAAAAAATATCAACCTTGATAAATTTCCGCGCATGCAATATGCTGATGCGATGCGTTTGTATGGTTCAGACAAACCGGATATCCGTTTCGGAATGCAGTTTGTTGAACTGAATGATATTGTAAAAGGCAAAGGCTTTGGTGTATTTGATAATGCTGAACTCGTCGTTGGTATCAACGCAAAAGGTTGCGCCGGCTATACCCGTAAGCAGATAGACGAACTGACCGAATGGCTGAAGCGCCCGCAAATTGGTGCTACAGGTTTGATCTACTGCCGTTATAACACCGATGGTACATTAAAATCATCAGTAGATAAATTCTACAGCGAAGATGAACTAACCAACTGGGCAGCCGCTTTTGAAGCTGAACAAGGCGACTTAATGCTGATCCTTGCCGGACAAACTGATAAGGTTCGCAAACAAATGAACGAACTTCGTCTGGAAATGGGTAACCAATTAGGCCTGCGTAAAAAAGATGAATTCGCTACTCTTTGGGTTCTCGACTTCCCACTATTGGAGTGGGATGAAGAAACAGGCCGTTTCCATGCTATGCACCACCCGTTCACTTCACCAAAACCGGAAGATATTCCGTTGTTAGATACCGATCCTAAGAACGTACGCGCCAATGCATATGACTTAGTGATCAATGGTACTGAAATAGGTGGTGGCTCCATTCGTATCCACGACCGCGAATTGCAGGCCCTGATGTTCAAGCATCTTGGTTTCAGCAAGGAAGAGGCACAAAAGCAATTCGGCTTCCTGATGGATGCTTTTGAGTACGGTGCTCCTCCGCATGGCGGTATCGCTTTCGGCTTCGACCGTTTATGCTCCATCTTTGCAGGGCTGGATTCAATCCGTGATGTGATCGCTTTCCCTAAGAATAATTCGGGCCGCGATATCATGATCGATTCGCCTTCAACTATCGCTGATGAGCAGTTGAATGAGTTGAAAATTCGTACCACAGTATAATTTTCTTCAAAAAAGTAAGTTATCAATCAAAAAACATTCCGAATGAAGAAATATTTACTACTGCTTGCGGTATTTGTTACCGTGTTTTCATCCTGCTCAAAAGATAGCTTCGACCCGGCAAAACAAGCTGCCAAAGATGACGCTGCTATTCAATCTTACATTTCAGCAAACAACATTACGGCTACCAAGGATCCCTCAGGTGTTTATTACCAGGTGATCACAGCCGGAACGGGGGCTTATCCTACAGCAAGTTCATTGATTACAGTAAACTACACAGGCAAATTACTGAATGGTACTGTGTTCGATTCAGGAAGCCTTCACAGTGTGGTTTTGAGTAGCATGATACAAGGCTGGATATATGGTATTCCACACATCAATACAGGCGGACGTATTTTGTTGCTGATCCCGTCTGCCTTGGGTTATGGAAACGCAACACAAGGTAGTATCCCGGCAAATTCTGTATTGGTATTTACGGTTGACCTCACCGGGTTCAGCAATTAACCTGAAAAACAATATTGTAACGAATAAAAGACGATTGATTTAATCGTCTTTTATTGTTTATATTGGTAAAACTTTTTGCGGCGATGAAGAAATTTTACCTGTTTTTCCTTTCACTGGTTTCCATTCAGGCATCTGCACAATCGCCTGATCTGAAAAAGATTGCGGCTAAAAAAGCCGATTCCCTCTTTAACCAGACGGTAGCCTGGCGACGGGATTTTCATGAGCACCCTGAACTGGGGAATCGCGAAGTTCGCACTTCAGGTATAATCGCCAATTATTTGAAATCGTTGGGTATGGAAGTAAAAACAGGGATCGCCACAACGGGAGTAGTTGGGATACTGAAGGGAGGCAAACCTGGTCCGGTGGTGGCCCTGCGTTCAGAGCTGGATGCATTGCCGGTTACTGAAATTCCGCATGTCCCGTTCGCCTCAAAAGTTACCACTACTTACAACGGGCAACAGGTAGGTGTGATGCATGCCTGCGGGCATGATTCGCATATGGCTATGCTGATGACCGTCGCCAAAATACTCTCCTCTATGAAAAGTGAATTACACGGCACGGTAAAATTCATTTTTCAACCTGCCGAAGAAGGTGCTCCGGCGGGAGAAAAGGGAGGCGCTGAAGAAATGATTAAAGAAGGGGTTCTTGAAAATCCTAAGGTAGATGTGATTTTTGCGCAACATATATTTTCGTACATGCCGGCTGGAAAAATTATGTATCGTCCGGGTGGAGCCCTGGCTTCAGTGAATGATATGAAGATCATTATAAAAGGTAAATCATCACATGGTGCGGAGCCATGGTATTCGGTTGACCCTATCGTAACTGCTGCGCAGATCATCAATGACCTGCAAACCATTGTGAGCCGTAATATCAATCTTAAAGAAAACCCGGCTGTTGTAACGGTAGCTGCCATAAATGGAGGCAGCAGGCATAATATTATTCCTGAAAAAGTAGAAATGCTGGGAACGCTACGAGCCTTTAGTGACGCCGATGAACAGACCCTCATAACCAAAGTAAAAAAAATTGCTACCAATATAGCTGATGCCAACGGTGCTACTGCCGAAGTGTATATACCATACAGTGTGCATTACCCGGTGACCTATAACGACCCGGCTCTGACTACACAAATGCTGCCTTCCCTGCAACAGGCAGCGGGGGCAGGCAATGTCATTGCGGGACCCCCGCTGACAGTATCTGAGGATATGAGTTATTTTCAACAAAAAGTGCCGGGTCTCGATGTGTTTCTGGGAGGGATGCCTAAAGGAGCAGATCCTAAAAATGTTGCGTCGAATCATTCGGCAGATTTTTATATCGACGAGAGTGTATTTCCATTGGGCGTTAAAACACTCTGTAACTTAACTTTAGATTATATGGCATCCAAACAGTAAAATTGATACCTTTGCGAATCAACCAACTATGAACAAGCGATTTTTTACTTTTTTCATATCCTGCCTGGTGTCTGTATTGATGATGCAAACCGCATATAGCAATACAATAGTGCCACGCGTTCATACCAAAGCAACTGCTGATTCAGCATCGAATCGTGATGAGGTGATGAAGATCATTAACATCGTCATAAAGGCGTCCAGCTCTTTTGACGTGAATGCAGTTACCGATCTGTACACACCTAATGCGGTGGTTGCTGATGAAGAGCCACCATTCTCATGGAATGGCCCTACAGCCGGCGTGCAATGGGTAAGCACTGTTGAAAAGACCTGTAAAGACTTCAAGTTAAAAAATTTCCGCGCCAAAATCCGCGATATCAGCGTTTACCTGCAAACAGAGGAAAGCATATACGTAGTGGTACCCGTTGATTATACCGGCGAGATCAAAGACAATCATTTTGATGAGGAGGGCGCCTTTACTTTCATTTTCCGTTTGGTGAATGGCCATTGGCTCATTAAAAGCCAGGTTTGGGTAGCCAGGAAGGGAATGTGAGTTAGAGTTGGGAGTCTTGAGTTCTGAGTGGAAAGTCGTTTAAGCCTTATCAAACGCTTATCATGAAAACAAAACTAATATTGGTTTTTTCCTGCCTTATTTGGGCTTGTCATTCACCTAAACGTCCACAATCTAGTATAAAAAAAGAACAATCTGTACATAAGATCGGTTCCGTAAATAAGGAATATCTCGACCGGGATAGCGTTAAGCTTAATGATGATATATCTATGATGAGCAGCTTTAAGGCTACTATTATTAAACTTGGCAAACCAGATAGCATAATTACCCCAGATTCTGGTAATATAAGCCAGAGCTATAAGAAAGGCGAATTCAAATATTGTCATTTCAAAGGTGTACTGTTTGAAAAATATCAGGATAGCCTTGTTTTCAGAAGTATCGACCTTCCGAAATCACCAGGGTGGTTTCTTTCTTATAAGCGCAGCAAGTTCAGTAGCAATACAACTATCGATAGTTTTAAAAAGCTTTTCCCAAATTCAGTGGAGGATAATGAGCTTCACGGCACTAGTATGGATGAAAACCAATGGATAAGAATAGCCGCCTCACCAGATGTATCGGACACTGCATGGGTATTTTTATTTGACAGGAATAGTGGCAAGCTAAAAAGTATTGAATATTGGATTGATGATTGACAATATGCCTAACCTCCTTTTCATCTGCAGTATGAATCAATGGCGCAGCCCCACTGCCGAGCTGTTATTTAAACATCATCCTATTCATACCGCCCGCTCCGCAGGTACAAACAACAATGCCCGTATACGTGTTAATCAGAAAATGATCGACTGGGCCGATGTGCTGTTCGTGATGGAGCGTAAGCATCGTGATATTATCAGGGAACGTTTTATTATTTCAGATCAGTCTATCATTGTGCTGGAAATCCCTGACGATTACCAGTTTGGCGATCCTGAATTAATAGAGATTTTACAGATTAGCTTAGCTGGCTATCTTTAAAATAAACATTTGTTAGTTTGATAATATCAGTTCTTTTTTCGTTAAATTTGAGTATAAACCGTCTATTATGAGTCTAGTTAGTGAAATAAAATGCCCTCATTGCGGGGCGTGGAATCCGTCGACTGGAGTGGTTGACGCAAAGTGCGTAAAATGTGATGCATATCTCGAACCTGAGCGCAATGCGCATTATGAAGATGTAAAGTTTGCAGAAGCCAATAGGCAAGGTTATTATTTAACTATAAGTGAGAATGATGAGCAACTCACGCAGATCTATAAGATATTTGCGAATGCGATACGCTGGAGCGCGTATTATTCGGTGATGTTGTTTTTCTTGATCATGGCGGCTATAATTTTTATTATCGGCCTGATAGCCCTGTAATCCTCCTGTCTCAAAAACATACGCCCTGTTTTCTGCGGCCTTAGCTTAGCGGACGGTATTTTTGTTGCTTAGTTATTGAATCAAAATGAGCCAGGTTTGCGAAATAAAGTGCCCGCATTGCGGCAAATGGACGCTCTGGAAAGGCGAGGTGGACGACCGCTGCCTTTATTGCTACACTTTCCTGGAGCCTCAACGGTTTTCGCGCGAGATAGAAAAGAAGATCGTTACCCAGGTAAAAAAGGACAACGATTACTTCGCCCTGAAGCCAACTGATAGCGAATTTAAGCACGAGGTTAAGATTTTCTTCAATTCATTCCGCTGGCTGGTATATTATTGCGAGATCGCTTTTTTTATTTTTATAACCACACTGTTAGTCTTACTCGCCTTTCTCGCTGCATAAATGAAAACATTGCTTAATAAATGGTTCATTGCCGGATGCTTGATATGGCTTGTAGTAACCATCATGCGCAGAAGTGGGCATCCTTTGCCGGTATTAAACGGATATATCGACGATTTGCTGGCTATCCCGGTATTAGCTAACCTGGGTTTATGGTTTCAAAGGGTATTTGTGATCAGGAATAATTATTATGTATTGTCGCCCTGGCATGTCGCATTTATTGTTATTTATGTTTCGGTATTGTTTGAGCTGACATTGCCTTATTATTCAAAAACTTACACGGGGGATTGGATCGATGTCATCTTATATCTGGCCGGAGGTTTATTTTTCTACAAAATAATAAACAGGCCAATTACATCTGAAAAACGGGAAATAACGCATAACTAATTTATTATTAGTTAGAAATAAAAAAATATTTGTGTCTTTCGCACGCAATAGCTTGAAAAAACAATATTTTTTTCCGTACCTTTGTTCTTACAAAGTAACATCATTGTTACAATGTGATAAGGTTTAGGTAAAAGTCCCCAATCAGCGAGTGAGAGGGGGCTTTTTTTTATTCCACCTTCTTGAAATCATACGGATCATATTCTACAAAGTCGGCCACTTTCACGCGCACCGAAGTCACCTTACCATTAACCACTGTAAAAGGGAAGATCGCTTTACCTAATACCGGGTCTGAAAAAGTTACATAAAAACGGTTGCCGCCAAGCGGTTGCAAATGTGCATACATTTTAGGGTGATGCTCAAAACGCATTTCCAGGTCGTTGCCCATGCCTTGTGTAACAGTCATGTTGCCATACAATTCATTTACATATTTGCCGGTATACTGAGCTGCAGGTAAAGCAGGCAGGCGGTTTAATGCAACGCTGTCGCGAAGTTTTTTGTCCTCCGCATTTTCTCTTTGCTGATTAGCCTTAAAGCGGGTCAGGTATTTCTCGTTATAATCTCTGAATGGCTGTTTTAAATAAGCATCGATGATGTCCCATTTCATTGCCTCATAAAAATTATTGACGTCGGTATTGGTCAGGATGACGATTCCCAAATGCTCTTTAGGCACCAAAGTCACCGATGATACATAACCGCTCACACCACCAGTATGAGATACGATCTGCCTGTTATCATAGTTCTGCAGAAACCAGCCGAGGCCGTATAATTCGTAACTCATTTCTCCGTTAGCGTAAGTTACGCTACCCACATAATCCTGCGGTTGACGGGTAGCTTCAATGGCTGACGCCGGTATTACCTGCCTTTGCCCTACCTTACCATCATTTAACTGGGCAAGCACCCATTTGCTCATGTCATTTACCGACGAGCTGATGGCGCCGCAGGGAGCCATTCCATCCAGCTGGCAATAAGGGATAGCAGTTAATTGCCCGTTTACAAAAGTATGTGGTACCGTCCGGTTCAATGATTTGGTGATATCAGCTGTCAGCGCCAAAGTATTCATCATGCCCAATGGTGCGAAGATGTTCTCCCGCAGGTAAATCTCCCATGGTTTTCCTGTCACTTTTGGAATGATCTGCCCGGCAGTTAAAAATGCACAGTTGGTAAATCCCCATTTGGTGCGGAATGGATAAGCTGCCTTAATCAGGCTCATTTTCTGGATCACCTGCTCACGGGTCAGGTTGGTATTATAAAAAGTGAAATCGCCCTGGAAAGTACGGAAACCTATGCGGTGGCAAAGCAGGTCGCGGATAAGGGCCTCTTCCCCGGCAAATTTATTTTCCAACTTAAACTCGGGTAAGTATTTGGTTACCTTATCATCCAATGATAGCTTCCCCTGGGTCTGCAACATAGCTAATGCAGTGGCCGTAAATGCTTTGGTATTACTGCCTATCATAAACAGCGTATTTTCGTCTACTTTGTTGTTCAGACCTAATTCCTTTATGCCATAGCCTTTCATCAAAACCACCTTATTGTCCTTAACAATACAAACTGCGGCCCCCGGTATCCGCCAGTTGGTAAGTGCCCGGTTGATGTAGTTATCGAGGCTGTCAGAAACAAACTTGCTGCGGTCGATCTTTTGAGCCTGGGCGACAGACGTAACGATTATGAGACCTGTAAGTAGCAGATATAACTTTTTCATAAGGAATTATTAATTTGCGGGGCACTTTGCCGTGCTAAAATAACGCAAAAGTTAACGATTGAGTGCAAATTCTCAAATTACTGAACACTAAAATTGATTAAATGAAAACCAGGTTTTACTACTCGGGGTTTGCTGTCCTGACCATTTTTTTATTGTTCTCCTTCCAGGGGAAAGTTAATGCGCAGCGCAGAGGAACCATTTGGGCCAAAGACGGCTACCAGTATTACAAAGTTAGCGCAGGCGGAATCGACGAGCTGGATGCCCGCGACGCTAACAAGAAAACAACCATCGTAACCAAAGAAATGCTTACGCCACAGGGAAAAGCTCCGCTGGCAATAAGTGGTTTTTCTTTTTCTGAGGATGGTAATAAAGTATTGATCTTTACCAATACAAAGCGCGTATGGCGTTACAATACCCGTGGCGATTACTGGGTATATGACCTGACAGCCAAAACACTAAAACAACTGGGCAATGACAAACCTGAATCATCCCTGATGTTTGCAAAAATATCTCCTGATGGCACCAAGGCAGCTTATGTAAGCGGCCATAATATTTATGTTGAGGATTTGGCCAGCGGTGAGATCAAACCGATGACTACAGACGGCACCAACAGGCTGATCAATGGTACATTTGATTGGGCCTATGAAGAAGAATTTGATTGCCGCGACGGTTTCCGCTGGTCGCCGGATAGCAAGCTGATTGCTTACTGGCAGATCGACGCGCGTAAGATCAAAAACTACCTGATGCTGAATACGACGGATTCAATCTACCCATTCACCATCCCGGTTGAATATCCTGTGGCAGGCGAAGACCCAAGCTCATGTAAAGTAGGAGTGGTTAATATTGGCGATGCAAAAACCACATGGATCGATGTTCCAGGCGATAATGTACAGCACTATATCCCGCGTATGGAATGGACAACCAACTCCAACGAAATCATTTTAGAGCAACTGAACCGCGCTCAAAATGAGAGCAAAATATTTGTAGGAAATGTGTCTGATGGAGCTGCTCATGTGATCCATACTGAAACTGATAAAGCCTGGATTGATGGTAAAGCCCGCTGGAACGAAGGTAACCCCGTTGGATGGGACTGGCTGAAAAATGGCAAAGAGTTTATCTGGGTGAGCGAAAAAGATGGCTGGCGTCACATTTATAAAATATCAGAAGATGGTAAAGAAACGCTGATCACCAAAGGCAATTACGATATGATCAGATTGAATTGCATTGATGAGGAACATGGCTATGTTTATTTTACTGCATCGCCTGATAATGCTACTCAGAAATATCTTTTCCGTGTAAAACTAAATGGCTCCAGCAAAGCGCCTGAGCGTTTAACACCAAATGACCTGCCTGGTACGCACACCTACGATATTTCGCCAAGCGCAAAAATCGCTATTCATAATTTCTCGAACAGCTATACCCAGCCTCAAACTGAAACAATTACTTTACCTGATAACAAGCACATAAGTGGAGCTACACTGGCGGTGAACAAGGATGCCAAAAACAAACCTGAGTTTTTCAAAGTAAAAACTGCCGATGGTATTGTAATGGACGGATGGATGGTGAAGCCAACCAATTTCGATCCAAATAAAAAATACCCGGTTGTATTTACTGTATACGCAGAGCCTGCCGGGCAAACTGTAGTCGATTCTTACGGTGCTGGTCACAACGGCTTATACATAGGCAATATGGCCGATGATGGTTATATCTATATGTCGGTTGAAGGACGCGGCGCACCGGCACCAAAAGGAGCCGCGTGGCGCAAAGCTATTTACAAGAATATCGGTATTATCAATATCCGCGACCAGGCGATGGCCGCAAAAGAGATCATCAAATGGCCTTTTGTAGATTCGACCCGCATAGCGGTGCATGGTTGGAGCGGTGGCGGTTCAACAACCCTTAACCTGTTGTTCCAATACCCGGATATTTATAAAACAGGCATTGCTGTAGCGGCTGTGGGCTGGCAGTTATCATATGATAACATCTACCAGGAGCGTTATATGGGTGTGCCGACTGATGAAGCAGGCAGAGAGCCATTCATCAAAGGATCACCTGTTACTTACGCTAAGAACCTGCGCGGTAACTTATTGTATATCCACGGTACCGGCGATGATAATGTTCACTATCGTAATGCTGAACTGCTGATCAACGAGTTGATCAAATACAACAGACAGTTCCAGTTTATGTCTTATCCGAACCGTTCGCACGGCATATTTGAAGGTGAAGGCACCAGCTTGCACCTGCGTACATTGTTTACAAAATATCTGAAGGAGCATTGTCCGCCGGGAGGCAGATAGAATTCATTTGCTCAATATGTCATTGCGATGAACGGCCTGAGGGGTGAAGAAGCAATCGCACGCTATGCATGTCCGCCCTGTATAGCATGCGATTGCTTCGTTGCACGGCTCACACCACCCGCCTTGCGCCTCGCAATGACATTAGTGGGTGATAAACGACAAAAGCCTCTGATAAACTATCAAGAGGCTTTGTTTTTTTATAAGTGTTAGGTTTAAAAAGGAAGATCGTCAGGAGCGCTTTTACCTTGTTGACGGGGGCCGTTATCCTCAAAGTCGCTTTTGCGGCCAAGCATGGTAAAATTTTCGGCCACCACTTCAGTAGTATATTTTTTTATACCTTCTTTATCTTCAAAAGATCGGGTCCTTAATTTGCCTTCGATATATACCAGTTTGCCTTTTTGCAAAAATTTGCCGGCCACATCGGCCAAACCGCGCCACATTACAATGTTGTGCCATTCGGTTTGCTCCATCTTCTGACCATCCTTATTGAATGTTTCTGAGGTTGCCAAAGGGAAGCTTGTTACAGATACGCCCCCTTCAAGATAGCGCATTTCGGGATCCTTGCCTAAGTGGCCGATCAAAATTACTTTGTTAATACCAGACATAGTTTAAACTAAAACAGAATTTTATTTACAAATTAAATAAATTATTTATAAATATAAAAATGATTTTTGGCATAGCAATATTTTCTAAAATATTTACGTCTATGTAAAACCATTTTTGTTCTAATTTAATTGGCTTGTTGCTGATATGAATAAACTGCGCATGTAAATGTTGATGGGTTAACACATGCTTTTTTATTGGATAGGTATCAATTATCAGGTTATTTTCTCCAAAATGACTTTTGAATTCCGGCAATTGCAGCACTTCTTCGGCCGTCAGCCTGTGAGAGGTTTCAAATAATGGGAAGTCATACATATTGGCCCATATATCTTTTTCATCCCGCTTATTCATCAGGATTGTATCACCATCCGTAACCACGATATAGTTTAAAAATCGCTCCCTGATCTTCACTGTTTTCAATTTTTGAGGCAGTTCGGTGATCACGTTGTTATGGTTTGCATAGCAACCCGATCTAACCGGGCAAATTGCGCAATCCGGATTTTTGGGTTTGCAAAGCATTGCACCAAATTCCATCATGGCCTGGTTGTGCAAGCCTGGGTTTTCTTTGTTCAGAATATCATTAGCGGCGTCCTGGAACAACTTTTTACCCCTGGTACTATTGATGGGCTCACTAATTCCAAAATATCGCGCCAGAACGCGGAAAACGTTTCCATCCACAACAGCTTTAGCCTGATTGGCCGAAAAGGAAGAAATAGCCGAAGCAGTATACTCACCGATACCTTTCAAGCGGATCAGTTGCTCATATTCAGTTGGAAATTCTCCTCCGTATTCAGCAACTATTTCCCGGGCGGTCTTTAGCATGTTCCTCCCACGGGAATAATAACCCAACCCCTGCCATAGATTAAGTATTTCATCCTCATCCGCGGCTGCAAAAGCTTTTATGTCCGGATACTTTTCCAGGAAACAATGAAAATAGGGCATGCCTTGTTCCACCCGTGTTTGTTGTAAAATGATTTCTGAAAGCCAGATAACGTAGGCGTTGGTCGTGCCGCGCCAGGGCAGGTCGCGCTTATTTTTAAGATACCACTGTATCAGTTCGTCAGATAAATTCATGCACCTCAAATGTAGTTGTAAAGGCATGCAATTAGGCGGGATTTGTAACGTTTATGTATTAATTATGGGTTAACGAAAAAAAAACGGCCAATTATTTTAATCTTTGGTTAGAAACAAATACTTTTGCAACCCCAAAACAGTTAAGTATTTACATATTAAAATAAAGAAAATCTGATATGACTAAGGCAGAAATTATAGCTGAGATCTCATCTAAAACAGGTATCGAGAAAGTTGACGTTCAAGAAACTGTAGAGGCATTCTTCAAGGTTGTTAAAACCTCAATGGTTAGTGGCGAGAATGTGTATGTAAGAGGCTTCGGCAGCTTCGTGGTTAAAAAGAGAGCGAAAAAGACAGCGCGTAACATTTCCAAAAATACCGCTATAATTATCCCTGAGCACTTTGTACCAAGCTTTAAACCAGCTAAAACTTTTGTTGAGAAAGTTAAAACCGGTAACAAAACAGCAAAGGCTGCAAAATAATTTTATAACATGAAGGGGAAGCAGATAATCGTTATTTTAATAGTTTTGGCTATTTCCGGTTATTTGTATTCCTTGCCTGTTAAAGGTTTAATAAAACCCAAGGTGGCGAAAGCTACCTCGGGTGTTGTTTCAGGATCGCAGACTGCATCGGTTACCAAAGTAACTGTTGAAGATGTATCCGTCCCGGCTAAAACAGCGATCGGCGCAGCGCTTGCTGCAAGAATAAACGATCTGGAAAGCCAGTTAAAAGCAGCAGGTACCGATGGTGCCAAATTAAATCTGCAAAAGCAACTGGCAAAACAATGGGACGATGACAATCAACCCGCACCATCAGCATTCTATTATCAGGCGGTAGCTCAAAAAGAGAATACCTTTGAAAACTGGATGAATGCAGGCAATCATTTCAATGATGCATACAAAGCCACCACTGACACTGCGGTGCAGCCGGCTTTTGTTGAGAATGCGATTGATGCGTATAAAAATGCGGTTAAACTGAAACCAGAGGACCTGGATGCAAAAACAGGTTTGGGTATTGCTTACGTTAACCAAACAAGTCTGGGCATTACAGACCCTAACGGCGGTTCGCCGATGCAGGGTATTATGCTGTTACTGGATGTGGTTAAACAAGACCCCAAGAACTGGAATGCAAACCTGAACCTCGGCATGTTCGCGATGAAATCCGGACAGTTTGAGAAGGCGGTTACCAGGTTTAAAAATATGATAGCCCAAAAGGACGAACTTGAGCCAAACTTTTACCTGGCCGAGTGCTACCGCCAATTGGGTATGAAAAAGGAAGCAATTGCAGCTTATCAAAAATGCAAAAAGATGGTTGCTGAACCTGTTGTGATACAGAAGATCGACCAATATATTAAGGAATTACAAAATTAAGTAAACGCTCATTTAAAAAATTATCATTATGCCAAGCGGTAAAAAACGTAAAAGACACAAAATGGCTACCCACAAACGTAAAAAACGTTTAAGAAAAAACAGACATAAGAAAAAGTAAGTTTTTGGTTGATTATGTGAATTGTTGATTAAGTTATTGCTTTGGATAACTAATCAGCTTATTCTAACGTAATCAACCTTTTAACATTACTTAGTTATTGTTTTACCTCTTATGATAAGCGGCTTTTTTATGCCGCTTTAAGAAATGGAGTAGCAGTTGATAAAAGAATTAATTATCGATTCAACCCCGAACGGGGCTACCATTGCGTTATTACAGGATAAACAACTTGTAGAACTTCATAAAGAGCAGGCGACTAACAATTATACTGTTGGTGACATTTATTTGGGCCGGATCAAAAAGATCATGCCCGGTTTAAATGCTGCATTTGTTGACGTGGGCTACGAGAAGGATGCTTTTTTGCATTACCTGGACCTTGGTCCGCAGGTGCAAAGCCTGCTGAAGCTGACCAAGCAAGTACGCAGCGGTGGCTACCAGTCGAAGTTGCTGGACAATTTTAAACTGGAGGTTGATATTAATAAGTCCGGTAAGATATCGGAAGTATTAACCAAAAATCAGCTCATCCCGGTACAAATTGCCAAAGAACCGATATCAACTAAAGGGCCACGCCTCAGCTCCGACCTGTCAATAGCAGGCCGGTATGTGGTTTTAGTGCCCTTCTCAGAAGCCATCTCTATATCTAAAAAGATCAAGAGCAATACCGAGCGCAACCGTCTCCGCAAAATTGTCGAGAGCATTAAGCCAAAGCACTTCGGTGTAATTATCCGTACCGTTTCAGAAGGTAAGGGTGTTACTGAGATGCAGCAGGACCTGCTCGACCTGATCTCGAAATGGGAAACATTTATTACCCGTTTGCCATCTATCGAGCCTTCAAAAAAGGCTTTAGGCGAGATAGATCGTACTTCGACATTATTGCGCGACATCCTTAACCCTGATTTTCAGCATATCTATGTAAATGACAATTCCATTTACGAAGAGATACGCAGTTATGTACACCAGATATCACCTGAGTTGGAAAATATAGTCCGTTTGCATAAACATAAGGACCCTATTTTCGAACACTATGGTGTAGATAAACAGATCAAAGGGGCTTTCGGAAAAACGGTGAACCTTGCGGGCGGTGCTTACCTGGTAATTGAACATACCGAAGCATTGCACGTGATCGACGTAAACAGCGGTAACCGTACAGCCAATAAGGAGAACCAGGAAGAAAACGCCTTCCAGGTGAATAAAGAGGCTGCACGTGAGATTGCAAGGCAATTGCGCTTACGCGATATGGGCGGCATTGTGGTGATCGATTTTATAGATATGCACAAGCCAAACAACCGTAAGGACCTGTTTGACTTTTTGCGGAACGAGATGTCGCATGACAGGGCGAAGCATACCATCTTACCCCCAAGTAAGTTTGGTTTGGTGCAGATCACCCGTCAGCGTGTGCGCCCTGAGATGAACATAGTAACCAGCGAAGTATGCCCTACCTGTCACGGTACAGGAACGATCAGGCCGACTATCCTTTTGCTGGATGATATCGAAAACAACTTCAACTATATCCTGGTTGAACAGAACGAAAAGAACATTACCCTCGCAGTTCACCCTTACCTCGAGGCGTATATCAAAAAAGGGTTAGTTAACCGTCAATGGAAATGGTATTTCAAATACGGCCAGTGGATAAAAGTAAAAAGCAACCCGGCTTACCAGATTACCGAATTCCACTTCTTCTCATCTAAGGACGAAGAAATAAAACTGTAGATTTTTAGATGTGCAGATATGCGGATGTGCAGATGTCTTTAATAGGGCATCTGCATTTTTGTTTTTAGAACTTAGCTTAACGTCTATATGTGTTTAATTTCATCAGCCTCGACTAAATAATTGCCATAATCATTGCCATCAACACGAGTGTTGTCATTATCAGTTTTTAAGTCGATACCAGGAGACCATAAAAGATCAGTTGTCAATGAATGAAGCTGTGCAGCATCTAAAAATCTTACATTCCTATATGATTTAACTAGATACCTTTCAACTTTATTTTGGGACAGTGCCTTGGCAACAGTTTTGGTTGTAATAACAAAAAAATCTATATGGCTGAATTCTGAAATATCGTTTTTTTCATAATCGTCGTCATTTTGCATATGCACAATATATTTACCATCATTATACTCATTAATACTTACAACATTTAGCGGCACATAAGATACCCCGGTACTGTCATTAAAAAAGTGTAATACTTCATCCTTAAATTTTTGATTCCCTTCGTTACGCAAAATATCATTTTTACCCATATCAGGGTTTTGTCGTTGAAAACGTTTAACAAACAAATCAAATTTGCTATAATTCTCTTGTTTCTGGCTTTGGTTTTCGATTGGATCACACGCCTGTAGGCTAAGTAATAGAGTTACTATGAGCAATGCTTCTTTCATTGAGGTTAGGTTTATGTAATTGCGTTGTGTAAATATAAAAATATTACAAATGCCATCATAACTTACTTGTTAAAATCCTAAAATTTTTAGCATTCAAAAATAAATCCGCACATTTGCACATCTGCATATCTGCACATCTAAAAGATCTGCACATCTAAAAACAATGGCTAAATCTAAAGTTGCATATTTCTGCCAGAGCTGTGGCTTTGAATCTCCGAAGTGGCTGGGCAAATGCCCGTCGTGCCAGCAGTGGAACACTTTTGTTGAGGAGGTTATCGAAAAGACGAATGTGGCCGTTCCCACCTGGAAAAGTAATTCGACCTCTACACAGCGCTCCAACAAGCCAGTACAGGTATCTGAGATTACTTTTGATGAGGAGCAGCGCACGCTCACTCCCGATAAGGAATTTAATCGTGTTTTAGGCGGGGGAATTGTTGCAGGATCGCTTGTATTGATCGGTGGGGAGCCTGGCATAGGAAAATCAACCTTAATGCTGCAGCTGGCCTTAAATATGCCCCAAATGAAAGTGCTCTATGTGTCGGGCGAGGAGAGTGAGCGGCAGATCAAGATGAGAGCAGAACGGTTGAGTGAAGTCGGAAGTCAGAAGTCGGAGGTCGGAAGCGGATGTTTTATATTGACGGAAACTTCGACTCAAAACATATTTAAGCAGATCGAGCAACTCGAACCTGATTTGGTGGTGATCGATTCGATTCAAACGCTTTATTCCTCACATATAGAATCAACGCCTGGCAGCGTGTCGCAGGTGAGGGAATGCACGGCAGAGTTGCTGCGTTTTGCCAAAGAATCATCTACCCCAGTATTCCTGATTGGCCATATCACCAAAGACGGCATGATTGCAGGCCCCAAAATATTGGAGCATATGGTTGACACCGTTTTGCAGTTTGAAGGCGACAGGCACCACGTTTACCGCATTTTACGGGCAGTGAAAAACCGTTTTGGTTCGGCATCTGAATTAGGTATCTATGAAATGATGGGCGAGGGGCTGAGAGAAGTATCCAACCCATCAGAAATATTGCTTTCACAGCGGGATGAACCATTGAGCGGTGTTACTATTTCGGCTACGCTGGAGGGTATGCGGCCTATGCTGATCGAAACACAGGCCCTGGTGAGCACATCTGCTTATGGAACGCCTCAGCGCACAGCTACTGGCTTTGATACGCGCAGGATGAATATGCTGCTGGCTGTCCTTGAAAAACGTTGCGGGTTCAGATTGGGCGCAAAAGATGTGTTCCTCAATATTACCGGCGGTATAAGGGTAGAAGACCCTGCTATCGATCTTGGGCTTGCTGCAGCCATTATCTCCTCACATGAGGATATGCCTATCCCTTTTAAAACCTGCTTTGCGGGAGAATTAGGTCTGTCTGGAGAAGTAAGGGCTGTGAACCGTATTGAACAACGTATAGCCGAAGCTCAAAAATTAGGTTTTGAACAAATATTTATATCGAAATATAACCTGGCTTCAGGCGGAAAGGATAAAAAGCGTATTGACCTTTCCCGCTATAAAATTGAGATCAAAACCGTCGGCAGCATCGAAGAGGTATTCAGTTTGCTATTCGGATAAAAACAAAGCCCTGCAGAATATCAATACAGGGCTTTGTTTTTGGCAAGTGTTTTATGTCAGTTATTAGTAACTACTACTACTTTTCGTATCATATTGTTGTTAGAATCGCCCACGTATATCCCTGACGAAGTAACGCATATACCTTGCGGATTATTAAACTGTGCAGCAGTACCCGATCCATTAGCAAAGCCAGCCACATTTGTTGTGCCTGCCAGGTCATAAAGTATCAGCGATGAGGTTAATTCAATAATTCGTCCTGATTCATCGGCAATAAAGAAATTGCCTGATGCGTCCGTTGCTAAGGCTATTGGACTGCCTAATAAAGACGTTTGACCCGGACCGCCTGCTATAGTAGTAACCACGGCCGCAGGAGTGATCTTTCTGATAGCACTATTCCCAAGGTCAGCAACATAAATATTGCCCTGCGAATCTAAAATCAGGCTGCTTGGATATCTGAATGAAGCATACGCGCCGGTAGTTGTGTTTACCGTGCCGTTTACATAACCCGGTGTTTTGGTGCCTGCAACTGTGCTGACTGCACCTGCAGCGGTTATCTTGCGTATCATGTTATTGTTTTTGTCGGCAATAAACAGATTGCCACTGGCGTCAACAGCTATTCCGCTCGGTCCGTAAAATTCGGAAGTTTTAATTGCTGCACCATCCACATATCCTGGTATACCGTTGCCGGCAATTGTTTTAACAGAATCCGTTGCAGCCACAATTTCGCGGATGAGGTTATTGCCATAATCAGCAACAAATACATTTCCCTGAGCATCTACAGCCACCCCTTGCGGTGCATAAAATTGAGCGCTTAAAGCCGGACCATCGCTGTTGCCGGCAGTGCCGTTTCCTGCTATGGTTGTTACCGTGCCGTCAGGCGCAATCTTCCTGATACGGTTATTGAACACGTCGCAAACATAGATGTTGCCACTTGCATCAGAGGCTATCCCTCCCGGATTGCTAAATAAGGCTGCTCCCCCTAACCCGTCGTTATAACCAGATGTGGCGCTACCTGAAAATGTAGTGACTGTACCTAATACGGACGATACGTTTGAACTGGTTGAAAATGTAACCACGCTTCCATAGCTTGTTCCGTATGCGTTGGTTGCATAAGCCCTTATGTGGTAAGTTGTGCTTGGGGTTAAGCCGGTTAAGTTAGCAGCAAACGAGTAAGATGTGCTGATAACAGGTGCCGTAACTTTTATATCATTTATAGTCGGGGTTGCATTAGATGCGCTGTAGCATACACCATTTTCTGTAACTGCCGATGAACCTATGGAAGTTATAGTACCCCCGCTTTGTGCGGTAGTAGAGGTTACGTCCAGTATTACATCATTAGTAGTAAGCGACGGAGGGGTATTGGTGGCAGAAGTACTTTTTTTACATCCCGTATTTAAAACAGTAACAGATATAAACAGAATGACAGCAAGTAGGGGTGTTTTCATTTAATAATCTTTGTTTTTAATTCATCAGAATCCCTTCACTGTACATGGATTCCGATTTGCATATTTTTCTGCAAACTTAGTTTAAATCAGCCTAATGTCTTAACAGATTTCAATAGTAATTCAAAAAAGTTACTTTCTAAACTGATTTAACATATATTAACAAACCCACGATAGTTAAAACCTTTATAAAAAACAGGTTGTTATAGAGTCAATAGCCATTACGATGAAAACAATCTATTTATTACTGGTATTGTCATTATTTTCTTTTTCTCTGTTTGCACAGGATAAAGCTCTGCATGGAAAAGTATTCGGAAACAAACCCGGAGCAGTGATTGTAAACGCTGATAAACTGGAATCCTATATCGCAGCCAGGTCGCGTATGCAGACGACAATCAGGGGTAAAGTATTAAATGTAGTAAAGGAGAAAGGCGGATGGTTTACGATTGATGCAGGGAACGGAAAAACCATAGCGGCGCATTTCGCGAAATATGATGTAACTATACCGGCAGATTTGAAGGGAAAGACCGTTGTTGTTGAAGGAATAGCACAAAGGCAAGCCGCATTGACCGACCAGCAGCATCTTGCCGGAAAAAAGCAGGCCAGTGATAAAACTACCGATAAGCTTAGTATGGAAGTAACAGGATTAATGGTGGAATAATTAGCGTAGTGATCGTGTTTGTTAGTAGTTTGACCTCCAGGTTACTGGAAGTGGATCGCTGTCAGGGTTGCCTGCAAACAATTCCTTTAATTTTTGCTCCACCTGGATTTTATTGCTGATATAATTATTTCGTTTTGTTTTTAAATTAATTTCACGGGAAACTTTAGCTGCAAGGTCTCCTGCAGTTTTAAGATGAATTTCTTTCCCAAAATTCCCCATCAATAGCAAGCTAATGGCAGAGCAAAGCATGCCAGTTGCACCTATCGGTAAGTTATAAAAACACACAATAACAGAGCTAACGAAGGTGAAAACTGACAAACCGATTATCCATTGTTTTGGCTGCAACGCATTGAGTTTAATATCCAATTCATCCTCAATTGTTGCGATAACCCGCTGACATTGATCAGCAGATAAAATGGAAGATAGCTTGGTATGAGGTTTTATGTCGCATTTGCCAACCCCTGAGATGGCTGATATAATGCTCCGCACTTTATAAAAAGCGTGTTGTGCAGACCAGTTTTCTGTATGATCATCCGTTAGTTTGTTAACGATTAGCTCGCATAAACTACCAAATGAGTCGACGTCTTTTAAACCTTTATTATCCAACCGGATATTAAAGGACCTTTGGACCTTTGTCAGAATAATACTTATATCATCAGGACCGATGTTAGTAAGCGTGTAAATATCTTTGTTCATAGCCATAGTGCCCTTAGTAGGGCACTATCTATGCCAATTTTGAATTTACTTGCTCAAATACATCGACTTCTCTTTATACAGATGCCTGAAATATGGGTCTTCCAGGTTTGGTATAAAGCGGATAGCTTCGCCGGTTGATTTCATCTCAGGGCCAAGCTCTTTATTTACCTCGGGGAATTTATCGAATGAGAACACAGGTTCTTTGATAGCATATCCTGACAGTTTGCGCTCAATTTTAAAGTCTTTCAGCTTATTTACACCCAACATCACTTTAGCTGCAATGTTGATATAAGGAACATCGTAGGCTTTAGCGATGAACGGTACTGTACGTGACGCACGAGGGTTAGCCTCGATCACATAAACCTTTTCATCTTTTATCGCAAACTGGATATTCAGCAAACCGCGAACATTCAAAGCACGGGCAATCTTTTCGGTATGATCTTCCATTTGTTTGATCACGTTAGCCGACAGGTTAAACGGAGGCAATACAGCGCTTGAGTCTCCTGAGTGTATACCGGCAGGCTCGATGTGTTCCATTAAACCAATGATATGTACATCCTCACCATCGTGTATTGAATCTGACTCTGCTTCTTCAGCGCGGTCAAGGAAATGGTCGATCAGCACGCGATTGCCCGGCAGGTTGCGCAACAGGCTTACTACCGCTTTTTCCAGGTCCTCGTCATTGATCACGATGCTCATGCCTTGCCCGCCTAATACGTAGCTTGGGCGAACCAGCACAGGGTAACCAACTTTGTGTGCTACTTCGATAGCTTCTTCAGCATTTTCAGCAACGCCGTATTTTGGATATGGAATGTCCAGGTCTTTCAGCAAGTCTGAGAAACGGCCGCGGTCTTCGGCGATATCCATGTCATTGAATGAAGTACCGATGATCTTGATGCCATGCTCGTGTAGTTTTTCAGCCATTTTTAATGCTGTCTGGCCGCCAAGCTGAACGATAACGCCTTCAGGTTTCTCCAGATCAATGATCTCGCGCACATGCTCCCAGAATACCGGCTCAAAGTAAAGCTTATCGGCCATGTTAAAGTCTGTAGATACCGTCTCAGGGTTACAGTTGATCATGATAGCTTCATAGCCCGCTTCTTTGGCAGCTAGTAAGCCGTGCACGCAGCTGTAATCGAACTCGATACCCTGGCCTATACGGTTAGGTCCCGATCCTAATACGATGATCTTTTTCTTATCCGATACTTTCGATTCGTTCTCGCCCTCGTAAGTAGAGTAGTAATAAGGTGTTTTTGCAGGGAACTCAGCGGCACAGGTATCCACCATTTTGTATACACGACGCATACCTAAAGATTTGCGGCGTTGGTAAACATCTTCTTCGGTTACATTGCCTAATACATGTGCAATCTGCACATCTGAGAAGCCTTTTTGTTTAAGGTTAAATAAGAACTCTTCAGGAACATTATTTAATGAGTAACGACGCAACTCAGTTTCCAGGTTCACTATTTCTTGTATCTGGTTCAGGAACCAGCGGTCTATCTTGGTAGCTTTTCTTACCGATTCGATAGGCACACCCAGGCTTAACGCATCATAGATATGGAATAACCTGTCCCAGCTTGGGTTTTCCAGGCTGGCCATGATCTCGTCAAGGTTGCGGCTCTGGCGACCGTCGGCACCTAAGCCTGCACGACCGATTTCCAAACTCTGGCAAGCTTTCTGTAATGCCTCTATAAAGCTTCGGCCTATAGCCATTACTTCACCTACCGATTTCATCTGCAGGCCAAGGTATTTATTAGCGCCTTTGAACTTATCAAAGTTCCAGCGCGGTACTTTAACGATCACATAATCAAGTGTCGGCTCAAAGTAAGCCGAAGTAGTTTTGGTGATTTGATTTTCTATTTCGTCAAGATTATAACCGATAGCCAGCTTAGCAGCGATCTTCGCGATAGGATAACCTGTTGCTTTTGATGCCAGTGCTGATGAACGTGATACACGCGGGTTGATCTCGATAGCAATGATTTCCTCATCAACAGGGTTTACTGAAAATTGCACATTACAACCGCCGGCAAAGTTGCCGATAGCCCGCATCATTTTAATGGCCTGGTTACGCATCTCCTGGTAGCAGCGGTCGCTCAACGTCATCATAGGCGCCACAGTGATCGAGTCGCCGGTATGGATACCCATGGGGTCAAAGTTTTCTATCGCGCAAATGATGATCACGTTATCCCTGCCATCACGCAGTAATTCAAGCTCATATTCTTTCCAGCCTAATACAGCTTGTTCCACCAAAACCTCATGAGTTGGCGAAGCTTGTAATCCGCGGCTCAGCGCCTGGTCAAATTCTTCTTTTTTGTGTACAAATCCAGCACCCTTACCACCAAGTGTATAGCTTGGGCGGATAACCAGTGGGAAGCCTATCTCCTGTGCAGCCTCTTTCCCTTCAAGGAAAGAATTGGCAATTTTTGATTTTGCCACGCCTACGCCAATATCTACCATCAGCTGGCGGAAGGCCTCACGGTTTTCGGTCTTTTCAATGGCAGCAGTATCTACACCTATTACGCGGACGCCATATTTTTCCCACAGTCCTTGCTCCTCAGCTTGTATACAAAGGTTAAGTGCGGTTTGGCCACCCATGGTAGGCAATACAGCATCTATTTTTTGTTCGATCAGTATTTTTTCAATACTCTCACAATCAAGCGGCAACAGGTAAACATGATCGGCAATTACTTTATCCGTCATGATAGTAGCCGGATTGCTGTTGATGATCGAAACGGTGATCCCTTCTTCTTTCAGAGACAGGGCAGCTTGCGAACCAGAGTAATCAAATTCGCACGCCTGGCCAATAATAATAGGGCCTGAACCAATAATTAAAACGGATTTTATGGAGGTGTCTTTGGGCATAGTCTTTTTGAATGTAAAAATGTTGAGTCCGGTGCTTTAAGTCTGTTTCTGACCGTCAACTAAGGACTTGAAAACTATGCACTGAAAGTGGTAATCCCGGCTTCAGTGTCGGGATGCAAAGATAGAATTTGTAAAGGATTTTTTTTCGATTATTTTAAAATAGTAATTAACCCTTGTGAATAGCTTTTAAACGCAGAATTTCGATGGGTTTCAATGTCTTTTGCATCGTAAATATTTGGTGATTTTTAGCATAAAAAAACTTTAATATGGTTGCCTTGTAATGGTATAAATATAGTAACTAAAAATAAAATTTATTAAATTGCTTTACGATAAACCAACACCATGTATTTGACGAATAAACGACTGCTATTTTTGGCCTGGGTGGTTATTATATTTGGTGGCTGTGCTGTGTACCAGTCTGCGGTTAAATCGTCTTTTCCTTATACTTCAACGCTTGTGGTGCCGGCATCGTCAAAACCCGGGAGCACAGCTTCGGCTATTAGTACGGCCACCAGTTTCGATCAGAATTTTGGAAAAAATAATGCTAACCGGGTAAAAATGGTGCGGATCGTTTCCGCCAAACTCATGTCGACCGAACCTTCTGATTATAATCTCGGCAATCTTTCGGAAGTAAGGATATACCTTTCAGACAATGATGGCCAGGATGAGGTTATGGTTGCATCACGCAGCGATATCGGCGCCAATGTGGGTAATAACGTGGTTCTGGATATTGATAACTCAAACATGCTCGACGAACTGGTTCGAGAGCCGGAAATACGGGTGAGAATGGTTTATAAAGTACGCAAGTCTTCCAAAACAGATGCCAGTGTACATGTGGTATTGGGGCTGGCAGCCTATCCGGCACCCAAATCAAAATAGAAAGCTTATTTTATCAGCTTATTATCCGCGTCGGGAAATACTAATATCGGCTTGTAGTTACGAGCTTCATCTATTTCCATATAAGCATATGACATGATGATCACTATATCGCCCACCTGTGCAAGCCGCGCAGTAGCGCCATTCAGGCAAATTGTGCCGGTCCCGCGTTCACCTTTTATAACATAAGTCTCAAAGCGGGCACCGTTATTATTATTTACGATTTGTACCTTCTCGTTGGCTATTATATTAGCCGCATCCATCAAATCCTCGTCTATCGTTATGCTCCCAACATAATTCAGCTCAGCCTGAGTTACTTTAGCGCGGTGTAGCTTGGATTTTAATACCTCTATAATCATGGTGCAAAGTTAGTGTTTTAGTTAATTAGAGCTTAGTGATTAGAGATTAGTTGCATTGCGATGACTTCAGCTCAATTTACCTAATCTCTAATTAACTGATCTTTAATCTCTAATAATCATATTATCTATCAATCTCGTATTCCCTACCTTAGCAGCAACCAGTGCAACAATTTGTTTGCTGCCCTGATCAGCGTTGCGCAGATTCTTGCCATTTGCAACTTCAAAATATTCCAATTGTACACCGGGCTCAGCTTTGATAAAATCTTCACACTGCTTTGTTAGGGAAGCAATTTGGCTGAGATCGAAATTCTGTTTCAGCCAGTTTAGCGTTCTTGATAAAACGAGTGCATGCTTCCTGTCATCAGCTGACAGATGAATATTCCTGGAACTCATAGCCAGCCCATCAGTTTCACGCAGGATAGGGCACATCACTAGTTTAACAGGCAGATGCAACAGATCGATCATTTTTTGTATTACTAATACTTGCTGGTAATCTTTCTGACCAAAAAATGCCATGTCGGGCTTTACTATGTCGAATAATTTAAATACCACCTGCGTTACACCCTGGTAATGTCCCGGACGGAATTTGCCTTCCAGCAAAGCCTCCAACTCGTCCAAATCCAAATGCCATTGCTCATTCCCGGCATACATCTCATTTACTTCCGGATTGAATAGTATATCGCATCCTGCCTGCTCCAGTTTTTGAATGTCCGACTCAATCGGGCGTGGGTATTTTTCCAGGTCCTTAGGGTCGTTAAACTGCGTTGGGTTCACAAAAATACTGCAAACAGACACGTCAGTTTGTTGTTGTGATTGAGCCAGCAATGAGAGGTGACCCTGGTGCAAAGCGCCCATGGTTGGAACAAAACCTATGCTTTTGCCATTATTGCGCAATTCATTCAGGTAATTGGACAGATTTTGCTTGTTGTCGAAAATTTTCAATTGGCAGGGATTTAGTAAAAATCGGGCAAAGTTGTGTAATAGATTAAAAATAACCAAAACTTACTTGCATAATAGATTGATAATTCATAAGATAATGCTTATATTTGCAGACTCAAATTTTTTGACTTCTTTACATAATATTAATACTGATTAGAGATGGGTAAATCTAAGCTTCTGTTCATCACACATGAAATGTCACCTTTCCTCGAACTCTCTAAAATTTCTGAAATAACCCGCCAGCTTCCGCAGGCTATGCAGGAAAAAGGTTACGAAATTCGTATCCTGATGCCTCGTTTCGGAAATATTAATGAGCGCAGGAACAGGCTTCATGAAGTGATACGTTTATCGGGTATGAATATCATTATTAACGATAATGATAATCCTTTGATCATCAAAGTTGCATCTATCCCGGCAGCGCGTATGCAGGTATATTTTTTAGATAACGAAGAATATTTTCAGCGTAAACACGTGTTTGCTGATAAGGATGGGAAGTTTTATGCTGACAATGATGAGAGGACAATTTTCTTTTGCAAAGGCGCATTGGAAACAGTAAAAAAATTAGGCTGGGCCCCTGATATCATCCACTGTCACGGTTGGATGAGCTCATTAGTACCGGCTTATTTAAAAACTACGTACAAGGACGATCCAACCTTTAAAAATTCAAAAGTAGTTTATTCTATTTATGAGAATGATTTTACAGGTCAGATGAATCCTGATTTTACACACAAAGCGGTTATGGCTGATATGACTGAAGAGCACACCGAGGTTTACAAACCAGGTACCAATTCAGCGTTATATGCCGGTGCCGTTCACTATTCTGACGGAATAGTTTTGGGCAGCGAAAATATTGACGATGAAGTGTTAAATAATGTTAAAAACAGCAATAAATCGGTTTTAGAATTTAATTCCACTTCTGATTTCGAAAATTATTACAATTTTTACGACGAAATTACCAATGAAGAATTGGTACATGTTGCATAAGTTTTGAGATCATATATGAAATTTTTCCGATTAGACTTATTGACCCTGTTGATAAGTCTTTTTATTTTAAATAGTTGTAAGAACAAGGATTCGATTGGGCTGGGAGCAGATTCATCTGCGCAACTCAATGGCTCCCTGATAGATACGTCTACGGTAATCGTTAATACGATGCCCGATATAGGTAACCCTTTATCGAAGGATTCTATTGCCACGTCCGGGCTGACCAAAATACCTTTCGGTTACCTGAATGACCCGGTATTTGGTACGGTAGAAACAAACGTAGCTTTGGCGCTCAATCTGCCTGGTCAAACTACCTATTCATTGCCTTCGGGTACGATTGCAATAGATTCAGCGGTTTTGGTTATGCCTTATGCCGATGGTTTTTATGGCGACTCCTTGACTTCAAAATACAAGGTGAATGTATACCAATTGGCAAATCGTATAAAAAGCGTGTCTTATTATAATACGGATAGCTGGGCCACACAAGGCACCATTCTGGGTACCCGTACCTTTTTTGCCCGAACTCATGACAGTATCCAGAGGTATAATATTATTACCGGACAACCGGACACCCTTATAAAGGTACCGGCGCAGCTGAGGATACCTATTGATAAGGATTTTGTTAATGCAATCTTATTTTATGCTCCAAGTGCACAATTGTCTTCTAATTCTGTATTTCTGAATAACGTTAAAGGATTATACCTTACGATGGACAAAACAGGATCCAGCGGCGCAGGAGGAACTTTCATGTTTAGTTCGTCAGACTCATTAAACGTATACTACCGTACAATAAATGGCACCACGATAGATACTGCAATGGTAACGCTGCCAATTACTACTCACGTTTCCCAGATAAAGCAGACGTCATCCAATACGCTTACTACAGAGTTTGCAGATAGCACCAGCTCAAGAGACCAGATCTATCTTCAGGGTATGGCCGGAACAAAGGTGAGAATCAAATTTCCATTCCTTAAAAGCCTGACTTCTACTTTGGGACCAATTGTGGTTAACAGAGCAGAATTGGTTGTAACGCCAAGTCCCGGATCGACTATCCCATTCAGGCCATTGCCTAAGCTTACCATGTACAGATACGATATTGCGCATCAGATAGTGGAGCTGCAGGATGCTAATCCGAACGATCCCCGATACATAAGCCCGGCTACATTTGGCGGTTATTATTCGCGGGCAATAAATAGTTACCATTTTGTTATAACCGGTTACGTTCAGGATCTTATTAATGGGAAGGTAACGGATTACGGAACTTACCTGGCGCCGATTGACACGGTAAGTAAAACCACGGTTGAAATTGCTCCAACTACACAAATGGCAGGAAGGTTGGTTGCGGTGGGTACCCCTGCTTCGAACTCCCCAAATTATCCTTACCGGATTAAGCTGAATATTATCTATACCAAGATAAAATAAGTAAAGGGCCTCGCGAGACACGAATGGTCGGAAGAAATAATCTTCCGACTTTTTTGTTTATAGTGGTTTGTTA